>JAYOYH010000058.1:0-27311 GCA_038153405.1 Gemmatimonadota bacterium | reverse complement strand
AAGTCGAAATCCTGCCCCTAGCGCAGTCCGAGCAGCTCGGCGTCATTCCCTACAGCCCTGTGGGCGGCGGGCTGCTCAGCGGCAAGTACGGCATCGACAGGCGACCTGAAAGCGGACGCATTCTCGAAAAGGAAAACTACGCCAAGCGCTACCGCCTCGACGTCTACTACGAGGTCGCGGAGAAATTCACCCAGTGCGCCGCGGCCAAGGGCGTGCATCCGGTGACGCTGGCCGTGGCCTGGGTCAAATCGCACCCGGCCGTCACCGCACCCATTATCGGCGGGCGCAACCTCGAGCAGCTAGTGCCCGCTCTGGCGGCGGCCGATTTCGACATGGGCGATGCGCTGCGCGACGAACTATCCGCTCTGTCGCCGGCGCCGGCGCCGGCTACCGACCGCTTGGAAACGCAAGTGTAGCGCATGGGCACCTAGGACGACCTACATCAAAGCAACCCACTCTAAAAAGAGGCGAACTCAGCATCATGCGACCCAATATTCTGCGCCAGAAGCTGCAGCAGGGGGCACCCACTCTGGGCACCCACGTTCAAAGCATCTGGCCTTCTCTTATTGAGGCCATCGGCCATACGGGCCACTACGACTACGTTGAATTTATTGCCGAGTACGCGCCGTTTGATTTACACGATCTCGACAACCTTGGCCGCGCCGGCGATCTATACAACCTGTCGATGATGATCAAAGTAGATGCCGAGCACCGCGCCTACGTCGCTCAGCGCGCCGTCGGATCGGGTTTCCACAGCGTGCTCTTTGCCGATGTGCGCTCGGCCGAAGATGCGGCCGAATGCGTGCGCTGCGTGCGCGCCGATCACCCCGACGAGGGCGGCACCTACGGCGTAGGCATGCGCCGATTTACATTTATGGGCTATGGTGGCACCCCCGACTATGTGCAGGCCCTGCGCGACATCGTCGTCGTCGTCATGATTGAAAAGCAGAGCGCCGTTGACCAGCTCGAAGACATCCTCGCCGTCGACGGCGTCGATATGATACAGTGGGGTGCAGCCGACTATGCTATGAATATCGGTAAACCCGGCGAACGAACAGCAACTGAAGTGCTACAAGCGCAGGAGTACGTATTTAGGAAAGCGCTGGAAGCGGGCGTACAACCACGTGCTGAGCTGCGCTTTTTGGACGGCAGCCAGCAGCCCTTTCTCGACATGGGCGTACGGCATTTCTGCATCGGCACCGATGTGACTATTTTGCACACGTGGTGGGACGACAACGGCGCGCAGCTACGCGCTGAGCTACAAGGCTAACCCAACCACCTGGCGATGCACTAGAAAAACGGCACCAGCCAGTCTTCCGACACCTCCATGCCAAAGCCGGGCCCGTCGCTGGGCACCACGCAGCCGTCCCGCGCAATGGCCACCCCCGGCATGCGCGGCAGCTCTTCCAGCGGCACGCCGGGCGGCGAACCGATAAAGTACTCGGCCAGCGGTGCGCAGCCCATCGCCAAAGAGAAGTGCTGGCCAAAGGCCGTGCCGCCGCCGCCGTGCGGCAGCACCGTTAGGCCTGCCGCATCGGCAGCGGCGGCGATCTTGAGGCAGGTGCTCATGCCGCCGACCCACTGGATATCGGGCTGCAGAATATCGACGACTCGGTGCGCACAGGCCCACTGAAAGGGTACGTGCGTATACCAGTGCTCACCCGTGGCCAACCCCTGCCAGGGCAGGCGCTGGCGCAGCGCGCGATGGCCGTCGAAATCCTCCGACAGCAGGCATTCCTCGATCCACTTCAGTCCGTAGGGGCGCAGGCGTTCGGCTAGGCGCACGGTGTACTCGACGTCAAAGGCCATCCAGCAGTCGAGCATCAGCTCGCATGCATCGCCAATCTGCGCGCGCGCCGCTGCGACGAAGTCTTCGTTTTTCTTCAGGCCATCCAGCCCATCGGCCGGTCCGTAGGGACAGGCCAGCTTGAACGCCTTGAAGCCCAACTCGAGATACCAATCGACGTCGTTGCCCGTAGCGTAGCACAGCAGCTTTTCTTTTTGCGGTCCGCCCAGTAGCTCGTAGACCGGCTTGTCCAGCGCCCTGCCGCGCGCATCCCACAGAGCCAAATCCACCGCGCTAATGGCGTAGGAAGCCAGCCCCACCGTGCCGTAGGGTTTGGTCAGGCGAAACATCATATCGGCCAGCTTTTCGCCGGCCATGATATCTTGGCCGACCAACTGCGGTGCCAGGTGATCCTCGATAACGGCGGCCACCGGTCTACCGTGCGCCGTGGATCCCAGCCCCCAAGTGCCGTCCTCCAGCGTCACCTTGCACCAGACGGCGCCCCACTCCTTGGGCAGCCACATTGAGCGGTGGCGCTTGACGTGCGGGTAACGCGACATCGGATTGGCCACTTCGGCCTCTTCGGCCCAGCCCGGGCGGCGCGGCGGCGTGCTGCTGGCAGCCTGCGGATGGCCCACGGCGTACTGCGGCGAAGTAACGGAAGATGCGGCGCGCGCAGTCGAGGGTGGCGCGGCCGAGGGCATCTGCAGCTTCACGGCTTGGATAGCGGTTATTTTCATACACTCTTCTCCTGTTTGTGCCAATGCCAGCATAAACTAATGCCAATCCCGGTGCGCACAAAAGGTCGCCCACTGGCCACTGGTCGCCGCTCAGCCGCGTCGCTATATTAGCGCTCGATTTTTCACTCGCTGCGAAAGAGAGCCTACGCCATGCCCCAGCCGCGCCAGCGCCTGCTCTACCTGCACGCGCGCACGCCCAGCGTTTTCTCCGACATCATTGGGCTGACTCCGATCGAGCCCGTCGCGGGTTTTCGCGTAGAAATAAGCGCCGAAGCTCTTGACTGGCCCTACAAAACCGTGCACGATGCGCTGGTCGACGGCTGGCAGATCGTGCAATTTCCCCACCTGCAGGCACCCTTTGACGACCGCGAATTGGACGTGGTGGGATACGAATTTATCTTGCAAAAAATGGAGATCGTGAATGGATGATCAATTTTTGCTCAGCGACGGCCAAGTGGCACAGTTTATCGTCAATGGCTACCACCTCGTCGAACCCGACCTGCCCGCCGGCCTCAACGAATCGATTGCCGCTCAACTCGATACACTCGACCACAATCCGGGCGACGCCATTACCGAGTCCGTCCCCGAGCTTTGGCAGGTGCTGGATCACCCGCAGGTCAAGGGCGCACTCATCAGCTTACTCGGCCGCGACTACGAGGTGCAGTCGCACCGCCACTGGCACTGCAAATTGCCCAACTCAGCCCATATGAACTGGCATCAGGACGGTCTCAACAGTCGCGATACGCTCATCAATCGCTTTCTCGGCCTCTACTACCCGACCGATATCACGCCCGAGATGGGGCCCACCGTTATCGTGCCGGGCACGCAGTTCCGCAACGCACCGACCGACCGCATGGCGCACTACACCAATATCCGCGGCCAAGTTCCCCTAGTGGTCAAGGCCGGCACCGTCGCCTTTACCCACTACGACCTGTGGCACGGCACGGCGGCCAACCGCTCCGATCGCAAGCGCCATATGATCAAATTTCTCTTTCGCCGCACCAAGGACAACGAACAGCCGAGTTGGAACCACGATCCGGAAAACAAGAGCAAAGCGACGGATTGGAATTCGCGCGCCTCGTCTGCCGACCCCAACAACATACTCACCTTCGCCAACCCGCTGGGCGTTTCGCAGAGCGACCACTACAAAGAGCGGGCCATCCGCCGCAGGAACTGGGATTACTTGCTGGGCAAGACGGCCTGAGCACCTAATCGGCGCAGCGGCACGGCGCGCCTAGGAGAGAACTACGATGGCTTTTAAAATTGCCCGCGTCGAAGAGCGCTTCAAAAGCCCCGGCCCGCAGCCCAACGGCCTGCACGCCGCCGCGGACGGTCTGTGGTACATTGACCAAGTCGACCTCAAGCTCTACCAGCTCGACTGGCAGACGGGCGCCACGCTCTTTGAGGCACCGACCGATACCGAGCACTCCAGCGGTATCACCATGGACGACGAGGGCTATATCTGGATTGCCTCCACCTTTGAGCTAAAAATTGCCAAACTCGATCCGGCGACGGGCGAAACCATCGCCAAGTACGATTCGCCGGGCAGCGGCAAGGTCACCTGGGCCGATCAGCAGACGGCGCGCGTCACCGGCGCGCACGGATTGGAGTGGAAAGACGGCAGGCTCTACATCGCCGTGCCGCCCTCGCAGCAGGTGCACGTCGTAGACGCCCAATCCTGGACCGAAGTGCACGCCTTCCGCGCGCCCGGACTGCGCGTACACGGTCTGGCCTGGGCGGCCGACGGCACCCTGTGGGTGGCCGATACGTCGGCCGGCACCGTCTCGCGCATGGACGTGGAAACCGGCATGATCTGGGAAGTAGTGCGCGTCGAGGCTCCCACCGAAGTGCACGGCCTGACGATTCGCGACGGCGTGCTTTGGTACTGCGACGCCGCCACGCGCGCCATCGGGCAGCTGCACCTCGACTGAGCGCGTGGGCCCGCGCAGCAAGCCGAACGCGGAAAGCATATTCATCCTATAGAGAGGAATACTCCATGAAAATCACCGAAGTCAAAACCGCTGAAGTGCCGATGATCATCGACGGCCGCCCGCGCTACCTCTACCACTACGTGCGCATCTACACTGACCAAGGGGTTTACGGCACGGGCGAGGCCAGTCACGTCGACGGCGGCTGGCGCGGCTCTACGCAGACCATGGCCCAGCAGCTCATCGGCAAGGACCCGCGCGATGTCGACGCCTGCTTCGAGGGCATCCGCCGCAGCTATATCTTCCGCGGCGGCATGGCCGGATTGGGCATCTCGGCACTGACCGGACTCGAAATTGCCCTATGGGACCTAGCCGGCAAAGCGCAGGGCGTACCGATCTACAGGCTGCTGGGCGGCAAGTTTCGCGACCGCGTGCGCCTCTACGTAGACAGCGCCATGACCAACTGCCAAGAGCGCGCTGAAGAGGCCCGTTCAAAGGGCTTTACCGCCATTAAGTTCGACCTCGACGATGCCGGCAACCCGCACAAGGCCGACGCCTGGAACTGGTCGGTCACGCCCGGCGAATTGGAAATCATGGTCGACCAGGCGCACGAAATTCGCGAGGCCGTCGGGCCGCATATGGACCTGGCCATCGATCTGCACGGCCGCTACGACGCCACCGCCGGCATGAAAGTGGCCCACGCGCTAGAGGACCTAAACCTAATGTGGCTGGAAGAGCCGGTGCCGCCGGAAAACATCCAGGCTATGGCCCACATCACCCACTCTACCAAAACCCCGATCTGCGCTGGCGAAAACGCCTACCTGCGCTACGGCTTCCGCGAGATTATCGAAAAGCAGGCTGTCGATATCATCATGCCCGATATCTCCAAGTGCGGCGGTCTAAGCGAATGCCGCAAAATCGCCAATATGGCTGAGACCTACTACATTCCCTTTGCGCCGCACAACAACTCCAGCGCACTGAGCACCGTCGGCGATGCGCACGTCTGCGCCAGCGTGCCCAACTTCTTGGCCCTAGAATTCCACCGCTTTAACGACCCGACCTGGAACGATGTTATCAACTCGGACGAGCCCGTCATCCAAGACGGCCACGTCGCAATGACGGAAGCGCCCGGACTGGGCGTAGAGCTCAACGAAGCGTTCTTGCAGAGCATGCTACAAGACGGCGAACCGCTCTGGCAGTAGGCTTTTGCGTTGACCGGCGAGATTCTGCCACCGGGTCAATCGCCGGTCACACCGCCTTCCTATGAGACTGTAGCTGCGCTGCTAGCATAAAAAAAAACGACGAGAGGCGCGCTTCTTGCGAAAAGCGCCTCTCGCCGTCGGGAGGGATGCGAGTCGTGACCGGTTCGACCCGCATAGAGTGAAACGCCTAACCGATGGGCGGGGTTCCAGAAATTTTAGCTCTATGGAAAAAAAACTCAACGACGCCGTTTTTGAGCAGGTCTGCCAGCGCGGCTACGCCATCGTAGAGCGCCTGCTGCCGCCCGAACAGGTGGCCGAAATGGCCGTGGCCGCGCGCCGACTGCTCAAGCCGTGGGACGATGTGCGCACCGACCCGCCCAAAGACCGCCTAACCAACTATTTCTTCCCCTATCCGGAACCCTGCCTAAACAGCGCCATCGTCCACCGCGAGTCCATCGCCTTCGCCCAGCGCTTTTTAGGCACCCAATCCATCCACTACCGGCCCGGCCTGCTGATGTGCACCTACCCGGGGCGCGGCGGCATGGAATTCCACTTCGACAACGGCAACAACTCACTGCTGCCGCCCACTTCCGAGCGGCGCCACGCCCAGCTCAACTTCTGGTTCTATCTGGAAGACGTCGCCGAGGACCAAGCGCCCACGCTCTTTGTCGCCAACCAGCACGAGTGCAATGAACGCCGTGCCGAGGCCTTTGTCGCACCGGCCGGCTCGGTCGCTATCTTTCACAACTACACCTGGCACGCGGCCAGTCCCTACCGGCGCGAGGACGGCCAGCGCTACGTGTGGAAGTTTGCCTACGGACGCGCCGACCACTACTGGGAGGGCGTCGCCCACTACACGCACGTCGCGCGCGATGAGCACTTCCGCCGCTTTATCGCCGAACTCACCGCGCGCGACCGCGAGCTATTTCGCTTTCCACCAGCCGGCCATCCCTACTACACGCGCGAAATGCTGTCGGCCCTCGAGGCGCACTATCCCGGTTGGAACGCGCGCGGCGAGTATGCCCCCTCAGACTGATCTGTATTTACTCTATTAGCCACTTTGGTCTTCTGCGTCGAGCTGCCGTCTTTGACCGATAGTATCTGCGCGTGACGAACAAAAAAAGTGAGCCTATCGCTTTTCCTTTACTGCATTATATTCAACCGCATGGATCTGTGCACACCCAATCGCCCAACGCGCCGCATGCGGCTTGCCAACCTGCTGCTCGGCACCCTATTGCTGAGCCTTTTCCTGGGCCTGCCGCTCGGACATCAGCTCTTTCACGACCTCTCGGTCGAGCCCGAAAGCTGCCCGTTTCACATGCTGGAAAGCAGCTTGGTGCAGCTGTCGATTACAGCGGCCATTGCGCTTTCCCCTGCGGTGCGCCGTGCGTTCGTCTCTTCCCAATGGTCCGTACCCCAATTTCTGCTATTCTCTGGCTTTTCCCTTTCCAATCGAGCACCTCCACGTTTTGCATAGCTGACGCAGCACCCCCACCGGGGTCTATCGTCAGCATGGCCGACACACCTGTCCGCATAGCTATTCCGCAGGTGGGATAGCACGCGGCACCGTTTTTCTATACCACACAGCAGTCTGATATACGGCGACGGGATCGAACCGCGCCTGTACAGACCCCCGTGCGTTCGCGCCGTGCGCTATTACACAGGCTAGAGCGCACCACTCAACGGAGAAATGAAACGTGTTTAAAGCACAATCTACCCTGTATATACTGACCGCACTCTTTTTCGTCGCCGCATGCAGTGACGACAATCCCGTAAACGAAGACCGCGCAGACGAACACGCCGAAGCGTTTGGCTTTGTGCTGTATAACAGCGGCGTGGAACTGGTCCGCTACGAACAGGGGGCCGTCAGCGGTGAAGTAGAAGTCGGATTGGAAAAAGAAACGGCGCTGCTGAGCGTTCGCTTTTTGAACGAAGAGGGCGCGCTCTTTTCGCCCGCCACCGACGATGGCTATTCCCTCGGCTGGGACGTCGCAGACAAAGCGATCGCCGAAATCGAATGGCACGAAGACGATGGAATGTGGTCCTTCCACATTGTCGGAGAAGGCATAGGAGAGACGACAATAGTCATTAAGCTCAATCACAACGGCCACGCCGACTTTGTTGCGCTGCCCTTTGCCGTGCGCGTGACGGAGAGCGGTCCGGGCGAAGACCACGAAGACGAGTAGCATCGTACTCCGCGTTGTATAGCATGCCGCATCTGCGAAAACCACGGCGCCTTCCGCTGGTCAGCTGCGCTCGAGCACTGCGCCATATTGGCTTTGTACTTTGGGCCATGTGCACCGCTGCAGCCAGCGCGCAAAGCGGTGCATTGGCCGGGCGCGTTATTGATGTCGAGAGCAAAGAAGCCGTAGGGTGGGTCACCGTGCTCGTGGAGGGCACGGACCGCGTCCAGATGGTCGACGAGCAGGGTGCCTTTTTCTTTACTGGCCTACCTGCAGGGCGCCGCGTGGTTCAAACGTTGCGCATCGGCTACCACGACGCGCGCTTTGCCGTGGAGATTACAGCAGGTGATACCACCCGTGTCGATCTGCAAATAGGTCACCGAGAACTGCTACTAGAAGAGGTGCGCATCGACGGTCAGCGCGAACGCTCACTAGTGCCACTGAGCGAGCCCGACGTCGTCTTTAGCGGTAGCAAGCTACGGCAACATCTCGGCCAGACCATCGCCGAAACCATCGACTACGAGCCGGGCATCGCCCAGCGCTCCATGGGACCAGCCTCCGCTCGGCCGGTGCTGCGCGGACTGAGCGGCGACCGATTGCTCGTGCTGGAAGACGGCGAGCGCACGGGCGACCTATCGGCAACCTCATCCGACCACGCCGTGGCCGTCGATCCGATGACGACGCGGCACATCGAAATCGTGCGCGGACCGGAGACCATGGTCTACGGTTCCAATGCACTGGGCGGCGTCATCAACGTACGGCGCGGCTACGTGCCCAGCGAGCGGCCAGCGCACGCGGGGAGCGCCGCATCGTGGCAGGGCGAAAGCGGCAGCCGCGGCCTGTCGCTGGGCCTAGAGCACGTGCAGCCGCTGGGTCGATCGCTCGTCCTGCGCGCAGACGGCAGTTGGCGCACGGCCGGAGACGTTTCGACGCCGCGCGGGCTACTGTCCAACACCCACATAAAAACGGGTAATGCCGCGCTGGGCATGAGCGCTATACGCGCGTGGGGCCACACCGGGGGGGCGCTGGGCTTCTATCGCTCACACTACGGCATTCCACCCAATCCCGACGGCGGCCATTCCAACGGCGTTGCCATCGAAATGGAGCGCCAGCACGCCGAGCTGCGCAGTCGGTGGCGAGGGGTAGATCGCATTGGTATCGAAATGCTCGATATACACCACGCCTTTTCCCGCTACGAGCACGCAGAATACGAAGACGGCCGCGCGCTGGGTATGGAGTTTGGCGTGCTAACGCACAACGGCAGCGCGCAAATGCACTGGGGACGCTCGGGCGCTCGACAGCGCGCAGCGCTGGGCATTTGGTATGAGTATCGCAACTATGCGGCAGCAGGGCTAAACTTTACCCCCGATGCCCAAGAATATGCCGGCGCCGTCTTCTCGTACGGCGATTGGCGAAGCGGACCCTGGCAAGCACAAGGCGCACTGCGCGTTGATACGCGCCGCATTACGCCGGAAGAGGAACGTGACTCGCGCTGGGTCGGCCGCATCGAACCGCGCCGCTTTTCCGGCGCATCCGGCGGATTGTCCGTTCAGTATCAACCGCACAGCCAGGTAAGCGTGGGCGCTACGCTCATGCGCACCTTTCGCGCCCCAGGCGTCGAAGAGCTCTTTTCGGAAGGACCCCATTTGGCGTCTTACGCCTACGAAGTCGGCAACGGCCGTCTAGGCAGCGAGCGCGCACTGGGCGTAGAAGTCTTTGCCGAGATCCGCCGCGACAAAGACCATCTCAGCATGGCCGTGTTCCGCAACCATATCGACGGATACATCTTCCCCCAAAATACCGGACAGCGCAGCTGGCGACGCGCCGACCTGTTCCTGTATCAGACCGTTGGCCTCGAAGCACTTATGCACGGCATCGAGGCGTCCTTCGCCTGGCACATCAGGCCCCGTTGGAAAACGGCTGGTACGCTGGGCTACGTGCAGGGCACGCTATCCGATTTAGGGGACGAAGCCATTCCACGCCTGCCGCCGCTGCAGGGACGGGTTGGCCTGACGTACGAGCCGCGCGAAGCGTTGGAGTGGACCGGAGCGCTGCGCTGGGCCACCGCACAGCGGCGCATTGGCCCCTTTGAGACGCCGACCGATGGCTATGCCGTTTGGGATCTATCGGGTCAGTATACACTTTACTGGCGCGGGCACCTGCACGCGTTCTCGCTGAGTCTAGACAATGCCACCGATGCGGTCTACCGAAAACACCTCAACCGCATTAAAGACCTCTCTCCCGAGCCCGGGCGCAGCCTGCGCCTGCTGCACAACGCGTTTTTTTAGCGGGGTAGCGGCGTAAACTGCAGGCTGTATAGGTCGGCGTCGCTCAGCGCAAAGCACAAGCGCACCGGACGACCGGCCAGCGGCTCGACGTCGGCGCGCCCCTTCCAAGTGACCATGCGCTCTAGGTCGTCGCCGTAGATCTCGTCGCAGTCGCTCAGAGCATATCCCGCAATGGTCCGGCCGTCGCCCTCTTGGACTTCTACGCGCACCGATCCGGCCGCCGAGGTGCTGACATTGAGGCTCAGCGCACCGCCTTCAAAGGTGAAGGGCCGCGTGACCAGTCTACCTCCTCTCAATGGCGCCTTGGCCGAAACAAAGCCATCCATGCGCAGCGTGAAGCGCCGCAGCCGGACGTTTTCGCTGCCATAGTACCCCTCGCTGACAAAGATCGATAGCTCCTTGGGCGCCGTTGGCAGGTAGTTGGCCGTCTCAAGCATACCCCAAGCCGTCATATTGTTGCGCGTCTCCCAGCGCTCCGGCTGCAGGCCGGGCCGCACAAAGGCCTCGCCCCAGCGCTTGAAGTGCAACCCGTCGCGGCTAGTCATAAACACGGTGTCCGACACGCCGGGGGGCCGGTGACCGGAGCGGCGGCGACCCGGCACAAAGCGCTTGGGAAAACCTATGTAGATATGCGGTGCGCGGTAGTAGGGCGTCACTGCGTTGGTATAGAGGTGCTCGAGCGGCGCATCGCCGTAGTCGAGCAGCTGCTGTTCCGTCCAGCAACGAAAGTCCTTTGAGGTGCAGGTCATAATTTGGCGGTAGCGCACTCCGTCCGGGTAGATCGAATCGCGGTGGTACTCGACGTAGCAGCCGCGCTGCGGATCGTAAAAGGCCACGTTCTGTGAGTCAAACAGGTTGATGCCCGTGGTGTGGTCCATCACCGGTTTGTTCGACAGCAGACTCCAGTGAATGCCGTCGGAAGACTTAAAGGCCAGCAGGGCCTGCTCTTCACGGCTGCTGGCGTGCGGACTGCCCAGCGCCTTGTATTCCTCTCCCGCCCGACAGGCTGGGTTGCGGTCGCGGAACGGCGTGAAGTTGAGCGCGCCGGGGCCGTCCCAAACGATATTGTTGCGCGTCGACCCTTTGAAGCTGACCAAGCCCAGCTCTGGCCGGTACCACTCGATGCCGTCGCGGCTTTCGGCATAGCACACAACCGGCTTGTAGGCACCGTGTGCCTCGTAGTGCGATCCGCGGTAATAGGCGCGAAACAGCCGGCCGTCCTTAAAAATCGCGTGGTAGCCGCTGGTATTGCCCTCCCACGGCGCGTCGTGATCAATCGCTACGTTGCGCGGCACGGGCTCGTGCAGGCGCAGTTCGATGCCGTCCATTCGCTCGATCAGATAGTCATCGACGAACAATTCTCGCCGAGACCCCAGCTCGATTATATCTGCCGGAACACGGCCTGCAGCGCGCGCGACCTTTGGGCTCTTATTCTTTTGCCGCGAACGTTCTTTCTTGGCCATTGTCTGGCCCCTTTCCGTTTAACAGTAAACGCTACTTTCGCAGCGGCTATAGACTTCAACCCCGGACGCGCGCAGTGCGTTGAGCAAGGCGCTATACCCCTCGATCGAGCGCGCTACATTAAACAACTCAATCGTTTTAATTGGTGCGTTACGGTAGGCCGAAAAGTTCACCCTGGCAAGCATGCCCATCGAGAAGAGCGAAGCGAGCATTTTTTCGATCGCCCGAATTCGCATACATTGGTATGCAGACCCCTGCGGGCAACTGTTCACATACCGGCATCTACGTTCACCCTCAACAGGGCGTGTTCCCATGGCTCAGATTATATCCCAGCACACCGTCGTCCGAGACGGCTGGCACAATATGTGTTCCGACATCTGCTTTTGGAACGACGCGTTCTGGCTGGTATACGATCGCACATCGGCCCACTCGGCTCCAGACGGCATCGTCGTCCTCATGCGATCGGCCGACCTGAGGCGCTGGGACGAAGTCGCCGTATTTAAAACGCCCAACGACGCCAGAGACACCAAGCTAGCGGCCACGGACGACGAGCTCTTTGTATTTTGCGCCGACAGTCACTACGAAACCATCGATGGAAAAGTGCGGCAGGTGGCCCACACCTATGTCTCCGTTTCGAGCGACGGCTACCGCTGGTCGGCGCCAGCGCAGGTTGGCGATAGAAACTACTGGCTGTGGCGCGTGCGGGTGCACGACGGGACCTTCTACTGCGCCGAAAAAGGGGGCGAACTGCTGTCCAGCCCGAATGGGCGCGACTGGCACGCCGTATCCAGAATAGCCGATGACGAGGAGAAAAGCTCCCAGCAGCTGCAGGATATCCGCGCGGTGGACCACCGCACCACGCCGCGCTTTAACGAAGCGGATATTATCTTCCGGCCCGACGGCGAGCTGTGGTGCGTCTCGCGGACCAAGCGCGAACCCAGCCAGCACGCACTGCTCTATATAGCACGCCCTCCCTACACTACGTGGTCCTGTATCGACCTCGAGACCCTGATCCACTGTCCGGTCCTGTGCGCGTCGGGGGCTGAGGTCTATGTGGCCGGTCGCCGCGACCCCACGGCCCCTTGGGTTCCACAGCATGGGCCCGCTGGCAACACCGGTATTTTTCGACTCGACGAGACCGGCGTGACGCCGATCTATGCGCTGCCGAGCGACGGCGATGCAGCCTACCCGGGGCTGCTGTCGTTAGAGGAGGATCGGCTGATCGTCAGCTACTACTCGCAGCACGCCTATCTGAGCGGCGTCATCGAAGCCGAAAAACAGCGCCTGCACCACATTGAGCGATGGGCCGCTCTGCGGCGAGAAGCGCCGCCGCCGGACTACCCGCACGAACTGTCGTACTTCAAGTCCGGACCCGCCGATATCTTTGTGGCCGAAATCGATCTGGCCGCCGAAGGTGAGGCTCGCTCGCTCTAGGTGCCCTGCTGAAACTGGGTTAGCAAGCGATTCAAATGGTTGGCAAACGCGTTGCGGTCGCTCTGACTCAGCGGCGGTGGGCCGCTCGTCTCGACGTCGCTGGCTCGCAGCGTATGCATAAAATCCCGCATATTGAGGATGGCGCCGATATTTTCCGTCGAGAACAATTCACCGCGCGGGCTGAGGGCATGGCCCTCTTTGCCAATCACTTCCGCTGCCAGCGGTATATCGCTGGTCACCACTAAATCTCCCCGTTCTACCTGTTTTGCAATCTCTTCATCGGCCGCGTCCAATCCAGATCCCACCACCAGAACCGAGATATGTTCGGATGTGGGCACGCGCAGATACTGGTTGGCCACCAGCGTCAGTGCAACACCGGTGCGTTCGGCGGCACGAAACAAAATTTCTTTAATTACTACGGGGCAGGCATCCGCATCGACCCATATTTTCACGGTCTACTTCCTCTCTTCAGAATGCGGCGCAAGGACTGGCACCTTCAGTGCCCACCGCTGTGGGTGAATATAGAACGTCGGACGCCAGCGCTAGCTTCGTCATGTTACGTTGGATAACCTAACGCTCCGCTTCCATCAAGAAAGCGCAGAAAATGCAACGCTCCGCTTCGGTCTCGCCCCACACTTGGAGTAGCAGCGCGGCGGACAAGAGAACCCAATGCCTGGCGCACCGCTGCGGTGCAGTCGCCCAACCTCGGCGCCCTAGCTCTACTCGCACGGGACAACGCGCATGGGTAGGCGGGCTGTTGGTGTTGCCAACCTGCGCGCTGGCCATCGACCCGGCCGTCGCACGGGACAGCGCACCCGGCGGTCTCGCCGTGGTCGACTGGGCAATCATCGGACTATACCTCGCGGCAACGCTGGCGCTGGGCTGGTGGTACAGTCGCCGTCAGCGCTCGGCCGAGGAGTACTTCGTGGGTTCCGGTGCGATGAATCCGCTGCTGGTCGGAGTCTCTCTATTTGCCACTCTGCTGAGCACCATCTCATATATGTCAATGCCGGGTGAAGCGCTGGGCAAAGGCCCGGTCAATATGGTTAGCATGCTCGCACTACCCGCCGTATTTGCTATCGTCGGCTTCGTGCTATTGCCCGTCTATATGCGGCGACGCGTAACCAGCGCCTACGAACTATTAGAAGATCGGCTGGGACTCAGCATTCGCCTGCTCGGCGCGGCGATGTTCATCCTGCTGCGCCTAGTCTGGATGTCCCTGCTGATCTACCTGACAGCCAAGGCACTCACCATCATGCTCGGGGTCGGCCAAGATCAGATCCCAATAATTGCATTAGCTACGGGTTTCATCGCCGTCATCTACACGTCGCTAGGCGGACTGCGCGCGGTCATCATCACCGACCTTATGCAGACCGTACTGCTGTATGGCGGTGCGCTGCTGGTGCTGGGCACCATCACCAGTGAATTGGGCAGCCTCGACTGGGTGCCGACGGCGTGGAACCCCACCTGGGATACGCAGCCCTTTTTCAGCTGGGATCTGTCCGTGCGCGTGACCGTAGTCGGCACGCTGCTAAACTACGTGGTCTGGTACGTGTGTACTTCGGGCGGCGATCAGACCTCCGTGCAGCGGTTTATGGCCACAGAAGATGCGCCGGCCGCGCGCAGAGCGCTGGCGACCCAGTTGGCCGTTTCGGTCGTCGTGGCACTCACCTTGGGGCTCGTTGGTTTCGCGCTGCTGGGTTACTTCACGGCCCATCCCGACCGCCTGCCCGACGGGCTGTCGTTAAAGGAAAACGCCGACCAAATCTTCCCGCACTTTATTGCGTTCCATCTGCCAACAGGGATTTCGGGACTGGTCGTTTCGGCGATGTTTGCCGCGGCGATGTCGAGCATCGATTCGGGGGTGAATTCGATCACCGCCGTCGTTACGCGCGACGTGCTCGATCGCTTTGGAATAGGGCCGACTTCAGAGCGACAGCACGTTCTGATGGTCCGCATCTTGGCGCTTGCAATCGGCGCCATCGTCGTCCTAGCCAGTTCGCAGATGGGCGGCGTGCCGGGGAATATCACCGCCGTGACTACCAAGACATCCAACTTGCTGACGACGCCTATTTTCTGCCTGTTCTTCTTCGCGCTATTCGTGCCCAAGGCCAGCCCAACGGGCGTTTGGATCGGGGCGCTCTGCGGAACGACAACGGCCATTGCCATCGCTTTTTCCGGTCCCATTCTAACGGAGCTGCACACTTTGTGGGGGCTCGACCCGGCTCTGTTCGGCGCCGAGCTCACCCGTTCAACCGATCCGGCAACCGGACAAATCGTCTTTAGCGTGCCGGATCCCATCAGCTTTCAATGGATCGCTCCAGCAGCCCTCTGCGTCAATATCCTGAGCGGGCTCCTCGGGAGTTTTCTGTTTCCGCGCAGACGAAAAGCCGTCTAAGGTAACCCACTCTACGGCCGTGCCCTCTCAGAGCACGTACTGTGGAATCTTCAGTAGCTCGCCGTCCTTTAGCGCTGACTCGTGTGCGACGATACCGCTGACGGTCATATTGAGCGACTGCGCAACGTCAATAAGCGGTGTGCGATCTAGCAGAATTGCTTCGACAAACTCGTTCATCAGGTAGCCGTGCGAACCACCATGGCCGCCCGCATCGACGCCAGGCGGCAAGGGCGGGCGCGTTATGTCCGGCAATAGGTCTTCGCCAATGCCTTTAAACGCGCCATAAAACGTTCCCCGCTCCGTGCGAATGCGCCCGCGCTCTCCCCCCTCGCCCGGCGTGTCCCAGCTTACCGCCATCCGCGACATGCCCCCCTCGCTGGTGCGAAAGAGCGCGACCTCCGTGCCAAATGGATTGTTGTACACATTGTTCTGCGGCTGCAGGTGTTCAATCGCGCTCGGCATTCCCATGCACGATACTTCGGTAAAGCTACCGCCGGTCACGCCCATGTAGTAGGCATTCGAATGCGTCGGATACCACTGCGGCGGCAGTCCCGTGCGCCAGCCCCCGTGCGCGGACAGCGGCGTGCCAAAGTAGTGCCAGTACTCGCCCTCGGAGTAGACCACCTTGCCCAGGTCGCCCTGCCGATACATCTGGCGCATGCAGTAGAGATCGCGATGGAAATAAGACGTTTCGAACATCATATACTTACCCTCGCTGCGCTGCGCTGCGGCAAAGAGCGCATCGGCATCTTCCAACGAGCCAAAGACGGCCGGGACGGCCGAGGCAACGTGCTTGCCGGCATTGAGCGCAGCAATGGCCAACCGGGCATGGCTCGGCGCGTCGGTCGCAATAAAGATCGCTTCAAGCGCATCGTCGGCAATTAACTCCTCGCACGATGCGTAGGTCGTCTCACATCGACACAGCCGAGCGAGCTCTGCGCATTTGTCGGGATGGATATCGGCCACTGCGTCAACGCGCACATTGGGATGGTCTTGAAAGTGGAACGCCGCGCCAAATCCACAGACGCCATATCCGGCAATACCCACGCGGATCTTGCGATCGGAAACGGGCTCCCAGCGCAGGGCCGCTTGCCGATCGGTTTCGTCCTGCTCAAAGCCCTGAATTCGACCCGCCTCTCCGACCGATTCTGTATTTTTCTCTTCTGAGTTATGCATTGAAATAGTTTCTCCATTCGAAATAGGACTCACATGAAAACCGAAAAAATACTTTCGCCACTATACACAGCGGGTCTACTATACGGACAAGCGCGCTGCGTTGAGCACGAATTAGCACGAGCAGCTAGTCCAGTAGACAACCAATAGTTCTGTTATACCTCACGGTCCATACTATCGGTTACCACGTGATATCTGGGATCATCAATAGAGGTTTCAATGTTCGCCTGTAAGCTTGCATTTGCCTTGAGCAAAAGCATCTTACATTCGGGGCTCAGATGTTTCAATTTAATCGATTTACCTACGTGTTTATACTTGGACACTAGGTTGATTATTGCCTCAATGCCCGAGTGATCACTCACCTTTGATTCAACAAAATCAATCTCAACTTTGTCGGGATCGCTCCTGACATCAAATTTTGAATTAAACGTCTGGACGGCTCCAAAAAAGAGCGGTCCCCATATCTCGTAGACCTTTGTTCCATCTTCTTTAATCCGTTTACGGGCACGGATCATGGTTGCATTTTTCCAAGCAAAAACCAACGCCGATATAATGACCCCGGTAATAACTGCAACGGCTAGGTCCTGCCAGACGGTAACGGCCGTCACGACAAACAACACAAAGTAATCAGAAGTTGGTACTTTGTTAACAATCCTAAAGCTGCTCCAGGCAAACGTGCCGATTACAACCATGAACATAACCCCAACAAGGGACGCCAGCGGTATTTTCTCAATTAATGCAGCTGCAAATAAGACGAACGTCAACAAGCCAAGAGCCGCCGCTATACCAGATAACCGACCCCGTCCGCCCGAATTGACATTAATTATGGATTGGCCAATCATGGCGCATCCGCCCATACCGCCAAACAATCCATTTACAGTATTTGCCACTCCTTGGGCAATGCACTCTTTGTTACCGCTGCCACGCGTTTCGGTTATATCATCAACTAAGTTTAGCGTCATCAAAGATTCTATTAGACCCACAGCAGCCAGTAAGCATGCCGTGGAAACGATCAATCCCCAATGACCTTCTACGGTGTGGAACAGACTAAATATCTGAATTTGAAAACTAGGTAGAGATCCCTTGAGCCCTTCACCACCCCCTTCTCGTATAAACGACCCCACCGTTTTCACATCCATATCAGCGAGTATGACGAGGCCGCTGACGATGACAATGGCCGTCAATGCCGCGGGGATTTTCTTTGTCAGTTTCGGAAGAATGTGCATAATGCCCATCGTTAAGGCGACGAGTCCGAGCATGATGGATAGCTCGCCGACAGCTAGCCACTGCATACTGCCATTGATTCGCTCTTTAAAAAGTTCCAGCTGTGATAGAAATATGACAATGGCCAACCCATTAACGAATCCCATCATGACGGGATGAGGTACGAGCCTAACGAACTTCCCCAACCGAAAAACACCGGCAGCTACCTGAAGGATACCCACCAAGAGCAGGGTAATAAACAGCCACTGTACGCCCAGATTTTCTATGGGGGTATCCAATGTCAGTCCATATAGGTTGCCCTGTTGAATCAGGTGGACCATCACGACCGCCATAGCACCTGTCGCACCGGAAATCATACCCGGTCGACCGCCGATAAGCGCCGTAATGAACCCCATCATAAACGCACCGTATAGCCCCACTAAGGGATCAATACCGGCAACAAAGGAAAAGGCGACCGCTTCCGGCACGAGCGCTAACGCAACGGTCATGCCTGATAGAATATCATTTTTGGGGTTGAGCGTAAAATTATGAATAAGACGTCTCATACAAAAATGGCCTCAATCTTCCGATAGGAGTGAAAATGTACTCTGCTTTGGAGCGTATATAGCTCGGACTACACACACTATTTGCTACCGTTCGCTCATGCACGTGCGGTTCGGATGCACGCATAGCACAAGCCATGACCGACACATAGAAGGTGCTATCTGTGCGAAAGGGTCTACGGTATGTCGAATGAATTTTGTATTGCTTAGCTGTAGGGCGGCTGGTGCCTTATCCGAACTATTTCAGTCGAAAAATGCACCGATGCACTTGATCCGGGCCAGGCAGCACGGATCGTATTCTCATATGAACGAAAACGCGACTAGTACTTATTAGCGCTAAGCGGTGGCAGCATTAAAAAGAACCCATCCGCACGCACTTTGGGGAAAATGCTCAACGACTTGTTCAGGTAGAATGGACTGGCTATAGCACAAAAATCAAATAACGGTTGTCGTCTCTCTTTGGATTTTATCCCTTCTGATGGTATTGTCACATTCCGCATGCACACTGCTATAACGCGTCTCATGGATCCTAACCGATGCAGCATGCCATGCGCACCGCTTTGGCGACTTCTTCATTCGCAGCACTCTAGACCATGTGCAGCCCGTCGCCTGCTCATATATCCATCGAGACCATGTTAAATATAAGTAAGGACCTTACTTTATCCACACGTGCTGACCATTAAATAGGCGACTTGCCCTTTGGCACATGAGACCTCTCGCCCTATGTTCAGCAGACCTATCGAGTATAAAAAACAGCCCTAAGCCTTCTTTGGCGTTTTCTCTGGCCTATCACACAGTTTTTGTAAAGGGAAATTCTCATGCTCGCTATCGTCCTCTGGACTCTGGTCTGCTTTTCTACGGGGCAGGCCGACGAATATACCGCCGGCATCGAGCACTGGCGCCAGCAGCGCCTCGCGGCGCTCACGGCCGAAGAAGGCTTTCTCAGCCTGACTGGGCTCTACTGGCTGCGCGAAGGGAAAAACACCTTTGGCTCGGCCGAGGGCAACGACCTTATTTTTCCCGACGGCGCTCCGTCGCACATGGGATCTTTCACATTGCAAGGCGATCGCGTTAGCGCGCTTATAACGGCGTCCGGGGTGACGCGGTTAGATACGGCAGGCGTCGAACAGCCCGTGCAAATGCTTGACTTTACCGATCTACAAAACGCCGATCCGCCCGCACTGCGCTTCCGCTCGCTGCGCTTTTACCCCATCGAACGCGACGGGCGCTACGGCGTGCGCCTAAAGGACACGCAGAGTCCAACGCGCCTGGATTTTGCGGGAATTCCTTCATTCGACGCCGATCCGGCCTGGCGCATTGAAGGCCACTTTGCGCCCTTTGCCGAGCCGCGCAGCATCAATGTGCCGTCGATCATCGGCACCGTTTCACAGACGCCGTGGCCCGGCAATGTCGTTTTTTCTGTCGAGGGCAAGGAGTACCGGTTGGCCGTTTTTGGCGAGGCGAGCGACGCGCAGTTTTTCGTCGTATTCGGCGACAAGAGCAACGGCCAAGAGACCTACGGCGGCGGCCGCTTTTTGATCGTCGACCACCATGCCGACGGCCGCGCGACGATCGACTTCAACAAGGCTTACAGCCCGCCCTGCGCCTTCACGCCCTACGCGACCTGTCCGCTGCCGCCCGAGCAAAACCGGCTGGATCTATACGTGCAGGCCGGCGAACAGTATAGCGGCGATCACTAAAACCGTTCTTGTTTGGCCTGAAGCGCAGTCGGTCGCAATCGGTCCACTTTCTTTAGCGATAGCTGCGATGTCCTTCCGTAGGCCCCGACTTGCCCACTAGGATATCGAAGTCGGCGCCGCGATCGGCCTGCAGCACGTGGTCGACGTAGATGCGCGCATAGCCTCGCTCGGCGCACGGTTCGGGTGCTACCCATGCCGCCCGGCGTCGCGCCAACTCCTCCTCGTCGACATCCATACGGAGCGTGCGCGCGGCCACGTCCAACTCGATCATATCGCCCTCGCGCACCAGTGCCAGCGGCCCGCCCACCGCCGCTTCGGGCGCTACGTGCAGCACGATCGTGCCAAAGGCCGTGCCCGACATGCGCCCATCGGAAATGCACACCATATCGCGCACGCCCTGCTCGAGCATCTTCTTCGGCAGCCCGAACTTGCCCGCCTCCGGCATACCGGGGAAGCCGCGTGGTCCAATGCCCTTGAGCACCAACACGCAGGACGGATCGACGTCCAGGTTGGGGTCGTCAATGCGCTGCCGATAGTCTTCAACATCTTCAAATACAACGGCGCGACCGCGATGCCGCATAAGCTCGGACGAGGCGGCCGATGGCTTGATGATTGCCCCGTCCGGACACAGATTGCCGCGCAGCACGGCAATGCCTGCGGCCTCTTTAAAAGGAGCGTCCATCGAAGCAATCACATCGCGGTTGTAGCACTTCGCTCCAGCGTTGTTTTCGGCCAGCGTCTTGCCGCTTACCGTAAGCACATCGCCGTGCAGCTGGTCTCCGAGTTCGGCAATAAGGGCGGGCAGGCCCCCGGCGTAGAAAAAGTCTTCCATCAAATAGGTGCCCGACGGCATCAGGTTGGCCAGTAGGGGCATATTGCTACCCAGCCGATCAAAGTCGTCCAAGCTCAGCGGCACACCGATGCGCCCGGCAATGGCCAGCAGGTGCACTACGAAGTTGGTCGAACCGCCGATGGCTGCATTGACCTTAATAGCATTCTCGATGGCCGCGCGCGTTAGGATATCCGACATCTTCACGCCCTCGCGCACCATCTCGACAATGCGATTGCCCGTCAGGTGGCCCAGGCGCTTGCGCCGCGCATCGGGACCGGGAATGGCCGCTCCACCGGGCAGCATCAGGCCCAGCGCTTCCACCATACAGGCCATCGTCGAGGCCGTGCCCATCGTCATGCAGTGCCCCTCCGAGCGCGACATACCCCCTTCGGCCTCCAAATACTCCGTCTGGCTCATCGTGCCGGCGCGCAGTTCGGTAGTAAAGCGGTAGACGTCCGTCCCCGAGCCAATGTCGCGGTTTTCGTACTTGCCGTTGAGCATCGGTCCCGACGAGACGACGATGGTCGGCAGGTCGACGCTGGCCGCCCCCATCAGCAGCGCCGGCGTGGTCTTGTCGCAGCCAGTCAGCAGCACCACGCCGTCGAGCGGATTGGCGCGCAGATTTTCCTCGACGTCCATACTGGCCAAATTGCGAAAGAGCATCGTCGTCGGCTTCATCAGCGTCTCACCCAGCGACGTGACGGGGAACTCTAGCGGAAAGCCGCCCGCCTCATAGACGCCGCGCTTTACCTGCTCGGCGAGAATGCGCAGGTTGGCGTTGCAGGGGTTCAAATCCGAAAACGTGTTGCAAATGCCAATGACCGGCCGACCGTCGAACATCTGCTCGGGGTGGCCCTGATTGCGCATCCAGCCGCGCGCGACAAAGCCCGTGTGCATGGGATCGGCAAACCAATTGGTCGAGCGCAGCGCGTCTTTTTTATCCGCCATCGTATTTCCTCTCGGAGAATTTTTGAGTTTCTATACGTCGCGCACGAGTCCGTCGGCTCCATACGAATCGACGCGACCGCCGCCCGAGCGCATGGGGCTACTGAGCAGGGCGTCTTCGTCCAAGTCAACGCCCAAGCCCGGTCGGTCCGGCACCGTCAGCCGCCCCCCTTCTACGGGCCAGTGCTCGCGCATCGCCCGATCGCGGTAGGGCTCCTGACGCACGTATTCGAGAATGAGAAAGTTCGGGGTAGCCATCCCCAAGTGCGCAGCGGCCGCCGTCGACAGCGGCCCCTGCGGGTTGTGCGGCGCAATCTGCACGTAGTAGGCCTCGGCCAGGGCGGCGATCTTTTTGACCTCGCTGATGCCGCCGGCGTGGCACAGGTCGGGCTGAATCACGTCGAGCAGGCGCTGTTCTAGTATGGGCCGATAGTCCCACTTGGAATAGAGCCGCTCGCCGGCGGCCAAGTCCATCGGCGGATTGGCCGCGCGCAGCCGCACCAGCCCTTCGAGATCGTCCGGCTGCACGGACTCTTCTAGGAAGAACAGGTCAAACGGCGCCAGCGCCTGCATCAGCCGCACCGCGCTCGACGGCGTGCCGCGCCCGTGGTCGTCTACCATAATATCCACGCCCTCGCCCACCGCCTTACGCAAGGTACCGATGCGCTCGGCAAAGGCGGCGACGCGCTCGCGTTCGGGCAGGCGGCCATCGCCGGCCCACGCCCCCGTTTTCATCGCCGTAAAACCGTCTTCGACGTCGCGCTGCGCATCTTCTACCATGCGCTCGGGCTGGTAAATACCGACATGCGTATAGAGGCGTACGTAGTCGCGCACTCTACCGCCCAGCAGCTGATAGACGGGCACGCCCCACGCCCGTCCGCGCAGGTCCCACAGCGCCTGGTCGAGTCCGGACAGCGCCGAGTTATGCACCGGCCCACCGCGCCAAAACATGTGCCGATAGAGCTGCTGCCAGATGTGCTCGACGCGCAGCGGATCTTGGTCGATCAGCGCGCGACCCATCTTTTCGATCTGCGCCATAACGACTTCTTCTTTGCCTTCCAACGTCGCCTCGCCCCAGCCGTATAGCTCCGTATCCGTCTCAACCTTTACCAATACCCAATTGCGCAGGCCGGCCCACGAGGCCAGCGTCTTTACTGCCGTAATCTTCACGTTTGCTTTCTCCAATTGAGTTGTGTGCCGATAAGATAAGCGGAGTGGATAGCCCTGCGAAAGTTGACGGCTCCACGCGCTAGCGAGATATTCGCCCTCTACACCGCGCTACTTGCCCACTCACGATGCACGGGAGACCGACATGCAATTTGATACGCTGCTCAAGGGCGGCCACCTCATCGACCCCAAAAACAATGTTGATGCACCCCATGACGTGGCGATCAAAGACGGCACAATCGCTGCTGTCGACGCGTCTATTCCCGCCGAGTCGGCGCAGCAGGTACTCGACGTCAGCGGGCTCTATATCACGCCCGGCCTCGTTGATATCCACACCCATATGTATGCCACACCCGGCTGGAAGGGGGCCTGGGCCGGCGACAACAGCATTCTGCCCGACGGCTTTTCCTTTCGCAGCGGCGTGACGACCATGGTCGATACCGGCAGCGCCGGCTGGCGCATCTTTCCCGACTTTCGCGAACGCGTGCTCACGCGCTTTCAGACGCGGATGTTCGCCTTCCTCAACATCGTCGGCATGGGCATGGTGCACACCGATATGGAGCAGAACGTCTCTGACATGGACGTCGAGCGCACCGCGGCCACGATGAAGGAGCACAGCGACTTTATCGTCGGTTCCAAGACCGCCCATTTCAAAAGCACCGAGTGGGTTTCAACTGAACGCGCGCTGCAAGCCGGCCAGCAGGCGGGCATGCCAGCCATGATCGACTTCGGCCTCTTTCCGCGCGAACGCCCCTACTACGAACTGGTGACGCAGCGCATGGCACCCGGCGATATCAGCACGCATATGTTTCTCGGCGACGTGCCCTGGCTCGACGGGGACGGCAACGTGCTGTCCTATCTCTACGAAGCCCGCAAGCGCGGTATCGTGTTCGACGTGGGCCACGGCGGCGGTTCGTTCTACTGGCGCAACGCCGTGCCGGCCATCGAGCAGGGCTTTTACCCCGACTCGATTTCTACCGACTTGCACACCAAAAACATGAACGAAGACATGATGGACATGGTTACCGTCATGTCGAAATTTCTCGTCATGGGCATGCCATTGGAAGAAGTCATCCGCGAGTCCACTATCAATCCAGCGCGCGAGATTGGCCACGAGGAGCTCGGCCACCTGAGCGTTGGTGCCGTGGCCGATGTCGCCGGCCTCAAGATCCTCGAAGGCGACTTTGGCTACACGGACGTGGCCAGCGGGCTGTTCCGCGGCACGCAGCGCATCACCTGCGAATTGACGCTGCAAAGCGGCACTGTGCGCTGGGACTGGAACGGGCGCATCGGCGTCGACTACCGCGAACTGGGTCCGCTCTACGGCGTGCGCAACCCCGAAGGGTTGATCATGCCGCCAGAGAGCGCCTAACGCTGGTAGACGCACTCCATGCCCGTACAAAATGTCCACATCGCGCGCGAAAACTACCGCCGCCACGCCTGGGCCCAACGGTTGGTGGCCGGCTGGCGGCAGCAGGTCGACTACGCCCTAGGGCAAGACCGCGCCTTTTTCGAGCGCATGATGCCCGAGCTAACGCCGTGGCCCGAGTACGGGCAAAACTGCCCGGCCTGCGTCGGCCGCCTCTCGTCAATGGGCGAGACCGGCCTCTATGCGTGGGACGTGCGCAATCCCGAGCGGCTGGTCTGCACCTACTGCCAAACGGAGTACCCCAACGAAGCCTACCCAGAAACGGGCGCGCTTACCGCGCCGCGCATGGGACAAACCTTCGCCTTCTATCTCAACGACGACGAGCGCGCCCATCCCGAAGACCGCACGGGCACGCACGCCTACCGCTGGGTGACCTTTCCCGTGCACACCAGCTTTAGCGGCGTGCTGCGCTCCAAGCAGGGCCGCTGGTGCTTTGACCAGGTGCTACCGCTGGCCCAACTCTACGCCCTGACGGGCGATAGCGCCTGCGCCGAACGCGCCGTATGGATTATGGAGATCGCCGCCGCGCGCTATCCCTACTGGCTCTTCCACTCCTACGACGGCACCTATGCAGACGCGCCGCCGGGCGACGTGGCGCGCAGCCTAGGCGCCCATCCGCGCGGCGGGCGCTTTGCGCACGAAACCATTATCAGCGCGTTTACAGGGCGTCACCGCGAGGGCGATCACTCCGTGCTCTTTAACGGCTTTTGGGGCGCGGGGCGCTTTGGCTGCAGCGGCGGCGACGCTTCCTTGCTGCTCGACATGGCGCGCGCCTACGACCTGCTGCGCGGCGCGGAAGTGTTTACGCCCGATAGAGAGCAGCGCATCGTCGACGACCTGATTCTGGCCGGCAGTGCCGATATGGAGTGTTGGAACGAGATCAACAACAAGTGCCCGCCGGCCCGCGCGCTCAGCGCGCTGGTCGGTCGGCTCTTTGATCGCCCCGCCAGCGTGCGCCGCGCCATCGACGGCTTCCAACGTCTGCTCGAAAAGGGCTTTCACGCCGACGGCTTCTGCAGCGAATCGCCGTCCTATTCGGATATGTACCTAACGCTCATGCGCGCGCTGCCCGACCTGCTGGACGGCTATAGCGATCCGCCCGACTACCGTCCCCAAAGCGGGACGCGCATGGACCATTTTGCACCCTACGCGCACTTTGACCGCTATCGACTGGCGCTCGAAAGCATGGTGCGCATGCTCGACCCCAATCTGAAATATCCCGTGATCGGCGACACCCACTATGGCGACGGCCTGCAACCCATTCACGCCGAGGTGCTCTGCGCCCACTACGGCAGCCGCTACGCAGGCCTGCTGGAACAGGCACTGGGCAAGCCGCTGGCCGAGGCGGGCGATGAGTACGCGCTCTGGCACCGCGACCCGGAACTGCGCGTCGACGGCGCCGCGTTGCTGCCGCGCCGCACTGAGTACTTTCCCGCTTGGCAGGTCGGCGTGCTGCGCAACGGCGATCCACACGGCCATACGGCCCTCTACTTCAACGCCTCCGCTCAGGGCGGTCACCGCCACACCGATACGCTCGGCATCAGTTACGTGGCCCACGGCCGCGAGCTGGCGGCCGATCGCGGCTATATCTGGGACGATCCGCGCGGCGCCTGGACCAAGTGCACGCTGTCGCACAATCTGGTCGCCGTCGACGGTCAACAGCAAAATCATCCCGAGCGCGACGCCAATCTCGCGCTGTTGGGTCGCGGGCCGGGCGTGGAAATCGTGCGCGCGCAGGCGCAGGCCTACGCACAGTGCGCTCTATACGAGCGTACCTGCGCATTGGTAGGGCTACCCAGCGGCAGCAGCTATGCGGTGGATTTCTTTCGCGTCATAGGCGGACATACCCACCACTACCTGTTCCACTGCAACGGTGCGTTAGTACATAACGGGGCCGATTTCAATCCGCTGCAAGGGGCAGAAGAGACGCTGGCCGAATGGTTGAAATGGGTGGAGCATCCGCGCACGGCGCAGGCCAACAGACCGATGCGCGCGACGTGGTCCCACGAGGGCGCGCAGCTCGACTGGCACTTGCTCAGTCCGTTTGCACGCCTGCTGCTGGCCGACGCACCGGGCTGGCGCTCCTGTCACGGCAGCCAGCAGAATGCCGCACCCGTGCAGCAGCTGCTAGCCGAACGCACGGCCGATGACGCACCGTTGACCAGCCACTTCGCCGCGCTGATGGTTCCCTACAAAGAGGCAACGTCACCCGTTGTCGACGCGCGGCTGTTGGAAAGCGGCGAGACGGGCGATGCATTGGCCGTGGAAGTGCGCTTAGCCGAGCGCACAGACTACATCTTTTCGGCACCCGACGACCGCAGGCGTTGCTACGGTCCCGTCGCCTTGGCCGGTCGCTTTGCCTTTCTCTCCGTCGACCAGGACGGAGCGCCACTAGCCGCCTACCTGCTCGATGGAAGAGAGCTTTCGTTTGGGGATTACAGCTGGCAGCTGCCGCGCGGCCACACGGCGCTCGAGGTCCATTCGATAGACGACCGCACTCTGAACCTGGCCCAGCCGCTGCCCGAGGACCTGCCGCCCAGCGACGTGCTGCTCATCGGCGAAACGGGCTACGACGTGGAGGCGATAGACAGCCACTCCATTACAGTGCGCGACTATCCGCTGGAGCATTCCACCGGCGCCACGCTGCTGCACCACCTGCGCTGGACGCGCCCGTAGCCGGCAACGCGGCAACTATAAAAACTGAAAAAAGTGCCTAAAGCGGTCGTCGGAAAAGCTCAGCGTGTTTTCGACCATTTCCAATAGCTTCGCCGTCACCGGACCGGGGGCCGGTAATTGGCGATCTTCAAAGCGGCCCACCGGGTGCACCTTGACGCCGCTGTGCGCGGTAAAGATTTCGTCGGCAGTAAAGAGGTCCTCGC
>JAYOYH010000057.1:0-28343 GCA_038153405.1 Gemmatimonadota bacterium | reverse complement strand
GTCAGCAGCGACGTGCCGTAGCGCTTTTGCTCCGGGCGATGAAAAAACTCGGCCACATCGCGAAACTCCTGCCAGGTGTCGGGCGGCGCCAGCTGGCGACCGTAGCGCGCCTCGAAGGCGGCGCGCTCGCCCTCGTCCTCAAACCAGTCGCGGCGATAGACAAAGCCAATGGCATCCGTCTCGCAGGGCGCTGCAAAGAACTTGCCGCTGCCGGGTGGATATTCGCACAAGTAGCGCGCCGCGCGCGGATGGATCGTCGAGATATCCACTGCCGAGGGCAACCAATCCGTCAATTCGAGGTAGAGCCCCTTGGTGGCGCCGCGACCAATCCACTGACTATCGCCGATGACGATGTCAAAATCCGTCCGGTTGTTTCCGAAGTTGAGAAAGACCTGATCCTGATAGGAAGGCCAGGGGATCTGCTTTACCTCGACGGCGATCCCCGTCTCCTTCTCGAACTCATTGCCCAATTCCTGCAGGGCGACAGCCGGCTCCCACTGAGCCCACCAAATAGTGATCTTGTCCCCTGCTATGGCGGCGGTTGACCACGCCAAACAAAGAAGCAGTAAAACGGCGCATTGCGTTGCTCTTACCATGGTGTCCTCCCTTGAAAACAGGCGCGATCAATCTACGCAAGCGACGGGACTGCGAGCAATCCCCCATGCCCCTACGGCAGCGCAGTTAGCGAAAGCGAACAGTCATCGTTTGCATAGAGCCACTGCTCTAACCGCCGCCGCCCTGCGCCCCATTCGCCGTCGAGCATGGCAAACCAAGCCGTATCGCGATTGCGCCCCTTGACGACGATGTGCTGGCGAAAAAGACCCTCGTATCGAAAACCCAGCCGCTGAGCGGCAGCGCGCGATTTGTCGTTGAGCGCGTCGCACTTCCACTCGACGCGGCGGTAGCGCAGAGCATCAAACGCCTCGCATAGCAGTAGGTAGACCGCCTCCGTATTGGCGCGCGTGCGCTGCGCTGGCGGCGCATACCATAGGTGTCCGACTTCTACCCGGCGATGCGCCGGGACGATATTCAAAAAACTCACCATGCCCAGCGGCGTGCCCCTTGACCGCGCGCGCACCGCAAAGAACAGCGGATCCGTCGACCGCGCGCAGTCCTCCATCCAGCGCCGCATGGCGCCCTCATCGACAAAAGGTCCATACGGCATATAGGTCCATACGCGCTCGCCCTCCTCGTCGCCGTGGGTCAGTGCAAAGAGGGCGGCGGCATCGGCAGCCGGGTGCAGTTCGGCCAGTTCCACGTAGCGCCCGACCAGACCCTTTCGCATGGGAACGCGCTCCTGGGTGGGGGCAACCGGCGCTCCGAGCCGCCACTGCTCCCCACCGGGGGCATCGCCCATCAGCCCTCCGGCCAGTCGAAGTTCGACTTGAACTCGGCTTTGCCCTCGATGCCCAACCCACGCACGCGAAAAAGGCCCCCGCCGCGGTAGCTAGTCCTGTAGTCGTCCCAGTCATAGCCGAGTGGATCGAGATCGCTGCCCGGTGGGCAGTCAAAAGCCGCCGTCGTAAAGTACAATTCGTCGAAGTCGCGGCCGCCAAACATCACGCTGGAGGTCTGCTTGGCCGGGGTGGCGATGCGGCGCTCTTCCCGGCCGTCTGGATCAAAGCGGATGATGCAGCCGCCAAACCAGTTGGCGCTCCACACATAGCCGTCGGCATCGACCGTCATGCCGTCGGGCACGCCGTCCTCGGCCCCGACCTTGACAAAGAGCCGGCGGTTGGACAGGCCCGAAGTGGCGGCATCGAAATCGTAGGCATAGATTTCGCGCGCCAGCGCATCGGTGTGATACATGGTCTTCTGATCGGGCGAAAATCCCATGCCATTTGAGCAGCCGATGCCCTCTTCGACAATCTGCAACGACCCATCGGTGCCAACCCGATACAGGCGACCCTTCTCTTCGGGGAAGTAGGTGCCGCCAAAGGCCGATCCATCGGGAGCGGCAATCACGTCGTTAAAGCGCAGCGGTTGGCCTTGGTATGCCTCCGGCTGCACGCGTGCCCACTCCTCGTCCGACTTCCACAGCACTACGCCATCCCATATAAAGCAAGCATAGCCGCCCCCGGCATTTTGCATGAGACCACCGACGTTAAACCCGCTGTGGATCTGCCGGTTCTCACCCGTTGCCGGATCGTAGGCAAAGAGGCGACCCGTATGGATATCGGTCCACACCAGCTTGCCCTCGTCGGCATTCCAAATGGGCCCCTCGCCCACCAGAGCATTTTCCTCAGCCACTTTCTCTATTTCCACGCGATTACCCTCCTGTTTTGCGCGTAAGATACGAAAAGGCACAGCCTAACTCAATGCAGTTGACAGCGCCCGAACCTGTGCGCACAATAAGCGCCATGATCAGAGTGCGCGACGCGACCGAGGCCGATTTACCGGCCCTTGTCGACATCTATAACCAATCTATTCCAGCTGGCCGGTCCACCGCCGATACGCGACCGCTTCGCGTCGAGGACCGCCGCGCGTGGTTTGCTCAATTCTCGCCCGACAAGCGCCCCATATGGGTGGCCGAACGAGCCGGACGAATCATCGGCTGCATCTACATCACCTCGTTTTACGGCGGCCGGCCGGCCTACGACAAAACCGCTGAGGTCAGCCTGTACATGGCCAACGACGCGCAGGGACAGGGCATCGGCAGCGATCTGATGCAGCGCATGATCGACGCCTGTCCGCGCCTAGGCGTAACCACGCTGATCGGCATGCACTTCGACCACAACGAGGCCACCCGCCGCCTCAACGACCGCTTTGGCTTCCAGCAGGTCGGCCACCTGCCCGAGATTGCCGAAGTGCACGGGCAAAAGCGCGGCCTGCTCATTTCTATTCTGCGCATTCCCCCACCCGAATCGCCCCCCTAGCCAACGAGGCCTCATGTTTATTCAAGACCAGCTGCCCCACCAGCGCGTGACGGACGAAAACCTCGCCTTTTACAAGGCGATTGGCGTCGACTATCTGACGATCTACCCACCGCCGGCGCTGCGCACCTACGCCGATATGGTCGACTACTTTAAGGGGGCCCGCCGACAGGCCGAACGCCACGGCCTGCGCCTCTACAACGCCGCGGTCGTCGGTCCTGACGAAATTACCTTAGGCCTGGCCGATCGCGACGCCAAAATAGAGGAATACTGCGACTGGATCCGCGCATTAGGCACCGCCGGCGTGCCGACGCTGGGCTACAACTTCAAACCGGTCGGCAACTTCCGCACGCCCTCGGCCACCGGGCGCGGCGGCGCGCAGTACAGCACCTTTGTATGGGACGAATACGCAGCCGAGGGCAAAGACTTTCCCGACAAGCACATCGGTGCAGAGGCACTCTTTGAAAACCTGCGCCATTTCCACCAGCGCATCGTGCCCGTGGCCGAAGAGGCCAACGTAACGCTGGCCCTGCACCCGGACGATCCGCCCATTCCCCGCGTCATGGGCGGCGCGGCGCGCATCGTCTCCTCGTTAGATCAGTACGAGCGCATTTTCACCACGACCCCTAGCCCGAACAACGCGATGCTATTCTGCCAGGGCTGCGTGCGCGAAATGGGCGAAGACGTGCCGGAGGCCATACGGCGGATGCGCGACAAGATATGCTACGTGCATTTCCGCAATATTCGCGGCACCCCGCACGCCTTTCGCGAAGTCTTTATCGACGAGGGCGACGTCGATATGTTCGCCGCCATGCAAACCTATCGGGATGTGGGGTTCGAGGGCCCCTTTATGATGGATCACACCCCACACATCCTCGGCGACCGCGACCAGCGCGAGGGGCACGCCTATGCGGTCGGTTTTATCCGCGCCATGATACAGGCCGTGTATCGGTAGGGTTCCACCGGAACGCTCGGCCCGCTCCACCCCAGAGGGGAGCGGGCCGAGCCCCATTGGGCCCGATCGCCACCGTACGCGCAGAGCGGCTGCCAGCCAATAGGCCTAGTGCTCGCGCGCGGCCTCCACAATGCCCGCTCCCATCTTGGCCACGCGCGACCGGGAGTTGTTGGGATGCATGGGAATCAGCACCGATCGCGCCAGAATGCTCAGCGATTTTTTGCACATATCCTCGCTGTATTCGATGCGCGCCTTCCTATTGGCTGCAATCTTAAACGGGTCGAGCGCCGGGTGGTGGGCGCCCTGATAGCGCAGTATCGGCTCCCAGCGCGTGTAGACGTGGCGCCCCGTGTCCATCGGCAGAAAGTTGCCCACGCCCTGGGCCTTGAGCCGATTGCTAAAGCCGCGCGCCGCCCCTTCCGTGCGGAATGCAAAGCCTAAATGCGTCCCGCATTCATGATCTATACTATTGTTTTTTATAGATTTCAACCCTGACTTGACACCCATTTGAAGCAGCGCCTTCTTATGCTCGCGCATGGTTTTTAACATCCCCTTGATTCGGCGCAGCTGGACGTTGAGGACGGCCCCTTCGATTTCCGAGGCGCGGAAGTTGTGGCCGGCAAACTGCAGATCATCGCGATCCTCGTCGGGGTTCCAGTAAAAGGAACAGCAGTCCACCGCCACCGAACCGCGCTGGTAGACCCGCTCGTCGTTGGTGACAAAGGCCCCCCCTTCGCCACAGGTCATATTTTTGAAGAAGTTAAAGCTGAACGCGCCGGCGTCTCCCCACGACCCCAGCGGCCGGCCCTCGTAGCCACCACCCACCGCCTGGCAGGCGTCCTCGAGAACTAAGAGGTCGTTTTTCTTGGCGATCGATACGATCTTCTTCATATCGCAGGGCAGACCGACCATATGCACCGGAATAACGGCGCGCGTATGCTTTGTGATGCGCTTTTTAAAGTCGTTGGGGCACAAGGTTAACGAGGCGTCGACATCGGCGATCACCGGAATTGCCCCGGCGGCCAGCACGGCCAGCGCCGTCGCCATATACGTGTAGGAGGGGACGATCACCTGATGGCCCGGACCAATGCCCATGCCGACCAGCGCCGTGTAGAGGGCAGCCGTGCCCGAGCGCGACAGGCGGCAGTGCTCGACGCCGACAAAGCGCGCCCAGTCCGTCTCAAAGCGGTCGCATTCACCGCCCATGCCATAGCGAAAAATCTTGCCGCTCTCAAATAGAGAGCCAATGCGCTTCAGTTCAGCTTCGCCTATGCGGTACATACCTGCCTCCTAAGTTGCATTCGATGGGCACAAAGCGGCGCACCGAATTGATTAAAAAGATGTTGTCGGCTCGTTTCAGATCCTCTAGGGTCAGCGTTTTCTCTTCTATTTGGCCCTCCTCTAAAAGCTCGGCCCGCAGGCTGCCCGGCAGCAGTCCGCTCGCAATGGGCGGAGTCCACCGCTTACCGCCGATATCTAGCAGCAGGTTGCCGATGCAAAACTCCGTCAGCTCGCCGCGCTCGTTAAAGAGCAGCACCTCTTCACCCATGGGCACATTGGCCGCAGCGCGCTCGTAAACGGCCCGGTGCGTCGTCTTGTGGTAGAGAAAGGGATCGGCACTGTCAACCGGCTCATTGGCTAAGTGGGCGCGCATGGGCCCGGCACTGGCGGGCCCCAATGCGACGCTTTCCAAGGCTACGGATCCGCTTATCCCGAGCAACAGCCGCACCCGCATCGCCTTGCTCCCAAAAGATTTACTTGTATCACGTAGACCTGCTCTGACGGCGTCGACATCGCAGTCAAACCCCCAATAAGCGGCCGAATCGACCAATCGCTGCAGGTGGCGCTCGAGCAGGTAATAGGACGCGCCGTCCCAGAGCAGAGTCTCCAGCAGATCAAAGGGCGGCCGCCGCGCCGACAGCACGCGCGCCTTGACCAGGCACTCGTCGTACTCGCCCTGTGCCGAAGAATCCCAGGTGATGCCCCCACCGACGCCAAATTCAAGCGCGCCGCGCGCCCGGTCCAGATGGACGGTGCGAATGGCCACGTTAAAACAGGCCTCCGGACCGGGCGAAACAAAGCCAACGCAGCCCGTGTAAATGCCGCGCGGACCCGCCTCTAAGGCGCGAATAATCTCCATTGTGCGCACCTTGGGCGCCCCCGTCACCGACGCGCAGGGAAAGAGCGCGCCAAAAAGTTGGGCCAGCCCCACGTCCGGGCGCAACCGCGACCGCACCGTCGAGGTGAGCTGCCACAGCGTGGGGTAGCGCTCGGCGCAAAACAGGGTCGGGACCTCGACACTGCCCGTTTCCGATATACGACCTAAGTCATTGCGCAACATATCTGTAATCATGACATTCTCAGCGCATTCCTTAGGTGATGAACGCAGCTGGTCGGCCATGCAAAGATCCTCGCCCAACCAGCGTCCGCGCCGGCGCGTGCCCTTCATCGGCCGCGTTTCGAGCACCCCGTCGCGCAGGCGAAAAAAGAGTTCGGGCGAGGCGGAGATCACAGCGTGCTCGCCGTCGTCGAGATAGGCGGCAAAAGGCGCCTGCTGCGCGCGTCCCAGCGCGGCGTATAGCGCGGCGGCATCGCCCTCGAAATGGGCGCGCAGGCGCAAGGTATAGTTGACTTGATAGCTGTCCCCTGCCGCCAAATGCGCCCGAATCGCCCCTATCGCCTCGTCGTAGTCCGAACGGTCGATCGAAGGCTGCCAATCCAGAGCACTGCCGCAATCGTCTGGCAGTCCCGCTCCGGCAGGAATGGCGCGCTTTTGGCGATAAAAGCAAAAATGGGCCAGCGGTAGCGCATCGGGACTGTGGGTCTGCAGGCGCGGGTCTAGGGCCGCCGCCGCTTCATAACACACGTAGCCGACGGCGTGCAACCCCGCGCGCACGGCCGCTTCTACGGCCGCTATGAGGGGCTTCACCTCGCCGGGAACGCGCGCTTCTACGGCCCCTTCGGGCGCGGCAAATAGGAAGGATTGCTCGCCTCCATCGCGGGTGAAGGAATCGAGCCTAGCCACATCAAATAAGCGCACTATCTATTTGCAGTCCTTTATTTTACGAGATAAAGTTAATCAGCTTATGCATAGGCTAATGGGCGAAAGGCGCGCACCCGATACAGCGTGATCAACTTGCCATCGTGGGCGCTTTGGGCCCGGCAAGTCGATCGCGCCGGGACCGCCTTGGTCCATCGTCGCCACGAGACGCCCACCCGGCAACCGAGCTAAACCGGGCGAGTACGCGTATATACGCTGTCGATTGGATGACTCATATAGCGTTGTAAACTCGTTGGGCAACATTGCATTAACCCCCGGGAAGAATCCAGCGCAGCACCAGGTCGAGCACCGATATAACCAGCGAGGCAACAATCGTATGGCGGAAACTATCGATCTTGAACCCCTCGATAAACTTATCCGTAATCCACAAAAAGATCGCGTTGATGACGATCAGAAAGAGGCCCAGCGTGATGAAAATAAGGGGGAGAGAAACAAAGACCAGTACCCAGTAGAGGCAGAATTTGAGCACGCCATACAGGGCCGCTACGCGCACGGCCGTGCCCAACGAGCGAATATGGACAAAGGGCAGTATCTGCGCAGCGATAAAAACGGACGTACTAAAGGCGACCCAGGCCATCAACCAACTCAACGCATCCTCCTTTCAGCACATCGGGCAGCAGCACCGCTGCACGCAGTCGGGCCTACGATATCCTATCCTGACGCTCCCAGGCCGACAGGGCATCCAATTCGGCGCGCTGCTCGACGCTCAGTTGCACCGATAGGGCACCGAGGACCTCTTCGACGTGTTCGGGGCGGTCCGGGCCAATAATCGGCGCTGTAATCTGGGGGTGGTCAAGCAGCCAGGCGATGGCGACTTGCCCCGGCGTCTTGCCTTGCTCGCGCCCCATATCGGCCAGTCTGGCCACCAGGCGATCGGCCCGCTCGTCCATAAACTCCTTAAACCGGTCGCTATTTTGCGCCCACGGCGAGTCGGCAGGCGGCGTCTGGCCGTGGCGAAAGCGCCCCGTTAGCAGCCCGATTGCCAGCGGGCTATAGGTCATCATGCCGAGTCCAAACCGTTCACATATTGGTATAAGTTCAGGCTCTATCTCATAGCGGTGCAACAAGCTGTACTGATTTTGCAAAATGGCCCAGCGATCCATACCGCCGCGTTCGGCCGTCCACAGCGCCTCCACCACCTGCGCAGGGGTGAAATTACAGGCGCCCACATAGCGCACCTTGCCTTGGCGCAGCAGATCGTCAAAGGCGCGCAGCGTTTCGTCGAGCGGGGTATCGGCGTCAAAATGGTGCAGGAGATAAATATCGACGTAATCCAACTGCAGCCGCTTGAGCGAGCGCTCGATCTCGCGCATAATGTGGAAGCGCGACAGGCCGCGGTCGTTGACCCCCTCACCGATCTGACTCCACACTTTGGTCGTAACGACCAGATCGTCGCGGTTACCCATCTCGCGGATGGCCTGCCCCAGCAGTTCTTCGCAGCGCCCCTGAAAGTAGTAATTGGCGCAGTCGATAAAATTAATCCCACCTTCGACGGCTTTGTAGATGGTCGCCGCCGCCGTTTCGGCGTCGGTATGGCCATTCCAATAGCCGCGAAAGGCCGTGCCCAAGCACAGGCGAGAAACCTTGAGACCAGAGCGGCCTAATTTTACGTAATCCATTATTTTTTCTCGTTATGTTGAGAGCCACCAATTACGGGAAACCGCATAGGAGGGCGGATGCACGTGCCGCTGCAGCCCGAGTTGGAGGCGAATCTCCGTGCCCGGAGGCAGCTCGACATCGAGGTAGTTGGCCTGGACGGAAGCCGTCGTTTCCGCCGTAACTACGTCGGGAGCCGCGTAGTCACCAACCGCGCCAGGATATATGCTATCTATTTGATTATATATCACTTGTGTGAATTCGTGCTCGCCCAACGTGCCGGCCAGCACGCGCACGGTGCGCGCGCTGAGAGCGCTCAGATTCACCAAGTTCAGCACGACCCGGTCGCCATGCACCTCTTCGACTAAGGCCCCCACATCGGGCGGCAGACCCGGACGGCGCGCCTCGGCGTCAAAGTGGCGCAGCGGCGCCAGCAGCAGGCCGCCGTTATACAGCAGCTGCGGCGCGCCCAGCGTCAGCTGGATCAGCGCCTCGGTAGTGACCGGATTGAGCTGCTGCCACCAGTGAATATGATTGTCGCGCGGATCGGTCTCGTCGCGCCGCACCTGCTCCATGCGCCGATAGACTTGGGCCAGCGCCGCCTGCAGTATCTGCTCCGGATAGTCCGGGTTCTCGCCCTGCAGAAAGGCATACCACGGCTGTTCGTGGCCGGCATCCTCCTTGGAATGGAAGGAAAATACCTTGCGCCAGTCATAGGTCTCGTTTTGGCGGATGGTCTCGACCATCGCCCGATCAACCTCGTCGCCGCTGACGTTCCACAGCGCCAGCGGGTACATCGGCGCCAGCGGCTGCCAGTCGGACCACCCGTTAGCGCCGTAGCAGTAGGGTACGACCCAGCTTTCCTTTGTATCGCCCAGCGCTTTGAGCTGCCCCGTCCAGTGGTGCTCTAAACTCATGGGCTGCTGGCTCAGATCGGCCACCTTGCCCTCCGACATGACCTTGCGGATCTGGTTGCGCGGCAGCTCGAGGTACTGCTTTTCCCCGGTTAGCAGAAAGCACTCTACGCCGGCCAGAATGGCCGCCATGGCGATATTGTAAAAGCCGTGCGGCCAAGTCCAGCCGTACATGCTGCCGTACCACTTGCCGCCCGTATACTGGCCCACCTGGCCGGACAGCCCCACATTGTCGGGCAGAAATCCGTCAAATGCGGCCGCGCGCTCGATCCACGCGTCGACGTATTCCAATAGCCAGCGCTTGTACTTCTCGTCTCCCGTCAGCAAGTAGGCGTTGGCAATGAGCGAGCAGACGTGCAAATTGGTCGCCACATCCCCCTTGGCCATGCGCTCTTTCATCGCCTGCCCCATGCGCCGAGCGTTGGCCGGATCCTTTAAATCTTCGACCGAGTGGATGCCTTCCAAGTCTTCAAAGGGCAATCCGTAGACGGCCATGCCCGGCGAATAACCGTAGGACGGCTCGTCGTTCTCGTCGTAGAGCCAGCGCGGCCCGCCCGAACCGTTGTGCGCACAGAGCAGGATCTTCTTGTCGGGATCGTAGTTGATGGCCTCGGGGTCTTCGTTCAAGAAAAAGCCGGCAAAGCGCCGCGCCCGTTCGACATTTTTCTCGTGCTGTGGATCGGCCAGACACAGCAGGTAGAAGTAGATATAGCTCTCGCTCTGGTGAAATTGATCGTAGCCGATCTCATATTCTTTGTGGACGTGGCCGATTTCCTCCATCAGCCGCGTCGTCGCATCCCACTGGCGCTGGCCCAATTCCAATAGGTGATCGCCTCCCCCCAACAAGTAGAGCAGCGGCCAGTTGTAGAAGCTCTCGTAAAAATCGTCGGCCCCGTCCCGGGTCTGGTGGATGCCCTCTTTCCAAATCAGGCGTCCATCGGGGTGGGTGTACTGGGCCAGAAAGGGATGGACGGCCTCTTCCATTACGGCGATGAGCTGGCGCTCGAGCACCGCCCAAGCCGGCGCCCGCTCTAGCGGCACGTTTGCTGTGATTTTCACCCGCTCGCTCCTTTCACGCTCCACACCGAACCCGTCGTGTAGGTATTGCGCTCCGAGCAGAGGAATTCGATGACCTCGGCCACCTCCTCCGGATCGGAGTACCGCCCCAGCGGATTGCCCGGATCGGCCAGATGTTCTTTGGAAAAGCGCGGCACCACCATATCGGTCAGCGCCCGCCCGGGCTCCACGCCGTTGACGAAGACGCCCTCGCGCGCCCAGGCATTGCCCAGCGCCTGTACAAAGGAGAACACTGCGCCCTTTGATACGGAATAGGGCACCTGGTTGGGCGAGCCTCTGCGCGCGCCCGAGGTGATGGTCAGACAGCGCCCCCAGCCTCCCTTTAGCATATGCGGTATGGCCGCCTGATGGGCGTGATAGACGCCGAGCACGTTGATATCCATCACCTTTTGGAACTGTTCGGCGGTCTGCTCTAAAAACGGCTTTTCCCAGCCGAGAATACCGGCGCAGCAAACGAGAATGTCGAGTCGGCCAAACGCTTCGGCCGTCCCATCGATGGCCGCGCGAACTTGGCCCTCGTCGGTGACGTCCGTCCTTACATACAGTGCGCGCTGCCCTAGCGCCTCAATATCGGCCACCGTCTGCTGTGCCTCTGTATCCAGCACATCCAGCAGGGCGATATCGCGTCCTTCTTCGGCGATGCGCAGCGCCGCTGCGCGCCCCAGGCCGCGCGCCCCCCCGGTAATGCAGGCCGCGCGGCGCTCCACGGGCGCGGCAAAACGCAAATTGGCCATAAGCCCTCCCTTGTGAATGCTCTCAATATCGCCAAAGCAACCGACGTACTCAACACAACTTGAGGACCGCCGACGCCGCCTAGGGCAAGCGATGGCCTATCCATAGGGCAATCGCTCAAATGGAGATGCTGTGGAGACGCGACAATGCGCATGCCCGATTGGCGCCGCACGCCGGCAGTGCGCGCTTGGCCGCCTCTGTCCGGCGTGCTACATTATCTGGCCATACACCCATGGGAGCCCACTATGAAAATCGAAAAGATCGAATCTCTCCTCATCGGCAATGGCCTGGTCGTACGCCTGACCACCGACAGCGGCCTGACCGGACTCGGCCAGACCGCCTGTTGGGGATACCCCACGGCCGTGCAGAGTATCATCGACGTCTACAAAGCGTATCTCATCGGCCAAAACCCATTGCGCATCGAACACCACTGGAACCATCTCTACCGCATGGCACCGTTCAGAGGCACGGCCATCATGGGCGCAGTAGCGGCCATCGATATCGCCCTCTACGACATCAAGGGCAAACACTTTGAAGTGCCCGCTTGGGAATTGCTCGGCGGCAACGTGCGCGACAAAATCCGCCTGCACCTGCTGTCGGGCGGCGGCACGCCGGAGGCCAATTACAAGGCGGCCAAAGCCGCCGTCGATGAGGGTTTTACCGCCGTTAAATTTGACCCGCTGCCCGGCGGCTATCAGGATATGGCACAGGCTCGCCTCATCGACACGGCCGTTGAAATTACCGCCGCCGCGCGCGAGGCTGGCGGCCCCGACCTCGATCTAATCATCGAATTGCACCGAAAATTGACGCCCATGGTTGCCCTCGACTTAGCCGACGCGCTCAAGCCCTTCCACGTGCTCTTCCTCGAGGATCCGATTCAGATCGACAGCATCTCCTCGCAGGCGCAGATTTCGGCCAAATCGCCTTTGCCCTTTGGCAACGGCGAGCGCTTTGTTTCTATATGGGAGTTTCGCGAGCTACTAGAGCAGGGCGGCCCGCAGTACGTCCGCCCAGACGTAGCGCTGGCCGGCGGCTTGACCCATTGCAAAAAGATCGCCGCCATCGCCGAGAGCTATCACTGCGCCGTGGTCACGCACAACTTCCTGGGCCCGCTAATCACCGCCGCCTCCCTGCACTTAGACGCGACAATTCCCAACTTCGTCACGCAGGAATACACCAAGAACGACGAGGCACCGCACCACGCCGTCTTCAAGACCTGCTACCAGCGCGAAGGTGGCTATATCGCCCTTCCCGATGCACCCGGCTTGGGCGTAGAATTGGACGAGGCCCTCATCGAAGGGACACCCTATGCACCGATGAACACCGGCCATACGCTGCTGCGCCAGGACGGCTCCGTGGCCCATGCGGTCTAAGGCTAGGCGATGAGCGAACAACCCCACATCCTGCTCATTCTGACCGACCACTGGCGCGGAGACAGCCTGGGGCGACTGGGCCATCCGGTGGCGGAGACGCCCCATCTCGATTCGCTTTCGGCGCGCGGAACGACCTTTACCCGCGCCTATACGCCCTGTCCGTCGTGCATCGCCGCGCGGCGTTCGCTAATGACGGGGATGACGCCCTACAGCCAAGGCATGGTCGGCTACCAAGATGGCCAGCCGTGGGACTACCCCCATACGCTGGCCGGCGAGTTGACGCAGGCCGGCTACCAAACGGTCAATATGGGCAAGACGCACTTTCATCCGGCGCGCAAACACCTCGGCTTTGAACAGCTCACGCTATCGGCCGACTACGAAGAGTGGCTGGCGCAGCAGCCCGGCATCGCGGTGGAGAAATTTGCGCACGGGGTGCCGGCCAACTCTTGGCTAGGTCGCCCCAACCATCTACCCGAGCACCAGCTCGAGGAGACGTTCTTCGTCGGACGCGCGCTGGATTTTTTGCACAAGCGCGACCCGACTCGGCCCTTTTTCCTGACGCTGTCCTTTAACGGCCCCCACCCACCGTGGTGCCCGCCACAGGTTTACTACGACCAGTTTATCGGACGCGAACTGCCCCCACCCGACATTGGCGACTGGGCCGAACGCCACGCCCGCCAGGCGCGCTATCCGCTCGACGTAAACGCCTGGCGCGGTCAATTACCCGAACACATCGTCCACCGCGCGCGCGCCGCCTACTTTGCCTATCTGGCCTTCTTGGATGCGCAGATCGGCCGCCTCATCGAGCGCATGCAGCGCGGCGGCCTGCTCGACGATACGCTGGTCGTCTTTACCTCCGACCACGGCGAGATGCTCGGCGACCACCACCTCTGGCGCAAGACCTACGCCTACGAGCCCTCGGCGCGCGTGCCCTTTATAGCGGTTGCACCCGCTTCTATGCAGGTAGAGCGCAATGTCGAATGCAGCCAATTGGTCGGCTGGGAAGATATTATGCCCACCTTTTTACAGGCGGCCAATGCCCCCATACCCGAAACCGTAGAAGGTCACAGCATCTTGGGGCTGCTGGAGGATTCGTCCCATTCGCTGCGTCCGCACTACCACGGCGAACACGCCCCCTGCTACCACCCGGAAAATGCCAACCAATTCCTAACCGATGCGCAGTGGAAGTATATCTGGAATCCCATTACGGGCGAGGAGCAGCTTTTCGACCTAGGCGAAGACCCGCGCGAATGCCGCGACCTGGCGGGCGAAAAGGCCGATGTGCTGGAGCGATGGCGACGGGAAATGGCCCGCGAGTTAGCGGGCCGTCAGGAAGGGCTTTCCGACGGCGAACGCCTGCAGACGGCCCCGGTGCCAGCCTGGCGCTTTGGCAAGGCCGACGAGCTCCACTTGGGCTAATTTGCTACGGCAGCAGGCGCTGCGCGCTATCCGACCACGTGCCACAGCGAATTTCCACCGTTTTTTGCACGGGCGTCCGGTCCGTTATCAGCAGGCGAAAAGCATGTGCGTCCACTTCGCTATTGCGCATGGACCACATGCTGTGAGCATGGCTACCAGGCCCGACGGAAATGGCATCATCACCCATGCGATAGAGCGCGTGCCCGCTCTTTAAAAATGCGGTATTGCCCTCCTTGCCCTCGACGATAACGCTCTCTGCATGCAGAGTGCCGCCGGGAACAAAATTGCATTCGATTTGAAACGGCACGCCGTCCAAGCCGCCCGAAGATTCGATATACAGATTGAATCCCCCGGCCACTTCTTCCACGCGCAAATCCACTTCAAGAGCAGGTAGGGCATAGATATCGCGGCGAGCGCGCACCGCCTGCCAATTGTCTGCGTCGACGCGCTCGTCAATGGGCAGCCAGTAAATCCCGCCCGTATACCCTTTCTCCGGATAGATCTTGTTCCGCCCTCTGTGCCGCAGGTGGACGCTGTGCCCGTCGCCCATAAAATCCTCGCCGACAAACTGGCCGGTGGCAAAGTAGGTCGAGCATAGCTTTACCGTCATCTCGGCTGTGCCCTGCACGACGGCAAAGGGCGCCGTCAGCCCGGCTGCCACGGTAGCGCTGGTCGCTCCGCGGCGCACGCGCCACAGGCCGGAAACGGGATAGGCCTGCGCATATTCGGCGGGCAGCGCTGTGCGATTGACTTGCTCGGTGCGCCACGCGGGATGAAGGGCAAAATTGGTCAGGCACACCAGGCTGCTCCCGCCGCGCTCGACCAGCCAATCGGCGACGGCCGCGTAAAAGCCGTTGCCGTCGATATGCGCCATGGCGTGATAGCCGTCGGCCAGCGTAGTGGGCACGGCGCGCGCGCCGCGATCCTGCCGGCGCGAGATGCTGCTAACAACCGTCGCGTCGCCGTGCAGCATGTGAAAGTTAAAATCGAGGTTTCGCCGCACCGGTTCCAACAGCTCCGGCCGGTCCAGCGCCGACGCGGCTAGGATGAGCGAGCGATTTACGACGGCATTGTAGACGCCCGTGCTGCGCTCGATATACTCGCCGTCGGCATTGACGTCGATCGTCTCGCCGAGATAGGCTTCGATCGTCTCGCGCACGTCGAGTTCGGGAAAGAGTTCGCGGGCCAACGACAGCGCGGCAACGATGACCCAGCGGTGGTTGGGCGTGTGGAAGCCGCCGCGCACCATCCCATCGGCACCGGCGCGAATGAGTTCGCCCAGCGATTCTGCAATGTGCTGTGCGCCGCGATCGCCATCCTGCGCACGCGCCATCTTGACGGCTGGGGCCAGCGCCTTTGTTATAAATCCCGTGTCGGGAGAGGAGTCGAAATTGGTACTGAGCAGGTCGTAATTACCCGACGGGCGACGGCGACGGCGACCGAAATCGCCGACGAGCAGAATGCGCTCCAACAGCTCCGGACTGTGGTAATGAGAAGACTCCTCGAGCAAATACGCGTAGGCCAACGTCGAGGCAGAGGAAACGCTGTTGGGACCGACTAACCCGTCGGCATCGATAAAGCCGCCGCAATCCGCGCTCTTCTCGTCGGTTATCTGGCGCGCCAATAGGCGCAAAACGCTGGCATCCAATTCACTAATGACGCGTGCGTACTCGACCATCTTCGCCTCCCCTCCTTGGTTCTACCGCGCTACGCGCACGGCTCGTTTTTGGTCCAGCGATTTGTAGGCTGCCTCGGTAAGGCGGGACACCTGCAGGGCAAAATCGGCCTCTTCATAGCCCTTGCCACCGCGCATCCAGCGCAGAAAGGCCGCATCGGGTGTATCCTCGACAATGCGCTTGGGCACGACCAGCGGCGCGCCGTTGAGCAACACGTCGCGGATGCCCCACTGGTGCAGATGAAAAACTACGCAGCCGGCATCGCCCTGTATCGCCAGGCGTTCATCGTGGCGGTCGGCACTGCCCGTAAAGTGCAGTGAACCCAGCGCACCGTTGGCAAAGCGCAGATTGAGCGCGGCGTCTATATCTACTTTTTTTCCGCGCCGATCCATGAAGGCGTGCACTTCGGCCGGCTGCAAACCCGTCATCCACAGCGTCGAGGCAACTAGGTGACTGCCGGTATCCATAAAGAAGCCCCCCCCTGACAGCGAGGGTTCGCCGCGCCAGCCGCCCCCGCCCCAGCGCTGTGTGACGTAGGCGACAACGCTCTTGATCTGGCCGAGCGCTCCCTGCTGGACCAACTCGCGGACATAGGTGTGCTGTGGGTAAAAATTGCGCTGGTAGCTCACGACGAGCAGCCGCTGTGCTTTGCGCGCCGTTTCAATGAGCAACTTGGCGTGCCGCGAGGTGGTCGTCAGCGGCTTTTCCACCAGCACGTGCAGACCGGCGCGCAGGCAGGCGCGGGCCTGTTGGTAGTGCATGGAATGGGGAGACGATATGAGCACCCCGTCGAGCGCACCGGCACTAAGCATGCTCTTGTAGTCCGTATACAGAGGCACCGGACTGCCCCACTTTTCCATTAGCTGTTGAGCCGGCTCTTCGGCCGTGTCGACCAACCCCACTAATTCGACGCGACCATCTTCGAGTAATCGCGGCACGTGGGCATTGCGCATATTGCCCCCACAGCCGATCAACCCAAGGCGGATTTTTCTCTTTGCCACGGCATACCGTCCTATCTACGGTTGGATTGTCAAACCAAGCTGAACAGCGGAGCCACGCCACCAAACATGCCGGGAAAGCGGTAGACACCCTCGTCGGCGCGGGCAATGCGATCGATTACCGAGCGGCCTAGCAACTCGCGCTGGCGCTCAAAAAAAGGCGCCTCGCTTTCCTGCGCGTAGGAACCGGCAGCGGCGGCCCCTACGCGCAGGGCGGGAATCGCCTCTGCATCGAGCAGGCGCTGGGCCATCGCCGCGAAGAAATGTTCCAATACCGCGCGCCGATGATCCCCGTCCGCTGCAGCGGCAGCAAAGGCCGCGTGGCAGGTAGCCAGGCGCTGGCGCCAATCGTCGGGCACGGCACCCGCACCGGCGAACGCGCCGGCGTTGCCGTGCAGCGGCGTGTGATCCTGGGTTTGAAAGGCGACGAGGACGCGCCGCCCCTCCAGTGGGCGGGCGCGTACACGCGCTATGGTGCGCGGTTCGATGGCGACGATCTGTCCGTCGGACAGCACCTGCGTCTGGACGCCATCGCCGTTCAACACGTCGAGATAAGCCTCGGCGCAAAAGTGCACCTGAATATGCTCGCGCGGCAGGCCCTCAATCCCGCAGCGACCAAAGGGCATCGAATACGCCCAGTGCGCCGCACTTTCCAGTGACTCTGTATCCCCGCCGGCCAAGAGGTCCAGCAGCAGGGCCAGCGTTTGCGCTTCCTGCTCGGCGGTCGTGTCGACTGCGCCCACGCTTCCGTCAGCCGATAGTTCGACTCGATAAGGCGTTCCGTAGCCAAAGAGGCGGTGCTTTAACACTCCATCGACGCTCATACTAGCAGCTCCCCGGCGCGCTCGGCGACCTTGCGAAAAGCGCCCACATAGGCGTCGATGACCTTGGGGCGGAAGTGCTTAAACCACGGTATCGACAGACAGCGGTCGGGCAGGCTCTCCGTAACGGGCAGCGATCCCGGACCCTGGCGCAGGTCGCGATCGGAAAAGGCGATGCGCGTCGGCTTGCCATCGCCGTAGATATCGGCGTCGTTGAGGACCGGGTGCAGGTGCATTAGCGGGTTTGCACCGGGCGTCATGCGAAAGCGCCCGCCCTCGGCATTAATCGCCTCGCAAAAGCGCGCCACCGGCAGCCCGCCCAACTCCTCGGCGACGTAGAGCCCCTTGGCGGCGTACCACCCGCCCATCGTGCTGCCGCTGTCCCCGGCCGGCCGGTGTGCCTTGATGCCGGGCACGCCCGCCATTTGGTCCCAGAAATAGTTCATCGCCTGCTGGATGACCTGCATGCGCGCATCGTAGTGCTTGAGCTGGACGCGTCCGACCGCCGACGATAGCTGGTGCATGCGGTATTTATAACCGCCCAGCGGCATGCCCGCATAGGGCGTCAGCTCGGGATCTTCCAATTCCTGCATGCGCTGGTAGTGCCCAAAGGCCGCTGCGCGCTCGTAGAGTTGCTTGTCGGCCGTAACCAAGAAACCACCCTCGCCACAGGGCAGCGATTTACCCGACATAATCGACATCGCGCCCACGTGGCCGATCGTTCCCAGCAGCCGGCCCTTGTAGAGGCCCCCCTGCGCGTGCGAAACGTCTTCGATCACCTTAATACCGCGGCGCTCGGCCAGTTCCATGATGGGGTCCATATCCGTCGGATAGGCGCTGTAGTGCACGACGACAATGGCCTTGGTGCGCTCGGTTATGCGCGCTTCGATATCGGACGGATCCAGCGTCAGCGTCTGCGGATCCATCTCGCCAAAGACCACGGTCGCACCCAGCGAAAACACCTGCAATACGGAACCCCAATAGGTCATGCTCTGGCAGATCACCTCGTCGCCGCGCCGCACGCCGCACGCCCATATCGCCGCCTGAATAGCCGCCGTGCCGGTGTTGTGGCACAGCGCGTGCGGCAGACCGAAGTACGCGCACAAATCCTCCTCGAAGGCGCGGGTGACGTCCGTCCCCGACATCGCCCCCCGGCGCAGCACGCCGAGCACGGCTTCTTCGTCCTCCGGAGTGATGATCGGCCAGCGAAAGATATCAGCCTCATCGACCGTCTCCATGGCCTTATTCCCACCCAATAGTGCTAGATCACTCATGGCCTACCCCTTGTTGTATGCGCGTCTATCTTGTCAATAGCGAAGCGTTTACTAACCGCCACCGCACTCAGCGGACAATCTCCCGCAATCGCTCCACGTCGGGCATAAAATCGCGCTCCCACACGGTTTGCACCACGCCGTCTTTTATATAGGCCAAGCGCGGATAGCCGTGCGCGTAGGTGAGGCGATAGAAGTCCGTCAGCGAAACGGTCGCAATATCGAATAGCGGATTAAAGCGACTCTTGAATTCGGTCAATTGGGGCGAGTCCTGCGAGAAATTGGTCAGGGCAATCACCCGCGGCAGCGCTTCGTCTTGCGCCATCGCATTAATTTTGGGGATGGCGTTAATGCAGTGGCCACATACCGGGCTGAAAAGTTCGATCAGATACTCACCCTGCTGTAGGTCGACTTCTATGCCTTGGGGCGAAAGGCCAATCAGGCGCACTCCAGCCTTTAAATCGGACGCTTCCAGGCGTTCCACCTCGGGCACAAAGCGAAAAGCGCACACGGCGAGCGCGGCGACAAAGACGACGGGCACCAGCCGATTGCCCATCGGCCCACCCACCGTCCAAGGGGCGTGTTCCCCCGAGCGCAAGCGCCAGAGAGCTACCCCCAGCAGGACGAGCATCACGGTATCCTCGACGGCCGCTTCACCCGGACTGCGCTCCACCAGCGCACCAAAGCAGCCGCAGTCGATGGACGCCCCCATCTTCCAGGCATAGACCAACAGTCCCGTAAAAAAGGCCATCAGCAAGGTTGCAATCGGCAGCGTGATGCGCGGACGCCAGTTGAACAACAGCGCCACGCCTAGCCCCACCTCGAACGGCGCCAATAGCACGGCGCCCTTGGCGACGGTTTGAAAGTGATCGCGCCCAAATCCGAGCAATTGCGTATAGGGTATGGCCTCCCAATAGAACAGGATGGGCTCCCAGGTCTTGATGAGGCCGGACACCAAATAGACCAGTCCAATGAGTATTTGAAAAACCCGCGCAGCCTTGTTTACTGCCTCCATTTCGCTCTCCGCGTTACTTGTGTGAGTCGCTCAAGTGGATCAACGCCTTTTGCCCCTCCATGCCCTTGGGACGGTTCGACACACCAACAATCTGCAAAAGCCTTTGAGTGCGTGCAATAGGCCGCTGCACACCGCCGCATGCCCCATTGCCGCGAGCGGGTTTATAGCCCCCTTATCAGCGGTCCACCAATCGCCCTTGACATTCAAAAAAAACGTTCCTATCCTTATAAAAAAATAGACATTTAAGTAGTTGTTAGATTCGTTTTTCGGGCGGGCAATCGCCCCCTGGCGGAGGGCCATTTGTATCAGGACTATTGGGACCTGGCGGAGAAACCGTTTGAAAATACGCCCGATCCCCGCTTTCTCTACCCGTCATCGGCTACCGCCGAGGCCTTTGCCAAACTGCTCTACGCACTGAAAGACAACCGCGGCGGCGCGCTCTTGACAGGCGAGACGGGCTGTGGGAAGACCATGCTCGCGCGCGCGCTCGTCTCCGAACTCGATCCAGAACAGACGGAAGTAGCGCTGCTGACCAGCCCGCATACCTCCGCCCTGCATTTGCTGCGCGAGATCCTCTACCAAATCGGCGAAGAAACCCCCGGACAAGACTATACCTCGGTGGTGCACGAACTCAACGGTCGCCTCTACGACAATTTCTCTGCCGGCAAGAGCACGCTCGTCATCATCGATGAGGGGCAGCTCTTGAACGACGATGCGCTCTTTGAAGAGATCCGCCTGCTGCTCAATTTCCAACTCAACGACGCCTTCCTACTCAGCCTGCTGTTGGTTGGACAGCCACCGATGGCCGAACGCGTGCGCCAGCTGCCTCAGCTAGACGATCGCCTCGCCGCCCGCGGCCTGCTGCTGCCGCTCGAGCGCAGCGAGGTGGGCGATTATATTGCGCACCGGCTGAGCGTGGCTGGCCGCAGCGAAGCCATCTTCAGTCCGGAGGCCATCGAACTGCTGGCCCAGTATTCGGGCGGCATACCGCGCCGCCTCAACCACATTTGCGACCTGTGTCTGCTGCTCGGATTCAGCCGGCGCATACAGCAGATAGACGAAGACATGGCCTATGGGATCATCCTAGACGAGGAGGAGAGCCGTGTTTAGAAAGCCCAGGGGGATTTGCCCTTGACGGCACTCGTAACCTCGGTTGACATAACCCCCTGGATTAACTCACGCTTAAGCTGTCTTTGGTATCATGTGGGTTTTTCACACTTAGATCTATTCTCGGATATGTATGATATGGGAAAGCGCAGTGCTTCATAGGCACTGCGCTTTCTTTACTAATACTGGCGAATCAAACCTAATTTTCGCTTCGGCAGGTCTATTACTGCGGCAGTTTGTTCAAACGCAGCGCGTTGGTAATAACCCAAACGCACGCAGCGTCATGGCCGCACTGGCGATGGCAGCTGACCATACCGCAAATGGGTGCGCGCAAGCGGCGTGAGGCTGCGCGCCATCGGAGGGATTTCCATTATTGTGGCTCTGGCGATCGGAGACGGCGTGCTGATTCGACTCGACGCCATTGTCCATCTATCCCCTCGTCGACTTTCACCAGCACCGCCCCTGAGCCGGGGTCGCGACAATCTTGCCATTGCACGTATCGTTGCATACATTCCGGTACTGCCTAACCCGATCTGATTTATATTACCGAAATCAAATGGATCTAATACGCCCCCCTCTCTGCGCCACCCGCACTTTCTGGTTATTGGCATATTTATTTGGCGTCCAAATTGCCATAGGTAATGGGGTCCTATGCTTTGAGCAGAACGGGAATACTGCAATAGAGGCCGGTGCGTGCCTTTACCAAGACCATAAAGCCTCTGCGGCGGATTGGCCCACTGTGGCAGATCTTCATCTTGCTGATAGCTGTAGAGATGTCGTTATCGATACGGACTCTCCGTTGTTCCCCCAAGGTCGTCAGTTACTACACTACTGGGCCATCGATTCTGTCCACCCGCTGGCCCAAGCGAGATCTTGAGCCTCTCTCTTTGGGGTCTCTACTGTCCCCCAAATCCACACAGTCTCCCCTCTTCACCCCTCCGCTTATGCCATAGTACTGCTGATCTGATCCTCGGTTGTAGGCCCCATTGCGCCGGGATTGTATCGCACACAATACAGCCGAACCCGGTCGCGCAGATTCAATCTACTCCATCGAGAAATGCGATGTTCAAGCACATTTTACATGTTGCTATCGGCTTCTTCCTAGCCACTGATATATCCTTCAGCGCAGAGTCGTTTTCCACGCGGGAAGCGATCAACAAGGCGTTAGCGACCAATCCTGACGTTCTTGCAGCACAAGCCGTTTGGGAAGAAGCGCGGGCACAGGCCCTGCGCGCCGCTGCACCGTCGCCGCCGGAATTAGAATGGGACTACGAAGGATTGCCGGGCGTTTTCGATTTTGATCGCTATGAAGAGCGCGAGATCAGTCTGCAGCAGCGCTTGGATTCTCCGCTGAAATGGTGGCAGCGCACGCGCGCGGCACGCCTGCGCGCCGAAGGGATGCGCTTAGCTACCTATCGCGCAACGCAACTCGATATCGCGCGCGATGTGCAGATGGCGTACGACCGCGTGCTGGCCGATGTCCAGATAGTAGAATGGACGGCGCAATACGTGCAGTCGGCTGAGGATTTACTCGCCCGCTTGCTGATACAACAGGAGGCGGGCGACGTGCCTCGCTTGGATGTCTTGCGCGCCGAAGTCGACCTGCGGCGATTAGAAAATCGACACATCCAGTCCCAACACGCTGAAGCGCAGTCCCGCTCGCGGCTCAAGGCCCTGCTGGGATACCGCCCCGATGTCCCAATCAAACTAACCGATACGCTGGCATACCACGCCACGGTCTATGACCTAGACAGCTTATATGCCCAAGCGCTACAACAGCGCGGCGATATCCTCGGCGCGGAAAAGCTGCGCGCCAGCGCTGCCGCGCAGCGCCAGTTGGCGCGCAGTGCATGGATACCCGACCTTGCCATTCGCGTCGGCCGCCAGACCCTCAATACACCTATTGGACAGGAGAGAGCATGGCATACGGCCATTGCCCTAGAGCTTCCCCTATGGGGATTAATCGATCAGCGAGGGCTCGTCGCCCAAGCATCGGCCCAATATGTGCAAGCCAGCGCTGATAAAGAGCGCGCAGCCTTGGGCGCGTTGCAAGAAGTGCATGCGGCGCATCTGGATTTTGCAGCGGCGGCCAAGCGCGTCGTGCAGATACGAGACTACATCTACCCTGCTGCTGAGGCGGTGTCTGCGGTGGCCCGACACAGCTATAACGCAGGAGAGGTCTCTTATCTGGACATGCTGCGAGCGCAACAGGATCTGATCGAGGTCGGGATCGAACGCGTGGAAACGCTGTATGCATATCGCACAGCACGGGTTAGACTGCTGCGCGCTATCGGAGAAGAATCGGCATTAGTGCAAGCTACAGATTGAGTATACAAAGCGATGAATCGCGATGTAATTTATGGAGAGCGACGTATGAATTCGTTAAAGAGAGCGTATATGCTATATCGGAAATCTGCGCCTAAAGTAGCTGTGTTTATCTTGACGATGATCGCGACCGCCTGCGCCCCTCCAGAAAGTGAGCACAGCGATGAGCACGCCGAACACGCCGACGAGCATGCAGTAGTTGCTGCCGCACACGCACACGAAGCAGAGGGAGAAACCTGTTTTATTTGCGATCCAACCAAACGCGACAAAGGGCGCCTGTGGTGCAACGAGCACGGACGTTATGAGGACCGCTGCTGGATATGCCATCCAGAATTGGAAGACAAAGGTCGACTCTACTGCAAGGAACACTTTCTCTACGAAAACGAGTGCCATCTCTGTCGATCCGAATTGAAAGAGGACGCCACCTCGAGTGCGCCGGAGCGGGCGCAGGGCGCCGTGACAACGAGCGCAGTACACGATCACGTTCGCGCCGAAAAGAGCGAAGTGCTGTGGTGCAACGAGCACGGCGTAGCCGAGATGGAGTGCGCCATTTGCCAACCACAGCGGGCTACGGAACTGACACCTGGTCAACGCCTACTGGTGCGCATGCCCTCGGCGAATTCGGCACGCAAGGCAGGTATTGAAGCGCACGCGCCGCGTACGAGTGCACGCGCTCCAGGACTAACGGCGTTGTGCGAAGTCCACTACAACGGCAATGCTTTGACCCACGTGACCCCTCTGGCAGACGGCATTGTCCGCCGCGTCGCTGCCGATGTCGGTGAAAAAGTCGCGGCAGGTCAGGTACTGGTCGAAGTGCACTCGGGCGAAGTGGCGCAGGCCAAGAGTGCCTATCTGTCGACGCTCGTGATGCGCGATCTGAAGGAAGAAAGCTTGGATCGAGAGCGCAAACTGGCCGAGGAAACCATCAGTGCAAAAAAGGACTACATCGCAGCTGAAGGAGAGTTTCGCCTCGCGCGATTGGCTGTCAATAACGCGCGACAAAAGTTGCTGAACCTCGGCCTGACGGAGGAGGCCATTGCTCAGGTCGAACGCACAGAAGACACGTCGGCCCTCCTGTCAATCCGCGCTCCTTTCAGCGCCACGCTCATAGCCCGCAGCGCCGTCGCCGGCGGGGCCGTGTCGGCGGGTGAAGCCCTGTTTACACTGGCCGATTTGCAAACGCGCTGGCTCGTCCTATCGATCCCCGCCGACCGCCTCAGCGATATTCAGGTGGGACAGTCTGTAGAGGCCCGGTTCGACGAGTTACCCGGTGAAGTCGTTCATGGCACGCTCGTCTGGATTGATGCAGAGGTTGACCCACGCACGCGTTTGGTGCGCGCACGTGCCGTCGTACAAGATGGAGCTGAGCGCGTTAAGACTGGATTTTTTGGTCGGGCAGAAGTCCTCACCCCCAACGCCCAGGCCGGACTTCTGGTCCCGCGTGAGGCCGTGCAGCGATACGAAGGGCTAAATTTTGTGTTTGTCCAGCAAGAAGACGACCTCTATGCGCTGCAGCGCGTGCAGATAGGAAGGTCTTCGGAGCGGAGCGTCGAGGTCTTTGCAGGGCTGCAACCAGACGACGCGGTAGCTTCTTCGGGCGCATTGGTTATGTCGGAATTCCTCAAGTCGCGGCTCGGTGCTGGCTGCGTTGATCACTAAGCGGCTAAGGCACGATGCTCGCCAGGATTGTCGCATACTCGGTTGAAAATCGCCTGTTGGTACTGCTGCTCTTCGCGGGGCTGGTGGCGCTAGGGACGTGGACGCTTTTTCGCCTGCCGGTCGATGCGTTCCCCGACACGACTCCCATTCAGGTGCAGATTAATACGGTCGCTTCGGCTCTCAGCCCGGAAGAAATCGAACAGCAGATTACCCTGCCGGTCGAATTGTCCATCGGAGGACTGCCCGGTCTGGTCAATGTGCGCTCGATATCCAAATTTGGCTTTTCGCAAGTCGTGGCCACGTTTGACGATGCCACCGAAATTGCGTTGGCGCGACAGTATATTGGCGAACGCTTGAGCAGCGTTGTATTGCCCGACGGCATAGCGCGGCCGCAGTTGGGGCCGATTTCTACGGGTTTAGGCGAGATCTTTCACTACGTCGTGCGCTCCGACGATCCTGCGCGCACGCTGGAAGAATTGCGCACGCTACACGACTGGGTGATAAAACCCGAATTGCGCAAAGTGCCCGGCGTGGCCGAAGTCAATTCCTGGGGCGGGGACGTGCGCCAGTACCACGTCGTGGTCTCTCCAGAGGCACTGGTCAAATTCGATCTAACGCTGGACGACATCTTTGCGGCCTTAAAAAAGAACAACCAGAACATCGGCGGCGGTCTAATTACGTCGGGCGGTTTTGCACAAATGGTGCACGGCGTGGGACGCGTAGATACGATCAAAGAGATAGAAGATATCGTAGTATCTTCTATCGACGGCAAGCCCATTTACATCGGCGATATTGCCGAACGCGTGCAAATTGATCGCGAGATTCGGCGCGGTGCAGTGACGGCAGATGGCCGCGGTGAAGCAGTGCTGGGGCTCGCCTTCATGTTGATGGGCGAAAATGGCAAGGAAGTCACTGAGCGACTTAAAACTCGCCTACAGCAGGTGCGTCGATCGCTGCCACAAGACGTAAGTGTCGAAGTCGTCTATGATCGCACTGAGTTGACGCGCGCCGTCATACAAACCGTCGAGCACAACCTCCTGGCCGGTGCCGCACTGGTGACGCTGGTCTTGTTTCTGCTACTGGGCAAGATACGCGCCGCGTTGTTGGTCGCGCTAGTTATTCCGCTGGCGATGCTCTTTGCCGTGCTGGGCATGCACGAGTTTGCCATCGCCGCCAGCCTGCTGAGTCTAGGTGCCATCGACTTCGGCATTATCATCGATGGGGCCGTGGTCATGACCGAGGCCAATATGCGCAACTTGGCAGAACGGGCGCGGCAGGTGGGGCGCGAGTTGACGGCTAGTGAGCGGGCCGAGGTCATCGTCGCTTCGGGACGCGATATGAGTCGGCCCATAGCCTTTGGCATCGGTATTATTGTCCTCGTCTTCTTTCCCATTCTCACGCTACAGGGCATCGAAGGCAAGATCTTTAGTCCGATGGCCTGGACCTTTATCTTCGCCCTCGTCGGTGCGCTAATTATCGCCTTGACCCTATCGCCGGTGCTGAGTTATTACTTCCTGCCGCGGCATCCAACCGAGCACGCCGATCTGCTACAGCGCTGGCTGTTGCCCCTGTATAGCGGGATACTCGACTGGGTGCTGCGACGAAAGAGTTGGGTGCTGGTGTCCGTCGGCCTGCTACTGGCGGTGGCAGGCTGGCAGGCTACGCGCCTGGGCGGTGTGTTTTTACCGCGTCTTAGCGAGGGAGCTATCACGATTAATACAATACGTCTGGCCGGTATCTCCATCGAGGAGTCGGCAGCGTATAATACGCGCATTGAAAATCTACTGCTCGAAGCGTTTCCCGACGAAGTGCGCCACGTGTGGAGCCGGATCGGCACGGCGGAAGTGGCTACCGACCCGATGGGCACGGAACTGACGGATATCTTTGTCTCGCTAAAGCCGCGCAGCGAGTGGAGGCGGGCGCAATCTCAGACCGAGTTGGTTGCTGCCATGCAGGAGGAACTGGCCGACCTGCCTGGGCTGAATATGATCTTCACGCAACCCATTGAAATGCGCCTCAACGAGATGATCTCCGGCATTCGCTCCGATCTGGGCATAAAGCTCTTCGGCGATGACTTCAACGAGCTAGTGCGCATTAGCGACGATATCCAGCGCGTACTTCTGCAGATTCCAGGCCAGTCCGATATTGCCGTCGATCAGTTGACGGGCCAACCGCTGCTGCGCGTAGAGGTCAATCAGGAGGCGCTGGCGCGCTACGGCGTATCGGCACAGCACGTATTGGAGCTAATAGAGGCCATTGGCGGCTACCACGTCGGTGAGATCTACGAAGGGCAGCGTCGCTTTGCCCTGGTGGTGCGCCTGCCGGACGCCTATCGACACGACGCTCAGCGCCTCGGAGAAGCGCTCGTATCGACAGAGCGCGGCCAGCGGATTCCACTGCGCAGGCTGGTAGATATTCAGCATACAGAAGGGGCAGCGACGATCAACCGCGAATGGGGCCGACGCGTCATTCGCGTGCAGTGCAATGTAGTGGACAGAGATGTGCTGTCGTTTATCGACGAGGCACAAGAGCGCATCGAAAAGCAGGTGCGTCTGCCCGAAGGCTATGTAGTCGAATGGGGGGGGCAGTTTGAGAATTTGCAGCGGGCGCAGACGCGCCTGCTCCTGGTAGTACCTGCCACGCTGCTGCTGATCTTTGCACTGCTCTTTTTCAGCTTAAAGAAGCTGCGCGATGTGCTGCTTATTTATACTGCTATTCCCTTTGCCTTCATCGGTGGAGTATGCGCACTCTACGCGCGCGGTCTGCCCTTCAGTGTGAGTGCGGCTGTGGGCTTCATCGCTCTTTCCGGAATCGCCGTACTTAACGGCCAGATTATGATCTCGGCAATTCGCAGCTTTTTGCAGCAAGGTCAGATATTGAGAGAAGCTATTGTACGGGCCGCTCACCAGCGCTTGCGACCGGTGCTAGCTACGGCCATCACAGACGCTGCGGGCTTTATACCAATGGCCTTATCTACAGGCGTAGGGGCGGAAGTGCAACGACCGCTTGCTACAGTAGTCATAGGTGGGGTACTTACCTCAACGCTATTGACGCTCTTTGTGCTTCCCCTGCTCTGTCTGCTTCTACTCAAGGTGAAAGAAACGTCGCAATAGCACTATAGCCTTATTACATGAATCGCGTTAGCTGATTTTGAAATGTACACTCGCATAAAACACCAACTAATTTTCTTCATCCGCACAGGTCCAGTCCAGACAACCGTGCTTGGCACACAGGCGACAGGCCTCCTCTAAGCGCTGGCACAGCGCCTGGCGCGCCCGGTGGCTGCACACCTTGTTTTTTAATGCCCCGTTCCTCTGCCACCTTCCCCGTCTATCCATCAGCCAAATCGAGTTTTTCAATTGACTTGCCGTACTCCGGTTTGCGCGTGGGCAGCAGTTCGCGAAAGCAAGTACAGAGCACTGCTTTTTCTTCGCCATCTTTCACTGCATCTAATTCCGAGGCTTACGCGTC
>JAYOYH010000056.1:4384-28414 GCA_038153405.1 Gemmatimonadota bacterium | reverse complement strand
CGCCGCTCGCTGGAAATGGTCCACGCCGTCTACCAATCGCAGCTAGCGGGCAACGGCCCCGTGCACTTCCCGGTTGACCTGACCTCTTCCGGAGTAGATGCACTGCGCCAAGCAGGCCAATTCGTCGACAAAGACCAATAGACGAAGAGGCCCGCTCCTCACAGGAGAAGCGGGCCTCTTCGTCTATTGGCGATCGGAACAGCGCTTAGAAGGTGTAGAGAGTGGTGCCTTCCACGCCGTCGATCAGGATCGCAATTTGATCCAGAGAAAAATATACTTTCCTAAGTGTGCTTATGTCAAAAAAGAGGTCGCGCGTCAGATAGGCCTCGCAGGAATCGCCGTGCGCATCGTGCACTAGACGCAGTCGATGCTGGGGTGGGATGGAGCGCGTAGCAAGGCCCGTATCCAGCAGCACAAAGTCGTGCTTGGTGCAACCGCCGCTGTAGCGCACCTGCACGGCGAGCACGTCGCCGTCTATGCGCACGCTGCTAACGACAAACGGATCGCTCTTGGCATCGATGCCCACTCCGTCTGCCAGCTGCAACGTATCGCTCCGAGTCAATCCCATATCGGCGTTCACCGCAATGCACTGGCCGTCGCGCGTGCCCAGTGCCGGCTCGACGACCAACGCACAGTCAGAGATCGCACCAAAGCGCGCGTTTATATCCGATTCCAGCGCGTTGTACTGCCGCACCTTTTGGACCAATATCGCCGAGTCCGTCTGCGCTATTGAGTAGACCAAGTACTGCCACGGCCCCCCGCAGGGCTTGGCCCCCAGCGCAAGCGAACGGCAGGTAGACACCGGCCCACGGGCGTCGACTATTTGCTCTATTTCGGCACGCATGGAACTCAACTTTTCTCGCTCTTCGGACTGACTGAGCGGGTTCTCTCCCGTGCTCTCATCGTCGCCACCGCAGGCGCTCAATAAGAAAATAGATGCCGCCACTCCTGCAAAAAAACGCATAAAAATCTCCCGATCTGAACGGATCGCAACCCCACGCCCACACACTAGGTAACGACGGCGCCTCCTCTTTACAGTGGCAGCTAACGGCCGCTCGGTGTATCCGTCGCTCCACTAATAAAATTGCTCAACACTTTCCCCATCCGCAACAGGTCGCCAGCTCCCACGCGGCCATTGGGATCTATTTGCCTCTTGGCGCCTTGTCGCCGGCGAATCCTTGCCCTATTTTCCCGCCGCAGTCCACTCTTATACGGCAATGGAGACACACATGGCTAAGACGACAACGGCAAAAGGGAAAAAGCCCGCTGCGCGCAAGGCAGCGCGCAGGAACGTTCGCATCGCTCTAATCGGCGCCGGTGGTCGCTCTACTAGCACGCACTACCCGGCCCTGCACGACATTCCACAGGCCGACGTCGTTGCCGCCTGCGACCTAGATGAAAACCGCCTGCAGTCAGCTTGCAACCGCTTTGGCATTCGCGGTCGCTACAGCGACTACCGCGAGATGATTGAGCGCGAAAAACCCGATGCCGTCTACGCCATCATGCCGCCGCACCACCTCTACGACGTGTCAGCCGATATTATCGAGCGCGGCTGCCATCTCTTTGTGGAAAAGCCGCCGGCCGTTACCACCGAGCAGACGCGCCAGCTAGCTCTGCTAGCTAAAAAGCACAAGGTGCTCACCGGCGTCACTTTTCAGCGCCGCTTCTCGCCGCTGATCCGCCGCGGCAAGACGCAGTGCGAAACGCGCGGCAGCGTGCACACGGCACACGCTAGTTTTTACAAGAACTGGGTCGGGGCTGGGGCCTACTACAAGGGCGGCATGGATATGCTGACGGCCGATGGCATCCACGCCGTCGACACGCTGCGCTATCTGTGCGGCGGCGAAGTCGAAAGCGTAGCCGCCGACTCGCGCCGGCTCGACGCCGACCACTGGAATCTCCACCTGGCGCTCATCAAGTTCAGCTCAGGCGCCACCGGCCTGCTGCTCAACAACTTCATGGCCGGTCGGCGCATTTTTTCGGTGGAGATTCACGCACCGGGCATTTCCTTTTTCGGCGATCCGGAAGAGGGCGGCCGGCTCTTTGCCGACAACAAGCTCGAGCCGGTCGAAGAACTCGACCCTTTCACCATGGCCAATAGCCAAGAGGCCTACCGCGCCTTCGGTGCTTATGAAATGAACCAGCACTTTGTCGACTGCATGCTCAAGGGTAAACAGCCCGAAACTAACTTTGACGACGCGCTGAAAACCATGCAGTTGGTCGACGCGATCTACCAGTCGCAGCTGTAGGGGAAGCCATTAATACACGACGCTGAAATCGCGCAGAACGGGAACGATACCCCTCACAACGCTTCGATCTTCCCCGACCTTTTTACATTATACTGTCATTGGCGGGACTCATTTTTTAGCCGTATGGTGCTGTGGTCAACGATCCCAAGTGCACGACGCTGCTTCAGACTAGAGCATAGGCGGTGCGATAGCAGTAACAGCAGGTGTCGTGTTTGGCGCGACCGTGACCTTCATCCGCTTTATGCGCTTTGATCGGCCAGAACCTCTTCTCATTGAGGTCTCTTTCTTAATGGCATTTCTACCAGCAGTCTCTGTTGGCTCGATTGCGAGAGCACTAATAGTACGCTTAATGACCTAGCGAGTCCGATCGGAAGCAACCGAACGGAAACGCGTAGCAAATGTCTTAGAGCAGGTGTCTCTTGGGGTTGCTCCCACATGCCACAGGATCGCACACAGCAAAGCGGCTCCGGAATGCTCCAGAGCCGCTTTGCTCCAAACACTATGTATCCAAAGAACTAACCGGCCAGAGCGCGCATCGTCTCGACGCATTTGGTCAGCGCCGGCACGGGATTTTCCACGTCGGCTTCGTACTCGATAACGGCCATGCCATCAAAGCCGCCCTCTTCCAATGCACCAACAAAGGCCTTCAGGTCGAGGTTGCCCTCGCCGACGACGACGTCTTCCCACATGCCGTCGCGGCCAAAGACAAAATCCTTGTAATGCACGCCGTAAATCTGGCCGGCAAAGTCCTTGGCCCACTTCACTGGATTGCCCTGATGTGGACCGATTTGCATGGCCCACGCCGTATCGATGCACAGACCCACTTCCGGCGCACCGAGTCCCATCAGATGCTTGAGCACGCTGGGCTGACCGCCAAAGTGATAGCCGCCGTGGCAGTGGATGCCGACGCGGATACCGTATTCGCGCGACCAGCTGCGCACCTGGGCAATGGCCTTGCCATAGGTCTCCAGCTGGAAGTGACAGGAGATGTGCTTAGCGCCGGCAAGGGCCGCACACTCGAAAAAGTCGCGGTCCGAATCCTGACCCGTAAAGGTCTGCACGCCAATCGACACCACATCGACGCCCTTGTCGTTATACGTTTTGACGACGTCCTTCCAGCCTTCCGGGTCGTTGAAGTCGGCATGCACAGCGCACACCTCAATACTCTTGACGCCGATATCGAGCACCTTCTGCGCCACGTCGGCGTTGTCTTTGAAATGGCGAAAGCAAAAGCTCTGCACGCCGTAGTCTAGTGCTGCACTCATGGGAAAGAGGTCCTTTCGGAGTATTGGTTGTATAAACCTACAACGCGCTAAAAAAAACGCTTTCGGAGCATTTACAGCAAGCAGCGTTGGCGGTGCACCACCGGTATGCACAAACACCGAGCAATGCGTAGATTCACGCGCTATTAGCCTAACATTTCTTCGCGGAGAACACGCCATGTCCAGAGATATCATCCTGCTCGTCGGCCAGTCCAATATGGCCGGGCGCGGTCTGCCGGGCGAAGTAGACCCCATCGCCGACAGGCGCATCGAGATGTTCCGAGACGGCCAGTGGCAGGCCGCCGTCGAGCCGCTGCACGACGACAAGGAGACGGCCGGCGTTGGCCTGAGTATGTCCTGCGCCAGCGCCTATCTGGAGGCCTTTCCCCAAGCGCGCGTCGGTTTGGTGCCGGCCGCCGTTGGCGGCACGCCGCTGAGTCGATGGATGCCGGGCGAAGATCTCTACGAACGCGCCCTAGGCATCGCGCGCGACGCGCTTAAAGGGGGTGTGCTCAAGGCCATTCTTTGGCACCAGGGAGAGACTGACGCGCAGGACATCGAGCTGGCGCAGAGCTACGGACAGCGTTTAACTGAAATGGTGGGCACCCTGCGCCGGGCGCTCGACGCGACCGACGTGCCCTTTATCGTCGGCGGGCTGGGCGACTTTTTGGCCGCCCACCCAACCTGCGTGCACCACGCTCTCGTCAACGACGCCCTGCAAAATGTGAGCGCAGATCGGTGCGGCTTTGCCAGTGCGACCGGCTTGGGCGAGTTTGACGGCATTCACTTCGACGCGGCAGCGCTGCGCACCTTGGGACAGCGCTACGCGGCCGAACTTCTGCGGCTCATAAAGGCGTAGAACGCTCAGGCCACGCGCACCAGGCGCTTGCCCGTATTGTCGCCCTGCAGCATGCCGATAAAGGCGGCCGGCGCGTTTTCCAACCCGTCGACGATGTCCTCTCTGTAGGACAGCTTGCCCGCGCGCAGCCAACCGGCCAGCGCGTGCAGCGCTTCGGCGTAGCGCTCGGCAAAGTCAAAGACGAGAAAGCCGCGCATCGCCAGGCGCTTCGTGATAAACAGCCAGGTCTGGCGCGGGCCCATCTCCGGCCTCTCGAGGTTGTACTGCGAGATCTGGCCGCAGACCGAAACGCGCGCACCCGTATTGAGCTGAGTAAAAACCGCATCCGACACCGGGCCGCCGACGTTGTCGAAGTAGACGTCGACGCCGTCGGGGCAGAGCGCGCCCAAAGATTTTCTATAGTTGGCCGCCGTCTTGTAGTTGAAGCCGCCGGCAAAGCCCAGCTCGCTGCAGATGTAGTCGACCTTGGCGTCGCTGCCGGCAATGCCAACGGCGCGACAGCCCTCTATCTGGGCAATCTGGCCAACCAGCGATCCCACCGCACCGGCCGCGCCCGAGATGACCACGGTCTCTCCCGCGCATGGCTGGCCCACGTCGAGCAGGCCGAAGTAGGCCGTCATACCGGGCATGCCCAACACGCCCAGCGATGTGGAGATCGGCGCTAGCCGCGGATCGACCTTGCGCGCCTCTTGCCCTGTGACCACCCCGTACGACTGCCAGCCGATGGAAGCCTGGGCCACGTCGCCCTCGGCAAAGTCGGGATGGCGCGAGGCCACCACGTCGCCCACCGCTCCACCGACCATGACCTCGCCGAGCTCGACGCCGGGCGCGTAGGAAGCCCCGGCGTTCATGCGGCCGCGCATATAGGGGTCGAGCGACAGGAAGCGCGTCCCAATCAAGATTTCGCCCTCCTGCAGCGCGGCAATCGGCGCCTCTTCCAAGCGGAAGTTTTCCGCGCTGGGGACGCCCTGCGGCCGCGAGGCCAGCACGATGCGTCGAGTCTGTTCAGCCATGGCGTGCGCTCCTATTCATCTGAGGCGGCAACTTTAATTCCATAGATCGGCGCCGAGCAGTTTTCTACCCAGCGGCGTCAGTTCGGCCGTCTGCAGCTTTTCGTGCTCCCACTCGCGCGCGTCGCCCGGCCAGTTGGCCATCGGCCGGCGCTCCTGCCACGACTGCACGCGCGCTTGACGGGCGGCCTCGTCGTCGTCGCGCGCCGGGCTCATGGTGATATACTGAGCCAACCGCGGCTTGTCCGAGGTATTGTGGCCGTTGCCGTGCGCCAGCAGTCGGTGCCAGATCAGCAGGTCTCCGGCCTTGCCAGGGATCGACTTTACCTCGAGTCCTTCCAAGTCGGGATGGCGCGGATTGCGATCCTCCGGCTGCGTCTTGACCCATTCCTCAAAGGTGTTGTTAAAACCGGGCACGCACTGAAAGCCGCCCTGATCCTCCGCCGTGTCCGTCAGGTAGAGCACGCCCTGCACGCCAAAGCGAATAGGCCGCTGCGAGGTGTCCAAATCCCAGTGAATCATACCTCGATTAGTCCAATCGGGCTTGTCTTCGCGTGCCGGCGGTTTCATGTTGGCGCGGTCCAACGACACCCACAGCTTTTCTTCGCCCCATATCTCGGAAAAGGCCTCGTATACCTTGGGGTATTGGCGGTTGTCCCATATGGCTTGGTGTTGATACATCTCGACCATGCCGCCAGCCGATATGGGCGAACTGCGGTCGTCGCGCGTATAGGGTTTGTACTTGTACCACGTCTCCGAATCGTTCGGGTCCATATCCAGAAACCACCAGATTGCCTCGATCATGCGATCGAGGTTTTCCTGCGGCACGGCGTTGGGAATCACTACATAGCCATTGGCTTCCCAAAAGGCCCAGTCTTCTTTGCTCAGCACGGCCATCGCACACGTCCTCCTATTTTGTTCAGTCTACGTCCGCCGCTTCCAGCAGCGGCAGCGCTCTGTCTTTTTCGGATAAGAGCGGCGCGTCGATGGGCCAGGTTATGCCAATCGACGGGTCGTCCCAGCGCACGCCGCGGTCCAGCGCCGGCGCGTATTCGGCCGACACTTTGTAGGTGAAATCCACTTCCTCGCTCAGCACGCAAAAGCCGTGCGCAAATCCAGCGGGGATGTAAAACATCTGCCCGTTTTCCTCCGTCAGCGAAACGCCCTGCCACTGGCCAAAGGTCGGCGAATCGCGGCGAATGTCGACCGCTACGTCAAAGATCGCTCCGCGCAGCACTTTGACCAGCTTGGCCTGCGCCTCGGGCGCCTTCTGAAAGTGCAGGCCACGCAGCACCCCGCGCACCGAGTGCGAAAAGTTGTCCTGCACGAATTCGTCGTCTATGCCGTTGTCGACAAACTCCGAGCGCTTATAAGTCTCCATAAAGTAGCCGCGCGCGTCCTGAAAGGCGCGCGGCGCAATAAGCACGAGGTCGGAGATGTCTAATCGCGTAAAATCAAACGGCATCCTTTGCCTTCTCCCTATTGGGCCTATCGACCGTAAACGGTTTGTATCAACGCCCGAATGTAGCCAATGGCGTAGGCCTTGCCGTACAGGTCGTCATGGTGGGGAAAGTGCGGCGTGTGGTCCATCATATAGGGGCCGTTAAATCCGTTGTCGCGATAGACCTCCATCGCCCGCTTCATATCCACCTGGCCTTCGTCCATAAAGACTTCCGTAAAACGCGGCAGCTGGCCGCGCACGTTGCGAAAGTGCACCCATGCGATCTTGTTCTTTGACGCCATCTCGGCAATGGCGTCGTAAATATCTTCCGGACCGAGCAGCTCCGTCATACAGCCCTGACAAAAGAGCATCGCGTTGCTGTGGCTCGGCGCAATGTCAAAGAGCGTGCGCCGAAACTGTTCTAGCGTCGAGCAGATCTGTGCCACCCCGCCCAGCGGCTCGGGAATGGGCGGGTCATCCGGATGCAGTGCCATGCGCACGCCGGCCTTTTCTGCGGCCGGAATAACCGCCCGCAGAAACTGCTCCATGCGCTGCCACATTTGCTCTTCGGAGACGGGCGGGTCGTGCGGTGCTGGGCGATTCCGCTCGAACTCTGCGTAATCAAACGTGCTGTAGGTCACGCCGCCGCGGCCCACGTCCGAGGTCGTGCGAAAGTTGCCCATCGGCTTGAAATTCCAGCCCAGGCAGGGAATGCCGGCCCGGCCCAAACTATCGAGCATCTTGCACCAATGACCGATTTTTTCTTCGGCATCCTCTTCGTCTAGCGTGATCTCCTGCCAAGCCGACATAAAGACGTTGTTGAGCTTGAGTCCGTGCGATTCGACCTGCTCGCGCACCTGTTCTAGCTCCTCCGTGCAGTCTTGTCCGGCGCGCAGCGCCTGCGCCAGCGTCGAGTTAGCCGCCCCCGTGCTGCGCACTTTGGCGCCGGCCTGCGGCTTGCCGCCGCGCAGCTCGAGATGAATCGAATCAACGCCAATGGCTCTATAAAAACGCAGGCGTTCGTCGCTGAGATCCGCAATGCCAATCTGTTCCAGTATGTGCATATCACTCTCCCGCGCTATGGTTATTCGTCTACCGATAGCGTGTAGGCCCACGTCCATTCCTGAGCCTGTCCCGGTTCCAGTTGGGGGGCGATAAACGGCTCGGGACAGGCCGCCGTCTCCACCGACCAGAAGTTGTATTTGACGATCGGCGCATCGCCCACAAAACGCACCTCCGCACCGGTCTTGTCGTTGCGCACGCGGCCCGCATTGTGGGCGACGGGGCCCGATATCGGGCTGACCGAAATCCACAGCGAGTTGTCGCCCAGCTTTTCGGGCACCTCTATGCGATCTTCGCGGAAGAAGGCCAGGCTGTCGCGAATGGCCTGCGGCTTCATAGCGTTCTCCCGTGAGCCTAGCTCGTGTACAAATTATATCCTACGACGGCCAAATTTGCTTGCCGCCGTCCACGCGCAGCACCTGGCCCGTGATATAGGTATTTTTATCCGAGACGAGAAACTCCACGGCGCGGGCAATCTCGATCGACTGTCCGTAGCGCACCAGCGTGCCGCCGTCCTGCTGCATACCCTCGTCGATCACTCGGCTGGCCAGAAAGCGCGGCGTCTGGATATCGCCGGGCGCAATGACGTTCGCTGTCACATTGTGCGGGCGCAGCATCTCGGCCAAGCAGCGCGTGTACTCGTGCACGGCCGCTTTGGCCGTGGCGTAGATGGCCGAGTTTTCCGTGCCAAATAGGCCGGCGACGCTGCCGATGCTGACGATGTGGCCAGCCTTGCGTTCCATCATATCGGGTGCGATGGCGCGGCTGCATAAAATACAGGTCATCAGGTTGCGGTCCAGCACCGTGCGGATGTCTTCCAGCGCGATAAAAACGGCGTTGTTCTGCGGCGGCTTGCCGGCCATGGGCGCGCCGGTGCCGGCCGCGCCGATATCGCCCCCGGCGCAGTTGACCAATATATCGATGGGGCCCAGCTCTTGGCGAATGCGCTCGACGAGCGCATCGACGACGTCAGCGTCCGTCAAATCGCCGTGCACCGGCAAGACGCGCGCCCCGCTGGCGGCGGCAACCTCGGCGGCAACCTCTTCCAGCGAGTGGCCCTCGCCAAAGGCTTGCGTCGACGTGGTCGTCGTACCGTGGATAGCCACGGCCGCACCCTGCTGGGCCAAGTGCGTTGCAATGACGCGGCCAATACCGCGCGACGATCCGGTCACCCAGGCGACCTTGCCAGCCAAGTGCCGCTGTTCCTCTGCCATACAGATCTCCTTATACTAAATACCACGTCTGGCGTGCACATTCATTTCTGCGACTGCGCCTACAACATACGCAATCGCGCACACCGCATCCACGGCATGCGGGCCACGCCTATACCGACGGACCCATACTTATTCCAGCTAGGTGCACTATGAACATCAGCCCACGCCAGCACGCGCTTTTGCAGCGCACGTTCCTCGACTATCAGCCAACCGAGGCCTTTCTCGACAACCCGCTGATCGTGCAGCGCGCGGAGGGCCTATACTATTGGGATACCGACGGCAAGCGCTATTTCGACGCCATCGGCGGCATTTTCGTCGCCATTTTAGGCCACCGCCATCCGCGCGTAGTCGAGGCGCTGCACAAACAGCTCGATGTGCTGAGCTTTGCGCCCCCCATGCACGGCACCGCCGACGTTGCGCTCGACTTTGTCGAACGGCTCGGCCAGGTTACGCCGGAAGACCTCAACTTCGTCAAATCCTTTAGCGGCGGTTCGGAGTCTATCGAGGCGGCGCTCAAGTTTGCGCGCCAGTACTTCAAGCAGAGCGGTCGACCCGGCAAGTACAAATTCGTCAGCCGCTACCACGGCTACCACGGCGGCACCTACGGCGCCATGGCCGCCAGCGGCACCGGCAAGCGCAAAACGCCCTTTGAGCCGCATATGCCTGGCTTTCTCAAGGTCTTTCCGCCGACCTATTATCGCGACCGCTTCTCCTCTTGGGAAGAATGCAACCGCTTTTGCGCTCAGCTCTTTGAAGACGTCATCGTCAACGAAGATCCAGACACCGTAGCTGGCCTTATCGTCGAGCCCATCGGCAATACCGGCGGCATCGTCACACCAACGGAAGAATATTTTCACATCCTGCGCGATATTTGCAACCGTCACGATGTATTGCTGATTTACGACGAGATCATCACCGGCTACGGCCGCACGGGATCAATGTTTGCCGCGCAAACTTTTGGTGCAACGCCGGACATTATCTGCGGCGGCAAGGCGCTGTCTAGCGGCGCCATGCCGCTGGGTGCGCTGATGGCGCGCGAGGGCATGGCCGAGGCCTTTCGCGGCGCACCGGAAGAGGCGCGCAACTTCGCACACGGACACACCTATGCCGGCAATCCGCTGGCCTGTGCAGTAGGCATAGCCGTGCTCGACGAGGTAGAGGCCAGCGATCTGTGTACTCGGGCGCGGGTGCGCGGCGACTATTTGCGCACCAAGCTGGAGGGCTTGAAGCAGCACGGCGTAGTGCGCGAAGTGCGCGGCCGCGGCCTGCTGCTCGGCGTCGAGCTAGTGCGCGATGCGGAGACGATGGAGCCCTTTCCCGAACTGGGCCAGATGCTCAAGAAAACGGCGCTGGAAAATGGCCTGGTCATGCGCATTGATCCCAACTGGTTTGCCGTCGCCCCGGCCCTTACCATCAGCGAAGAAGAAATAGATGAGATGTGTGCGCTTATTGAAAAAAGCATCGTCGACGCGCTAGCGCGCGTGCGACCATAACACAGGAGGCTGTATGCCGGCATTTGACGTAGTTAACGAAGTCGACTTACAGGAGGTCGACAACGCCGTAAACAACACCAAGCGCGAGGTGACTACCCGGTACGACTTTCGCCAGACGCGCACTGAAGTCGAGTTCAATCGCAAAGAAAAGTACATCTCGCTTCAGACCGGTGACGACATGAAGATGGAAGCGCTAAAAGACATGCTGATAAACCACTTTATCAAACGCCAAGTCGATCCCAAATGCATTGATTTTGGCCATAACGAGGGCACCTCGCAGGGGCAGGTTAAGTGCAACGCCACACTGCAGGAGGGTATTTCGCGCGAGATCGCTCAGAAAATCGTCAAGCAGATCAAAGGTATGAAGATCAAAGTGCAACCGGCCATTCAGGAGGATCAGGTCCGCGTTACCGGCAAGCAAATCGACGACTTACAGACCGTTATTGCCGAGCTCAAAAAGGAAAACTTTGGCATTCCCCTGCAGTTCACCAACATGAAAAAGTGAGCCGCTCTTTGGCCATGTTCTCCCTGCTTTGCGCACTCGTCTTCTTCGCTCTCCCGCTTTGCGCGCAAGAGAGTGCTCTCGTTCGCGTATGGGACCTCGGCGGCACGCGCCCCGGACAGCTCACCGTCTACAACCCGGACAGCGATGACGCCGAGTTTGGCACGCCGGTGCGAGCAGGCGACCTCAACGGCGACGGATACGACGACTTGGTTATCTCGGCGATGGCCGGCGACGGACCGCCTGGACCGCTGCGCCCCAACGCCGGCGAAGTGGCCGTCTACTTTAGTCCTGGCTTCATCGGTGGGCGCATCGATCTGCGCCAAGCGCACGACAACGTCGTCACGGTATATGGACAGGAAGAACGCGCGATCTTCGGTATCAAGACAGAAGTGGCCGATCTCGACGGCGATGGGCGCAACGACCTGCTCGTTGGCTCGTTTTACGCCAACGCCGGCGATCGAACAGACGCCGGCAAGCTCTACATCCTGTCGGGCCACCTGCTGACCGATCGGCTAGAGGGAACGCGCACTATCGATTTGGCGCGCGCATGGCCGCCGGGCATCCTAGGCGTAATCGGCCCAGAACCGCGCAGTCGTCTGGGCGTGTGGGTAGCCGCCGGCGATATCGACGGCGACGGCGTTCAGGATGCCGTCATCGGTGCCGATCAAGCCAGCGGATGGGATAGCCCAGGCGACGAGGCCGGACGCGTCTACGTGCTGTACGGGCCGCTCGACCTAAACGGGACAATCGACCTAGCCACCAGCCAACATCCCATGACGGTGATCTACGGCGTCGACGCCATGGACCACCTCGGCTCCTCGCTAGGCGTCGGTGACGTCGACGGCGACGGACGCGATGATGTCGCCATGGGCGCTGCGGCGCTGGGCACGCTGCGCAATGCCTATGACCGGGTCGGTGGTGCCGGTGACGGGCCCGACAACAGCCGTCCGGATGCCGGCGACGTCTACGTGTTTTTCGGCCGCGCAGAACGGCCGGCCGTCGTCGATCTGCGCAGGGCCGATGACGGGATGACGATATACGGTGCCGACGGCGGCGGCTCTTCGCCCGACCGCATGGGCGAGGAAATCGTCGCGGCCGATATCAACGGCGATGGATTTGATGATCTCATGCTGGGTGCCTATCGCGCCGACGGACCCGACAACAGCCGTCCGGATGCGGGTGACACCTACGTTGTGTACGGCGCCAGCGACCGGCGCGGCCAGGTGCTGGATATGGCACAGCCACCGGTCGGCACCACCATTATCTACGGCGCCAGCGACCGGGCCATCAGCGGCGATGCGCTGGCGGCCGGCGACGTAAACGGCGATGGCTACGACGACCTTTTTATCGGCGTGCCCGGCGATCGTGGGCCGCTCAATCGGCGCGCCTCCGGCGGTATCGTCGTCATTGCCGGCGGACCGGAGCTACCCGGCGTCATCGATCTGGCCGCACCCAGCGTGCCCATCGTTTGGATCCAAGCACCCGATCCGGCCGACTACTCGGCCTATTGGGCGGCCAGCGGCGACATGGACGGCGATGGCTATATCGACGTCATGCCCAACGGCATGGCCGGCGATGGGCCCGATAACGACCGCAACAACGCCGGTGAGGCACACGTTGTCAGCGGACGCCTCATCGCCGATATGCTCGGTGACCCCACAACGGCCGTCGGCGCGACCGACGCCGTTCCGCAGCGCGCGGTGCTGTGGCAGAACTACCCCAACCCTTTTAACGGGAGCACCCTCATTCACTACGCCGTCGAACGCTATGGCGAGGTGGATCTGGCCATTTACGATCTGCTCGGCCAGCGCCTGGCCACGCTATGGCGCGGAAGGCTAGGCGTGGGACTGCACGCGGCGCGCTGGGACGGGCGCAGCGACGCGGGCGTGCCCGTGGCCAGCGGTGCCTACATCTACCGGCTTTCTAACAGCGACGGCGAATGGGCCAAAACGCTGGTCCTACTCAAGTAGCACCGCGCTGACGGATCACATTGCCGTCCTCTGCAGCAAATGTTATTTTCCACGCCGTTGACAAATACTCCAAACGGAAAGCAGGTAGGGCGATGAAAAAAGTCCTACTCACCGGCACTACGGGCACCGTAGCACACGTGATGAGACAGGAATTGGGCGACGAATACGAGATTTCGGGCATCAGCATCGTGCGCATGGAAGAAATTCTCGAACGAGACAAGCCCACGTCTTGGAAAGAGCAGCTCGACGCCTATACCGAAGCAGTACAAGCGCAGGTAGCCGACGCCGTGCGCGGTCGAGATGCCATTGTGCACTTGGGCTGGAACACGCGCGATGAAAACTGGCAGGGCGGGCTAGACCCCCTCAATATCGCCGTCACCGACTGCGTTTACCGCGTGGCCATTGCCGAAAAAATACCGCGCATTTACATGACCAGTTCCGTGCACTCCTTCGACTTTTTAGGCGATGGCTACGACAAAGATGAGTCCATTCCCAATACGCCGGACACGCGGCGCGACCCCTTTGGCGTGGGCTCGACGAGCCTATACGGGATCAGCAAGCGCTGGATGGAGATCGCCGGCCAGTACTACGCCAAGCAGTTGAAGGAAGGTCAGAAAATTCTCGTCGTGCGCCTCGGCGGCGTCGGCCGCAGCAACCGCCCCTATCGGCAAGACGGCGTGTGGGATAGCCACCGCGACTGCGCCGGTCTGCTGCGCGCCTTTATTGAGTGCGGGGACGATGCGCCCAATTTCTACACGGCCTACGGCGTGTCGGACAACCACGACGAAGGCCAACGTCCCGTCTTCGACTGGCGCAATCCCTACGGCTTTACGCCGGCCGATAACGCGTACCTGCTGACGAACGACTAGCGGCGCGGCGGCTAGGTGCCGGGCTGCCCACTTCCATGCCCATTCTACTCATTGCACTCACCATGCTGCACCTGTCCGACCTACAGGCACAACAAGCGTCCGACCCGGCCGCGCACGCAGCGCGCGTTATGGCCAACCGCAACTTGGCCGTAGAGGGTCAAGTCACCGGCGAGGCGTTTTGCTGGCACGCGGCCTACGCTGCCGACAGCTTTGTCGAGGGCTACCACACCTATGGCGACGCAGCTTGGCTCGATGAGGGCGCGCGCTACTTCGACTGGCTCACATCGCTGATGACAACTGGGCCCGACGGCTATCGCGGCTTTATCGGTCCCTACATCTACGACGGACAGTTCTGGGCCGACGTGCACGTGGGCGACGCCATTCTCATCAATCCCATGCTGCGCTTTGCCGAAGTCGTTTTAGGCGATGAGCGCCTCGAAGCGACGCACGGCGCGCGCGCGCGCGCCTACGTTGCGCTGGCCGAGCGCGATTTAATGGAGAAGTGGGACGCGCGCGGCACCTGGCGCGACGACGGGCCGCAGGGCGCCTACGCGTCCTGGGATCGCTACCTGCTCCCCGGTGACCTGAGCGCTTGGCGCGCCCTGCCCGGCGATAAATCGGGCCTGAGTCTGCCCTTCAACAAGCAGATGGACATGGGCATTGCGGCGCTGCGCCTATTTCGCATCACCGGCAACGCGGCGCACCGAACGCGCGCTGAAAAAATCTTCGAGCTGTTCAACGCGCGGTGGCGCCTATTTGAAGATGGCTATGTGTGGAACTACTGGGAGCCGCTTGGCCGCTGGGATATCGACGTCGAGCAGCAGCGCATCCGCCACTGGGTCAACGTGCACCCAACCCGCAACTACCAGAGCCGCGAAGTGGCCTCTGTCGTCGAAGCCTATCACACCGGCGTGGTCTTCACGCGCCAGGACATCGAGCGCATAATTCACACGAATATCGAGCATATGTGGAATGGCGACCTCCAGGCACCGCGCTGGCGCAACGCCGGTTTGGGCGGTCCGTGGGCACCGCAGCCGGAAGGGCGCGCCGGCGTGCTGTGGTCGGCGCTGGGCGATTTCGACGCGCGCGTGCGCCTGCTGCAAGGACGCGACGGAGCGGGACAGAGTCCCACTAGCTTTACCCGGCGCTACGCCCAAGACGGCCCGAGCGCCGAGCGCGCACTGCCGCCTTCAACGCATCTGACGATGGTGGCCGCCCTGCCGCGCGCCAGCGCACCCGACGACTCCGTGCTGCTAGTCTGCAAAGCCGGGCGCGACGGCGCGCTGCGCATTGATCTGCGCGGAGGCCATGGCGCCGTTGTAACGGTGCTCTACGACGGATCGATCTCGGGCGGCGAAGACGGACTGCAGGGCCTGTTTTGGCTGGACTGGCGCGACGAAAGCCTCGAGCCCGGTGACTACACCGTGCGCTGGACGCTGGGCGACGAATACCGCGAATACCCGATAGAAAAACGCTAGCAACAACCGAAAGGAATCGCTATATGAGCGCGCTTAAACTACTCGAAACACTCGCTACTACCCCCGGCGTGCCCGGCCGCGAACACCGCATTCGCCGCCTTATCCTCGACGAGATTGACGGCCTATTTGACGAGGTGCGCGTCGATCCGCTCGGCTCGATCATCGCCGTAAAAAAGCCAAAGGCCAAAAAGGGCAAATCCACCAAAAAGCCCCTGCGCGTCATGCTGGCCGCGCACATGGACCAGATCGGCTTTCTGGTCTCGCATATCGACGACAAGGGCTTTCTCTACCTAAATCCGGTCGGTGGCTTTGATACGCGCAATCTATTTGCTCGCATGGTGACGGTCTGTCCCGACCCCAACGACCCGCGCAAAGATCTGATCGGCATTATGAATCCCAGCGGCAAGCCCATCCACGTCGCCTCGCCCGAAGAGCGCAAGCGCATTCCCACCGTGCGCGAGTTTATGGTCGATTTGGGGATAGAGAAAAAGCAGGTGGACAAGAAGGTTAAAATCGGCGATATGGTCGTTATCAACGCGCCCGTCTACTACCTTGGCGATCTAATGGTTAGCCAGGCGATGGACAACCGCGCCGCCTGCTGGATTGCCATTGAGGCCTGCCGCAAACTAAAGGACCACAGCTGCGAAGTGCACTGCGTTTTCACCGTCCAGGAGGAAGTCGGCCTGCGCGGCGCCACCGCTTCCTCGCATACGATCCAACCCGACATCGGCATTGGCATCGACACGACGCTGGCCATCGACACGCCGGGCGTGCCCGCGCAAGAGGCTTGCTCGCGCCTGGGCGACGGCGCGGCCATCACCATTATGGACAGCTCGGCCATCGGCGACTACGACCTGATCGAGACCTTTGACGCCCTCGGCAAGAAGCACAAGATCAAGACGCAGCGCTCCATTCTGTCCGCCGGCGGCACCGATACTGGCGGCATCCAGCGCAGCGCCGGCGGCTGCCGCGCCATGACGCTGTCCTGTCCCACGCGCTATATCCACACGGTGACGGAGACGATCCACACCGGCGATATCAAGGCCTGCCGCGACCTGCTGGCGGCCTACCTCGAATCGGCGACGTAGCCTCAGGTCCGCATGCGGAGTTGGCCCGGCAGATAGCCACTCCGCGCGGCAGCGAACAAAGAGATGGGTACACCAGACCCGCGCCCACACACCGCGCCTGAGCGCAGCGCCTTCTCCGCGCGCGCCGTGCTTACCGGTAGCCTGTTCTCGCTAGGCCTAGCCTGCGCGGCACCCTACGGCAATATGGTCATCCGCGGGTCGTATATGGCGCTCGACTTCAGCACGCCAGGCGCCATTTTTCTGTTCTTCCTATTGGTTGGACCACTCAACGGATTGGCGCGCGCCGTGCGCGTAGCGTGGGCGCTGACGCGCGGCGAACTGCTGGTTGTCTACGCCATGATGATCACCGCATCGGCCATTCCTACCATGGGGCTGTCCGAGTACCTGCTGACCATTACCACCGCCGCCCAGTACTTCGCCACGCCAGAAAACGAGTGGGCGTCGCTGATCAACGGGCACGTGCCCTCGTGGATGGTGCCGCAGAGCGCGACGGCCATCCGCTGGTTTTACGAGGGCAAGCCGCAGGGAGCTTCCATACCCTGGCAGCCGTGGGTCGAGCCGCTGTGCTATTGGATACTCTTCGCCATGAGCCTCTACCTAGTCATGATCGCCCTGATGGTCGTGCTGCGGCGCCAGTGGGCCGAGCGCGAACGCTTGCTCTTTCCCATCGTGCAGGTGCCGCTCGAGATGGTGCGCCAGGACGCCGAGGGCCGCAGCGTGCTATGGCGCAGTCCCATGCTGTGGATCGGCTTCGCCCTGCCGGCCATCGTCAGTTCGCTCAACGGCCTGCACGCCTACTACAACACCGTACCCGCCGTGCAGTTGGTCAGCACCATACCCATCCTGCGCGACACCACCTCCATTATCGTTCGCCTTAGCTTTCCCATGGTGGGTTTTTCCTACCTCATCAATCTCGATATCGCCCTCAGCCTGTGGCTGTTCAACTTGCTGGCCAAGATCGCGGACGGTGTGATGGGCATGCTGGGCGTAGCCAGCAGCGAGCAGTTGGGCATATACGGAGCCGCTTCCAAGCCCATTTTGGCCCACTACGGTCAGGGCGCTTTTCTCGTGCTGGTATTCTTTGGCCTGTGGCTAGCGCGCGACCACCTGCGTGCCGTATGGCGCAAAGCGGTCCGCGGCGACGAGTCGGTCGACGATAGCGACGAGATTATGTCCTATCGCGCCGCGCTGGCCTGCCTGTTGGGCGGCTGCGCCAGCATGACCATCTGGCTAATCGCCGCCGGCATGCCGCCGTGGGTCGCCATCGTTCTGCTGGCGCTGGCGCTGGCGATCTTTGTCGGACTAACGCGCGTAGTGGTCGAAAGCGGCGTGGCCGCCGCTACCAGTCCGCTCATAGCCGCTTCGACGCTGGTCTCCGCGGTGGGCTCCTCGGCGCTGGGCACGGCCGGCATGATCGGCTTGGCCTATACCCACATTTGGGGTGCCGATATTCGCACCTTTGTCATGGCTTCCTGCATGCACAGCCTCAAGCTGAGCGAGGGCATGGGGCGCAACGTGCGGCCGCTGCTGTGGGCCCTTCTGCTGGCCATTGTCATTAGCATGGTCGGCTCCATCGCCACCATTTTGTACTTGGCCTACGAGTATGGCGGTATCAACCTCAACGGCTGGTTTTTTGGCGACGGTGCGCGCACGCCTTTTGACTACGTGGCGACCAAGTTGGCCACGCCAACGGAGGCCAGCGTCGAGGGCTGGATCCACACCCTATTCGGCGGCGCGCTGATGGTTGGCCTCATGACGGCGCGCCACTACCTCCTGTGGTGGCCCCTCCACCCCATCGGCTTTCCCGTCTCCATGATCTGGCTGATGGACCAGCTGTGGTTCAGCATCTTTCTGGCCTGGCTCTTCAAGGCGCTCATCGTCAAATACGGCGGGCCCAAACTCTTTCTGCGCGCGCGGCCCTTTTTTTTCGGACTCATTATCGGCCAATTTGCCAGTGCCGGACTCTGGCTCGTCATCGACTTTTTTACCGGTATGACCGACAACGTCGTCTTCTGGATATGACCGCCCTGACGCCCTCGCTATAGAGCGGCCGCTGCCAGCCATTCCGCAATCGCCGATTTCGCTTAGATTCTATCTCCTATGATTACGCTATCCAATCTCGGCAAGACCTATGCCGACCGCACGCTCTTTGCCGGCGCCTCGCTGCAGCTCAACGCCGGTTCGCGCTACGGCCTCGTCGGCGCTAACGGCTCGGGCAAGACGACCTTTCTCAATGTCCTCACCGGCGACCTCGAAGCCAGCGAGGGCAGCATATCTATTCCACAGCGCCTGCGCCTAGGCGTGCTGCGCCAAGATCAGTTCCTCTACGAGGAGCAGAAGATTCTCAACGTCGCACTCATGGGCAATACGGATCTGTGGAACGTCATGGTCGAACGCGACACGCTGCTGGCCAACGCCGAAAGGGAATTCGATGCCGATCGCTTTTCCGTGCTCGAAGACGAGTATCAGCGCCGCGATGGATATGCTTCCGAGGCGCGCGCTTCGGCCATCTTAGAAGGACTCGGCCTGCCTAGCGCCATCCATCACGATCCGCTGTCGACCCTGTCGGGCGGATTCAAGCTGCGCGTACTGCTAGCCCAGGTGCTGGCTTCTTCGCCCGACGTGCTGCTGCTCGATGAGCCGACCAACCACCTCGATATTCTCTCTATCCGCTGGTTGGAAACGTTTCTGCGCGACTTTGCCGGACCGGCCGTTATTATCTCGCACGATCACCGTTTCTTGGACAATATCAGCACGCATATTCTCGACGTCGATTACGAGACCGTGACGCTTTACAGAGGGAATTACAGCGCCTTCATCCAAGCCAAGTTATTGGAGCGCGAACGGCGCGAAAAGGAAATTTCCAATCGGGAAAGGGAAATAGCCCATCACCAGCAGTTTGTCGATCGCTTTAAGGCCAAAGCCAGCAAGGCGCGGCAGGCCGGCAGCAAGCAGCGCATGATCGAAAAAATGTCCGAGGACATCGTCGAACTGCCCAAGAGCTCGCGCCGCTACCCGACCTTTCGCTTTGCGAAAAAACGCGACAGTGGGCGCGACGTGCTGGCCATCAAGGGCGTCAAAAAAGCCTTTAACGATAACGAGGTGCTGCACGGAGTCGACCTGCTTGTGCAGCGCGGCGATCGCCTCGCCATCATGGGGCCCAACGGCATCGGCAAGTCAACGCTGCTAAAAATAGCCATGGGCAAATTGGCGGCCGATGCCGGCCAGATCGAATGGGGATACGAAGCGCACCCGGGCTACTTTGCCCAAGATCACGAGGAGGACTTCGCCCCGGAAAGCGCCAGCGCCGAGCAGTGGATTCGCGGCTACTTTCCCGAGCAGAGCATCGGTGCCGTGCGCAAACGCCTAGGCATGGTGCTCTTTTCTGGAGACGACGTCGAAAAATCGCTGGCCGCTCTTTCGGGGGGCGAAGCGGCGCGCCTAGTCTTCGCGCGCCTAGCGCTGGCCGAGCCCAACGTGCTGGTGCTTGACGAGCCGACCAACCACCTCGATCTCGAATCCATCGAAGCACTGGTCGACGGCCTGCGGCGCTATGAAGGTACGCTGATCTTCGTATCGCACGACCGCTGGTTTGTCAGCCAACTCGCCACGCGCATTGTCGAGATTAAACCCGGTGAAATCGTCGACTACCAAGGTTCGTATGAAAACTACGTCCACTTCTGCGGCGACGACCACCTCGATGCCGATACCGTAGTATTGAAAGCGCGCAAAGAAAAGAAAAAAGCGCGGGAAGGAACCGCTGCGTGAGGGATTACACCGTTTTTGTGCCCGAACCCATCGCCTCTGCCGGCATGGACGTGCTGGCGCAGCACTGCGCGGTTATTGCCCCGTGGCAGACGGGCCAGCCCGCCGGCGAACTACCCGCCGAAGCCGATGCCGCGCTCGTGCGCATCTACCGCGTCGATGCGCAGCGCATGGATGCCGCACCCAACCTACGCGTGGTCGCCAAGCACGGCGTGGGCTTAGACAATATCGATGTTCCCGCCGCCAGCGCGCGCAACGTCGCCGTGCTGTGGACGCCAGAAGCCAATGCCGAAGGGGTTGCCCAGCACGCAATCGCCCTGATGCTAGCGCTGGCCAACAAGATCAAGGAGGCCGACGCCGGCGTGCGCGCCGGACGCTTTGAAGAGCGCATGGCCTTGGGCGGCATAGAAGTCTGCGAGCGCACCTTGGGCATCATCGGGCTGGGCCGCATCGGTCGCCGCACCGCGCGAAAGGCGGCGCTGGGTTTGGGCATGCACGTATTGGCCTACGATCCCTATGTCGATCGCAGCGCCTACGAAGGACCGGCTGTTTTTGTCGATTCGTTAGACGAACTGCTCGGCCGCGCCGATTTTGTCACCCTGCACGTACCGCTGACCGACGAGACGCACCACCTGATCGATGGCGAGCGCTTGGCGCAGATGAAACCGGATGCCTATCTAATCAATACGGCGCGCGGCGCCGCCGTCGACGAAACGGCGGTAGCCGAAAGTCTGTATGCAGGCCGGTTGGCCGGTGCAGCCATCGACGTATTTGCGCAGGAGCCGCCCGATCCGTCGCACCCGCTGCAGAACGCCCCCAACGCGCTGCTGACGCCCCACGTGGCCGGGCTGTCCGACCGGGCGCTGGTCCGCGTGGCAACCGAAGCAGCCGAAGGCATCGTCGACGTGCTGCAGGGCCGACCGCCGCGCAGCCCGGTGAATGCGGAAATTTTCCCCCTGCAGCGATAAGCCGTTCTCGCTCTTTCCATTCTCGCCCACACAGGCCACTGCAACGGAGGTTTGGCACGATGGAATACAGAAAATTAGGCCGCACCGGCATCCGCGTTTCCAGCCTGTGCTTGGGCACGGCGTTTCGCGCCCAAGACGATGAGGCCACGTGCATTCGCGTAATCGACCACGCCATCGAGATGGGCTGCACCTTTATCGACACCGCACTATACGGCCAGGGGCGATCGGAACAGATCGTCGGCAAAGCGCTCAAGGATAAGCGCGAAGACGTCGTGCTGTGCACCAAAGTCTCCAGCTCGCTCGGTCCCGGGCCCAACCGCAGCGGCCTCTCGCGCCTCAACGTGATGCGCGCCGTCGAAGCCAGTCTGGAGCGGCTGCAGACCGATCACATCGACCTCTACCTGCTGCACAGCTTTGATCCCCACACGCCGCTCGAAGAAACGCTGCGCGCCCTCGACGATTTGGTCGGTCAGGGCAAGGTGCGCTATATCGGCTGCTCCAACTTCCGCCCGTGGAAGGTCATGGAAGCACTGTGGACCAGCGACGCGCACAACCTGCACTCCTTCGTCTGTATTCAGGACCAGTACAACCTGATCAACCGCTGGGAGTTGGAGCCGGATATGATGCCGCTGTGCCGCGAGCAGGGCATCGGCATCATGACCTACAGTCCGCTGGCCATCGGCCTGCTGACGGGCCACTATCGCCGCGGGCAGGAGCCGCCCGTAGGCACGGTGTGGAGCAAGACCGAGGGGCGCGGCCTGAGCGCGCATAAGTACGATTTTGACGAGGCGATGACCGAGCGAGTAGACGGGATCGTACAGACGCTGGTCGACATCGGCCAGGCGCACGACAAGACGCCGGCGCAGGTCGCGCTCGCCTGGCTGCTAGACCACCCAGAAATCACCGCACCCATCGTCGGTGCCGATCTGCCCGAGCACGTCGACGACGCCTTTGGCGCGGCCGATTGGCGCCTGAGCCGCGAAGATCGCGCCCGCCTCGACGAGGCATCGACCCTAGTGGGCCCAAAGAAGTACGCCTAACACAGAGGGCGTCGCCCTCTGCCATCTCAACGTCAATCCATCTAATTCGACAGCCGCATGCCCGATAGCTTTTCGACGCCGTCGCGGTTCCACGCCACGCCGAGGCCCGGCGCCGATGGAATGGGCACAAAACCCTCCTCGTCGATGGGCAGGGGCGCCGGCAGCAGCTCGTCGATAAACGGGCTGGGCGTCTTATACTCAACCCAGCGCGCCGTGGGCAACGCCGCCATCAGCTGCATATCGGCGGCCAACCCGACGGCCGTATTCCAGCCGTGCGCAATGGTCATGATCGAATGGTCGTAGGCGTGCTGGGCAATGCGCAGTCCCTCTGTCAGACCACCCACCTTGGTCAGGTCTGGCTGAATAAAGTCGACGGCGCGGTTCTCAATCCACGGCATAAAGCTCTGGCGCCGCGTCAGCACTTCGCAGCCGGTAATGGGCAGCGGCGCGTTCTCGGCTAGCTTGATATAGCTCTGCATATCGTCGGGGCGCAGCGGCTCTTCAAACCAGGTCACGTCGTAGTCGCGCAGCATCTTGGCCGTCTCCAATGCCCACTTATAGCCGTGCGCCCAGTAGCGGCCCGAGGCGCCGGGATCGACCATGAGTTCGACGTCGGCGCCCAATGTATTGCGCGCTAGCTTGACTAGCCCTTCGTCGCGCTGGCGCGACTCGCGGCCAAAGGGTCCCCAACCAATTTTCACCGCCTTAAAGCCGCGCGCCAGCGCCTCTTCCATATGCTCGACAAAGCGCTGCTGGCTCATGCTCAGCGAGGCGTAGGGCTTGATCCGATCGCGGTAGCAGCCCCCCAGCAGGCGGCTGACCGGCTGGCCCGTGACCTGGCCAAAGATATCCCACAGCGCGATATCGATGCCGGAGATGGCGTGCGTCACCGTGCCGCCGCGCCCCTGCCAAAACGTCGACTGGTGCAGCTTCTCCGACACGCGCGCCGGTTCAATGGCGATCTCGCCCTCCCACTGCGGCCGCAGCAGTTCTACCGCCGCTTCGGTCAGGCGCGCCGAGGTGTAGACGCTGCCCAGACCAAACACACCCTCGTCGGTGCCTACTTCGAGCAGCGTGTACTCGTTGCGCGCCGGCAGTTCGCCCTTGGGCCAGCCGCCGGCGGGAGGATCCTCTACCAGCGGTATCACGCGAATTTGTTGTATGTTCATGCGAGCCATCCTCTCGCCTTGCCGCGCATCGTCCCCGATAGCAAGGTCTTTGTTGGGGTGAGCATGCGACCACCAGAGCGCCAATAATAACTAAATGAGTGGAGACGTCGCCAGATGCGGAATAACCGGCCACTTTGACTGCATATGTGCGCGCCGTCTATATTTTTTTTTCATGCAACTATACATCGCTCACGCCGCTTAACCCCATGCACACCGCCCTGCACCCACTGCCTCTATCGCTTCCTAGCGAAAATGCCCTGCCCGATGTGCGCTACGCCGGACGCTGTCCCCAGACCGGCTGCGAGCGGGCGCTGCGTCCAACGCGCGAAGCGCTGGCCGCCGCAGAAGAGCTAATGGACCACCTGTCGGCGCACCGCACAGCAGAGAGCGGCTTTTCTACCGCCAGCCTCTACGAAGAGGCCAACGGCAAGATGTTTGGCGTCATGGTCTGCCGCGACCGGGACGGCCAGCGCGGCGTGCTGCGCGCCTTTTCCGGCGAGTGGGAAGGGCGCCAGACGCCAGACGGCTGGGTGCCCTCCAGCGGCTTTGTCGACGAGTACGAAGGGGAGCGCGACGAAACGGAGGCAC
>JAYOYH010000056.1:1465-4284 GCA_038153405.1 Gemmatimonadota bacterium | reverse complement strand
TGCACCCGCGCGTCGAGGGCCACTACTACAGCGCCTGCCGCCCCAAATGCTACCCCATTCTGGGTTTCCTGCTGCGCGGCATTGCCGCGGCCGAGGCCTGCTGATGGGCGATTTCGTCCTGCCCAACCTGCGCGACAGGCCGCTGTCGGTGCTGCACGTGGGCCGCGGCTTTGTCGTAGTCGACAAGCTGCCCAACTTTCTTTCGGTGCCGGGGCGCGGGCCCGAGATGGACGACTGCGTTGTAGCGCGCGTCAAAGAGGTCTTTCCCCTGGCCAAAGGACCCATTTCCGTGCACCGCCTCGACGTGGAAACGTCGGGCCTGATGGTGCTGGCCCTGCGCCGCGACGTGCACCGAACGCTCTCCCTGCAGTTTGAAAAACGGGAAGTCGACAAAACCTACACCGCCCTGCTAGAAGGCCGCATCGAGGCCGAAGGCGGGCGCATCGAGCTAGCCTTTAGCCTCGACTGGCCCAACCGTCCCAAGCGCATCTACGATCCGCAAAACGGCAAGCTGGGTATAACGGATTGGGAAGTCGTTGAGCGAGGTGAATGCACCACGCGCGTGCGCTTTATGCCCATCACCGGACGCACGCACCAACTGCGCGTGCACGCCGCGCACGAAAAGGGCATCGGCCATCCCATTGTCGGCGACAGCCTCTATGGAAACCCCGCCCTGGCCGACCGGCTCATGCTGCACAGCACGCAGCTCTCGTTTAACCATCCGGAAACGGGCGAACGCCTGCACTTCGATATGCCGGCGCCGTTTTAACGGCCGTACTCCGCTACAAACGCCCGGTGCACGTCTTTGTCCTCATAGCGATCTTCGCAACCTTCGACCAGTTCTTCGGCCCGGTAGCCGCTATATACGCGCGCAACCTCGATGGATTGCAGGCCTTCATCGACGGCATACTCAATGCGCCAGGTGCGGAAGGCGATGCGGTACAGATCTCCACACCGCTCGATGCGCTTGCGCTCGCCGTATGTGGGATCGGTGCGCAACTGAACCTGTAAGAAGTTCATCAAATCCCAGCCGGCGCGCTGGTATACCCAGTCGATTTGCTCTTGGGCCGATGGAATGACCTTCAGCGCGTAGACCGTTTCTTCGCACGCGTCGATCCAGCCAGCGCGCGCCTCGGGAAAGGCATCGGCATAGGGCACGTAAGGCTTGATATCGATAACGGGCGTGCCGTCGAGTAGGTCGTGCTGCCCTACGTGCAAGCGATGGCCCTCTATACCGAGCAGGCGCACGCAACTCAGGCCGATGCGGTTGGGACGGTGCGGTGAGCGCGTGGCAAATACGCCGAGCTTGTCGGCGTCTGCGCGCGGCGGCTGCACCAGCGGGTGCCAGCCCTCGTTCAGGTGCAGTTCGTAGATGACCCAAATCCGCTCAACGTCTTCCAATCCGCGCAGACCGAGGCGCAGTTGGTCGTCGTCGACCAGCTGGATCCATGCTTCGTTATCCGGTGCAATACTGGCCTGGCGCGCCGCCTCGTAGCGATAGCGCTGCGGGCATTCTACGTAGCCGATAGGCGAGAAGCTGTGCAAAAGATGGACTCTCTTCCGTTGCCAAGCACCGCGCTGACTGCCGTGCGGTGACAGAATGCGACGCCTTGAATATATTTTCGCGGCGCTGAACACACCCCTACAAACTACGAGGACACTGGATGACCGATCAACGCGTAGCGCTCGCTCTTATTGGCTGCGGTGGCATTGCCCAATCGCACTGGCGCGGCATCGAAGGCGACGCGCCCAATATCGAGGTAACAACCGTCGTAGACACGGACGCCGAACGCGCACAGGCCATGGCCGAGCAGACGGGCGCACGCCCCTTCACATCGCTGCAGGAGGCGTTGGTAGAAGGCGCGTTTGACGCCGTCGATATCATGTTGCCGCACGACCAGCACGAAGCCGTGGCCGTCGAATGCTTTGCGGCCGGAAAGCACGTCGTGCTGGAAAAGCCAATGGCTATGACGCTGGATGCCTGCCAGCGCATCATGGACGCGGCTGCGCGCGCCGGCACCGTTTTTATGGTAGCCGAGCAGTCGCAGTACTGGCCCGATGCGCTGAAGGTGCAGCAGCTCATTGGCGAGGGCGCCATTGGCGATATTATCACCGCGCGCGCCTTTTTTGGCGGACCGGTCGGCAGCGGCTGGGGCTCTAAGCCTTGGCGCTACGAGCTGGCTAAGGCCGGCGGCGGCATTACCATCGACGGCGGCGCCCACTGGATACGACCGCTGCGCATGTGGCTAGGCGAAGTCGACGAAGTCGTCGCTGTGACCGGCCGCCCGCTAGCCGATATGGAAGGCGAGTCGCTGGCGCGTGCGCTGCTGCGCTTTCAATCGGGTGTCGTCGCCGTATTCGACGCGCTGCGCGCCGGCTCGTTTATGGGCCCTGGCGAGGAGTTCCGGGTAACGGGCACCGAGGGCGAACTGCTCGTCGAAAAGGGGCGCAGCGGCCGAGTGCTCCTCTACACAAAAGACCACCCAGAGGGCAAAGCGCTGTTGGAAAAGGACGCCGGCCGCAGCGCCAGCTTTGGCTACGAGCTGCAGGATTTCGCCCTAGCTGTACTCGAGGGCAAAGCGCTGGAAGCCGGACCCGAATACTCGCTGGGCGAACTGCGCACGGCGCTGGCCATTTACCGCTCGGCTGAGACCAAGCAGTGGGAAACGGTGTGGGACTAAAGCGCCGCGCCGACACACGGCCTAGTGCAGGGGCACCACCTGACCCGTTTCAACGCTCTCATTCATCGCCATCGTAATGCGGTGCGTTTCGAAGGCGTCTGCATACGTGCAGTAGACGCTTTCGCCTTCGCCGAGCGC
>JAYOYH010000056.1:0-1365 GCA_038153405.1 Gemmatimonadota bacterium | reverse complement strand
CGAGCGCGTCAGTCGTCCAGCGCCAGCACGGCGCGCGCCTGGGGCGATAGGTGCCGCTGCACTTCCGGCGATATATACTTCTTTTGGTCGAGCTGCTGGGGCTGGCCCTTTTGGGTGAAATAGCCGTGCATAATGCGCCGGCGCCGACCCGATGTATTGGCCGATGCAGCGTGCAGCAGATGGGCGTTGATGACGATCACGCTACCAGCCATCCCTTCCACGTACTGCGCCGGAGCATCCGAGTCTCTGTCAACGTCGTCTATTTTGTGTGAGAACGGCACGACGCGCGTGGCGCCGTTTCCGCGATCCGTATCGTCGATAATCCACAAGGTATTGATGCTAACCAATCCCTGGGACGGCTGCGTTCCAACGTCGCGGTGCAAGCCTTGGTTGCCTTGGCCCGGCAGCGGTTCCAGCGTATTTAGACTGGATAAAATGCAATCATCCCCCAGCATGGCCTGCGCCAAAGTATAGATGGGCGCGCGCAGGAAAATGGATTCAAAGAATGGACCCTTATCGACTAAATTGGTAGCAAAGCGATATCCCTCGACGCCTTGGAGGCCATCGCGCACGGGATCGTATTGGGCGTAAATGACATCGAGAGCATCGCGCAGAAACTCCAACTCTTCTGCGCTGAGCACCTGCGCTACTACAGTGAAGCCTCTTTCCTCGAGCGAGGATAGATGCGCCGCGTATTCGTCCATTGCCTTCTCAGTGCAGCTCTTTAACCTTGTGTCGCTCTTCCAGCTTGTTCAGCCCGTTCAGCGCAGCGATGCGATAGCCCTCGGCAAAGGTAGGGTAGTTGAACACCTGATTAATAAAGTAGTGGACGCGCGCGTGAAAGTCGATGGCCAGCTGGCCTATGTGGACCAGTTCAGTGGCGTTGCTGCCGATGATGTGCACGGCGAGCACTTCGAGCGTCTCGGCGTGAAAGATCAGCTTGAACATGCCCGTCGTGTCGCCGGCAATGGGACCGCGGCCCAGCTCGTAGTAATAAGCCAGTCCGACCTGGAAGTTGACGTCCTGCGCCCGGAGCTCTTCTTCCGTAGGGCCAACGCCCGACACCTCGGGAATGGTGTAGATGCCGTAGGGGAAAATCTCGGGGAATTGGTGCGTCTTGAGCGCAAAGGCGTTGCGCACGGCCAGGCGCCCCTCCTCCATCGCCGTCGAGGCCAGCGAAACCTGGCCAATGACATCACCGGCGGCGTAGACGCGCGGATTGGAGCTCTGAAAGAGCGGATTGACGTCGATATAACCCCGCGCATCCTGCCAGACGCCGGCGCGATCTAGCTGCAGGCCTTCGACGTTGGCCAGACGACCGAGCGCATAAAAAAGGCATTGGGCGCGAAACGTCTCGCCGCTCTC
>JAYOYH010000055.1:0-28972 GCA_038153405.1 Gemmatimonadota bacterium | reverse complement strand
CCCGACCAACCGTCGCTGCGAAACCACATGGACATATTGTTGATGTTCATCAGCGCTGTTTCGCCGTTGAACTGTTCGCTCTGAGCGACCTTGGCGGCACCGCGCGATGCTTGCGGGGCGCGCGCTTCGGCGATGGCGATGAAGGCGACCACCGACATCAGAGCGGTAAGCTGAATTATTCGATTCATCGCGCTCGTCCTCATATTGGTTTCCATTAATTTCAACGTTGTTTTCTTCATGCTTAGAAGTCCAAGCTGAATCCGAGGTGAATCTGACGCGGCGAGGAAAATAGGTCGCCGCCCTGATTCGCCCAGTAGTGTTCGCGATTCTGCAGGTTGATCTTCTCGAACATATCGACAAAGGCATCGCCGCGCGCGGCGACAATCTGCTCACTCAACTCAGGCGTGGTCAAGAAGCCGTCGTCGGTGGCCGTTCCCGTGCGTCGATAGACGTTGATCACGTTCTTGCGATTGAACAGGTTGTCGGCACGCAGGAACACGTTCACGCTGCGATCGGAGCCTATGCTGAAGGCCTTTGAAATGCGCATATCCGTTTCAAAGATCCACGGCGTGGTCGACGAGTTGATCGCCTCGAGCGGCTTGCGCGAGCGCGGATCAAAGTCGTCCATGATCGCGCCGTCCTGCGGTCCGCGCTGACCGAGCGAACCGCCCACCAACGTGTAGTTATGACCGCTAGAGAAGGTGAACAACAGGCTGCTGTTTAACCGGTCCAACAGGCTGCCCTGGCGCTCGATGCGATAGTCGAGCAACAGGCTGCCGCTGTGGCGCTGGTTAAAGTCGAGCGGCATGACCAGCGTCGGCAGGTTCGTCTTGTTTTCGACGCCCGATACGGCCGTCAGCGTCGACGAACCGGTGCCGCGCGCATCCTGCAGCGTGTAGTTAAACTCGGTCATCAAACCGCGCGTGCGGCGAACCTTCAGCACGAACTCGATACCACGCGTGGTAGCAAAGTCGCCGTTCTGGAGGAAGTTGTAGCCGCCCGAAGCGCCCACCGACAGCGGCGATACGGCCTGGTTGCGCAGTTGGATCTGGCCTTTGATATCGCGGTAGAAACCCGTGATGTCGAAGGACGCGCGATCGGTGAACTGCTGCTCAAAGCCGATTTCGTACTGCGTCGTGTGCATCGGCTCCAAGTTGAACGCGGTCGGCGCGTTGATAAAGTTCTGACCGCCCGTTTCGAGGGCCAGGCGCGCACCGCCAGTCAGTGCCTGACGCAGCGCCGGCATCTGGGCAAACTTGCCGTACTGAACGTGCATCACCGTGCGATCGGAGACCGGGAAGGAGAAACCGAGACGCGGGCTAATCTTCGTGTGCGTCTCGCTCGGCGTCATATAGGTCTTGCCGTCTTCCGAAATTCTCAGCGTGTAGTTGTTCTCATCGCGGTTGATCGTGGCCAGACCGTTGTCGTCTTTGACGATGTCCCACGAGTCGATGTCGAAGTAGTCGAGGCGGATGCCCGCGTTCACGATCAAGTCGCGATACTCAATCTTGTCCTGCAGATAGGCAGAAGCCATAACCGGCTTGCGCGGGGCTTCCAAATCGCCGCCCAACGAGCCACCGCCGTCCTGCTCGCGGCCAAACTCGTCGTAGCCGAAGAAATCGCCGCGGCTGTTCTGGCGAATCAGGCGCTGCAGGTCCTCAAGCTTGCCAGCGGCTTCAGCGGCCTTGACCATCTCGTTGAGCAGATTGTCGTCGCTGATATTGCCCTTGTAATAGCTCTCGTAAACGGCTTCGAGCTCCGGATGCGAAAGGTTGATCTGGTTGCGAATCGAGCCCAATCCACCAATGCTAAAACGGCGCGCTTCCCAAGCCTGATAGTCGAAACCGGCTTTCAGCTGATGCACATCGCCCTGATTGGTGATGCTACCCGATAGGCCGATATAACCATCCGTGCTCTTGCCGTAACCAGTCATCGTAGCACCTGGACGCGTGAACGGAAAGCCATTGAAGTCGTATTCGCGCGGTCCCGAACCGGCGCGCGTAAAGGCGACGAAGTCCGGATTGATGCCGGCGACGGCCGTGCTATCGCTGTAGAGCAGGAAGTTGTCCTCAAAGTACGGATCGTAACTTTCGGACTCGTTCTTCAAGTAGGACAGCGTCAGATCGTAGACCGTGCTGGCCGAAATCAAGTGCGTCGCCTTCAAGCTGAACATGTTCTGCGTGCTCTTCGACTCGCCCAAGCGCTCCGTGTTAAAGATGTTGCGAATGGGCAAGCCGCTGCTCTCGCCCTCGCTCTGTGCATACACGTGCGTCAGCTTGAGCTGAATCGGGCTCAGATCCCAGAGCAGCGTCGTGTTGAGACGGCCCACGCTGCTGGCGCTATTGGCGATATTGCCGTCCTGAACGCTCAGCGTATCGATGCGATCCGGCGTATCCTGGTCGGCCCAGTGGACGCGACCGCCGCGATCACCCGTATCCTGCAGGTTGTAGAGCGAGAATCCGTCCCAGAAAATCGGCGGCGAATCAATCGTCTCTCGCTGTATGGCGGTGAAGAGGCGCAGCGGACCAACCGGTCCACCGGCGGTGGCCACCAAGTTCTGGTAGCCGTAGTTATACGCGCCAAAGCGCTGCTCGTAATCGGCCGCGCCGTTATCGAGTTCGCTCTGTAGGCTGAATTCCCACTCGGTGCCACCGGTGCGCAACTGGCGCGTAACAACACCCGCCGTAGCACCGCCGTATTCGGCGTTAAAACCGCCGGCCTGCACCTGAATTTCTTCGATGGCTTCGTTGATCAACTCGGCCGCGCTGCCACCGGTTACGGGGTTGCGCGTGCTGGTGCCCTCAATGTAGTAAGCGATTTCGTCCGAACGCGAGCCGCGCACGTGCAGTGCGCCGTCTTGCAGGACTACGCCTGGCTGCAGCGCCACGACCTCCGTCGTGCTGCGCGTCGGCAGCGCTTCCAAATCCTCGGCACCGATAATGCGCACCGCGTTGGTCGCATTCTTGTCGATGATGGGACGCTCAGCCTTAATGATGACTTCTTCGACCTGTATATCGGAAGAGGACATGGCCACTTCGACTTCCGAAGTCAGTCCCGTAGCAACGCGCAAATTTTGGATCTGCAACGCCGTGTACCCGATGTACGTTGCGCGCAGGGTGTAGGTGCCAGCGGGAACGTTGATGATGACGAAACGGCCTTCTTCGTCGGCAATCGTTCCCATATCTGCACCAACGAGCTGCACGTTGGCGTTCGGGAGTGGATCTCCCGTGTTCGCATCGGTAACAACGCCGACGATCTTGCCTGCGCTGGCCGCATCAGCGGTGGGCACCGCTGAAAACGCCCAAAGCATGCAAAGCGACGTCAAGACGCGTAAAACCCCTTGGAGCTTAGTCATGCAATTCTCCTTTCTGACAGGAGTAAGTGTAGATCACGGGTAGTTGTTGATATGCGGACTATCCGTCTAGCGGCCCTAGTCTTCAGGCAACACTCCTCGGCGCGGCCCTACACATTAGCCAAGAGAGCGGGGGCCAGACTGCGGTCACATCGCCCACGTGAAACGATGTTGGTCTGACGGAGGGAATAGAGAAAGCGATTTTCCCTTTCTGTTTGATACTAAATTATTTGTCAAAAGTTAGTAGAAGATGGCAATTTTTTAAAAAAATTCAATGAAAAAAATGGGACCTCTATCCCCCATAACGCGATGTCTGCTACTCAACACGTGCTCGCGCACGTCGAATAGATTGAGTAAGTAATTGTAAAATATCAATTTGTCATCAAATGAAGCCAGTCATCTAGAAGAAATGTGACGCGTCCGATCAGCAGGGACAGCCTAGCCATTATCGTGTAGCCGAACGAGGCGCCAAACGAAACCATGAGAAACCATATACCCACGCGCGACACCTTGCCCACGACGCCGGAGTGCTCTACCGAGAAGAAAAAATAGACGAGTACAGCGACCACGCCGACCAAAATAATCAGCAGGTTCAGGCCTTCGACGCTCCAACTCAGCGGCTGCAGCGTCGGCTCAATCTGCGCCAGTATAAAGGAAGAAATAGTGCGCGGTATCGTCAGCCCGGCTCCCAGCCCAACGAAGAAAGCAAAGGAGAAGCGACTCAGCCAACCGAAGCGCCGCGAGAAGCGCGTCAGCATCAGCAGCCCCAGCAGAGTGGGCGCCAACAGCCACCAGTCGCCCTGCGTACTGTCTTCCCCGCCCAGCGCTTTCAGCCGAACAAAAATTTCACCGTAGATCGTCTGATACCAGTACTGACCAAAGACATACGCTGCTGCAACGCCAACGTAGATATTTTCTGCGGCCTTAAACAGCGGATTGTCCTTGTAGAGAAAACTGTAGAGTGCCAGCGTCAGACCGGCGGCGACCATAATGCCTAAGCTATTCCAATCGGCGGCGAGGGAACCGTTGGCCAGCAGCACGCCATTTACGAAGGCAAAGGTCAACACCAGAGCCAGAAATATGTAGGTATCGCGCGTCAAATTAGAGTCTCCCTGACTGCGTATTAGCGCCGGCGAGAGAGGAAAAAGGCTATGTTGCCGAAGACGATAAATACGACGATAATCAGATGGGCCATCGACTGCGCGCTCATGCCGGCCGTCGCCTTGTCCTGCTTGCCGACCAGCGTTTCATACTCCGCCGCACCGGCCAATCCTCCCAAGAGCCCCACCATTTGCCGCGACTGCAAAAAAGGAAATAGATCGGGCGCCATAACGGCCGTGCAGCCGCCGGCAAAGGGAAAGCCGTACTTCTCCTGCCCATAGGGAATCCACCAAAACTCAATGGAGTCGCCAGCGGCCAGGTCGAATACAAAGTCGAAGTCTCGCAGCGTCCGCAAATTGCGCGTCAGCGGCAGGTCTTCGATGGCAGTGCCCCAGTTATCCTGCGGAAAGGCGTCGTGGAAATCTTGCCCCATATTAAGCACGACGCTGAAATTGCCCGGTTTGTAGCCGAGAAACGCGTAGTCCTCGCCATAGGTTTTGCCAAATTCCGTGCCGATCTCTTCGAGCACCTGCTGCGCCAAACCCGGCGCTTCGGGCCACAGACAAACGGCGACGACCTTGATATCGCGGCTAAAGCAGTGGCGCAGGATGGCCCGCGCCATGGGCTGCATCTCTGGCACGGTGCTAGCGCCGTAGGAGAAGCTGAGCAGGACGGTGCCGCCGGCTTCGGCTACTTTCTCTAACTCCTCGTATACAGCCACCACATCGCGGGTGGGCTTTATCGGCAGAAATACATTGGACAAGAGGGGCAGCGCGACGCCGAAAAATACGAAGATGAAGATAATGCGCCGATCTATATTCATCAGCCACTGTATCATTCTTCGCCTCCTCCCAAATAGGAGCGCTCAATGCCAAAGATAATGCGCAGCGAGGTAGCGATGGCACCCAATGACACGCCCAACAAGATGCCGCGTTTAGCCGCTAGGTTGGGCACGTTGAGCAGCCAATCGGCCGCGGCCGGCACGTATTCGGATATATAGGCGCCGATAGGCACGCGCCCCAACATCACCACGACCGCCGCAACCAGCAGCAGGGCCGCCTCCGGCGTGCGTGCGCGAAAGGTGCGGTAAGCAGCAGAAGCGATAAAAAAGGCGAGAATGGAAAACATGGTCGACGAGCAGGCAACGTGCACGTATTCAAAGAGCCATTGATAGCCGTTTTCGGCTGCCGTCCCCTCGGCCTGAGCGGCAAACGGGCCCTGGCCGTCGTTGTAGACGACAAAGAGCATCATAAGGCCAAAACCGACGTATACGACGACGCTGTATCCCCACCCCGCAACGCGCTGGCGAATGCGCTGCCAGTGCAGGTTGAGCAAGCTGTACAAACCCAACAAGTAAGAGAAGGCAAAGACGATGCGCAGCCACAGAGCCAACTCGCGTTCCAGGTTCTGCGCCGCTGCGTGCGGCACGTAGTAAATGCCAATGCCCAATACACCAAAGCAAAAGGCGACCACTACGGGCAGCATGCGGCTGAAAAAAATCATCGCGCGCTCCTCAATGCGGGGTAAACAAGTGAGTGAGAAACGGAATATCGAGCGTCGCCAGCAGCGCTCCTGCGACGATAACGACGATCAGTATCGCCTTGCCCGCATCCTGTCCCTTTAGACTGCCCAGCAGTTTGGGTTCGCGCGACAGGTAGGCGCTGGCTGCATAGAGCTCTTCGCCGAGCAGCGTATAGTCGCAGGTCGTCACGAAGAACGGCAATTGCGTGAAGGCGTCCGTGCCGGCGATTTGAATCGCCCCCGTCGTCGAGCCGGTCTCGGCCAGCAGCAGCGACTCGGCGTAGAAATAGCCCATCATTATGTGGGCGGCCGGCCGCTCGCGAACCATAATGCCCTCGGTAGCCGCCGCATAGCTAAACTGTTCGGTGCCGGCGACAAATACGTGATCGGGATTAAACGCGTCGGGGCGACCGGCTTCAAAATACGAGGCCTGCACCGTCTCCTGGCTGACAGACATCACGACGGGGTCGGGGGCGACCACGCGCAGAGCCGTATCGTATTCAGCCGTTCGCCGGGCCACGCGCCCGAGAATGTTGACGGCGGCAATGGTCGAAATTTGGCTCATATCGCGCAGGCCGTGTATAAAGAGCACCGGCTTGCCCATCTCCGTTGCTCGTCCTAGCGCCTCGTCGAGCGCCTCCAAGCCGCCAATGCGACGGATATATAGCGCGCGGCGCCGCGCCAAGCTGATGTAGCCGATGATGAGCACCGATAAGAGCACGCCGAGTGCGGCGTTGTTCAGCTTTTCCCAGTTGAAATAGTTGCCCTCGGCGACAGCGGTAATTACTGCCGTGCGCGTCGAGACCTTGCCGTGATGCAATTCCAGGCGCACGTGATAGGTCGCACCATTTTCTAACGACGCCATGCCAGCGCCTGTCTCATACTGTGCGATGCGCAAAAAGTGGGCGGCTTTCGCCTCGTCGCCGTAGCCAAATGCCCCTGGATCTTCGGACTGTAAATTGGCATTGCTATACACCTCAGCCGCCAAGTAGTACGGTCCCTCGCGCTTTGCTGCGATAAACGCCCGATAGGTCGAACCCGCCGGCGCATCGGCGATGCGAGGCCACACTAACGTAATGCTGCCCCCAGCATCGCTGGGCGTGTCAAACGCCTCAAAGCCCTCAATGGGCGGCAGTTGAGTCTGGCTCTCGACGGCGGCAGTAGATAGCGCGGCGAGTGCAATCGCCCACAGCAGCGCCCTGTTTAACATGGAGACCTCATTGCTAAATGGCTCATTCTTCGATCATCTCGACGTTGGCGCGCGGAACGACGGCCTTCTCGCCGCTTTCAAACTCGACTTCAAGCACGCGCACAAGCGCGCCCGATTCGACCTCTTGCAGCTCGGCTGGCAGCGCGCTAACGCGGCCAATACGGCCAAAGTACGGCACGCGGATAACGCGCAATAGATCGCCGATATCCATGCCGTGCTTCTCTCTTCTGTCGACTTCGGAGCGGCGTTGGTCACCCTCTGGATCGGGCACGATGATCTCCGGCCGCAGCACGCCGGCGCGAATCTGCGTCGCGCCAGAAATGGATGTTTCTTTGCCCTCACACGCTTTTAGGATATCGAACGTCTTGTGGGCTATGGCCACCTCGCCAAAACCCTCCGTAACAACCACCGTCAGACCAATGTCCTCATCGCCAGTAATCGCTACGCCGAGATCGTAGCCCAGCAGGGCGCGCAAATCTTGGTCGCGTAGACCGCCACCGACCAGTCCAATCGCGCCTACCTTTCGCGCGATCTCAATGAGATCCAGCGTAACCAAACTGCCCACGACAACGATCTTACCGGCGCACTCTGCGCCCAGCGCAGTCAACAATTCGCCCGGCGACCCAACGGCCATGTGCAGGGGACCCCAGCATTCACCGCCAACGCCGAATATTCCCTGTATAAAGGCGCCGCGCGTCTCGACGCTAACGCCTTCGCCTTCGAAGAGCTCGACCACTTGGCCGTCTACATAGGCCAACACCTCTACGGGACGAGGTTCCTTGCGCAATATGACCTGGCCCGTCACCGCAGACACGCTCTCGACCACCCCCGTAGCAGGCGAATTGACCGTAGTTTTAAACCACTTAATAAACGGCTGGGTCGCAGCCAGCGGCTCGCCCTCGCGCACCGCATCGCCCTCTTTGTGCAGCATGTATCGAGGCACTTCGGCCGGCGCACACCCCAACCTGTTGACCAGATTGAGCGCTACGACATCGCCGGGCAGATCGGTCCGCGCGACCACCTGATCGCGGCGCACCGCGTCGCCTTGGGCGACGACGACCTGCCCTTGGAGAGGCAGCTTGCGATCCTTGCGCACCACCGCGTGCGGCGTGACGCGCAGACCCGGTGTGTAGGCGTGGGCCATTATCGATCTCCGCCGTAGAGGTTCATCGTGCGATGCCAAGCGGTCATTTGCGCGAGGCGCTCCTCTTCCGATTCGGCAATTTGAATCGGACGCCCACGACCGTCTATGATCAGACCAACGACGCCGCCGCGCACGACCGTGCGCACTTCCTGTCCGGGGCCACCGCCGACGTCCCAGTCGCGCGCGGGCATGAGCACGATTTCACCCTCTTCATCAGCGTCCAGTTCCAGCAGATGCAATTGGCCAACGCAGAGCGATCCTTCGCGCCGCCCTGCGGGTAGATCCACAGAGTATTTGAGACAGGTCTCGCCCGCTTTGCCCGATCCCTTAGGAGCGACACACGTGCCCAGGTAGATGAGGCAGTCGCGTTCAAAAACCTGCGTTGCCGCCTCCTCGTTTACCGTGGATAGCACGCCCAAGTGCGGCATCATAAAGATGCTGTCGACGGCCAAACGCGTTACGCCTTCGGGTTGGAAGGCATCGATGAGCATGGCCGCCGACTGTGCGCGGCGCGGCGCGTGCGACAAGACGCCGCCGCTGCCGACGAGCAGGTCGAGGTCCATCATCTGTACTAGGCTATCAACCTCGTCGTTCTGATTAAATACATCTGAAAGCGTTCGCTCGATTTGCACGCCCTTAAGCCCAACCGCTAGTTCCCGATGCTGCACAAAGGCCAGGCGCAGCGCCTCGCGCGCGATGGCCTGTTCGACCTGCAACTCCTGTAGAAGTTGTGGAATGGTCGTGGGACGGATCATCTTGTTCTTTATGCGGTCGCGCAGGTCAGCCTCTTCGATTTGGAAGGGCACCCAGCGCAGAATCTGTTCCAGTCCCGCTTCGGCCAAGACGTTGGAGATACTGTAGGACATACCCAAGTTAGCGCTGACCGTGCGGTTGAATACCTCGGAGAACACGCTGAATACATCTGTAGTCGCACCGCCGATATCGACGCCTACCACGTTGATCCCCATCTGGCGAGCAATCGTCTGCATGATCTCGCCGACCGCGCCCGGCGTCGGCATAATCGGCGCACCGGTCCAGTCCATCAGCTTTCTATAGCCCGGCGCCTGCGCCATTACGTGTTCCAAGAACAGGTCGTGAATAACCTGACGCGCAGGCCCCAGATTCTCCCGCTCCAATATGGGGCGAATATTCTCCGTCAGGGTCAATGCCGTCTTCTCGCCCAGGACGGCTTCGACTTCTGCACGCGCTTCCGTATTGCCACCGTAAATGACCGGCAGCTTAAAGCCGCTGCCAAAGCGCGGCTTGGGATCGGCAGCGCCAACGTATTCTGCCAGTTCGACTACGTGGCTTACCGTACCGCCGTCGGTGCCACCGGCCAGCAGCACCATGTCGGGACGGAGCTGGCGAATGCGCTCAATTTTCTGATGTGGCCGCCGGCCGTCGTTGGCCGCCAGCACGTCCATAACGATGGCACCGGCCCCCAGCGCACAGCGCTGCGCGCTGTCGCCCGTCATCGATTTGACCACACCCGAAACGACCATTTGCAAACCGCCGCCCGCGCTGCTGGTGGAAATGTATATATCGACGCCGCGCTGTCCCTCTGCTGGCGTAATGATGTGCTCGCCGTCGAGAATCTGCCGACCAGATAGCTCCTCGACCTCTTGTATGGCGTTGAGCACGCCGCGCGTCACGTCTTCGAAGGGGGCCTCCACCGTCGTCGGTGCCTCGCCGCGAAACGTCTGATGATAGCCGTCTTCCTTCTTCTCTATGAGGATGGCTTTAGTCGTCGTGCTGCCGCAGTCGGTTGCGATAACTACGTCAATTTTATCCATGTGCGTTTTTTTCGCTTTCCGATTCCAATTTCGCAATAGCATCCATAATGAAGTCGACGCAATTGCGCTGCTCCAGCAGACGCACGAAACGCCCGTATTCAGCCCGCGAAAAAACCAGCGTAGCGAAGGGCTCGAGAAAGGCCAGTAGTTGGCTGCCGAGAAAATTGACGGGGCGACTCGATTCGAGAACCATGACCGCCGGCATGCTCAAACCGCGCCGCACGATAAACGAAGCGAGTTTGTCGACCAGTTCCCGGTCGGCTTCGTCCCACACTCTATTCGAGTCGGCAATGGCAAAAGCGTGCTGCCACTGTGCTTTAATGCGCTCAATTATTGACATAGCGTTGGACGTAATATACAACTTGGTCGCGGTTTTTGTGAAATGGAAGAAATATGCCGCGAAATGAGTCGAGGCGACTGGTGCTTGCAAAAGGGCTGAGAAACAGCCCGTTGTCGCGCGCATCAACCCGGCGGAACTCGGACCACGAACGAGCGCTTCGGCGCCCCAACAGGACGCGGGAAACGCCGACTTCGTCGAGCGTGTAACGGGAGGGAAAGAAATAGCTCGCCAGCGAACCGACGAGTATGCAGAACGATAGTACGCCGTAACCGACGTGCTCGAAGCTAAGCGCTACTGCGCAACAGGTTGCGCCTACTGCGCTGATCAACGCCAGCGTCTTGCCCGCTCTCTCGTGCATCAGCGGATGGACCGTCCAAGAGAGCGGTCCATCCGCCGCATGTGTTTCGCCCACTTAGTCGCTTTTAGCGGTAGACCCGATCGTCTTGGTCGACCCACCACTCGGCCACTTCGGCACCGGCCGGGTACCAGTTCACCCCGGCAAAGCGGCGGCTGTAGGCCTGGGCTACGCGCGACTTCCACAGGAAGGTATAGGGCTGTTCGTCGTAAACGATTTTCTGAAAGCGTTTGTAGAGGTCAATGCGCTTGTCCGGATCGAATTCGCGGCGATACGCCTCCAAGAGGCTATCGGCTTCGGCATGTATAAAACTGATCGCATTTGAGCCCTGTTCCTCGGCCTGCGAAGAGTGCCAGATCTGGTATACATCGGGAGCAAACTTCACACCGCTGCTCCAGCCTAGCACCATCGCAGCGAAGTCCTTACTCTTAACGCGCTGCAGAAAGATGGACCAGTCGAGCTCGCGCACCTGGCAGTCGATGCCCACATCCGCCAATTCGCTCTGCAGGGTCAGCGCAATATCCTTGCGGATCTGGTTGCCGGAATTGATGAGCAGTTCAAAGCGAAAATCGACCTTCTCGCCGTCGATCTCTTTGTCGAGAATGCCGTCGTCATCGGCGTCGCCCCATCCCGCTTCGTCGAGCAGGTCAAGGGCGCGTTCGTAATCGTAGCCGTACGGCTGCAGTTCGTGGTTGTATTCGGGGCGAAACTTGCTAATCGGCCCTTCAACGGTCTCGGCCAGGCCAAAGAGCAGGTTTTCCACCATGCTCTGGCGATCGGTCAAATGCGTCATAGCCTGACGCACGCGCCGATCCGCAAAAATGGGATGCGTGTTATTCCAACCTATGTAGGTATACCCACCCGAGTACTCGACGCCTTTGAGAAAGCGTTTGTTGAAGTCGTCTGACCAGCTTTTCTCCTTAAACTCCAGCGGACGCAGCGCGTGATAGTCGATATTGCCGTTGGTCAGCTCGATAAAGGCGGCATCAGTATTGTTAATGATCTTGAAGACTATCTTATCGACGTAACCCGAAGGGGGCAAAGCGCCCCCTTCCAGCGCCCAGTATTCGGCGTTGCGCGTCAGGACAACTTTTTGCTGCGTGACGATATCGCGATCAAAATCCTCGATGGCATAGGGACCCGAACCCATGAGTTTGCGATTGAAGTCCTGGTTAAACTGATCGGCGAAACGCTCGATCCGCTCTTTGTGCGGCCCCGTTTCCCACGAGCCGTCGATGAGCGAGGTGATGGGAACGGGATCCAACAATCCTTCCGGATCGTAAAAATGCCTAGGCAAAATTTCGAAGGAACCAAGTGAAAGGTCGTTGCGAAAGTAGGGCTCATTGCACTCGAACGTAATTGACCCGTCCCCATTCGTAACGACGTTTTTGACGGCCGAATAGTAGTTGCGCATATGCGGAGCCAATACGCGCGGATTCTGGATGACTTTCATGCTGAACAGCACATCCTCAGCCGTCAGCGGACGACCGTCGGAAAAATACACGTCTTCTCTCAGCGCAAATGTGTAGGACAACTTGTCTGCAGAAACTTGCGGGTAGCTCTTGGCGACTTTGCCCTTTAACTGGTAGGGCGGCTCGTTGTCTGCGTAGAGCAGCGTATCGAAGATGTACTGCATCACGGTAGAAGCGCCGGCATCACTCGACGTATACGGATTGAAGCTCTGCGGATCGGACAGCATATGGCGCACCATCCAGTCGCCATACTGCGGATCGCCTTCTCCAGCATAGCGCAGCGGTGCCTTCTCCGTGCCGTCGAGCACGACAATATCCTGCGTATTCATGAGGATATTCTGCACGGCATTCCAAGCGTCATCCTCTTGGGCATGGACCGTAGTAACAAGAGCAACGAGGAATATGCCAACCGTTCTGGCAACGAGCATATCAAATCTCCTTGGTAAATCCATCAAACAAACGTCAGCCAGTTATGGCGGTCTTCTACTTTGCCGTGCAAAAGATCGAAAAATAGCCCCTGGAGCTTTTCCGTTATGGGACCGCGCTCCCCTGCGCCAATTTGTATTTTATCGATCTGGCGAATCGGCGTTATTTCTGCAGCGGTTCCCGTGAAAAACACCTCGTCGGCGATGTAGAGCAATTCGCGCGGGATCCCACGCTCCTCGACGCGTATGCCGGCGTCGCGCGCCAGCACCATGGCCGTATCGCGCGTTATACCGGAGAGAATTGCGTAGTGCGAAGCGGGCGTATAGACGATGTCTCCGCGCACGACAAAGATATTTTCGCCGCTGCCTTCGCTAACCAATCCATCGGTGCCCAAAACGATGCCCTCGTCGTAGCCATTCGAGTTGGCTTCCATGCGCACCAGCTGCGAGTTGAGATAATTGCCGCCAGCCTTGGCCAAGAAGGGAAGGGTATTGGGCGCCACGCGATTCCACGAAGAGGTGCAGACCGACACGCCTTTTCTCAGCGCCTCTTCGCCCAAGTACTGGCCCCATTCCCAAACCGCGATCACCGTATCGACCGGACAGGTCGTGGGATCGACGCCCAGCGAACCGTAGCCGCGAAAGACAACGGGGCGAATATAGCAGGCATTGAGGCCGTTGACGCGGATCGTCTCGAGGATGGCCTCACTCACTTCCTCGCGGCTATAGGGTATTTCCATCCGGTAGATCTTCGCCGAGTCAAAGAGCCGATCCACGTGTTCCTTAAGGCGAAAAACCGCAGGGCCTTTATCGGTATTGTAGCAGCGAATGCCCTCGAAAACGCTCGATCCATAGTGCACCACATGCGAGAGGACGTGCACGCGGGCTTGGTCCCAATCGAGCAACTCGCCGTTAAACCATATTTTGTCGGATTTGGGCATAGGGGGCATGAAGACATATCTCCTTTACGGACGCGATACGCGCATAAGATAAGGTGGATAATGTACTATAAAGTTCGCGAGTAGGTAACGCTAAATGTATCAAAGGTGCCGCTGCGCTGCCGCGAACGACTTGCCCGCAGCGACAATTGATTGGGATTGTCGGTCGGCGAGTAGCTGACGTTAAAGCTAAGCGATCGGTTTCTATTGCGGCGACCGGCGTCCTGCACGCGCGCTTCCTGACCTCCAGCGTATTCGTGATCCCAGCGGCGATCCAGCAAAAAGTTATAGGACGTCGTTATGGACAGGGCCTGAATGGGCGAATACGACAGTCCAACACCAACGCTGTGGCGGTTGTTATCCTCTTCGACGATTTGCGCCCCGTTCTCTACCACCAACGTGCCGAAATCATCGGCCGAATACGAGTAGCGTCCGTTTAGGCGCAAGTGTGCTAATACCTTGCGATTTGCCGTGTGATTCATGCTCCAACCGCGGCGAATATTGCTCTTGCGCGCAGAGGTGGTTCGATTGAGTTGGCGATCAAAGTCAAAAATGGTTCGCTTGGCCGATATGCTAAAGTTATGCGATATGCTAATCCCTAAGCGCTGATAGCTGCTGCCGATATCGAGAACGATATCGCGGTTACGCGAGTTATCTCCCGAACGCGTAGCTGCCATGTTGATGCGGTGCAAAAAGGAGTTGCGCACTTCGATATTGACTCGCGCATCGTCAGCCAGAGAGCCGTCGTAGCGCAAAGTAAAACTATTGCTGTAGGTATCGCGATTTTGCTCGGGCGCGCCTGGATTCTCCGCGCGCTTTATATCCGCCCAAGTCGATAGTTTTAACGAGTGCTTTTCCGTCAGCGTCCACGTGAGCGAGGTGTTGAGAAACAGACGTCCATTATCCAAGTCTGAGCTGGGATCGCGGCACGTTCCATCGGGCGACGTGACAAAGTGACTGGCACAGCGCCCCACGTCGAGCACGCGCACGGCTAGGTTGCGCTGGTCGCTCGACTCAAAGCGCAGTTTAGAATTCCATAACACGGGCTCTACCAGTTTACCCGAAACCTCCGATTGCCAGTTCCAACTGCGACTTTCTCTATCCGTTCCAAAGTAGCGATTGCCGGCGTCCTGTTCGGCGCTGGCCGTATTGGTGCGCTGGTTTTGCCCATACGAAGCGCTGCTGCGCACCTTAAAACGGCCAACATCGAAATCGATGTTTGAACTAAAACCGGTGTTGCGGCTCTGCGATATTTCCGCAGCAATGCTCGTATCGCGGCGCACAATTCCTTCGACTTCGCTTTCTCCAACGACCGATCGCGTGATACCGACTTCGGAACGAGATTCCGTAAAGCTGATGCTGGTGCGAACGCCGCCGGGCAGCGTATAGTTGGCACTGCTACTAAAGCTCTCGCTGCGATCCTTGTTGTTTTTCAGCGTATTGTCGCGCTTACTGAACGACAGCGAGTTCCCCAGTTTTTTTCCAGCTAATTTGATTTCGGGCGACACGCGAAGCGAGGCATTATACTGAACCCCGGTTTCCTCAATTGTGCTGTCCAGATTAGCGCGACTGTCGCGCGTCTTCGTTATGAGTCCCGGCGTTACGCTAACGGATAGATCGTCAAAGCGCCCCTCGTCAATTGGCTTGTACTGAAAGCGAAAGTTAAATGTCTGGTCGCGCAGCTTCTGCTTTTGCAGCGTGGAGCTTCGCAGCGACATATTGGCACCGATGCCAATCGTCGCCTTGGGCCCTAAGATGGGATAGTTAACCGTCGATCCAAGAGAGGCATTGTCCTGCCACGTCTTGCGATCGTTGCGCTCGTCGAGCGTAAAGCTCATACTGGCCGAGGTAGAGATGCTGAGCTGAGAGGTAGAGTCGCCGGTAGCCGCCAAGCGCACGGGCACCTTGTACTGCCAGCTCGGCAGGCGATGGCTCCACTTTGTGCGCGTGCTCGAGCGATTGAAATTGAGGCTGTACTTTTGCTGCGCCTCAACGCCGTAGGAGAAGACGAGAAGAATGATCCAGGCGATGCGACACATTGCTATAGCTGATCCCGCATCGCCGTAAACGCGTCGCTCAAACGCGCAAACTCCTCCGCACCGAGCTCCTCGGGGCGGCGCGTCAAGTCAATACCCGATTCGGATTCTATGGCCGGCAGCAAGTCACTGCCGCTAGCCGAGGCGAGGCCACGCAGCGTATTGCGCAACATCTTGCGCCGTTGGCTAAACGCCGTGCGAACGACGGTGGCAAAGCACTGCTCGTCGCGCACAGAAAAGCGCGGCCTCTCGGAGAAATCGATGCGTATTACGGATGAATCGACGCCGGGCACCGGACGGAAAGAGCGGCGTTCCACGTCCATCAACAACCTGATCTCGGCGCGCATCGCCAGCATAACGGTAATTTGTCCATACTCCTTGTTGCCGGGCCTAGCCACCAACCGACGCGCAACTTCGCGCTGCAACATGAGAACAGCCGTGCGCAAATAATCGACTTCCTGCAGGGCTTTAAAGAGAAATGGTGCCGTTATATTGTAGGGCAGATTGCCAACCATAAAGAGCTTTTGTCGCTCACCATCCGCTCCCATCTCGCCCCAACTCAACTGCAAGATATCCGCTTCGACCAGCTCGAATACCTGGTCGGGAATTCCCTTTCGCAGCATTGCGGCGAGATCTCTGTCGATCTCCACCGCCGTGAGCCGCCCTAGCTTATTCAGCAATTTATGCGTTAGGGCTCCGCGACCAGGGCCGACCTCGACGACCACATCACCTGGCTCGGGCTCGACGAAACCAACGATTCGGTCGACGGCACTGCGATCGACTAGGAAGTGCTGTCCGAAGCGCTTGCGCGCTCGATGCGTACCGCCGCTGAAAGCCATTTACGCGGCGCGCCCGGCGCGTCGCAAACAGCGCCACAGATCGCTTAACACCAGTTGAAGACTGGCGTTGCGCTCCAATGCCTCGGCGGCGCGATCGACCTCCAACATGGCGCGCTCGATGTGATCGCCACACAGCGCAGTGCCCAACTGTGCGAAGTACGCGCTGCGGTCAACCATCGCACCAAAACCATCCCGCGCGTGGTGCAATAGAAAAAAATCGCGCAGGTACAGCGCGCATAGTTCCAAAAACTGGTCTTGCAGCGAGCGGTCACCGGCCAGTTCTTCCACCGTGTCCCAGTATACCTCGTCCCGGCAGCGCAGTCCCGCCTCGATAAACTGCTCGACTCGATCGCGGCTTTCGTCCCATGCCCCCGTTGCAGCGGCGCGGGCGCGCTGCACGCTGCCCCCTCCCAGGCGCACGCCCAATTCCAACGCTTGCCCAGTTACGTGCATAGCCTCTAACTGTGCGCGCACGACCTGCGCGCTAAGCGGACGCAGGGTCAAGCGCTGACAGCGCGACAGCACCGTCGGCAGAATGCGTTCAGGCGTGGAAGACACCAGTATCAAAAGGGAGTCGGCGAGTGGTTCCTCTAAAACTTTTAGCAGCGAATTGGCGCCGGCCGGATGCATGCGTTCGGCAGCAAGAATCACCGCGACTTTGCGCCTGCCGGCGCTGGGGGCATAGCTCAGATCGCGCTGCATCTGGCGGAGCTGCTCTATGGCAATATTGGTCTGCCCACCGAGCTCACCCCCGCTCAGATAGTCTTGCGCCGCCGCGCGTATTTCCTGTGGATCGAGTGACTTGCGCCCGCGCTGGGCGCGCAAGGGCAAGAGAAAGTGAAGATCTGGATGAGAACCGCTTGCCATCTTGCGGCACGACGAGCACGTGCCGCAGGCCACTTCGCCCTGTGCTGCACACAGCAACGAACCGGCCAATGTCAGGGCAAACTGGCGCTTGCCCACACCTTCAGGGCCGCACAACAAGATGGCGTGGGGAATGCGCCCAGAGCGAAGCCAAGCCTCGGCAATCGCTCGGGCGCGTTCTTGACCGACGACGGATTCAAAAGCCAAAGGACTACCCCCTCCTCAATGCCGCACTGCCCTTTGGCAGGTCAGTAGACGGACTTAAACCAGACTCGTCTCGTCGTCCAAGTCGAAGAAGTGGGCCTTGTCGACTTCTACCGCCAGTTTTACTGTCTGCTCAACTTCCGGCATGTGGCGCGGATCTATGCGCGCAACAAAGGCCGACTTGCCCGTTGTAAGGTTGAGGAAGACTTCGTTGCCCATCGGTTCGACGACCTCGACTTTGGCCTCGATTTCTACCGTGTCGACATCGCGCGCCATCGTGTCGGGATCGTGAATATCTTCGGGGCGAATACCCATGATAATCTCTCGGTCCGCATGACCATTTAACCTGTCGGTATAGCTGGCGGGGAGAGCAATCTTGATATGCCCCTCGTCAAATACCAAACCGCTTCCGTTGGCGACCAGTTTACCGCGAATAAAATTCATCGAAGGGCTGCCGATAAACCCGGCCACGAATTGATTAACAGGTTCGTTGTACAGGCTGAGAGGCGCATCGATCTGCTGAACCTTGCCATCTTTCATAACGACAATGCGGTCGCCCATGGTCATGGCCTCAGTCTGATCGTGCGTCACGTAAATCATCGTCGCCTCGAGCCGCGTGTGCAATTTGCTGATTTCGGCGCGCATCTGGACGCGCAGTTTGGCATCGAGGTTGGACAGCGGTTCGTCAAAGAGAAATACCTTGGGCTTGCGCACGATGGCGCGACCAACGGCTACGCGCTGACGCTGACCGCCCGATAGGGCCTTGGGCTTGCGCTCGAGCAGCTCCTGAATACCGAGGATATCGGCGGCTTCTTGCACGCGCGCATCGATCTCATCCTTGGGATATTTCCGCAGCTTGAGCCCGAAAGCCATATTCTGGTACACCGTCATGTGCGGATAGAGCGCGTAGTTCTGGAAGACCATGGCGATATCGCGATCTTTCGGCGGTATGTCGTTAACCAACGTGCCGTCTATATAAATCTCGCCCGCGCTTATTTCTTCTAAACCGGCGATCATGCGCAGCGTCGTGGACTTTCCACAGCCCGAAGGACCGACGAGGACGACGAATTCCTTATCTTTGATCTCGATATTCGCATCGTCCACCGCCACGACGTCTTTATCGTATACCTTGCGCACACTTTTGAGAATGACCTCGGCCATCGCGCCTCTCCCGCTTCCGTTAGTGTGAAATACGCGTCTATTTTGCCCAAAAGAGCATAATAAATTAAGACACTATTGACAACAATTCTACGTCAGACACAGCGCGAGTTCAAGTCCATCCTCGCACGGTTCGTCGTAGTAGTGTTCCATCCTTTTTTGCTGTGTAAATCCCAGTTTCCAATACAGGGCCAACGCCGCCGCATTGCCAGCGCGCACTTCTAGGGTGCACGTTGCACACCCGCGCAGTCCAGCTTCGCCAAGCGCGTAGCGCAGCAAGGCTTCCCCTATGCCACGGCGGCGACTGGATGGCGCGACGGCCATGCTAGACAGGTGAAAGCCGCGCCCTTCTATGTGACCGAGTGCATAGGCCACCAGTTCATCTCGAGCAACGGCGCCAATGCACAGCGCGCACTCGTTAGACAGCACCGTGCGAAAATAGTCGGTGGGCCAGGGCTGGACAAACGAGTCGCATTCAACCTGGCTGACGGCGGTCAAATAGGACTGTTCTAGGTGAACAAACGACCACGTCGGTTGCACCGGTTAGCGACCTACCTCAAAGTAGTTTTTTTGCGGAAATAGTTGCATCGGGAGCGCGCAGATAGTCGGGCTCGATCGCATCCAGATCGGCCACTTTCCCCCGTTCGAACAGTTCCCAAGCCAGCGCGCCAACCGCTGCCGCATGCGGCCGGGCACAGTGAAACGGCACGCGACGAGCACCGGGCGTGGCCTCTATTAAGGCCGAGTATGCATCGGCCCCATCGCCGATATAGAGCGTGCGCTGTCCCGCACGCTCGGCAACCAAGGCGCGCGGATCGATCGCCCGAGGCGCAACCAACTCAACGGGTAACCCGCCGGTATTGTCGTACAAACCCGCATATACCTGCTCTTTGCGCGCATCGAGCAGCGCACAAACGGGTTCGCTCACGCAGGGCAGGCCAGCGGCCAGTGCCGCCAGCGTCGAAACGGCCACGAGCGGCTTGTCGTCGACCAGACACAGGCCCTTGGCCGCCGCCAAGCCAATGCGAACGCCCGTAAAAGAGCCAGGGCCAGTGGTAACGCCAATGGCTACAAGGTCTGCAATAGAGCAATCGGCCATGCTGCAGGCGTGTTCTATTTCCGCAAAGAGCTGCTGCGAGTGCTGCAAGCCGATATCAAAATAGCGGCTAACGGCCACCCGCCCGTGCGCTACCAGCGCGACGCTGCCCACCTGCGTAGATGTGTCTATACCGAGTATCAAAGCAGTCCCAGTTGCGCATTTTTCGCAGACGTCGGCACATCTATGCCGAGGTGCTGGTAGGCGCGCGGCATGACTACGCGCCCGCGCGGCGTCCGCTTGACGAAGCCTTCTTTTATCAGGTACGGTTCGACAACCTCTTCAAGCGTCTCTTCCTCTTCGCCAATTACGGCCGCCAGATTACTCAACCCCACTGGACCACCGTTGAATTTCTCAATGATGGCCCGCAGCAGGTTCAAGTCCATCTCGTCGAGACCCACTCGATCGACGTTGTGCACGCTCAGCGCCTCTTCAACAATATCGGCGTCGACGACGCCCGACCCCTCCACCTGAGCATAGTCGCGCGCGCGGCGCAGCCAGCGCTTGGCAATGCGCGCCGTGCCGCGCGAGCGGCGCGCCACTTCCAATGCACCGCCCTCATCAAGGGGAAAACCAAGCAGGCGCGCATCGCGGCTAACGATCTGAGCCAGCTCTTCTACGGCGTAATAGTCCAAATGAGCCGATATGCCAAAACGCGCGCGCATCGGCGAAGTGAGCAGCCCCTGCCGCGTAGTTGCTCCAATCAACGTAAACGGTTCGAGCGGCACGCTAACCGAACGGGCAGCCGGCCCCTGATCGATCATGATGTCGATTTTGTAGTCCTCCATCGCCGAGTAGAGGTATTCTTCGACGACGCGGTTGACCCGGTGTACCTCGTCTATGAACAGCACATCTCTGGCTCCCAACGCGGTCAAGATGCCGGCCAAATCGGTCGGGCGATCGAGCAAAGGACCTGACGTTTCGTGGATATCGACGCCGAGTTCGTGCGCTACAACGTGGGCCAGCGTGGTTTTGCCGAGACCGGGTGGTCCGTGCAGCAACACGTGATCCATGGCCTCGGAGCGCTGTTTGGCCGCTTCTATGGCGATGCGCAGCTGCTTCTTGGTCTTTTCCTGCCCCAGCATCTCCTTGAGCGATGTCGGGCGCAGCGTCGTATCAAACTCCCGTTCCTCGCCGTCGGCTTCAGAATCAATGGGACGATCTACCATGACAATAGCATGCGCCGCTAGCGCTCCTTGAGGGCAAACTTAATCAACTGCTGGACGGTCAAATCCGCTCCGTGTCGTTCGTTCGCTTTGCGCACGGCTTGACGCGCATCGGAAGGAGACATGCCCAGCGCCATAAGCGCCATTACGGCCTCTTCACTCGTCGACGAACCGCTGGCGCCTCCTCCATCACCTCCTGCAGCCGGCGCGCTCACGCTAATTTTGTCGCGCAAATCGAGCACCAAGCGTTCTGCCGTGCGCTTACCTATGCCCTTTATGTTCGTCAACTCGCTCACGCGCTCGTTGGCGATGGCCTCCTGCAAGTCGCGCAGCGACATACCGGACAGTATGGTCAATGCCAAGCTGGGGCCTATACCCGATACGCCGATGAGCATCTCAAATACTTCGCGCTCGTTTTCGTCGGCAAAGGCAAAGAGCTCCATGCGATCTTCACGCACGTGCATATGCGTGAAGAGTCGCACGTCGCCCTCTAGTGGAGGCAGTTGGTCGTATGTAACCAATGAGATCGACACGCCATAGCCGACCCCGCCCACGTCTACAACGGCTTGCATGGGGGCTTTAAAAGCCAGTTTTCCGCGCAAATAAGAAATCATATTCAACGAGAGCTCACGCGTGTATTAGCGGCGCACTACGCGCTTGAGCAGCGCTTCGACCTCGGGACGGCGCTGCTTTTGCATTCCCTGTAGTGCCACGTCGGGACGGCGCAGGTGGCAGAGGGCGATGGCCAGCGCATCCGACGCATCGAGTGGCACGGGCAGTTCGCGCAATCCCAACAGGCGCGCCACCATAAATTGGACTCGCTCTTTGCTGGCCCGACCGTTGCCAGCTATCGACTTCTTAACGGATGCAGGCGTGTAGTGTTCGACGGGCAAATGCGCTTGCCGCAAGGCCAACAGCAGCACTCCGCGCGCCTGGCCAAGTTTGGCGGCCGCATCGGCGTCTTTGCCAAAGAATGTACTTTCGATTGCCGATTCTTGCGGAGCAAATTCGCGCAACACTTCTCGCATGCGGTCGTATATGAAGACCAAGCGATCTTCAAAGGCAAGACCCGACTTGGGGCGAATGCAACCGCAGTCTATATACCTGCATTGGCGCTTGCCATACTCGATCACTCCGTATCCCGTGCTCGTGCTGCTGGGATCGACGCCAACGACTAACACAGTGCGCACTTGCGCAAGCGGCGCGGCAGAGCCATCAGGCCTGCGCCATCAACTGCTGTAGTGCGTCTTCCTGAAGGTCAAAGTTAGAGTACACCTTTTGCACGTCATCTAAATCTTCTAAGGCCTCGAGCAAGCGAATGATTTTTTCGGCTTGATCGCCTTGTACTTCGAGGACGTTTTCGCTTTTGGGCATCCACGCCAACGAAGCCTGTCCAAATTCGACTCCGCCCTCTTCCAGCGCTTTCTTTACTGCTTCAAAGTCGGCTACGGGCGCGACGACCTCGTGTACTTCATCGCCGTCCTGAATATCTTCAGCACCGGCATCCATGACGGCCATCAGCAAATCGTCTTCGCCGATTCGCTCTTTTGCTACTTCCAGCACGCCCTTCTGCTCAAACATCCACGCTACCGACCCACTTTCGCCTAGATTGCCGTTATATTTGGTGAAGGCATGGCGCACTTCCGATACGGTGCGGTTGCGGTTGTCGGTCAGCGTCTCGACGATGACGGCCACGCCACCGGGTCCATAGCCTTCAAAAAGGCCCTCCTCATACACCGCACCTTCTTCTTCGCCGATGCCGCGCTTGACGGCGCGCTCAATCGTCGACAGCGGCATATTGGCCGCCTTGGCATTTTGTATCGCGGCACGCAGGCGCACATTGGCATTTTCGTCTCCACCCCCATCGCGCGCCGCTACCGTTATCTCGCGAATAAGCTTGGTGAAAATCTTGCCGCGCTTGGCGTCATTAGCACCTTTTTTGCGTTTGATTGTACTCCATTTGGAGTGGCCCGACATAGGAAGCTCCTTGGGCAGAATTGGCCGCTATTTTTGCACAGATCTGTAATCAAAGAAAAGTTAAAACCATAGAAAAATCAAATAGCTATATGCGCTTAGCAACAAAACAAAAGGAGTGGTTGCCCGCAGTACAACCACTCCCGATTATAACGAGAATTACCTGCTGCTACCGCATCAGGCCGCTTCCTTTTCCTTCTTGGCTGCTTCTATCACCTTGGCCATTATATCGCCGGGAACTTCTTCATATCGCTCAAATTTCTGCGCGTGAAATCCCCTGCCGTGCGTCATGGAGCGCAAAATGGTGGCGTAGCGATCGATCTCAGCCAACGGTGCTTCGGCGTGAATAACCTGTAAGTGCCCTTCGGCATCCATGCCGCTGATGCGGCCGCGGCGCGACGACAGGTCACCCATCACATCGCCCATATATTCTTCGGGCACGGTTATTTCCAGGCTGTAAATCGGCTCCAACAAGATGGGGTTGGCCTTTAAAAACGCATCTTTAAACGCATTCGAACCCGCTATTTTAAACGAGACTTCGTCAGAGTCGACGGCGTGGTATTTGCCGTCTAATACCGTAACGCCTACATCTATCACGTTGTAGCCGGCTACCGGCCCCACTTCTAGTGTCTCGACGATGCCCTTCTCTATGGCCGGAATAAAGTTGTTGGGAATATTGCCGCCGACAACCTTGCTCTCAAATCCAAAGCCCTCGCCGCGCCCCCGCGCGCTTATGTTGAGCCCGACCTCGCCAAACTGGCCGCGGCCACCCGACTGCTTTTTATGTCGGTAATTGCCCTCTGCATTGCCGCGGACAGTCTCGCGATAGGGAATGCGCGGCGATTCCAAGTCCACTTCTACGCCAAAGCGCTCTCGCAGGCGCTTGACGATAGTCTCCAAGTGCAATTCGCCCTGTGCTTGTAAAAGCGATTGGCGTATTTCACCGTCGTAGCGCATGATAAAGCTGGGATCTTCTTCGTGCAATTGGGCAAACCCCGTCGCCATGCGATCTTCTCCCCCCTTGTCCTTGGCACTGATCGCAACGCGAATCAGCGGTTCGGGGTAGTCAATGCCGGGCAGTTGCATGCCGCTGCCCTTGGCGCATAGCGTATTGCCGGTATGCGTGTCTTTTAGCTTGACCAAAGCGATGATATCGCCCATCTGCGCACCCTCTATTTCCGTGCGTTTGTTGCCGCAAAGGTGGTATACCTGACCGATGCGCTCGTTGAGTTTTCTACTGTTGTTCTGCACCTCGTCGCCGTTTTTCAGCGTTCCTGTAAACAGGCGCACCAGACTCAATTCGCCCACGTGTTGCTCGACGAGCGTCTTAAACACCAGCGCGGCCAACGGCCCATCGGTAGCCATTTCCACCGACTCGCCGCTTTTATTTTCGTAGGTGAGGCCGGTCGCCTCTAACGGCGACGGGACGTAATCGACGACCCCCTGCATTAATAGGTCTACACCGACATTGTCGTAGGCATTGCCAAAAAAAGTGGGAAAGAGGGCTTGCTGTCTGACGGCTTTGCTCAATCCCGCAATCAACTCACCGCGACTCAGTTCGCCCTCGCTGAAATACTTTTCCATTAGCTCTTCGTCTGTTTCGGCTACAGACTCTACGAGTTGCTCGTGCAAACTCGCTGCTGCGTCCTGCCAATCCGCCGGTATATCGCTTTCCACCCTTTTTCCATCGGTGTATACATGCAGTTTCATTCCCACTATGTCGATGATTTGATTGAAGCCTTCGCCTGGATTCACCGGTATCTGCAAAGTCACGACTTCCCGACCAAAGCGCGCTCTCAGCGATTCTACTAGTTCATCAACATCGCCTTCAAAACGATCCGTTTTATTAATGAATAACAGGCGCGGCAAGCGGTACTGAACGGCAAAATTCCACGTGCGCTCCGTGCCAATTTCGGGACCCGTCGTCGCGTCAATAACCGATATAGATCCATCTGCTACGCGCATTGCGGCCTGAGCTTCGGGAATGAAATCGGCGTATCCCGGCGTATCCATCAAATTGAAGTTGCAATCCTGCCACTGACCGTTTATCAGAGATATCTTTAGCGAAATTTGCCGCTCAATTTCACCGCTATCGTAATCGGACAGCGTAGTTCCATCTTCGACGCGTCCCAAGCGATTGACGAGACCCATATTGAAAGCCAATGCCTCCGATAAGGCCGTCTTGCCAGCCCCGCTATGTCCACACAGCGCGATATTGCGGATTTGATCACTGGTGTATGCCATAATGGAAACTCCTTTCCCATAGGAAGAGCTTCAAACTGATCGATACAATTGCGAAGGGACGGTTATTTTACTGCGGTGCCTATCCATTGTCAAGCGTTGCCGAACGCGAGGGCGAATTTGCCCAAACCAAAAAAAAACCGCCCGCCCAAAAAAATTGGGCAGGCGGCTAAAAATAATCCGGCGACGTCCTACTCTCCCACCGGGTGACCCCAGCAGTACCATCGGCGCAGGAGGGCTTAACGGCTCTGTTCGGAATGGGAAGAGGTGTGACCCCTCCGCTATGGTCACCGGAAAAATCCAGTATAAGTCTTTAACAACCGAATACAGTTCACACCAAGTGACACGCTAACTCGAGAATTGAATAGCAATAAAATGGTCAAGCCTCACGGCCAATTAGTACTGCTCGGCTTCACGCGTTGCCGCGCTTCGACCTGCAGCCTATCAACCTCGTAGTCTACGAGGGGCCTTTAGGTAGGTTAACCCTACGGGATATCTAGTCTTGGAGTGGGCTTGACGCTTAGATGCTTTCAGCGTTTATCCCTGCCGAACGTAGCTACCCAGCGATGCTCCTGGCGGAACAACTGGTAGACCAGAGGTTCGTCCAACCCGGTCCTCTCGTACTAGGGTCAGATCTCCTCAAATATCCTACACCCACGGCGGATAGGGACCGAACTGTCTCACGACGTTCTGAACCCAGCTCGCGTAGCGCTTTAATTGGCGAACAGCCAAACCCTTGGGACCTTCTCCAGCCCCAGGATGCGCTGAGCCGACATCGAGGTGCCAAACTGCCCCGTCGCTATGAGCGCTTGGGGGCAATAAGCCTGTTATCCCCGGAGTACCTTTTATCCGTTGAGCTTCGGCGCTTCCACATGCAACCGTCGGATCACTAAGCCCTGCTTTCGCACCTGCTCGACTTGTAGGTCTCGCAGTCAAGCTCCCTGTATGCCTTTGCACTCTACGCGCGATTACCGACCGCGCTGAGGGAACCATTGGGCGCCTCCGTTACTTTTTAGGAGGCAACCGCCCCAGTTAAACTACCCACCTGGCACTGTCCCCAATCCCGATCAAGGGACCAAGGTTAGAATTTTAACAAGGCAAGGGTGGTATTTCAAGGACGGCTCCACGAGAACTGGCGCTCCCGCTTCATAGCCTCCCACCTATCCTACACATACAGTGTCAAAATCCAATACCAAGCTATAGTAAAGGTTCACGGGGTCTTTCTGTCCTGCCGCGGGTATCCGGCATCTTCACCGGAACTACAATTTCACCGAGTCCCTCGTTGAGACAGCGGCCAAGTCGTTACACGATTCGTGCAGGTCGGTTTTTAGCCGACGAGGAATTTCGCTACCTTAGGACCGTTATAGTTACGGCCGCCGTTTACTGGAGCTTCGATTCAAAGCTTCATCCGAAGACTAACTTCTCCTCTTAACTTACCAGCACCGGGCACGTGTCAGTCCCTATACATTGCCTTACGGCTTAGCAGAGACCTGTGTTTTTGGTAAACAGTCGCCCAGCCCGTTTCTCTGCGGCCCCTTTGGGCTCCACCCGCAAGGGGTTTCACCTACTGAGGGCATCCCATCTTCCGAAGTTACGGGATTATTTTGCCGAATTCCTTAACGAGGGTTCGCTCGCGCACCTTTGGATACTCTCCTCATCTACCTGTGTCGGTTTGCGGTACGGGCACCTACAGAACTCACATAGAGGTTTTTCTAGGCAGCATGATTAGGGTCAGTTTATGCCGCTAAGCGGCTCCCCATCGCCTCTCGGAGTAGTGACCGTCCGGATTTGCCTAGACGGTCCCCCTACGGGCTTAGACCAGCATTTCCAGTCGCTGGCTGACCTTTCACTTCTGCGTCACCCCATAGCTCAAACGCGCTGTAAGTGGTACAGGAATATTTAGCCTGTTTTCCATCGCCTACGCCTTTCGGCCTCAGCTTAGGTCCCGACTAACCCCAGGAGGACGAGCCTAGCCCAGGAAACCTTAGATTTTCGGTGTGCAGGATTCTCACCTGCATTATCGCTACTCATGCCGACATAATCACTTCCATCTCGTCCAGCAAACCTTACGGTTCACCTTCAACCTACTATGGAACGCTCCCCTACCAAACAGCAACCGCGAACGGCCGCTGAGTCCGTAGCTTCGGTGGTAAACTTAGCCCCGATACATTGTCGGCGCGAAATCACTTGACTAGTGAACTATTACGTACTCTTTAAATGGTGGCTGTTTCTAAGCCAACATCCTAGCTGTCTCAGCAATCTCACATCCTTTTAGTCACTTAGCTTACACTTTGGGACCTTAGCTGACGATCTGGGTTGTTTCCCTCTTGCGTACGGAGTTTATCCCTCGCACGCTGACTCCCTTGAAACAAGTCAATGGCATTCGGAGTTTGGTTCGGTTTGGTAAGCGGGTAAGCCCCCTAGCCGATCCAGTGCTCTACCTCCACGACTCTTTTACAAGAGGCTAGCCCTAAAGCTATTTCGGGGAGAACCAGCTATCTCCAGGTTTGATTGGCCTTTCACCCCTACCCACAGCTCATCCGAGAACTTTTCAACGTTCGGCGGTTCGGACCTCCACGAGATTTTACTCCCGCTTCATCCTGGCCATGGGTAGATCACCTGGCTTCGGGTCTACTGCATGCAACTGAGACGCCCTATTCAGACTCGCTTTCGCTACGGCTACCTCACTGAGTGAGTTAACCTCGCTGCATACAAGTAACTCGCCGGCTCATTATGCAAAAGGCACGCCGTCAGGGGACAAGCCCCCTCCGACTGCTTGTAAGCGCACGGTTTCAGGTACTATTTCACTCTCCTTCTCGGAGTACTTTTCACCTTTCCCTCACCGGTACTAGTGCACTATCGGTCACGAGAGAGTATTTAGCCTTGGAGAGTGGTCTCCCCAGCTTCCCACAGGGTTTCACGTGCCCCGTGGTACTCGGGAACACTATCGAGGAAGTCTACTACCATTTCGTCTACAGGACTATCACCTTCTGTGGTTGAACTTTCCAGAACACTTCGACTATGGTGTAGATTGGTAACTTCCCGGCCAGTCTGTGCACTGGCCCAATAATGTCCCGCAACCCCGCCGGTACAACGCACACAGGCTTTAACATACCGACGGTTTAGGCTGTTCCCCGTTCGCTCGCCGCTACTAGGGGAATCGCTTATGCTTTCTCTTCCTAAGGGTACTTAGATGGTTCAGTTCCCCTCGTTTGCTCCACTCGGGCTATGTGTTCACCCGAGGGTAGTGCAGCATGACCTGCACTGGGTTGCCCCATTCGGAAATCTCCGGATCAAAGGTTATTTGCACCTCCCCGAAGCTTATCGCAGCTTATCACGTCCTTCATCGCCTTCTCGTGCCAAGGCATCCACCGTACGCCCTTCATAGCTTGACCAAAAATCTATTGCTATTTCAACACTTGAGATATCGCATCACTTAGGTTCGCAAGTTATAAATGATGAACTATTTACAACTGACAAAACTTGTGGTGTGAACTGTATTCGATTGTCAAAGATCAATTGCCTGATGGTGGGGGTAGGTGGAATCGAACCACCGACCTCACGCTTATCAGGCGTGCGCTCTAACCGTCTGAGCTATACCCCCTTGAAAATCAAATAACGCGCACAGGGCCTAGGCCAATAGAGCACTGACCTAGGTAGATGTTGTCGGAAGCAAGCTTCCGAAAATCTCCTTAGAAAGGAGGTGATCCAGCCGCACCTTCCGGTACGGCTACCTTGTTACG
>JAYOYH010000054.1:15403-29780 GCA_038153405.1 Gemmatimonadota bacterium | reverse complement strand
ACCAGCAGGTTGTGTTGGCGGTATAGCTTGGGTGGGCATAGACTTTTTCATTTCGTCCATCATAAGCGGCATGAGCTTGCTCATTTTATTCTGGGCAATCTGTGCTGCCCTCGTCATGACATCGGGCTGCTTCTCTAACCAAGCGAGGCCGATAGGGCTTTCATAAAATGCAATGAGGCCTTCTAAACTTTCTCCTTTAGCCTTGCGTTTGGAGTGCATGGTAGGGTTGATTCGTCATCAAAAAATATAAAATCAAAATATGAACAATTTGAAGCATTCCTTGTCGGTTGGTATGGATCCTAAAAATTTGTAGAAAAGATGGGGCGAAATGATAGAAAAACCTTTTATTCCGGCTGTTCCGGAGCATCTTCGAAGAGAAATTCTCGCGGGGCGATGCATTGCCTTTGTCGGCGCGGGATTTTCTGCGCCGGTTTTACCGCACTGGCAGGGCCTGCTGCGCATGGTGGCAAACAGTTTGCCGGCTACCGTTTCAGAAGGGCAGCGCGCTAATCTAGTTTCGCTGGCAAACGACGCCCAGACGGCGCTGCAGTTAGAGGGCTGTGGGCAAGCGCTGCGAGATGCATTTGGCAATACGCCGGAGGGGCTAAGGGCATTTGAGGCGGCAGTAAGTGCGGCTGTAACGCCTTCTGCCGAAGCAAATGAGGATATGCGGGTGCGCTGTGAAGCGCTAGCGGCTATCCCATTCAGAGCCATTTTAACCCTAAACTACGATAATCTGATTCAGACGCCGGGTGGATTGGGACAATACGACAGCGTGCTGCGAGAATCTGCCTATTGGTGGAATCGCTTGGATTGGCGCAATAATTGGCGATTAAAAACGCCCGTCATTAAGCTGCACGGTGATGCCAACGGGGATCCAAACGACAACCCGATCGTCTTAGGTCGCAGTGATTACCGAAGGATTCTCTATGAAAACGGCACCTATTCAAACTTTATGCGCGCAGCGTTGGGCAGCTATACGTTCCTTTTTCTCGGATTTTCCTTTACTGATGCCTATTTAAACGAATTGCGCTCAGAGGTGCTAGCCTTCTTGGAAGCGGGAAGAAAGGGGCATTCGGGGCGAGAGCACCCAATCGGCTACGCCATTTTAGAGGACAAACCACCTTCTATTCGCGACTTTTTTCTTGAGCACGAGGGAATTGAAGTCCTGCACTACGATACGGAAAAGGCGGTTGATGAGAAGACTGGGCAGACATGGTCAGTCGGGTGGAGTGGGTTTAACGAGTGGCTGGAGGCCATTAAGGAAGAAACCTGCGTTACGGCTCGTCTACGCAGTCTGCTGGGGAAAGAGGCGAAAATCGTATGGGTGGACCCCCTCAACGATGCCAACAACCAGCGCGGTATTGCCTATTTGCGCGAGCATGTAGGAGCTGAAGTATCGTTATTGGCGTCCGCTGACGAGCTAAACCATGAGCTACATCAGGATGCCCTGCTTATCCTTTCTCACTTTGGGTATAGGGCCGGTGAGAAACCGGACGTCGCGCGGGTTTTTAAGAAGGTCAACGCCTGGGGTGACCGTCCCCCCGTGGTCGTTTTTGGCGGGGCGGAGTTTCCCCTTGAAAATCGCCGCGTTGCCCAGCGCTTAGGCGCATTCGAACTGGCAGTGGATTGGACCGATCTTATGCGAGTACTCGAATTGCTCTTTGGGCGCGAGCATATCCGTGCTGATTAAGTCTGTTTAGGTGTTGGTGAGCAAAGCCTTTGTTTCGTCAGTTAGTCGAATATGAGGTGGAGCCATACCGGGTTGCAGCACGCTGGGATCGCTCTCAGCGCGTGCGAGTGGATGGAGGGCCGTCAGGGCTGGGTTTGCCGCATAGTCTTTGTCTTCGCGGGGTTCGTTAAACCAGTTCGGCGAAAATTCGAGTATGCGCTTCTGTCGTGCGCTCAGTTCGGGATCGCCGATATCATAGCCCGCATCGCCGTGGTGCATGCCGAAAGGCACGTATTTGTAGAATAGCGTGCGGCGTTCGCCGCTGCCGGACCATGGAATCGTTCCGTGAACGAGTTTCTCGGTAAACAGTATGCAATCACCGGCCTTTGCTTCGACGTGGTGGACGGTCAGGTCGCCGTCCCAATGAGCCGAGCGCGAAGTCCACTGCGTATTGCACCAGTTTCGGCGCCAATCACCTTCAGTGTCCTGTAGCTTTGCCCAGTTGGCTGGTTTATGGGTACCTGGAACGCAGCCGAATCCGCCATCTCCGAGGCCGACCGTTTTAAGCTCGTACACGCAGGTGATATGAAAGTTGCCTGGGCCGCCGTGTAGCGTTCCGCCCACGTCGGGGCCGTCGGTCGGCTTGCGACCAGGTTTATAGTGAATATTGTCGTGATCTAGTCGAAAGTGTGGGCGCAATGCCTCTGGCATATGGGCCGGCGCATGGCCCCAAGATGGGTCGCCAAGGACTTCTTCGATAATGGGTAACATGGTTTCGTTATCAATTAAATCCATGTAGGCTTTGCTCCAGAACCTTCTTCCCGTATAGGTGTTGCCGTGCCGATCCGTCGTCAAATGCTTATCGCGCTCGCCAATAAAGAAGCGCACTTGCTGGTCGGTGCCGGCCGTTTCGAGCGCGTCTTCGCGTTCCAATACAAGCTGGTCGTATACTGCATTGAGCTCGTCCACCTGCTGTTGGTTAAGTGCGTTAGGTACGACGAGGTACCCCTGCTCGGCGAAGGTGGCGCGCATCGTATTGTCCCACATATCTCATTCTCCTCTGAGCTAAATATTCGGGGCTAAAGATATGAAAAACAAATGGAGTGCGTTTATAGCAATGCTGATTGCAAGCAGCGCGGGTATGGCATCGGATAGTGGAGTGTATATAGAGCGCTTTCCCAATGGAGGAAAGAAGATAGAATATCAATTCTCTACGCTGGGAGAAAATTGGTTAGAGCGAAGGCCAGACGGTTGGCTTAAGGGCTATTACCAGAGTGGTCCTCTGAGGAGGAACGGGATGTATCGAAACGGGCAAGAGGAAGGTGACTCTATCTGGTATCGCGAAGACGGAATCATCGACCGCAGGGTAACCTTTGTCGCCGGCATGCGGCATGGACCCTATGCGATGTATTATAGGAGCGGGGAACTGCGGGCAAAAGGCACTTATGCCAAGGGGAAATTGGAGGGTGTATTTATGGTCTATTACAAGGGGGGAGCATTAAAGGGATTGGGTATGTATAAAAAGGGGAAGAGGCACGGTACCTACATCTGGTATCGCGAGAATGGCCAGATAGAGCGCATAGAGGAGTACGCCTATGGAACGATCAGGAAGTAAGCATTAGAGATCTGAAATCATGGCTTTCAAGTGACTCCTGCTCTGATGGATGGAGCGACATAGCGAACGAGATCGCGCAGTGCGATGACCGTGCAGTCGTTGTCCTGTAAATAGCGCATATGGGCAGAAAAAACGTCGGGGTCGATATGCACCCATGAATGGTCTAGGTCGGGCACGCCGTGGTAGGTGAGAACGCAGACTTTGCCGTCTTTGGCGCATTCGACAGACCACTTGAAATCATCAAACGAGTAATCGGGGCCGGCTGCCCCGGTAGTTGGTATGAGGAGGGGGTCGTGTAGCATCGCATCGAAAGCCGGACCTCTTCCCCCCGTGCTCTTTCGCTCGAATTCGGGGTCGGTGCCGCGACGGGCAAAGGCAAAGCCTCGAATGCGCAGTAGCTCGACGGCCGCCGGGCCGTTGTTGTAGCCTGGGTAGCAAAAAGTCGTGGGGCGGACAATGCCGTGTGCGCGACAGCGCTCGTCAATATGCTCGATATCGGCTAATAGATCCGTATCGGTTTGCTCGTTGACGTTTTTATGTGCCCGAGTATGGTTGCCAATCTCAAATCCGCGGGCATCGAGATCCGCAATTTCTTCCCATGTCATATAGCGCGTTTTATCTTCTAAAAAACGCAGCCCCTCTGAAATGTAAAAGGTTCCCCCGAAGCCCAGGTCTTCGAGCAGGGGGGCCACAAAGCGATGTTGGGATTTAACGCCGTCGTCAAACGTCAAGCAAATCAATCCCTCGGGAATAGGATGCGTCATTCGAAAGGCCACTCCTCTAACGCGCGTCGGGTTTCGGCGATTAACTGCTCGGTATGCTGTGCGGTCATCGGTAGCGATAAGGCGCCACCTTGGCGAATGGAAATGCCGTGATTGGCCATCCAAAAATAAAACCAGCGGTGCTTTTCTTTTGAATCGGTTGCAGCTTGGCGGTAGTTTGTCGGTGGTTCAGCGAGAAAGTATATGCGAAACATCGAACCGGCTACGACGAGGCTGGCGGCAATGCCGGCTGAGCGAAACGCGTCTTCTAATTGAGCGGCTAGGGCGTTGGTCAGGTGGCCGAGTTGAGCGTAGGCTTCCGGTGTCATTGTGCGCAGGGTGGCTAGGCCTGCAGCAGTGGCTATGGGGTTGCCGTTATAGGTGCCTGACTGAGCGATGGCTGGAGGGCCGTTGGTCGGGTCGTATAGCGCCATCACGTCCGCGCGTCCGCCAAAGGCACCGCCTGCTGTGCCGCCGGCAATTACCTTGGCCAAGCAGGTCAAATCGGGAGCGATGCCGTACGCGCCTTGGGTGCCGGCCTGCGAGAAGCGAAATGACACGATTTCGTCAAAGATCAACAATATGCCCAACTCGCGAGTTACGGTGCGCAGATTTTCGAGAAAAGAAGGCTGTGGGAGGACCAATCCACTCGCTGTCGACAGTGGATCTATAATGACGGCGGCCAAATCTGCGGCATATTGGCGCAGGATGGCTTCGCAGGCAACGGCGTCGTTAAAAGGCAGGACAACCACAGATTCGGCCGTGCCGGGAGCTAGTCCAGCTGAAGAGGGCACAGAGCGGGGTCGATCCACAGGGCCCAGCGCCTCATCGACGGGGGGCATGTAGCTAATCATGGCAGGATCGTCGATGCCGTGGTAGGCGCCTTCAAATTTGGCGATGTGGCTGCGGCCGGTAAAGGCGCGCGCGGCGCGAAGCGCGTTGAGCACGGCCTCGGTGCCCGAACTACAAAAGCGCACGCGCTGCATAGACGGTAGGCGCTGGCGCACTAGCTCTGCCAGTTCAATTTCAAGTTCCGTGGGGGTAAAAAAAGCCGTGCCACGCAGGATACATTGACCTAGCGCCTGGGTGATGGCAGGATGGGCGTGGCCAAGGATTAGAGCTGTTGCGTTGTTGACAAAATCGAGGCGCTGGTTGCCGTCAACATCGATCGTATATACGCCGTTTCCGCTGTGGCTGTAGATGGGGAACGGATCCACGTAGACGCCGGTGCGCGTATTTCCCCCCGGCAGGGAGGACTGGGCGCGTTGGAACAGTTGATGCGACTGTGCATTTTTTCGGCCGTAATCAGAGAGCAGTTCTTCAACGGTAGTCATAAGCTATATCTCTTGTGTAGATGCCTTGCGGTTGCTGCTAGCAAAAAAGCCCCTTCTTATAAACCAACATAAAAAGGGCTTAACGCTGAAAGCGTCAACTCGTCTAATGGCACCATATTATCGGGGTTGGTTATAGCGACCATTCCCAACACCTAAGAATTCGCTAGGGCAAACAGGTGCTAATAGAGGGCATAGGGTGCTGTAAATTCGCTAGAGGGAAGAGGATTGTTAGGTGGACAATGGAGCGCATCTATTTCTAAAGACATATAATATATGTTATGTAACTCAATTATTTTAATCACTGGTCCAACTTCTTGCGGTAAAACCAGTCTGTCGATCTCACTGGCAAAGTACCTGAGCGCGGCAGAAATCATATCGGTTGACTCGCGCCAATTTTACAGGGAAATGGACATTGGCACAGCTAAGCCAACTCCACAAGAGCGCGCGTTGGTAAAGCATCACTTTATCGATAGTGCAGCTCCCGATTGCCAACTGAACGCAGGCGAGTTTGCGCGCAGGGCGCGCGCGGTAATCGATGGACTTATTGAACGCCAGATTACGCCAATTTTAGTGGGCGGAAGTGGCATGTACTGGAAAGCGGTAATCGATGGATTTTTTGAAGATGACGTCGATTATAGCGCGATTCGTTCTCAACTGCAGCGGCAAGTGGCCTTGGGGGGGATCGCCCCCCTATACAACGAACTCAAAATACTCGATCCGCAGAGCCATCACCGCATTGCTGCAAACGATACACAGCGCATTTTGCGGGCACTCGAAGTGGCGCGGATGGGGGGAGCGGCACTGGCGCGGCGTTGGCATGGTCAATTGCCCAAGCCAAACTACAGGACCGTGATGATTTGGCTAGATCGCCAGCGGCCATTGCTGTACCGGGGCATCGACATGCGAGTTGATGCGATGATAGAGCAGGGCCTTCTGGAGGAAGTAGAAAAGCTTCAGGCGCGTGGCTATGGTCGACACACCTCTGCCATGAATTCTATGGGATATGTGGAGATGCTGCGCTATATGGAGGGGGAACTGTCGTGGGACTTGGCCGTCGAAGAAATAAAAAAGAGCACGCGGCACTTTGCCAAGCGGCAAATAACCTGGTTTCGCAAGGATCGCCGTCTGCGCAGGCTGGATGTAGACCAGTGGGGGGTCGAGGGCTGTAGTGCGAGAATTGCCGCCCAGTACAGAGAAGTGCGCAAAGCCGTTTTTCCCATTGACAGTTGAAGATAGGAAGATTAGGTTATTTATTAAATTAAGTATATTTGCTGGCGATTCGGCCACGTGAGCGGGAGTAGTTCAGGGGTAGAACGCAGGCTTCCCAAGCCTGATGTCGCGGGTTCGACTCCCGTCTCCCGCTCCATTTTTTTGCCTGCTCTCCTATGAAAACGCATTCCTTCCTCCTGTTGTTGGCGCTCTTTTTTTTGGCATGCGGGTCCCGCCAAATCGCACGGAACTCTCCCCTCGATACGCCGACTAATCACTATCAGCAGGGCCTTGTCGATTGGCAAGAGGGGCGTTTTGTCGCCGCAGAACGGGGCTTTGAGCGCGCTCGGCAACTCGATAGCGACTTCCCCGGCTCCTACGTCGGCTTTGCCCTTGTTGCACTGGCGCGCGGAGATTATCATCGCGCCAGACAGCAAGTCGAGCAGGCTATGCGGCGCGATCGGAAATTTGTCGACGCCCATGTCGCACTGGGGCGCATTGTCAGCGCCGAAGGCGTCGAGTGGAAGCGCGATCAGTCGACTTGGCTGGCCGAGGCCGAACGCGCCTTTACCGAAGCCGAACGCATCGATTCGACGGTGGGAAGCGTGTATTGGTACTGGGCTCAAGCGCACCTGTTGGCCGGCAACTTGGCCCAGGCGCAAAGCAAGTTAGAGCGCATTTTAGAAATGGGTCGCGGCGAGTGGGTTGAGCCGGCGCTGGCCGAAGTCGAACGCATTCAGAAGGTCGAGCGCTCCACCCCGGGATCTGCTCAGGGGCAAGCAATCGGCTTGAAGACTGCAATAACCCGCGCTGAACTGGCCGTCTTGCTGATAGAAGAGCTCAAATTGGTGGAGCTCGTGCGCAAGCGCGGGGCGGCGGGTCGTATAGAAAATGCCAACCGATCGCTGCCGTCTGATATAGAAACGTCCTGGGCTCGACCTTGGATTGAAAAAGTGCTGGACCTTGGGGTGAATGGCCTCGAAATATTGCCCGACGGATCCTTTCGCCCCGATGTGCCGATCTCGCGCGCCGAATACGCCCTTGTAAACCAAGGTATTCTCGTCCTATTGAGCGGAGATCGCACGCTTTCCACTCGCTATGTTGGCGAACCCTCGCGTTTCCCCGATGTGCGCTCTGATTTCTATGCCTACAACGCAATTGCCGTATGCGTCGAGCGCGGCTTGCTCCAGGTGACAGACCGGCGCACCGGGTTGTTTGATCCAGATGCGCCGGTTGCGGGGGCCGATGCGCTGCTGGTCGTGCGCGAATTGCAAAATTCCTTCCGCATGGAGTACTAATGGCCGCCGGCATGGTGCTGCTGATCTGTGTGTTCTTTGCTCCCATAACCCTGTTGGCCGATTCTATTTCTCGCATACAGGCTGAGGGGTTAGGCGCCATTGTCGCGGGTGATCGTGCCGCCGCATTTGACGAGGCCAAGCGCGCCGCGCTGCGCCAAGCAGTAGAAGAAGGAGTGGGCGTTTTGCTGTCGGCTCATACGCGCGTGGAAAATTTCATGGCGATAGAGGACAATATATACACCGCTACCGCTGGCTACGTGCGTTCATACGAAATCGTCGAACAGGGCGACCGCGACCGCAATACCTATTTTGTTAAAGTGGACGCAACCGTCGAATTGGGTGCCTTACAGAAAAGATTGGATTCGATTGATATTCTCCTTGAACAAGCGGGGAATCCCTATATCCTCTGCCTGGCACCGCAAGGGGAGGCGGAGAATGTTGAACTGGCGCTCTTGATGCGCTCGGCCTTAGCCGAGGTGAGTGACCAGATGAATCTCATGGTGACGGGGGAGGGGGTGATGGGGTACAGCGCAGCGGACTATCGCCGCCATGGCGTGGAAAATGGTGCCGATATCGTGGTCATTGCTGCTGCTACGATCCAACTGCGCACGGGGGGAAGCCTCCCGTTTTCTACCACATCGCTGGGAGATTTAGGGCTTTTTTCTGCTAGTGCCCATATTACTGGCGAAGCGCTTTGGAGCGATTCGGGCGAAGTGTTTTCGTCGCATGGTGTGACGGTGCGCGCAGCCGCCAGCAGCGAAGAGGGCGCGCGCCTTAAAGCACTTAAGGGAGGGGTAGGTCGTCTGTCGGGGCTACTGGTAGCTGATCTGGTTGAAAATTGGCGCCAAAAAGCATTTTCTCATCGCCTCGTACGGGTCGTAATAGATCTTGCCGATGCGGATCTGCAGCGCGTTGAACAACTCCTCGTTGAGGCGATGGGAGCGGCCCACCCCCTGCATCGGCGCAGCGTAATCGACGGGGTAGCCGTGTACGATGTGAAGGGCTCAAAGTCCGGATTTGAGCTCGCTCGTCAGTTGGTTGGTAGGGGCATGGATCCGTTTCAATTGACCATTCGCCAAACTACGGCTAATACGCTCAAACTGCGCATTCGAGGCGAACTATGATCGTCGTAAAAGAGCTGGCCACTGGCGAGTTGGGTGAGCGCAGCGGGCTGTGTCCTGGGGACAAAATTCTCAGTATAAATGGGCGAAAAACAGCCGATCTACTCGATTTTCAAGTGCAGAGCGCCGAAGAATTTCTCTGTTTTGAAGTGGAGCGCGATGGCGAAGTCTACGAGGTCGATATCGAACGCGCTGTCGGCGATTCGTTTGGTATTGAATTTGAAGAATTGCGTCTGCGCAATTGCAACAACAAATGCGTATTCTGCTTTATACATCAAATGCCCAAAGGCCTGCGCAAGAGCCTCTACTTTGAGGACGACGACTTTCGCCTGTCTTTCCTGCACGGTTCGTACGTAACGCTGACCAATGTCAAAGATCGCGATCTGGATAGAATTATCGAACAGGGCCTCACGCCGCAGTATATATCGGTGCATGCAACAGAGCCCGATTTGCGCATGAAAATGCTCGGTCGCAAAAGGGCCACTGTCGACATCATGGAGCGCTTAAAAAAGTTGGCAGACGGCGGCATTGAAATGCACACCCAGGTTGTGGTGTGTCCCGGGTGGAACGACGGAGCGCACTTGGAGCGCACGGTGCATGATCTGCGGAGATTCTATCCGGCGGTTCGCTCCGTTGCGCTGGTGCCGGTAGGGCTGACCAAATTTCGCGAAGAGCTGCCTAGCCTGGAACCCGTAACGGAATCCTTGGCTCGGTCTTACGTCGAGCAGGCAGAGGGCTGGGGCGAGCAGTTTCGCGCAGAAATAGGTGAGCGCTTTGTGTATGCATCAGACGAACTGTTTATATCGTCGCGGGTTGGGCTACCCTCGGTTGCCTATTACGATGCTTTTCCCCAGTTGGAAAACGGCATTGGCATGGTGCGGTCTTTCCTCGATACCTGGGCTGCCGGTAGGGATGACCTGCTTCATTTGGACTCAAAGCCTGCGCATATTGCCCTCGTTACGGGCGTTCTTGCCGCGTCATTTATGGAGGGCATCGCCAATCAAATCAATGCTATCGATGGGGTGCAGGCCGACTTGGTCGTCGTTGAAAACGATTTTTTTGGCCGCGGTATCACCGTTTCCGGCTTGCTGACAGGGCAAGATATCTGCCGTCGTTTAGAGGATGCTCAGCGGCCCTATGACGCCGTATTTCTTCCGCCCAACTGCATCAACGGGCAGGGGGTGACTCTCGATGACTGCACCGTCGAGCAGCTAGCTGGGCGCGTGGGAATGCCCCTCTACGTTGGGGAGTACGATTTAGCGCAATCATTGAGAGATTACATACTGTCGGCACAAGGGCAGCGGCTCGGCCAGGGGCGACAGCTTTCGGAACTGGGCTACTACGTGGGGCGAAGGGAATAATGGAAGAAACGCAAATATGGCCGCAGGTCGTCGCGCGCGCACGCCCTATCGTCGCCATTGTTGGGCGGCCCAATGTCGGGAAATCGACTCTTTTTAACCGCCTGATTGGCAGTCGAATGGCCATCACTGACGACTTATCCGGCGTTACGCGCGATCGCATATTTGCTCCAATCGAATGGTCGGGCAAGCACTTTACACTCGTCGACACCGGTGGGTATGTGCGCGATTCGGACGACGCAATCGAACAGGCCGTGCGCGATCAGGTCGAGATCGCCGTTGCCGAGGCGGATGTCTTAGTGCAAGTCTGCGATGTGCAGACCGGCGTCACGGATTTGGATCGCAACGTCGCCGAGCATCTGCGCAAATTGCCTCACCCCAAGCTGCTGATTGTCAACAAGGCCGACAATATGAACAGCGAGCGGCGCCTCGACGATTTTTATTCACTTGGCTTGGGCGATCCTTTTCCCGTATCGGCCGCAACGGGCCGGCGGTCGGGCGACTTATTGGACGCGATGCTAGCCCTCTTTCCCGAAGGTGAGATGGCGGGTGAGGAAGAGACCGATCTGATAAAGGTGGCGCTGGCCGGTCGTCCCAACGTCGGCAAATCGACGCTGATTAATCGACTGGCGGGCCAGCAAGTATCCATCGTGCATGACCAGCCCGGTACTACGCGCGATACAACGCAAATTCGCTTGAGTTGGCGCGAAACCCAGCTGCTATTAATGGATACGGCCGGTTTGCGCAGGCGGACCAAAGTCGACGACTCCATTGAATTCTACAGCGGTCGCAGGGCGTTTAGTAGCATTGAGGGAGCCGATGTGGTCATCGTGTTGCTAGACGCCGTCGAAGGAGCCGTTATGCAGGAAGCCCGCATTATGGAACGGGTTATCGAATCGGGGTGTGGTATGGTCGTGGCGGTAAATAAGTGGGATATAGAAGACGCACGCGGCGAGGGGGCCGAAGTCTATCGCGACGATTTGCACGACCGCTATCCCTTTCTGCGCGACTATCCCACTGTCTTTATTTCTGCTTTGACCGGGCGAAGGGTGAGCCGCTGTTTAGAAGCCGTTGCTCGGGTTGGCAACAATCGAATGCAACGAATTAGCACATCGCAGCTCAACCGCATGCTGAGAGAGACCTATGCCCAACATCCACCGGCTAAAGACGGCAGGGATATTCGCCTCTTATACGCGACACAACACGCGGTAAAACCGCCTGTATTTACTATTTTTTCGAATCTGCCCCAGCTGCTGCCCGAACCCTATAAGCGCTACATGGAAAATCGGTTGCGCGAATATTTTGGTTTTGAAGGGACTCCACTGAGGATTCTTTGGCGCAAACGCAGCGAGGCAAAGACAACGCGAGGGTAGTGTTGTGAAAAATGCTCTGGGAACAAAAATCTACTACAGCATTAGCGAAGTGGCTGATATTACGGATCTGCAGCCCTATACCCTTAGAGCCTGGGAAAAGGAGTTCTCTTGCCTGAGGCCTCGCCGCGCCCGGGGGAAAAATCGCGCCTACCGCGAGCGCGACATCGGCATAATACAACTTATTAAGCAACTGCTCTACGAGGAGGGCTACACGACTAAAGGGGTCAAGCAAAAGCTGAAGAACGAACCCGAACTGCTGCAAATAACGACCTTTGTGCCGCCAGAGGACAATCCGGCAAATCCAGTCCCAGCGGGCGAAAGCGCTGCCGACGCTGCGCAGGTAAGAAAGGTAGATCCCGCCGATGCATCGGAAAGCGATGGGGAGCATGGTGGGGGCGTGCGCCATACGTCCTCCTCTGCGAACGATAATGGACAAATACAGCGCGTCCTGGCCGATGTGCGCAGCGAGTTGAAGGCCATACTGGAAAAACTCTAAGTGCTTGCGCAAAAGCGAGTTTCTCTCGTTATTTATCTGCTTTCCTAAATCGATCTTGCCAGAAATTGTACGGTTCCATATCTTAATAGGTAAGTGGGCCACAGGCCCGCTTTTTTCATAATGGGTAAAAAATTAGTTTCCCCTGAAACGGATCAACTCAGGCGTGCGCTGCAGTCTCAACTGGAACCCATCGTGCAGGACCACGAGGCGGTTTTGGTCGACGTGGAGATCGCGGGTAGCCATTCGCAGCCCACTCTGCGCCTGCTGGTCCATAAGGAACCGGGCGTTTCGCTGGCCGAGTGCGAAGCCATTAGCCGAGAGGTGGCCGACTTTCTCGATCTTGAGGATCCGCTGCCTGGGCGCTATCGACTCGAGGTTACATCGCCTGGACTCGATCGACCACTGGTTACCGACGGGGATTTTGCGCGGGCAAATGGACGCCTGCTCAAAGTCGTTATGGCGTCGGGGAAAAACTATGGCGGACGCCTCGTCGAATGGGACTCAACCCTTTTGTGGGTCGAACGCAAAGGCGGAGAGCGCGATCGGGTTCAGCGTTCGGAAATAGCTAAAGCTACCATTGAAGCCGAGTTTAGATCAACTAAGGGATAGGTTTATCAATCAAGGGATAGGGTTTAAAAGATGACCAATTTGAGCATCGTAGAGGCGCTTGGCCAAATTGCTCGAGAGAAAAACGTCGACCGCGAGATGGTTGTGCAAACGCTGAAGGACGCCTTGGTATCTGCCGCCAAAAGGCGGTATGGCAATTCCGAAAACTACTTTGCCCAGGTTGATGCGAATACGGGAACGATGGAAGTCGTGGCGCACCTCAACGTCGTCGAAGAAGTCGAAGAGCCCGGCTTGGAAGTATCCCTGGACGATGCGCGCGAAATTGACGAGACAGCCCAGATCGGCAGCGTTGTCGTGCAGAAGCTCAATTTCGCGGACTTTGGTCGCAATGCGATACAAACGGCCAAGCAAATTCTTATACAGCGCGTGCGCGAGGCCGAACGCGAGCGCATTTACGAAGAGTTTATTGGGCGCGTTGGCGTGTTGGAGTCGGGCACGGTCCAGCAGATTAGTCACGGCGATATCGTGCTGAACTTGGGCAGGGCAGAGGCGGCCATTCCCTATAAGGAGCAAATTCGCCGTGAGCGCTACCGTCAGGGAGACGCCGTGCGCGGCTATATCTATGAAGTGCTGAAGTCCAGTCGCGGTCCGCAGGTGCTGCTTTCGCGCGCCCACCCTGAGTTTTTGCGCAAGCTGTTCTCCATTGAGGTGCCGGAAATAGCCGAAGGTATCGTCAAAATCCACGGCGTGGCGCGGGAACCGGGCGAACGGGCCAAGATCTCCGTCAGCTCATCCGATGAGCGGGTTGATCCAGTTGGCGCCTGTGTTGGCGTCAAGGGGTCGCGCGTGCAGACCGTTGTCCGCGAACTCAGCGGAGAGCGCATTGACATCGTCCCGTGGATCGACGAACCGCAAATTTTCATCGCCCGCGCCCTCAGCCCGGCCGATGTTTCGCGCGTGATAACGGACAATCGTCGCAAGCACGCCACCGTATTAGTGGATGAAGACCAACTTTCGTTAGCCATTGGCAAGTCAGGCCAGAACTCGCGCCTTGCCGTGCAGTTAACTGGGTGGGGGCTGGATATCATCACCGATGCTCAGTACCAGCTGCGCCGCGCCAAGCAAGAATTGATACAGCAGTTGTTGCGCAAGATTCCCGGGGTTAGCGAACTAATTGCCCTGAGTCTAGCAACCTCGGGTTTTGATTCCATTCGCTCGGTGGCCGAGTCGACGCTGGAGTTGCTCAAGACCGTTCCCGGCCTTGACAATGAAGAGGCTGCGCGCAATTTGCGGACAGCGGCCGAAACTTTTCTATCCGAGCACGGTCCTGATATCGACGTTATCGTCGATCCTGCCAAAGCAGTAGTCAAGACTCCAGAAAGCGCTGCGGAAACGGTATCTGAAAGCGCTGCGGATGCAGTGTCTGAAAGCGCTGCGGATGCAGTATCTGAAAGCGCTGCGGAAACGGTATCTGAAAGCGCTGCGGATGTAACTGCGGATGCAGTATCTGAAAGCGCTGCGGAAACGGTATCTGAAAGCGCTGCGGATGCAGTATCTGAACCTGCTCCGGAAA
>JAYOYH010000054.1:0-15303 GCA_038153405.1 Gemmatimonadota bacterium | reverse complement strand
GCGGAAACGGTATCTGAAAGCGCTGCGGATGCAGTATCTGAACCTGCTCCGGAAACGGGCAAAGAAGATGGCGAGGATGCCAGCGAGCAGGACAGCGGTGAAGCCTCGAGCCAAGACGAACAAGCGGCTGTCTAGCCTGGTAGTAACGAGAACCTAAAAAGGGAGTGCATTCTTGGAAAAGCGCAGGGTATATCAGGTAGCAAAAGAGCAAAAACTTTCTAGCGATGCCCTGATTTCTATGCTCAAGGACATGAACTTTGAAGTCAAAAGTCATATGAGCGTAGTCAGCGAGGAAATGCTCGGCGCTATCACGCGGAAAATCCAGGAAGAAAAGCAGAGCTCGATTGAAGAGGTCAAGCGGCAGAAGGCCAAAGAAGAGAGCCGCAAGCAAAGCGATGTGCCGGTTGCCGAAAAGGCCCCCGCTGCCGCTGCCAGCAGCCGTCCCAGTGCGGGCGGAGCACGGCGTCGAGAAGGCGGTGCGCCGGCCGGTGGTGGGCGGAGTGGAGGCGGATCTGGGAACGCGCCTGTGAACGCGCCCGTACCCGAAAAGGAAGACGGGGTGCGCAAGAGAAGTAAGCGTCGCGGAAAGCGCGAGGGCGACCCCGTTCAGGGGGTGCGCGAAGAACTGACGGAGAAGCGCGAGGTTACGGCCCGTTCCACAGCACCTCCAGTCGATGATCGCGGAGGTAGGCGCCGAGGGGGAGCTAAGCGGCGTCGCGGTGGCGGTGGCGGCGGTGCTACGGTTGACGCTAAAGAAGTCCAAGACAACCTGCGTCGTACCCTTACCCAGCTCAACGAGGGGCGCGTGCGCCGGCGGTATGATCGCGGCGGGCGGGAAGATGAAGGGGGCGAAGAGCAGGAGAATAGAGAACTTAAAATCAGCGAGTTCATAACGCTTGGACAGTTTGCTGAGCAACTTGGAGCCAAACCAAATGAAGTCATCGGCATCTGTTTGCAACTCGGGGTCATGGCTACCATTAACCAGCGCCTCGATATGGACACCATGCAGACGGTCGCCGATGAGTTTGGCTACACCGTCGTTGCCGTTGATGAGGAAGAAGAAGTTGAAATTGACGACCTGCAGGAAGAGGAAGAGGTCGGCAATCCCGAACCCCGTTCCCCGGTCGTCACGGTTATGGGACACGTCGATCACGGCAAAACGTCCCTATTAGACCATCTGCGTAAAGCCAATGTAGCCGCCGGCGAATCGGGAGGCATTACGCAGCACATTGGCGCTTATTCGGTGGCTCTTCCCGATGGCGGCACCGTGACTTTTTTGGATACGCCTGGCCACGCGGCTTTCACCGCTATGCGCGCGCGCGGTTCGCGCGTCACCGACATAGTCATTCTCGTCGTTGCCGCTGACGACAGCGTTATGCCGCAAACGATCGAGGCTATAGATCACGCGCGCGCAGCGCAGGTGCCCATTGTCGTGGCCATCAACAAGATCGATCTGCCCACTGCCGATATCGACAAGATCAAGCGCGAACTGGCCGAGCGCGATGTACTAGTCGAAGAATGGGGCGGCAAGGTTCCCTGTGTAGGAATTTCTGCAAAAACGGGCCAGTCGATAGATCAGCTGCTGGAAGTTCTCATGCTCGAATCGGAGCTGTTAGAATTGAAAGCGGTCCCCGATAAAATGGCGCGCGGGACGATTATCGAGGCGAAGTTGGACAAGGGCCGCGGTCCCGTTGCCACCGTACTGGTGCAAGAGGGCACACTGCGCGAAGGTGATCCCTTTATAACGGGGGTATACAGTAGCAGGGTTCGCGCGTTGATGAATGAGCTCGGCGAGCGAGTCAAAGAAGCGGGCCCATCCACCCCTGTACAAGTACTGGGTTTGCCGGGCGTGCCCCAGGCTGGAGATACCTTTGCCGTCACCCGTTCCGAGCGCGAGGGGAAAGAACTCAGCCTGCGTCGCCAGCTCATCAAGCGCGAGCAAGACCACCGTCGCATGCGCTCTGTTACCCTGAGCGACCTGCACGACCAAATACAGCAGGGTCACGTAAAAGAGCTACGCGTTATAGTCAAGGGCGATGTGGACGGTTCGGTCGAAGCCATTGCCCAGGAATTGGGCGGAATTACCCATGATGAAGTGCGGGTCAACGTAATTCACAGTGGCGTGGGCGCCATTTCTGAGTCAGACGTGCTATTGGCCTCGGCTTCCCATGCCATCATTTTGGGCTTTCACGTGCAGACAGAACCTGCCACGCGGGAAATGGCCCAATTTGAAGGGGTGGAAATTCGCAATTATAAAGTAATCTACGAAGTCGTCGAAGAGGTTCGGGCCGCACTGTCAGGCCTTCTGACCCCCTCCCTCGATGAGCAGGTCGTCGGCAGTGCTGAAGTGCGTCAGGTTTTCTCGTCTTCTCGGGCGGGCACGATTGCCGGGTGCATGGTGCAAAATGGACGGATTACTCGCAATAATCAGGTGCGCGTGACGCGCGATGGCGAGGCCGTATTTACCGGTTCTATCGCCTCCCTGCGGCGCTTCAAAGACGATGTGCGCGAGGTCAATGAAGGCTTTGAGTGCGGTATCGGAATTGACGGCTTTAACGCCATTCAGGAAGGCGATATCATACAAGCGCTCGTCATGGTCGAAACCGTGCGTACGCTATAAGAAGAACGTCTGACTCGCGTGATCGTAATGGGCTGTCATATCGAGCTCTATCTACTGGAAAGTAGCTCGCTAAAAGATAAGAGGCGCGTCGTAAAAAGCCTCGTCGATAGAATTCGCAGTGCCTTTAATGTGGCCGTAGCCGAGGTCGATCATAACGAGTTGTGGCAAAGAGCATCGCTGGGCATTGTAACGGTTAGCAATCAGGTGCGGCATGCCAACGAAGTGCTCTCGAAAGTGGTTAATTTGTTAGAGAAAGATTTGCGCATCGAATTGGTTGCCTACGATATGGAGGTGTACTAGGCCATGGCCTCTCCACAGCGATTGGGCAGGATTCAGGGACAAATGCTGCGCGAAGTGAGCGATATCGTTAAGCGCATGAAAGATCCTCGCGTGCAAGGGGTCAATATTTGCGATGTCGCAGTGACGAAAGATCTGAGTATCGCCACGGTTTACATTAGCCTAATCGGCGACGATGAGGAAAAGCGCTCGGCGTTAAAAGCCCTGCGCAAGGCTTCGGGACATTTACGCAGTGAGGTCGCACAGCGAATCCACCTGCGTTATGCCCCCGAATTTCGCGTGGAATACGACCAGACAGCCGAGCGCGCTGCGCGCGTGCTGTCGCTGATTGATGAGCTGGGCGTTGCCGAGAATGGGCAGTAGCAACGGGCAAACGGGGTTGCTGCTCGTCGACAAAGAGCAGGGGCCCACCTCGCACGACGTCGTGGCGGCACTGCGGCGACTGCTGGGCATGCGGCGGATTGGTCACTGCGGCACGCTGGACCCAATGGCCACGGGATTGATGGTCCTGTGCATCGGTAATTACACCCGGCTCAACCCTTGGTTAACGGCCGCCGACAAGCAGTATCGGGCCACTATAACACTGGGGGCTACCAGCACTACGGACGATGCCGAAGGAGCAGTGGAAAGCACGGATTTCCAAGGGGATATTTCGCTGGCAATGCTCGAGGAATGCGCCGAACAATTTCTCGGCGAAATACAGCAGGTCCCTCCTGCTTATTCTGCGGTAAAAGTGGCGGGCGTGCGCAGTCATAAGTTGGCGCGCAGCGGGCGAGAGACTCCGCTACAGGCGCGCACCGTGCGGATCGACGATTTCAGCATTTTAGACTTCGCCTTTCCCCATCTCGAAGTGGCCGTCCACTGTTCTAAGGGAACCTATATTCGCTCATTGGCGCGCGATTTGGGAAATAAATTGGGTTGTGGAGCGCATCTGTCCGGACTACGGCGCACGGCCATTGGGGCGATGGGCGTAGAACATGCGCTGACGCTCGCCCAGATCGAACGCCATGTTGAAGAGGGAACGCTGGCTGACCAATTCTATTGCACGCGTATGGCCCTCGGCGCGGTTCAGCACATCGAACTGAGTATAGACAGCGATCTGCAGCGTTTTGAGCATGGCAACGTCGTGCCCGTCGAAATTAACCGACAGGTGGGCGATTGCGCGGTATTTGACTCCAGTGGGTTGCTCTATGGGATGGGGCGTTTGGAAGAGGGCTATTTGCACCCCACGGTCGTATTAAATACCGGCCAATGGGCCGGTGTCCATTGATGGCGCTGCCCTCTGTAGACGGCCGCGCGCTGCTTCTTGCCGGGCAAGTGATCCGCGGCGATGGACGCGGACGCCAGATCGGCTTTCCCACCGCTAATGTGCGCGTGGACGATGGGAGCGACGGTCTTGTTGACCGCGCATTGGGCGTATATGCTGCTTCCGTCTGTATCGAAGGGGACGTCGCCTACGCCGCCGTAGCCAATTGGGGACGGCGGCCGACGTTTAAATCGGATGGCCAGGCCATCTTAGAACTTCACATAATTGATTTTTTTGAAGATATTTATGGGCGTCATCTACGCGTCGAACTGACCGATTTTTTGCGGCCCGAAAAGGCCTTTGCATCCGCAGAGCAGCTAAAGGAGCAAATCGCTGACGATATACGGCGAACGCGACAACTCATGACCAAATGCAGAGAAGAATAACTCATCAGGATGGAGGAAGGTAACCGTGTCTATAACTGCAGAGAAAACGAAGGAAATAGTTGAAAAGTTTGGCAAGGAAGAGGGGTCGGGTGCGGCCCCTGCACAAATTGCCATTCTCACCGAGCGCATCAACAACCTTACCGAGCACCTGCGCGTGCAGAAGAAGGACTTTGGCTCGCGCCGTGGACTGCTCAAGCTGATCGGCAAGCGTCGTAGGTTGCAGGCCTATTTTCAGCGCAAGAATCCAGAAGCATACGCGGAAATGATCAAAGAGTTGGGCCTGAGGCGCTGAGTTAATTTATTCGAAACGAGAGTTTAATAATGAGTCAAAAGTTTGAAACCCAATTGGGTGGCCGCACGCTATCCTTTGAAACGGGGCGTATTGCCAAGCAGGCCAATGGCGCTGTGTGGATTCAATACGGCGAAACCGTAGTCCTCGTCACGGCATGTCGCACCAGTACCCCTGAAGATCGCGGATTTCTCCCACTGATCGTCGACTATCGCGAAAAAGCCTACGCAAGTGGTCGCATTCCGGGCAATATATTCAAGCGCGAAAGTCGCCCTTCCGAAAAGGAGACGCTGAGCGCGCGCCTGACCGACCACCAGATACGTCCGATGTTTCCCAAGAAGTTTCCCTACGAGATACAGGTGTATATTTCGATCCTTTCCTCGGACGGAGAAAACGATGCCGACGTATTGGGCATGCTGGGGGCGTCGGCGGCCCTGTGCGTATCCGACATACCCTTTGCCGGCCCAATGGGGGCCGTGCGCGTGGGAAGGATAAACGGCGAGTTTGTAATTAACCCAACCCATACTCAGCTCGAAGACAGCGATATGGACCTGATTGTTTCCGGCACTGAGGATTCGATCGCCAGCGTTGAGGGCGGCGCCCACGAAGTTTCCGAAGAGGAACTCGTTGATGCGCTGAAGTTCGGTCATGAGTCCATTCGCCAACTGGTGTCCTTTCAGAATGAATTGGTCGCAGCCGTCGGCAAGGCCAAGCTCGTTTTAGAGCCGGAACCGGTCAACGAAGAGCTGATTGCCGCCGTGGCTGAGTTCGGTGCGGAGCGGGTTAAAGAGGCCAACCGCACAAAGGTCAAGGAAGAGCGCGATGAGTTGATCAGTGCACTTACGGCCGATACAAAAGCGGCGTTGGCCGAACGCTTTCCCGAATCCGACAAGGCAATTGGCGACGCCGTCTACGAGCTCGTCAAATCCGATATGCGCACCATGATTATCAAGGAAAAGCGGCGCATTGATGGCAGAGCTCTCGACGAGGTCCGTCAGGTCACATGCGAAAATCAGGTGTTGCCGCGCACGCATGGATCGGCGCTGTTTACGCGCGGGCAAACGCAGGCGCTATGCGTGGCCACCCTGGGAACCAAGCTCGATGAACGCCTGGTCGATGATTTGCGCGGCAAGAGCTTTAAATCCTATTACTTGGACTACAACTTCCCCGCCTACAGCGTGGGCGAAGTGCGTTTTGAACGCGGTCCAGGGCGTCGCGATATCGGTCATGGGCACCTGGCCGAACGCGCCATTGAGCCGGTTATACCAACGGTCGATTCGTTTCCTTATACGATCCGCTTGGTATCCGATATTACCGAGTCGAATAGCTCTTCTTCGATGGCTACAGTCTGTGGCTGTTCGATGGCGCTGATGGATGCCGGTATCCCGGTCAAATCAGCCGTTTGTGGTGCCGGCGTCGGCCTCGTGATGGAGGGCGATGAGTGGGAATTGCTCACCGATATTCAGGGGGCGGAAGATTTCCTCGGCGATATGGATCTCAAGGTGGCCGGTACTGACGATGGCATTACCGCCATTCAGATGGATATAAAAATCCAGGGGATTCGCTTTGATATCCTCCAGCTTGCCCTCGAACGGGCCAAGGCCGGACGCAAGCACATCATTGATATTATGAATGCTACGATCGGCCAATCGCGCAGCGAGTTATCGCGCTGGGCACCGCGCATCGAGTATATCAAGATTCCCGTGTCCAAAATTGGTGCCGTTATCGGACCAGGTGGCAAGATGATTCGCGAGATCGAAAAGACCGGTGCCACCGTAAACGTCGATGACGACGGTACGATAACCCTGTCGTCCGTTGAGGCTGCACCCGCCGAAGAGGCGCGTCGCATGATCGAAGCGATTACGGCGGAAGCGGAGATCGGCAAAGAATATCGCGGCACGGTAAAGCGCATTATGCCGTTTGGCGCCTTTGTCGAGATTCTACCGGGCAAGGAAGGCCTGTTACACATTTCTGAGATGGCTCATCGCCGCGTTGAAAAGGTCGAAGATATCGTTTCCGAGGGCGATACCATACAGGTCAAGGTCCTCGAGATTGATACCGGCGGCAAGATGCGACTTAGCCATAAGGCACTTATCGACAAGTAACGGGCAATAAAAAACGCTCGCGCTAGTGGCAGAGGGAGCGTTCGCATCTTTTTAACTACAGGGCAAGACTATCGGAGGTAAATCCGATAGTCTTTTCCATATAGTGGAGAACCTATGGAACGAGTGCGCATTGCAGACATCGGAAAGTATGAAAGTTGCGAGGTCCAGCTTTGCGGTTGGGTGTACAACAAGCGATCGAGTGGTAAGTTGCACTTCATACAGCTGCGCGACGGCAGCGGTATTATCCAGTGTGTCGTTTTTAAGGGCGACGTAGAGCCCGATGTATTTGAACGGTGCTCGCAGCTTCAGCAGGAATCATCCCTTGTCGTTTCGGGGGTGGTGCGCAAGGACGAGCGCTCGCCGATTGGTTTTGAGCTCGGCGTTGTCCGCGTCGAACTCGTGGGCGAAAGCGGCGAGTATCCCATTACGCCCAAAGAACACGGGGTATCCTTCCTGCTTGACCATCGACACCTCTGGCTGCGCTCTTCGCGTCCTCATGCCATACTCAAAGTCCGCAGCGAAATCTGTAAAGCGTGTCGGGACTTCATGGAAGAGCGCGATTTTACCCTTATCGATGCGCCCATTTTTACGCCGGCCGCCTGCGAAGGAACTTCGACGCTTTTTGAAACGGACTACTTTGATCAGAAAGCCTATCTGACCCAAAGTGGCCAGCTCTATATGGAAGCGGCGGCTATGGCCTTTGGCAATGTTTATTGCTTTGGCCCAACCTTTCGCGCAGAGAAGTCTAAAACTCGACGTCATCTAACGGAGTTTTGGATGATCGAGCCAGAAATGGCGTACTGCGATTTAGACGGAGATATGCGGATTGCCGAGGAGTTTGTTTACTATATCGTGCAGCGGGTCCTTGAGCGCCGTCGGGAAGAGCTTAAAGTGCTCGAGCGAGATATTGATAAACTGGAAAAAATCAGCCTGCCTTTCCCCCGACTTTCCTATGACGAAGCGCTAGTACAACTGAGAGCTTTGGGCAGCGATATCGAGTGGGGGGCCGATTTGGGGGGAGACGACGAAACGCTCCTTTCAGAACAATATGATGCACCGATACTAGTGCATCGCTATCCACTTGATGTCAAGGCGTTTTACATGAAAGAAGATCCCGACGATAGTCGCTTGGCGCTTTGTGTAGATATGCTGGCTCCTGAGGGCTATGGTGAGATTATCGGGGGAGGCCAGAGGGAAGATGAATTGGCCGTTCTCGAGCGAAAAATTAACGAGCACGAACTGCCCCCGGAAGCTTTTCAGTGGTATACCGATCTGCGTCGTTATGGCACGGTCCCCCACGCCGGCTTTGGCATGGGGATTGAGCGGGTCGTAGCCTGGCTTTGCGGATTAAAGCACGTTCGGGAGACGATCCCATTCCCGCGCATGCTGCAAAGGTTATACCCTTAATAGAGCGGAAACTAACATGAGTTTATTCATATAAATATATTTATGTAAATGGAAAAACTATGAGTGGGCAATACAATTTCCAAGAAATCGAAGAGAAGTGGCGAACCTTTTGGTTGGACCAAAAGACCTTCCGCACGCAGGGGCCCGAAGACGAGGGGTTTGATCCAGAAAAACCCAAGTGCTATGTCCTCGATATGTTTCCCTATCCCAGCGGGGCCGGACTGCATATTGGGCATCCAAAGGGCTACATTGCCAGCGATATTTACAGCCGATTTAAGCGTATGCAGGGGTTCAATGTCTTGCACCCAATGGGCTTTGACAGCTTTGGCCTGCCGACTGAGCAATACGCCATAGAACACAATATTCATCCGGCCATCGTAACGGAAGACAACATCAATGCGATTCGAGCGCAGTTACAGTTCCTAGGACTGGGCTATGATTGGGATCGCGAAATTGCCACTTCCAGCGAAGAGTACTATCGCTGGACGCAGTGGATTTTTGCCCGCCTTTACGCGAGTTATTTCGACGCTGATCACGAATGGACCGACGCCAATGGGCGACCCATTAAAGGCAAGGCGCTTCCCATTACTAAACTCGCCGAATCCTTCGCCGCCGGTAAGCGCACCTATAGCTCAGAAGACTGCCGCGTATTAGCTGGGGATGTGGATACCCCATGGAATGATCTCAGCACGGTCCAACAGCAGGCGGTTTTAAACGGTTATCGATTAGCCTACCAGGACGAAATCGTCGTAAACTGGTGCCCTGGTCTGGGCACAGTGCTGGCCAACGAAGAAGTCACTAACGACGGTAAGAGCGAACGCGGAAATTTCCCCGTATACAAGCGCCCATTAAAGCAGTGGATTATGCGCATAACCGCTTATGCCGACCGCCTGCTCGAAGATTTAGAAGCGCCGCTGGCCCAGGGAAATGACCAAGAGCCCTTCACGCTAGATTGGCCCGTTGCGATAAAGCTCATGCAGGCCAATTGGATTGGTCGCAGTGAAGGTGCCGAGGTGTTATTTGATGTACTGAAATCCGACACAAACGATGTGCACTCTTCGCTGCGCGTATACACAACTCGACCCGATACGCTATTTGGCGCTACGTTTATGGTCCTTGCTCCCCAGCATCCGCTCGTTTCTTCCCCCAGCGAGATGTATAATGTTCCTGAGACTTGGCCAGCCGAAACGGACGAACGCTGGCGCGGCAATGACCCACAGCAAACAATTCGCAGTGCGTTGGAGAGCTATGGGGAACAGGCCGCACAGAAAACGGCCGCAGATAGAGAAGAGCGGGAAAAGACGGGGGTATTTAGTGGTTTTTACGCACGCAATCCCGTCAATGGAGCAACGATTCCCGTTTTTGTCGCCGATTACGTCAGCATGGATTATGGCTCCGGGGCGATCATGGCTGTTCCCGCTCACGATGAGCGCGATTTCGAATTTGCCGAGAAATATGGCTTGCCTATTGTCGACGTTGTAGAGGGCGGCGACGGCAGAGATCGCTGCTATAGTGGACAGGGCTCCAGCATCAATTCGCCGTCCGAGAACGCCCCAAGTGATTTTGACATTAATGGGCTGGCTACATCTGAGGCCAAGGCAAAGATTACCGAACTTTTGGAAGCTAAGGGATTGGGAAAGAAAGCAGTCAACTATAAACTGCGCGATTGGATTTTTTCTCGACAGCGCTATTGGGGTGAACCTTTTCCCCTCGCAGCCCACCCAGATGGATATACAGTGGCGATTGATCCTCCCGTTGTGCTACCCGAAATGGATGATTTTCGCCCGGAGACTTCGGATGATCCCGATCGTCCCGTGCAACCGCCTCTTTATCGGGCGGGGGAAGCCTGGCGATCCCTAGCATTAGAGGATGGAACGATAGCCGAGCGCGAACTCAACGTAATGCCTCAGTGGGCGGGTTCGTGCTGGTATTATCTCCGCTTTATTGACCCGAATAACGATAGCGCATTTTGCGGTGAGCATGCAGAGCAATACTTCATGCCCGTCGACCTGTATGTGGGGGGGGCTGAGCACGCTGTATTGCATCTGCTCTATGCGCGCTTCTGGCATAAGGTGCTGTACGATCTGGGCTTCGTTTCCACTCCGGAGCCGTTTAAGAAGCTATTTAACCAGGGCATGATTACAGCGGATGCGTTTCAAGACGAGCGCGGTGTCTATGTGGATATTCGCCAGGTGGAACTGCGCGATGGCGAAGGATATCACCGAGAAAGTGGAGCTCGCCTCGTGCGCACAGCCGGCAAGATGGGCAAGCGCTACAAGAATGGCCTCCCTCCTGAGGAAGTGGGGGAAGAGTTTGGCGTCGATACGCTGCGCCTCTACGAGATGTATATGGGTCCGTTGGAGGCCAGCACGCCTTGGAGTATGGAAGGCATTCGCGGCATGCAGCGCTTTTTGCAGCGCGTTTGGCGCAACTTTATCGATATTGAGGGGGCCGTTAAAATTGCCGGAGAAGCAACCGGCGATCAGCGCAAGCAAATGCACCAGACGATCCTACGCGTAACCGATCACATCGAACATCTACGATTTAATACAGCCATTGCGGCCATGATCGAGTGGAATAACCAACTCGTTGGCACGGATTCAATACCGGCGGAAATCGCCGAAACGTTTCTTGCCTTACTCAACCCAATGGCTCCTCATATAGCCGAAGAACTGTGGCAGAGAGCGGGTTGGGGCGAGGGCGTTTTGGCACATAGAGCATGGCCCATTGCCGATGAGGGCCTGGCGGCTGAGGACACGATAACGCTGCCTATACAGGTTAACGGCAAAATGCGCGGTCAAATAGAAACGCCGGTAGATATATCCGAAGAAGACTTAAAAACACGCGTTCTCGCTATGGAAAACGTGCGAAAATTCATTCCCGAGAGTGCTGTAATAAAGCGTTTTATTGTGGTACCTGGGCGAATTGTGAATATTGTCGTGGGAAATTAAGAGGATCAAATAAGTAATCCTCCAATTTAAAAAAAACACATATGTAAAATTATGTAAATGAATGTGAAAAAATAAAATTAAACCCTTATATAATCGGAAGCATTATCTACTAATTTTTCTCGGTTTTCGTAATAACGCATTGTCGTCTTTAAATCCTTGTGACGCAGGTGTGCCTGAACTTGCTGTGGTTTGGCTCCGCCTTCAATGGCTAACGTGCAGCAGGTGTGGCGAAACATGTGGGCGGTAATTTTGCTATCGACACCGGCTCTTAGCGCGTGCTTTTTTACAATTAAGTTAATTGATTGATCTGTCAACTGCTTGCCGTGCGAGTGGTTGCGTGCGAGACTGATAAAAATGGCATTCTCGGCGCTGTATCCGTGGTGTAAGAGGGTTTGGCGATAGAGGTCGAGATAGTGGATAACGGTATCTTGTAGCTTGATTTCCTGCACCGTGCCCGATTTGGTATCGGGTAGGGAAAGTACAGTAAATACGCCTTCTTGCAGAATATCCTTCCAGTGCATATTCGCCACTTCCGAACGCCTTAATCCGCCGTAAATAAGCAATTGAAAAATAGCGCGATCTCTGGCTCTTAGCAGCTCGTTTTCTGTTTGGTTTATCGCGTTGAAAATAGCTTTAAGCGCCTGGGGTGATATTGCTTTTCCCGCTAGCGCATCGTCGACTTTAAAACCCCGAACTAAATTGGAATCGGCCGGATTGGTCTCAATATGGCCCGTGGCTACGAGCAATGTGAACAACCCCTTGAGGCTAGACAGCTTTCGATTGATGCTGGTGCGCTTGTAGCCAAGTTCGGCTAAGTGGTTTCGAAAGGCCGTAACTTCGCGAAACGTGATGGCTCGCAGTTGGCTGATGTTTATCGCGTCTAATTCCAAAAAAAAGAAAAAGTGCCGCAAATCCGATTCGTAGGCCCTGCGCGTGCGTTGACTAAGCTGGCCGGTGAGAAATTGTTCTATGGGGTCGTCGGCGATAACGGGGCGTATATTAGGCGTTGTGCTGCGGACTAAATTGCCTTTTTTATTCAAGCTCATTTAAAGAAAGGTCCGATGGACGGGACGATTTGAAATACTATGTTTAAGGCAAATATACCACTACGGGGTTTATTGCGCACTACAGAAATAATGGCGAACTAAACAAATGAGAAAAATCACCGTGCTCAGAAATTTTCATTGTGAAAGTTCAAGGTGAGTTGAAAATGGATAGGCCATCGGTATAGTTTTGTAATTTTCCGTAGACATTTTAAAAAGTTACGTCTGCATGTAATTGTTATGTATATTGGTCCTATTAGATCGTTTATATATATTGGTCCTATTGGATCGTTCATTTAAAAAAGACAGGACAAATATTCGATGCATCTGTTATTGGTAGAGGATAATCCTGTCAACACTGAAATGTTGAGAAAGCGTCTGCTGAGGCGCGGCTATACGGTCACCTGTGCGAACTCAGCCGAGGACGGCATCGAATTGGTGTTAGAAACACCGTTCAACGTAATCCTTATGGATATAGGCCTGCCGGGCATAGACGGCTTAGAAGCAACGCGGAGGCTCAAGGCAAATTCCCAGACGAGTGCGATCCCCGTAATTGCCGTCACAGCCCATGCTTTAGAAGCAGACCGCACTGCAGCACTGGCTTCAGGGTGTGATGACTTTACGACGAAGCCCATCATAATCGAATCACTCATCGAAAAAATTGAACGCTTCCGCTAGTAAATGCATTTAAAGGTCGATAAGTCGATAAAAGGTGCCAATCAACCGTTATAACGGCGGACTTGCCAACTCTACAATGCGCACTTTATAGCACGTACTTTGTAAAATATCGAGATCATCTCTTTGCCAAAAACTAAACCTGACTCATCGCACGTTCAGATTGGTTTTTATTTAGCGCGGCACAATCTCATGCTGTGTTTATTCGGGTTGATCGGCATTGGCCTAGTTGTTTGGCGCCTGTTATTTGGTATAAACTTCCAAGAAAAAACCTTAAAAGATCAGGAAGCGCTACGACTTACACAGGAATGCGGAGGCTATGTCTCAAATGCCTTGCTCTGCGCAGACCTCGTCTTGTCTGGCGGCAATACATATTTAGCCAATGCAACCTATGGCTACGTTGAAAAATCCTTAGAGTGTCTTTCGCGTCTACGGACATATTCAAACGCACAGTATAAACTGGTTGATCCGATTTTCGAAAGCGATCTTAAGCTAATCACTCGAACTATCCAATTATCTACAACTGTATCTACAGGGAATTCCCAAGGCGTTCCAGCCCCAAAAGATCAACAGAAACTCTATTTGGTGGCAACAGAGCGGTTGGTAGATATGTTTGGAGATACAGAAGAAAAAATTGAGCTCATTTCTCAGGACAATAGAAAAGAGCAAGAGGTGATTTGGAAGCAGTTTTTCATTCTAACAGGCGTTGTCACCATAGGTTTTGGGGTAATTGTTTTTGCCTCTTGGCGCATGCAAACGAGCACGCTTGCAGTCCCCATAAAACAGCTCGCCGATAAAACGCGCTTAGCCATCGACGAAGATGAACTAGGCCCCAAGCCCGAATTTACCTTTCAATCACCCATAACTGAAATCGACGATTTGCGAAGTCACTTTTCTCTCTTTGTAGAAAGGATTTACGAAAATAAGCAGGAATTAGAGGAAACAGTTGAAAAACGGACATTTGAACTATCCAATGCTCTCGATATAGCAATCAAAGCGAATGATACAAAAACCACCTTTTTGGCCAATATGAGCCACGAATTACGCACGCCGCTCAATGCTATTATTGGCTATAGTGAACTGTGCTTGGAAGAGTTAGAAGATATAGGCGATTTTTCCAATGTTGAGGAGATTGCCACATATATAGGTCATGTGCGGCAATCTGGGCTTAATTTACTCTATCAAATTAACGACGTGCTGGACATAAGCAAAATAGAATCAGGGAATATCGACTTAGCGCCCCAAAACCTCGTATTGAAACAATTTTTAGAGGATATTTTACCCGAAGCACATATTTTGGCCGAGCGAAAACAAAATCGGCTCATAGTGAATTTGCCAGACGAGGCAATTTCAATCAGAGTTGATCCAGGCAAACTGCGCCAAGTCTTGATCAATATTATTGGGAATGCCTGCAAATTCACTGAAAACGGAGAGGTGATAATTGAGGCTTCGTTCGAGCCTAAGCCGCGCCAACAGTGGGTAAACTTTAATATTTCTGATTCAGGTATAGGCATTTCTGACGAAGACATCGAAGGGATTTTTAGCCCATACGAACAGCGCAGTAGTTCGCGAAAGTTAAGGGAAGAAGGAACTGGCCTAGGGCTGGCTATAAGCCAACGGTTGTCCCGCTTGTTGGGTGGGAACATTTCCGTAAAGAGCAAACTCGGTAGCGGGTCGACCTTTACCGTCAGCCTTCCGATAGTGGTAGACCACTTAACTTCATAAGATGCGGCGATCAACCCATTAAATGAATAATACCGGCCTTACCTAATACTAACGATAACAGGTATTATCGTTAGTATATCGATATTTAATTGCACTATATTTATATACTTTAAGTTGATGTACCTTAATTATTTAAGCGATCTATTTAATCAGATAGATTAACTGTTCTGGAAGTTGCTGTTCATGAAACCGCCCAATCCGCATCTGGTTTGCCAACTCATGATAATAAATTCACACCTGTGCGAGCTTGGCGCAGGTCATGCCATCAGATTTGGTTAGAAGGCCCAACAAAAGTACAAACCGATCCGCCGCCATCGTACACGTCCTCGTTGAAATGTTCCGGTTTCAGAGAGTAGAGAACGAGGAATCCAACGGCATTCCTGCATACGGGCCGCTCATCGCCACTTACCAAGGATGGGCATCCATGATCAATGCCATAAAAACAGAGTTGTCGCGCAGTAATCTGTTTCCGATTTTACAGGGGTCCGTTTTCCCGTAG
>JAYOYH010000053.1:0-29988 GCA_038153405.1 Gemmatimonadota bacterium | reverse complement strand
GACATAGCCTATGGGCGCTCCTTTGCTGGGGGATAGCGGCGCTTATACTGCTGAGTTCCGTCGTCTTTATTGAGCGCAGGGGGCCCCGTTTTGCCTAGGGTATGTGCAGCAATTTTCTTCCTTTGCCTCGCGTTGTGGGCAAGTCATGCGCAGGCCGCTGAACGGCCCAACATCATTCTCATAACGATTGATACGTTTCGCGCCGACCGCATCGGCTATTACGGCAATCCACGCGATACGAGCCCGGCGCTCGATGCCTTTGCGCGCGAGGGCGTTTTTTTTCGTCAGGCCTTTAGTTCGTCGGGATGGACCACGCCCGGACTTATATCGATACTCACCTCGCTCTATGCGCCAACGCATGCGGTGGATATTCGCGGGCGGCGTCTCGACTCGCGCGTAGAGACCCTCCCCGACGTGCTGCGCCGCGCCGGATATCGGGCTCCCGACATCTTTTTCCTCACGGAAATCCCCAACTTTGACCGCCTGGGCTTTGAGCCCTATGGGCGGCGCCAGGAACTGCTCTTTCAGGGCGATGAGATCCTCTTCAACTGGTTGGAACGGGAAGCGGGGGAGAGTGCCTCGCCCTTTTTTCTCTACTATCACTACAGGGATCTTCACCTGCCTTACGATCCCGGCCCGGGTTACGACGAGCTCTACCTCGATGAGGCCTTTGCCGCACCGCTCGATGCAATCGCCGCACTCAAGCGCTTTATCGCGCATGAGAAGATGGATTTAGTTAAGAGAAACGTCATGATTACGCGCGGAGATATGGACTTTGCCGCGCGCGATAGTTCGTGGGTGCGGGCGCTGTACGACGCAGAGATTCGCCGTCTCGACGATCTATTTTTTGCGCGCCTGCGCCGCGTTTTGCGCGAGACGGGACTTGGTGATAATACGATTGTCGTCGTATCGGCCGACCACGGAGAAGCGCTATTAGACCGCGAATTGGTCGGCCATATATCCACGTTTAAAGAGGGCTATTTCTACGACGACGTGACGCGGATACCGCTGGTTATGTGGATGCCCGGCCGGCTGCCGGCCGGCCGGGTCGTCGATGAGCCGGTCCAGTGCATCGATATTATGCCGACGCTGTTGAACCTAGTCGATGTCGAGGCACCGGAGACGCTGCAGGGCCGGTCGCTGATGTCGTTAATTGAGGGAGATCCAGACTGGCAGCCGCGCACGCTCTACTTCGAGAGCTCGGCCGCGGGGTATACGGCCAATCCCGAAGAGTACGAGCGGCGTTTTCTCGCTCTGCGCACAGCGGAGTGGAAACTGATACACGACGTCGCCGGCAAGCGCTACGAGCTGTACGATCTGCGCGTCGACCCCTATGAGGAAAACAATCTGTGGTCGCGCCAGAGCGCCTTGGGCGATAGCCTGGCCAATCGGCTGCACGAGTGGAATTTGTATGCCCATCAATCGGCTTATCGCAGCGGCGAGGAAGAGGAGGAGAGAGCGGTCGGTGCGGTTGAGGCCGTCGTCGGACCGCCGCAGATTCTCTTTCCAGCCGATGGCGATACGCTGCATTACCAGGGAGCCGAGCACGAGATACGCCTGCACTGGAGCGGATCTGAGCGCGCGCAGTATGCAATAGAATACGTCGTCGGCGAGGGGGCATACCATCTGGCAGGAGAGATCACCGAGGGCACCAATCGACCGGTATATGGTCCGTTCCAAGCCGGCTTTTGGAATTCGCTAGTGCTCTACAACCCGTGGAAATTCCGCGTCTACAGGACGGACCGACCGCAGGAAAAGAGCGCGTGGGTGACGTTCCATTTGGCGCCATCGGTGGGCGCTCAGGCGCCCAGTTGGAACGCGGCGATGATGGTGCCCATGCTGCTGGCTGGCTCTACAGACTTAAAAAATCTCTTTGTAGGCCTAGTGCTGGGGATGGGCGATCTCTGGGGATGGCTGTTGTCCTTTTCCGCTGCTGATTTGAGCGCCTATACCCTGATCGGCGTGTTAATGATCGCCGTTGGCCAGCTGGCCTATGCGCGCATAGGCGTCGCGCGCACGCGCGCGTGGGGTTGGGCCATGGCCTATATCGCCTTTGTCTACAGCACCATTCCGCTGCTGCCGGATGTGTGGGCCATCCTGCGCGAGTATACGCAAGGGGCCGTTCGCCACTTGGGCACTGTGGTTATCGCCGCCGGTGGTGTGGCGCTGTTGATTCGGCTGATGATGCGCATGGGTAAAGTTTGGTGGCGCTATATAGTCTTGGTCGCTATCGCCGTCCTATACGCCCATCTCCTCGGTGAGTTTGCGCGCTTTCCCGCCGAGCGGCTGCATTTGGTGGAATACGGCTTTATGGGCTACGTGCTGCTGCGCGCGCTGCGCTGCGGTATCAGCCCGCCGTGGAGCTATCTGGTCGCGTGGCTGGCGGCTGTGGTGGTTGGGGTGGGCGACGAGTGCATTCAGTGGGTGCTGCCCCAGCGCTACTTTGAAGTTAAAGACATTCAGCTCAATGCCATATCGGCCGCCTTGGGGCTGATGGTTGCCTGGCTGGCACGCGGTTCGTCGGCGCACAAGGAGCGCCATGCTTAGGGCCGTCTATCAGGAGGGGCAACTGCAGTGGGTCGGACGAATACACCGCGCCGTGGTGGTAGCCTCCTGTGTGCTCGTGGCGCTGTCCTATGCCCCATTTTTATCCGACTACATGACCACTAAGCGAGTCCTACTGCTGGTGAGTTGTGCCCTGATGGCCGGACTTTGGCTGCTGCGCTGTGCGCTGCAGGGTGCCCTGATCCTGCCCGGCGCGCGTTGGCTGCTGCCCTGGTTGGCCTATGTAATCGTGGCGTTCCTATCGCTGGTACAGGCCGACAATCTGTATATGGGTATCGAGGCGCTTTGCCGCCAGGTTGGCTTGGGCGTTGTCGCGCTCTCCGTCGCGCTGTTCTTCCACCAGCGCGTGCCCTGGTCGATTCTGATTGCGGTGGCCGCTACGGCGTTTATCGCCTCGGTGCTGGGCGTGCTGCAGTTTGCCGGCATACACGTGATTCCCATGCCGCATGCGCACTTCGGCCATATCGGTATATCTACATTTGGCAACCTCAACTTCGTGGCCCACTACCTAGAGATCGCCATTGTGCTGACGCTGGGTGCGGCGCTGGCCAGCCGCGCCGTCTGGCAGCGCGTCGCACTGTGGGCTTGCACGCTTTTCTGCAGCTACTACATGCTGCTGACCGAGAGCCGAGGTGGGTGGATTGCGCTGGCCTGCGCGCTGGTCTTTTTCGCCTGGCATGTGGGTCGTCAGCTGAGTCAGCGCGTGCCGTGGAAAGGCGCGCTTTCCGTTCTTCTGGTCTTGGGCGTCGTCGGCGAGTTCTCCCTTCGTGCCATGCACGACGGCCAGGGCTTGGGCCACCTGGTCGAGCGCGTCGTGCAGCGAATAGAGACGCTGGCCGACGCAAAGCATATATCCATCGACCAGCGTCGGCTGGTGTGGCTGGATACGGTAGACCTTATAGAGGACAACTTCTGGACCGGCGTCGGCGTGGGCAATTACGCGATTGCGGTGCCCGCCTACCGCGCGGTAGAGCGTCACCGCGAGTGGCAAAAATATATTCACCTCATACCGCATCGCCCGTACTACGCGCACAACGAGTATTTGGAAATTTGGGCCGAGTCGGGGATCGGGGCGCTCGCGGCTTGGCTGGCGACCATCGCCATGGTGTCCTTGGCGGGATGGCGGGCGGCGCAGCGTCAGGACAATGCAGAAAAGCGGATCGTGCTGTGGGCGCTGTTGGCGGCGCTGCTGGCCACTCTCGTTCACTCCTTATTTAGTCTCAATTTGCGCGATCCCACGGCCGCGCTGCACTTTTGGGTAGCAGTGGGGCTTGTTGAGGCCATCCGTGGTGCGCCGCCGCGCATGTGGGCGCTGGCCGCTTGGCCGCGCCGCGCATGTGCGGCCGTTTCCATTCTGCTCTGTGCAGGCAGTATCTACTGGTCTGTGGGTACGCTGTTGGGCGATTATTATTATTTTCAAGGGCAGAAAAAGTACTATGACGCCTTGCAGCCAAACCGCGCTTATTTGGCCTTTCAACGCGCTGTAGCGTGGCGCGAGAGCGATTTCCGCCATCAGCATATGCTGGGGATGATCGCACTGCGCATTGATCGCCTGCCAGAAGCGGAAACGGCGCTGCAGCGCAGCTTGGAACTGCATCCAAACAGCCCCGGTGCGCTGCGTCTGTTGGGGGAGGTACTCTACTGGCGCGGTCGCGCGAGTGAGAGCGTAGAGGTGCTGCAGCGCGCCGTTGAGCTCGAACCGCTGCATGCCGATGCCTATGGCTGGATGGCCCGGTCGCTGCAGGTACGAGCGCGGCTTGAGGTCGACGGGGAAAGGGCGGCAGCGGCGCGAGCTCGCGGTCTTGAGGCGTGGCGACAGGCGCTGGGTTTTGCACCGGAAAACGGCGAGTACCTGGTAGGACTCGGGCTGGGGTTGGCCGACGCGGGTCAGTATGAGGAGGCGATCGAGGTGCTCGAGCGCGCCGTCCAAGTGCATGCCGACGACGGGGTTGTGTTGGGCAACCTCGGAGCGATCTATCTGCGCCAGCAGCGCATGGAGCGGGCTGAGGAACTGCTGGAGCAGGCCGCACAGCGCGATCCGCAGCGCGCCGAGTGGTGGGGCAATTTGGGACTGCTCTACGACGAGAAGGGACAGTTGGACAAGGCGGCAGATGCGATGACTAAGGCTGCAGCGCGCGCCCCGGAAAATGTCGCCTGGCACGTGCGCTTGGTGGGCATTTTGCTGCGCCAGCAGCGGTTTGAGCAGGCGCTAGAGCGCGCTGCGCAGGGATTGCAGCACCATCCCGACAACGAAAAACTGATCCGAGCTGTACAAGATATTATGCGCCAAGTGCAAAGGGGAGAGCGATGACGCAAGAGGTCTTTCTATCGGTAGTCATACCTGTGTTTAACGAGGAGGAAAGCCTGCCGCCGCTCTGCGAAAAACTCCACGCCGTGCTGGACGCGCTGGGTGCGTCTTACGAGGTAATTTTCGTCGACGACGGCAGCACGGACGACTCGTTTGCGGTCATGCGCCAGCTGCGCCAAGAGTATGCGCAAATTCGCGCTGTGCGCTTTCGCCGCAACTACCGCAAGGCCGCCGCCTTGGCGACGGGCTTTAGCGAGGCGCGCGGGCAGATCGTCATCACCATGGACGCCGATTTGCAGGATGACCCTGAGGAAATTCCGCGCCTGTTGGAAAAGCTCGACGAAGGGTGCGACCTCGTCTCGGGTTGGAAGAAGAAGCGCCACGACCCGCTGAGCAAAACGCTGCCCTCGCGCCTCTTTAACAAGGTGACGTCGATGGTCGCCGGCATCCGCCTGCACGATTTTAACTGCGGCCTCAAGGCCTACCGGCGCGAGGTTTGCGAAGACGCGTTGCCCTATCTCTACGGAGAGTTGTATCGCTTTTTGCCAGCCATAGCGCACTGGGCCGGCTACCGCGTAGAGGAGATTGCCGTCCTGCACCATCCGCGTCGCTTCGGCTATTCCAAATTTGGCACTAAGCGCCTGTTAAACGGATTTCTCGACCTGATGACCATCACCTTTGTCGTGCGCTTTATGACCACGCCGATGCATATTTTCGGCACCTTGGGGCTCTTGTCGACGCTGGCCGGTTCGCTGGTATGTGCCTATGTGGCGCTCCTGCGCTTTGAGTTTGGCAATATTCAAAATCGCCATCCGCTGCTGCTTTTGGGCGTGTTGATGGTCATCGTGGGCATCCAGTTTTTCTCAACCGGTCTGCTGGGCGATATGATGGCCAGTATGAACCAACGCGGAGGAAAAAGGCCCAGAATCGCCGACCGAATATGACGTAAGATTATTAAAAATATAAACATATAGATTATTTTTGAGCCGGAGGGAATGCATTCGCCCTCCGGCTCTTTTTGTGCGGTAATTCTTTCCCCGCCCCCGTGCCTTTATTTCCGCGGAGATCCCATTTGCTCGCAGATGCAGGCCCTTGAACGGGGTATTTAAATCATATAAATGTCTGTAAAATATAATCTTAAAGCAGGTCCCGTCGGGGGATGGCATATTAATTGCTAAAGAGCGGGCAGTCGCAAAATAGAAACGGAGTAATAGGCATGTTTTTAGATAAAGTCATTTTCAACAAAACGAAAGTTCCCGTCCTCAATGCGGTGCTCGATGTTACGCAGCTTCGCCAGCGCGTTATTGCTAACAATATTGCCAATGTCTCGACAAAGGGATACCGCAAGCAGGACGTACAGTTTCAGGAATACCTCGAGTCGTTTGTGCGCAAGCCGGCCGTAGAAGGGCAGGTGAGCAACGACCGCCACATTCCCATTCCCAAGCCCATGGCCCATCCCATTGTCTACGAACCTGAATCCAGCCTCAACGATTCCGGTCTAAACAATGTCGATATTGACCGAGAAATGGCTGATCTAGCGGAAAATCACCTGTTTTTCAACGCGGGACAGCGCCTGATTCGCGGGCAGTTCGACGGGTTAAAAAAGAGCATTTCCGGCCGCACGGGCTGAGATGCGTAGGGGAAGAAGATCATGCAGATATTTGATGCGTTAGATATTAGTTCGTCGGGCCTGAGTGCCCAGCGCCGCAAGTTGACGGCCATTGCCAGCAACTTGGCCAACGTCGATACCACGCGCACCGACGAGGGCGGTCCCTACAAGCGCCGCCGCGTCGTCATGCTCGAGGCGCCGAAGATGAGCAAGTTTTCCACGATGCTCGACAAGGCGGAAAACCGCCTGCGGGTCACCGACCTGAAACATCGTCCGGAAGGCGAACCGCGCCCCGGCGAGATGTTTTTGGGATCGGGCGTGCTCAGTCAAGAAGTGCGCGAGGAACCAGTCAAGCCGCGCATGGTATACGACCCCAACCACCCCGACGCGCGCGAGGATGGCATGGTGCTCTACCCGGATATCAACACCATAACGGAAATGGTCGATATGATCGCCGCATCGCGCGCATACGAAGCAAATATCACGGTAATGAATGCGGCCAAGGATATGGCCAATCGCTCGTTAGAAATTTAAAGTGATAAACCGAGGGATCGGAAATGAACGTAGACAGGATAGCACATAGAGGGGCGGAAATAGGGGTTAGGCGGACGGAGACGGCTCGCCGGCCCTTTGATCTGACTGTTTCTGATCGCGGCGTAGAGGAGAGGACGCAGCCGACCGCAGTGCGCGACGTACCCGCCGTCGCCTCGACCAGTCAGATGCAGAGCGTGCTTAGCAGCGACGAGACCCAAGCTCTGCGCGCGGCCTTTTTCGACGTTGGTCTGCCGTCGGCGGCCGAGGAGAAGATCGCCCCAACGCGTCCTGGTGGCGTCTACAACCTGCGTGGGCAAAGCGCAGTGCGCGCCGAGCGCATGGCTAGCGGGTCTCTGCTGGATATCACGGGATGAGAACCGTGCGCAGCGTGCCAAAAAGAATATTGTGTGGGCTGGTGACCGCTCATGTCCTGCTCTCTCTTGTTCCCCTGTGCGTGTGGGCCGACTCTAAGGCCAGCGCTATTCTATCGCGCAGCTACGGCGGCGATGCGCAGCGCCAGATCATTGGTCGCAGCGCCTATACCGCACCGCGACAGCGACCTGCTGCACCCGCGCCGACGCGCAAGCCGGCTACCGGCGTGCGCGCCTATTCCGACCTCATTAGAGCATACGGTAGCCTGCACTCGGTCGATCCCCATCTGATCATGGCCATAGTCGATGCCGAATCCGGTGGCAATCCCGAGGCGCTGTCGCCCAAGGGCGCGGCCGGGTTGATGCAACTAATGCCGGAGACCGCGGCAGAATTGGGCGTAGTCAATCGCTTTGATCCAGAAGAAAATATCGCTTCGGGCACGCGCTACTTTCGCGGTCTGATGGATCGATTCAAATCGGTCGAAGTTGCCCTATGGGCTTATAATGCCGGCCCGGGTGCCGTGCAGCAGGGCCGCATGCCGTTGGAGACCCAGGAATACGTGCCGCGCGTTATGCGCTTGCGCCGCGCCTACGCGGCCGAGGAGCGCTAAGATGGCCGTGACGATGGTGCGCGACTTTAGCGGTCGCGGCGAGGTGGGATCACAGCGCCTGCAGATCAATAATGCGCAGAGCGAGATGCGCCTGAGCGGCGACGTCGAGCGGCCCGATTTTTCTGATTTGGTAAAGGACTTTGCCAAGGACGTCAACGATTTGCAGTTCCAGGCGGGACATGCCATCGATATGTTGGTGACCGGCCAAGCGGCCGACGTGCACCAAGTCATGGTCGCCGTAGAAGAAGCGGGGGTCGCCCGCGACCTAATGCTCGAGATACGCAACCGAGTTCTGGAGGGCTATCAGGAACTCATACGCATGCAGGTATAAGTTCCTGCGGAGAATGCTCAGATGAATTTGCCGACACAGGTATCGGGTATAACGGAACGCCTCCAGGTATGGTGGAGCGAAGCGCCACCCGTGCAGAAGTACGGAGCGATTGGCGGTGCTGTCACCGTCGTGGGATTGCTTGCCTTCCTGCTCTTTTTTAGCTCGGGTAGCGGTGACGAGTGGGAGGGGCGCATTCTCTATTCCAATTTGGAATTTGGCGAAGCAGCCGAAATCAGCAATCGCCTGCACGGCTTAGAGGTGCCCCATCGACTCACCGGCGATGCCACGGCGATTCTCGTGCCGCAGGATCGCTATATGGAACTGCGCGTGCAGTTGGCCGGGGAGGGCTACCCCAAAAGCGGTCGCATAGGCTACGAAATCTTTGACGAAGCGCAGTTGGCGATGACGGACTTTCTGCAAAAGATCAACTTTCAGCGCGCGCTGCAGGCCGAAATTGAAGAGACGCTGAGCAATATTGAAGGCATGCGCACGGCACGCGTACACCTGGTCATTCCCGAACCGAGCCTGTTTACCGATGAGCAAAATCCGGTGACGGCATCGGTTACCTTGACCCTCGACAACAATGTCAAGCTGTCGCGCGAACGCATCAATGCCATCGGCTATCTGGTCAGTGCCAGCGTCGAGGGGTTGGACCAGGCCAACGTCATCATCCTCGATGGAGCAGGTAACCTACTATCAGAAGAAAAAGATCCACTGGTCAAGATGGCCAACAAGCAGTTTGAAATGCAGCAGCAGGTGGAACACGTGCTGCAGAACAAAGTGCAGACGCTGATGGATCAGGTTATCGGTAAGGACCGCTCGCGCGTGCGCATTAACGTGGTGCTCGATTTTGATCAGACGCAAACGCAGCGCAAGGTCGTTGAGCCCGGCGCCTCACAGGTTGTCATCAGCGAGGAGACGCAGGAGACCAGTTCGGCGGAAAAAGGTACCGAAGAGCAGGCCATTCGCAACTACGAAGTAAACGAAACGATTCAAAATATCGTCGGTTCAGTTGGGTCGGTTAAACGCATCTCCATGGCGCTGACCATCGACAAGACCAAGGTTATTATCGACCCTCAGGGAAACTACGTAGAAGAGGACCGCCCGACCGACGAAATCTCTAAGTTGGCAGAGCTGGCCGAAGACGCCATTGGTTTGGATCAGGAGCGCGGCGATGTCGTTACCGTCTATCCGATGGCTTTTGACAAGACGCAGGAACTTCGCGCCCGCGAAGAGCAGCAGGTCCAAGAGCGCCAGGAGTTCTGGACCAATATCGCCATCAACGTAGCCAAGATTCTCGGTATTATTGCCGCTCTCATTACGCTGCGCTTTATAATCCAAGCCATCGGCCGAGGCGTCGGTGTCGAGGACGAACTCGAGGTGCTCGGCGAGGTATCGACCGATGTAGCAGAGGAAGAGTTCGAGCGGGCGGAAACGCCGCACGAAATTATTCTCGGCAGAGTGCAGCAAATGGTGCGCGAACGGCCAGAAGATGCCGCCAAATTAATACGAACGATGCTCATGGATGAAGATAGCTAATGGATTGCTTTAGTATATTCCCCATTGTAGTTGGCGTGGCATGTCAAAATCCAAGAAGGGGAATCTACTTTGTCTAAGGTAATTCGCACTGCGCGCTTTGTCGGTCCGGCTGTGACGGTGGGACAGGCCGCGCGCGATCTCTACGTGGGTGGCAACGAAGAAAAGGAAAAGAGCGTCGAGGCGATGGGCATCGGCGCCCTGATTGAAAAGAGTTCAGCAAAAATAAAAACCGCGCTCGATGCAGAGTGGGAAGGTAAAATGCTGCAGGAGGTATCCTACGTGCGCGGAGAAGGCGATAAGCGCTTTCAAGAAGCACAAACTAGCTGGGACGCCGAACGCGAAGCGCTGCACGCCGAGCGCTATGAAGAGGGCGTGCAGGCCGGCATCGCACAGTGCGAAGGCGAAGTCAAAGAAGCCGTCGGGCGCTTGGAAAGCCTGCATCAATCCCTAATCGATGAGCGCACGCAAATACTGGTCGAGTCAGAGGTGGCCGTGGTAGACTTGGCTGTGGCGCTGGCGCGCCGCATTATCGGCATTCAAGTCGTGGCCAATCCCAAGGCCTTCTTGCAGGTCGTGCGCAGCGCTCTTGCTCATATGACAGAGCAAAGCAATTTGGAGATCAAAGTACATCCAGACGATTTGGCCATTGCTCAGCGCTACGTCGAGCGCTGGGTGGCTAAGGTGGATGCCGATGCCGTCTTGAAGGTGCGGACCAGTGCGCACGTAGCGCGCGGGGGCTGTATGGTCGAGGGGCGCGAGGAAAACGTCGATGCACGCCTCGAAGAGCAGTTGAAGATCATGCGCGCAGCGCTGCGCGCAGCGATACTAGACGAAGAGCGCGACGAGGATACACAGATGGAAAAAGAGGTAGAAGATGCCGGCCGTGAATAGCGCTAATCTGCTGGAAACGATCGAGCGCGTCGATCCGCTGGTGCACTACGGCCGGGTCAGCGATATCGTAGGCCTAGTCGTCGAAGCCATAGGACCACCCGATGTGGCGCTGGGCGAACTGTGCTATTTAGGCGACCCAGAGAGCGATCCCGTGCGCGCCGAAGTAGTGGGCTTTCGCGGCCGCAAAGTGCTGCTCATGCCGCTGGGCCAGATCGAGGGCATACGTCCGGGCACGGGTGTTTTTCCCGCGCGGACAGCGCTTTACGTGCCCGTAGGCCACGGCCTGCGCGGGCGCGTGCTCGATGGCTTGGGCCATCCTATAGACGGCGACGGGGTCATACACGCCGAAGAGCGGCGCAGTGTTCATGCCGATCCACCCGATCCGCTGAAGCGTCGACGGGTGCGCGAGGCGATGGGAACGGGGGTGCGCGCGCTGGATGGGTTAGTTAGCTGTGGCAAGGGACAGCGCATGGGCATATTTGCCGGGAGCGGCGTCGGCAAGAGCACGCTAATGGGCATGATTGCGCGCCACTCGGCGGCCGACGTCAACGTCATCGCCTTGGTGGGCGAGCGCGGCAAAGAAGTGCTCGATTTTATAGAAGACAGTCTGGGTCAAGAGGGATTGCAGCGCTCTGTCGTCGTCGTGGCGACGTCCGACCAGCCGGCGCTCGTGCGGTTGAAGGCGGCCTTTGTCGCAACGGCTATTGCCGAGTATTTCCGCGACGAGGGCAAAGACGTGATCCTGATGATGGATTCGCTGACGCGCGTGGCCATGGCGCAGCGCGAGATCGGTCTGGCGGCGGGCGAGCCGCCGACGACGCGTGGATATACGCCGTCGGTATTTGCGCTGCTGCCGCGCCTGTTGGAGCGAGCCGGCATGACGAGCCGCGGCAGCATCACCGGATTTTATACCGTGTTGGTCGAAGGCGACGATATGGATGAGCCGATTGCCGATGCCTCGCGCGCCATCCTCGACGGACACTTAGTGCTGTCGCGGCGCTTGGCCTCGCGCGGGCACTATCCGCCCATCGATGTGATGGAGAGCGTTAGCCGCGTAATGAAAGACGTGACGAGCGATGCCCACTGGCAGCGGGCCATGGACGTCAAATCCTCCATGGCTGCCTATGCCGAAGCCGAAGATTTAATCAATATTGGCGCCTATGCGCGCGGCAGCAATCCGCGCATCGATCGCTCGCTGCAGTATATCGAGCCCATAAACGAATACCTGCGCCAGGGGATAGAGAGGGGTGTGGGCGTCGAGGGGTTCGATCAAAACGTGCGCCGCCTGATGGGTATCATGGCCGAGCCACCGGTCCAGCCGCCGGCCGGTCCAAGGACGCGCTGATAACGTGCAGCGTTTTACCTTTCGCTTTCAGCGCATTTTGGAAATCAAGGAGCGTATAGAAGATGCGCGCCGTGCAGAGTTAGGCGAGGTGCTGGCTGCCCTAAACCGCGAGGTCGAACAACTCGAGGCTATGCGCTCGACTCAAAATGCCTATCGATATATGGGTGAATTTTCCGCTGCACAGCGCGTTGATGCGGCGCTGCTGGGCATTGGCGCGAGCTATAGCCAACGCTTGGATCGAGAAATCGGCGAGCAGCAGCAGCACGTGCAACAAATTGAAGCCATAGCATATAACAAGCGGCAGAAACTGTCGGAGGCGACGCGAGAACGCCGCGTGTACGAAGTGTTAAAAGAGCGCGCCGAGGAAGCGCATCGGCGCGAAGCCAATCGCCAGGAACGGATTCAACTGGACGAAATTGGAGAGCAACTCTACGCGCGACGAGGGATCGAGCGCGCCGAGTTGGATGCAGAGGAGCGCGGACATGTTTGAATTGGTGGGCGGTAGATCGGTGATGCCTGTTGCAGACAAAATATCGTCGAGCTCGGGCAAAGGGGCGTCGTTTGGTTTGGATTTTGCTGGCATCCTACAGCAGGCGGAGCAAGAGCAGGTTGCCCCGGCGCCACCTGCTCCATCTGCTAAGCCTGCCGACGGCGTGGGCGAGAGGGCCGATCGCAAAGTAAGGGCAGATCAGGCGGCTGAAGCGCCCGATGACGAAGGCGATTCGGCGCAAAAGGGTGAGCAGGAAGGGGAAGAAAATGCCGAGTCGGGCGCCGCAGCGGCTCTGTTGGCCCAGCGGGGAATGCAGCAGAATGTAGAAGAAGAGGATGTCGAGGAGAGCATCGCCATCGATGAGGACGCTCCCGCTTGGCAAGAAGTGAAAGCGCCGACAGGCGATGTCGAAGTCGAAGATATCGACTTGGATGGAGTGGAACTCGACGCAGCGGAAGTGGAAGTGCCGACCGCTGTGAACGGGGTGCCGGTCGTTCCAGCAGACGATCCGTTGGAGTTGCTCAACGTAGTCGAACTGATGGATCCCGATCTGACGGTTGAAAAGGGAACGGAGCAAATCGTGACGCGCATTGTTCAGGCCGCGGGCAGTCAAGCGCCCGTGATGGAAGAGCTCGCCGAGAGTGTGCTGCCACAGGTTATACGCAGCGTGGCCGCGCTGGTGCGCGGCGGCGGAGCTGAGATGCGACTGCAGTTGCAGCCGGCCGATCTGGGTGAAATCGAGCTGAGAGTGCGCACGACCGAGGCGGCGGTGCGCGGCGAGTTCGTGGTGACTAACCCCGAAGTTAAACACTTGCTCGAACAGCACGTAGGTCGGCTGCGCGCAGCACTGGCCCAAGAGGGATTGGATCTACAGGGGTTTAGCGTCGATGTTGGCGATCACTCGGCTTTTACCGAGCGGGGCGATGATCAGGAGGAGGCGGCCCATGCACGGGCCAATGGGAACGGTATGCGGGAGGGGCCAGCGGAAACAACGTCGATCCCGACCCCAGTGCGCAGGCCCGATAGCGGCGACGTGGATTTCACGGCATAAAAAGGAAATAGGTTAGGTATGAACATTAGCAGCATCACCAACCCGCAGAAGGCCCCATCCAACGGGGCAGATGCGCAGCGTGCGCAACTGGGTAAAGACGACTTCTTGCAGTTGCTAACCATGCAGCTGCGCTATCAGGATCCGCTTAATCCGCTAGAAAATACCGAGTTTATCGCGCAAATGGCGCAGTTTACTTCACTCGAGCAGCTGCAGAATATCAACCAGACACTGACGAGTAACCAGAGCAGCGAGAGCGGATTGCAGACGGCTTTCTCTAACAATTTAGTTACTTCGCTAGTGGGCAAGGACGTCGAAGTCGCAACGACTCAGGTCGCATTCTACGGTGATACAACGGAAATCAACTACGGCATGGGGCCAGGTGCGCGCCAAGCGACGCTGAGTGTGCTCGACGCGCGCGGCCAACTCGTGCGGCAGTTTGATCTCGACCTTTCCCAGAAACACGGCAGCGTCGAATGGGACGGTAAGAGCGAAGCGGGAAATCGCGTGCCCGAAGGGGCCTACCGCGTGGTGGTATCGGCCGAGGGCATCGGCGGCGCGCCGGTGGCAGCTGAGGCGCTTCAGCGCGTGCGCGTCGAAGCCGTCCGCTACGGAGAAGGGGAATCCTATCTATGGGCGGGCGGGCGCGAACTTACACTGAGCGACGTGCGCGGCGTGTTGGCAGGATCGAATTAAATAAAAATTGGACGCGACTAGGCGTCGAGCGCGGCCCATGGGATGGGGTGCGCGGCAATGGGAGGTGTGCTCCGGATGGGCGTTAACCTACCCACTAGCCAACTGCGTTGGCAGGTATAGGAGCAGGGAATATGCTGGATTCGATTTACATCGGCATTACGGGCGTGAGCAGCCATCAAACGCGCATGAATGTCATCAGCAATAACATCGCCAACGTCAATACGACTGGGTATAAGGGTGAACGTGCCAACTTTGCCGACGTCATGAGTAAGACGCTCTACGGAGGCGGTCCACAGCGCGCGCAGATTGCCGCTACAAACCCGAGCCAGTTCGGTCTGGGCGTGGGCGTGAGCAGCATCGATACCATTCAACAGCAGGGTACGCTGCAGACTACGGGCATTGAGACCGACTTGGCCGTGGACGGCGACGGTTATTTTATCGTCAGCGACGGCAACCAGCGCCTCTTTTCGCGCGATGGAACCTTTGCCTTTGACGTCAATGGCAGGCTCTACGATCCGGGCAGTGGCTTTGTCGTGCAGGGCAACCTGGCCAACGCCGACGGCACCTTCAAGTCGGAAGTGGAGGACATCATTATACCGCTTGATCGCGAGTCGGAGGCGGTGTCTACGACCAGTATCCGCCTATCGGGTAATCTCGATGCCAGCGGCAGCGATATGGGTGCCCCGGTGTGGACCGGCAGGACGCTCTTTGGTCTGCCAGCGCGCCTAACTAGCAGTCCCAATCCCACTTTTCCGCTCGACCTGACGGACTTGAACGAAGCGGGGTTAAAGGTGACGATTACGTCTGGCGGAGAGATTACGGAAAGCACCCTCAATATACCGGCCAAGTCGTACGCCGATCGCCTCGAGCTGATTGCCGAGCTGAACTCGCAGATCAGCATTAACGGTGCATTGAAAAACAACATTCTATTTAAAACCAACGAGCTGGGTGAACTTATCCTACGCACGGTTGAGGGCGGCGATCAGGTGTCAGTCAAAGTCGACAATGCCGATCCCGCCGTGAATGTCGCTTCGCGTTTGGGCTTTACCGCCGATGCTTCCCAAGTGGGCGAAAAGGCATCCGATATCGACTTGATAAATAACCTTGCCAACGTCGGTGCCGATATCACTGACGGCGACGTTATCCGCTTTACCGGAGTCAAGCCCAACGGCGAACGCTTTGACGGGCGTTTTACGTTCGAGACCGGGGTCAGTGATACGGTCGAACAGTTGCTGACGGCGGTGAGCAATATCTACGGCGGCGTTGACGCGGGACTCGATCCCGATACCGGCCAACTCATTCTCACGGACGCCATTACCCAAGACCGCATCGTCGGGTTTGACGTCAATCTCACGCTGCTCGATTCGGGCGTGGGCTCGGGTATTTATGGCGACGAGCCGCCCTACGAGTTCAGCACCAATACCCAGGTCTTTGACGAGAAAGGGAACGCCCACTCTCTGACCTTAAACTTTACCCGCAGCGTTGTCGACAACGAGTGGAACTGGGTTGCTACGGTAGATGGTCTGACGCCGCAGGCTGGCAATAACGGCAAAGTCATATTTAACGAGGACGGTACGCTGCGCTCTTTCGAATCGGCCGATCAATCGCCCATCGTCTTTCAGCCCGGCGAAGGCACGCCGCTGATGCGCATTGACGTCGGCGCCGATAGCACGGATCGGTTGGGCGGATTAACGCAGTTTGTCGCGTCGTCTTCCGCATCGGTACGCGAGCAAAACGGGCGCGCATCGGGATCGCTCATTTCCGTCAATTTTCAGCCCGATGGCAATATCGTCGGCTTGTTTAGCAACGGCACGTCGGAAAATATGGGACGCGTATCACTGGCATCGTTTGGCAACGCCGATGGCCTGATGCGGATGGGCAGCAATATGTTCGTTCAGTCCGAGGCGTCTGGCGAGGCCGTAATCGGTGCGGCCGAGAGCACCGTACAGGGCAGCATTCGCTCTGGCCAGGTGGAAATGTCAAATGTGGACCTAGCCGCCGAATTTACCAACATGATTGTCACGCAGCGCGGTTTTCAGGCTAGTGCGCGCAGTATTACCACCTCGGACGAATTGTTGACCGAAGTGGTCAATTTAAAGCGGTAAGTTATATTTGACTCATAACCGCTAAATACCTACTGAGGCCGAGGTGCTACTATGATCAAGCTGACCCGTCTTAACCAGAACGAAGTCGTCATTAATGCCGATATGATCGAGTTTGTCGAAGAGACGCCCGATACACTGATTTCGCTGGTTTCCGGTAAAAAAGTCATGGTTACAGAGCCTGTCGATTTGATTATTAATCGAGTCGTTGAATACAAGCGATCGTGCAACGAGCCTCTGTTTAGCGGAACTTCATAGGGACCGAGTGCATAATGGATATAGCAACTATTATAGGAATTGTTTCGGCCCTTACCCTGATCCTCATTGGCATGGGCGATGTAACGGCCTTTATCGATACGCAGTCGGCCATCATGGTCGTCGGGGGAACGATCGGTGCAACGCTGATAGCCAACCCGCTGCCCGAGGTCATCGGTTTGGTTGGCGTCTATATGAAGTCGATAAAGACGTCGGCTTCGTCGCCCAACGAACTCATAGAGAAAATTGTAGGCTTTGCCGAGACGGCGCGTCGCGAGGGTATTTTGGCCCTTGAACAGGCGGTTGAAGAGGCCGACGATGCCTTTCTCAGCGGCGGTATTCGCCTGGCTGTTGACGGCACTGAGCCCGATCTCATCATGGATATCCTCGAGACCGAGCTGCGCTATATCGAAGAGCGCCACAACGCGGGTGGAGAGATCATCTCGCGCATGGCGACTACGGCACCGGCGTTTGGCATGATTGGCACCCTAGTGGGTCTGGTGATCATGCTCAAGAACATGGACGATCCGGCCGCCATTGGTCCAGGTATGGCCATTGCCCTGTTGACGACGCTCTACGGTTCTATATTGGCCAACGTGTTACTGGATCCAGTTGCCGCTAAACTAAAGACCTATTCGAAAAAAGAGATCCTCTCCAAGCAGATGATTATCGAGGGTATTATGGCGATTCAGCAGGGCGACAACCCGCGCATCGTCGAAGCCAAGCTCTCGGTGTTTTTGCCGCCGTCGATGCGTCCGTCTGGCGAAGAGGGAAGCGGCGGAGAGTAGCGCATGGCCAAGCAAAAATGCCCGGAATGTCCCAAGGGTCTGCCTGGTTGGCTGGCAACCTTTAGCGATTTGATGTCGCTGTTGCTGACCTTCTTTATTTTGCTGCTCTCGTTCTCTACGACCAAGCAGTCCGATTTTGAGAAAGCTGTGGGCTCACTGCAGGGCGCTCTGGGGGTGCTGGCCGGCGATCCCATTCTGACATCGCCCGTCAAGCTGCACGTGCCCATCGTGCGCGGCGACATCACCGAGGCACGTCCGACGCTCAAAGACGCCAAGGCGGAAATCGAAAAGCAGGTCGAAGCGGAGGGGCAGCAGGAAAACGTGGAAATTATCGAATCGAAAGATGGCATTACCATTCGCATAAAGGACAACGCCGTCTTTGCCAGCGGCAAGGCGGATATCAAAGCCGATATCCTGCCCCTACTAAACAAAATTGGCGGCGTGCTGGCCCGCTTGCCCAACCCCGTTGAAATAGAGGGGCATACCGACGATTTACCGATTAAAAACGAGGAATTTCCCAGCAACCACTGGCTGTCGAGCGCGCGTGCGTTGGGCGTCCTCGACGTATTTCAAAACGAGGTCGGCATCGGCGCTGAGCGCATGACGGCGATCGGCCACGGCGAGTTTAAGCCACTTTTGAACAACGACAGCGATGAGCACCGTGCGGCGAATCGACGCGTCGAAATAAAGGTGCGCCACCGTCAGGACAGCGAAGAATCGTCGCCCGAACTGGTTAGGCAACTCTTGCAGGAAGCGCAAATAGGCGTGGAAGGCGAAGAGGAATAGGAAGGAAACTATGGCTGAAGAAGCAGCGGAAGAAGGCGGCGACGGCGGAAGCGTGCTGAAAAAGTACGGTCCCTTGGCACTCATTGTGCTGCTGGCGCAGGTAGTTTTGGCTTGGGTTGTAATACAGTTTACGCTAAAGGACAACGTGCCTGGCGAGGGGCAAGAGGCGCTCATCCCCGAACAGGGTAAGGTCGAGATTCGCCAGGGCCAGGAAGAGGAAAAGAGCCGACTGCCGTATCTGTATGTGTCGGAGAACCTCAAGACGATTACGGCTAATCCCGCCGGCACCAACTCCGAGCGCTTTGTCGTGCTGAGCGTGCAGCTGGGCTTGGAGGCCTATAATACGGAAGAATCGCCGCCAGATAACGATATTACGGCCAATATCGAAGAGGCCCATCAGGAAGATGTAATCGCAAAAATTGCGCTCTACGATTTGAAGATAAAATCGCTGATCATGCGCACGATCCGCGGCAAGACCGTAGATGAGCTCGACGCGCAGTTCCAAGACGAGATCGAAGATCAACTGCGCCAAATTATTAACAAAGAGATATTCGAACGGCTTTTTCAGGTCGACGATGAAAATAAAATAGAAGTGCGCGTCGTCGAACTAAACATATCGGATATTATTATTCAGTGACGGCGTTTCGGCGGCGTTGAGGAGCTACAGATGGCCGATATACTCTCACAGGAAGAAATTGATGCCCTTCTTTCGGCTACCGACGGAGATGAGGATGGCGGTGGAACGGGCGATCTGGGTGGTGGAGGAGCGGATTTTGACGACGCGGCCTCACAGCGCATCATAACGCCCTATGATTTTAAGCATCCGGCGCGCGTCAACAAGGACCAGTTGCGCACGCTCGAGAACTTGCACGACAACTTTGCGCGCCTGCTTTCGTCGACATTTTCCGGAGCCATGCGCGCGGTCGTCGACGTCGATACCGCCTTCGTCGACCAGACGACCTATGCCGAGTTTATCATGAGCCTGTCCAATCCCTCGTGCTCCTACCAGTTTACGCTGGGGCCGACCAATGGCCAGGCCATTATCGACTTTGCCATGCCGGTAGTCTTCGCCTTTGTCGATCGCATTTTCGGTGGCAAGGGCTCTTCGCAGGGTGTGGAGGCCCGGCAGTTATCGCAGATAGAAATCGGCGTAATCAACCGCATCGTCAAGCGCGTTATCGAGGATCTGGAAGCCACTTGGGAGCCCATTTTGCGCGTGGAGATCTCCGATATTGAGCTGGAGACCAATCCGGAGTTTATGCAGATCACCGCGGCTTCGGAAATCGTTATTCTCCTGGCCTTTGAAGTCAATTCGACCAATGCATCGGGGCTGGTCAGCCTGTGCTACCCATTTTTTACGCTGGAATCGATTCTACCGCGCCTGCAGCAGACGTCCTACGTGCGCACCAATCGCATGAATCAGGAGGAGTTACTGCGCCAGAACAATCTGCGTTTGGAAAAGACCTATATGCCGATTCGCGCCGAACTGGCGCGCGGCATGACGACGTTTCGTGCACTGCAAGACCTGCAAGTCGGCGACGTGCTGACCATGGATACGCGCATAAGTGAGCCGACGGTCATCTTCGTGAAAGACGAACCCAAGTATATCGGCCGGCCGGGTCGTATAGGACGCCACAACGCAGTGCAGATTACCGAGTACATCGATTCCGATAACGAGGTGATCTTCAAGAACAAAAGTAAGCCGATCATAACGGATTAAGTGCGCCAATCGGGCGACCAACTACAGGCGGAGAAAGCCATCATGGCCGAAGAAGACGAAGTATCTGAAGACGAACTCGATGCCTTAGCCGATGCCATTGGCGGCGGCGATGAGAACGAAGGAGGAGAGGACCTCGACCCGCTTGCCGAAGAGATGTTGAAGATGATGGAGGAAGAGGGCGACGGCGATGGGGGCGGTTCACAGGAAGACGTCGACCGCATGATGGAAATGGAAATGCTCAAAGCCATGGAGGACGAAGGGGGCGGCGGCGGCATGGACTTTTCCGGCGGGCTGCCAGCGGTGGGGAACAGTGCGAGCGGCGGTGCGGCTGGTATACCGGCCAATATCGCTCGCCTAATGGATGTAAATATGAGCGTTACAATTGAGCTAGGGCGAACGCGGCAGACGCTTGAAGAGGTCCTCAACCTCGGCGAACAGTCGCTTGTCGAGCTCGACAAACAGGTGGGTGATCCGGTCGATGTTTTGGTCAACGGCAAGATTTTCGCCCGCGGAGAAGTCGTAACGGTATCGGAAAACTTCGGCGTGCGCATCACCGAAATCATGGGCAGTGTGAGCGAGTTGTAGCGCCGACTCACAGCGCCAAAGGGGAAATAAGTTCCCTTGGCAGGAAGTTTGTGCCGCTCGAATGCGCGGTCTGCTACAGGCGTGTACAGGAGGACATAGATAAAACTACAAATCAATTAAAAACAAAATCTTATAACAGTATAAGTGCATGATTTGCGACCCGTATATGGGCGCGCAGAGGGGCCGGTAGGCCCCTCTTTTTTTGTTTGCTGTAAATGGCATATATGTTGCTCCCATGTGCATGGGTAACACTCGAGAGCGAGGATCATGAAAAACGCACAGTGGAGCAGTTGGCAAGCCATCATCGGGGTGGTTTTTGCAATCGCCTGGTGGTCGACCAGTGCCGTAGCTGAAGGAACGGTTGCCGCATCAGAGGCCCCCGGACAACAGGTCGCGACAAGCGCGCAGGATGCGCCCGCAGCGGCCGAAGAACCGCTCGATGGGGAGGCGGTCGACGCACTGGCCTATGGGCTGGTAGAAGAGGACATACCCGAAGCGGAAGAAGACGATATATGGAGCATATCCATGCGCTTGGGCCTGGGACTTGCGCTGGTCGTGCTGCTGGCCTGGGGAGCGGCGCATGTGCTGCGCAAGAGCACATTAGGACGTCAACTGGGCGCAGATAATAGCCTTATTCGAGTTGCCGAACGCGCCTATTTGGGCCCCAAAAAGGCGGTTTTTCTGGTAGAAATCGGCGATCGGGCCCTCGCCTTGGGCGTCACCGATGAACACATTGCCACGCTGGCTGAGTGGGGAGCGGGCGAATTGAATATATCGCCGCCCGCAGAGAAGGCCTCGCCCTTTGCCGCTCAACTCAGGAACGTGCTGAAACACACCACGCAGGAGGGAAAATGAATACGCTGCTACGCATGGAGCGCTTCCCTCGCTGGGCGTGGGGGTTGATCTTCCTGGGCTTTGCATCCGTTTGCCATGATGCACAGGCTCAGGCACTGCCAAAAATCAGTCTGCAGGTGGAAGACGCTCAGCAGGGCGGCGACGCGGCCGTATCGCTGCAGATCATATTCCTGCTGACGATCCTCTCGCTGGCTCCCTCCATATTGATCATGATGACCTCATTCACGCGCATTGTCGTCGTGCTCTCTTTCTTGCGCACGGCCATCGGCACGCAGCAGATGCCGCCCAACCAACTCCTGATTGGGCTATCGCTCTTTCTGACCTTCTTCGTCATGTCGCCGGTATGGGATCGCGTAAACGATGAAGCGATTCAGCCGCTAGTGGAAGACGAAATACCCTATAAGGTGGCGTTGGATAGAGGCATGGAACCGATTCGCGAGTTTATGCTCAAGCAAACGCGGCAGAAGGATATGGCGCTCTTCGTGCGCATGGCGCGCATCCCGCAGCCGAAGAATCGCTCGGAAATACCCAACTCCGTGCTGATCCCCAGCTTTATTATCAGCGAATTGCGCACGGCGTTTCAGATTGGCTTTATCCTCTTTATTCCCTTTTTGGTCATCGACTTAGTCGTTTCCAGCATTTTGCTGTCGATGGGTATGATGATGCTGCCGCCCATCATGGTGTCGCTGCCGTTTAAGATACTGCTATTCGTGCTAGTTGATGGATGGAATTTACTGATGCAGTCGCTGGTAAAGAGTTTCAACTAAAAGAGAACGATATGACGCCAGAATACGTAGTTAAGCTGGGACAGGACACGCTGATGTTAGTGCTCGTAGTGGCGGGGCCCACGTTGCTAGTAGCCCTGTTGGTTGGTTTAATGGTCAGCATCTTTCAGGCGGTCACGCAGATTCACGAGATGACGCTGACCTTTATCCCCAAGATCATAGCCGTTGCCGCCATCGTATCGCTGCTGCTGCCGTGGACCATTCGCCGCATGATTGAATTTACTACCGCTCTTATCAGTAGCATACCCACCATTATCGGATAGAGAAGAAACGTGGCATATTGGCTCGATCAATTCCACATATTCCTTCTGGTGCTGTTGCGGGTCAGCGCTCTGCTGGTCGTTGCGCCGATCTTTGGGCATCGCCTCTTTCTGGCCCGCGCCAAAGTGGGTATGGCATTTATGATTTCCCTGGTGATATTTCCCACCGTGGCGGATGGGGTGCTCGATATTCCCACGGGGTTTCTGCCCTATGCCTTTGTGCTGGTGCGCGAGATACTCATGGGCGTCGTGCTGGGATTTTCCGTGCTGCTGCTCTTTATCGGCATCCAATTTGCCGGCCAACTTGCCGGTTTGCAAATGGGATTTGGCATCGTCAATGTCATCGACCCACAGTCGTACGACCAGATCTCGATCATTGGCCAATTTCTCAATATCCTCGCTGTCTTGCTGATTTTTTCACTGGACGGACACCATATCATACTCAACGGTCTGATGGCCAGCTTCGAGGCCGTGCCGCTGGGTGGGGTCGTGTTCAAGGCTCCGGTAGCAACAAAGCTCATAGAACTTACCAGCACGCTCTTTGCCGTGTCCATAAAGATCAGCGCGCCGATACTCATCGCCCTATTTCTGGTATCCGTTGCGATGGGAGTGCTGGCGCGCACCGTGCCGCAAATGAATGTCTTTATCGTCGGTTTTCCCGTCCAGCTGGCCGTCGGTCTCTTTGTGATGATCTCGTCGCTGCCGCTCTTTCGCATCTTACTCGAGAAGTCGCTGCACATATTAGAGCGCGACTTCTTTGCGTTAATCGACTTTTTCGCCTGAGCGCGGTGGCCCATGGCTGAGGAATCCTTTCAGGAAAAGACAGAGCAGGCTACGCCGAAGCGGCGCGAAGATGCGCGGCGCAAGGGGCAGGTCGCGCGCAGCAGCGAGCTGAGTTCGATTGCCATTTTAATGGCCGGCTTGCTCGCGCTATCGTCGCTGGGCCCCTATATGTATGACCAACTCAGCCTACTTATGGTCGATATGTTGACCAACGGCATTTTCGTCGAGCTGGACGCCAGCAGTTTACCCCTATCCATTGCGGAATGGGCCATCGGCTACGTGCGCGTTGTCGGACCGGTCGTCGCGCTACTGGTCTTTGCCGCGCTCGGCATTAACTACGCGCAGGTCGGCGTTCTTTTTACACTCGAACCGCTGACTCCCAAGGCCCAGCGACTGAGTCCGCTCGGCGGTCTTAAGCGCATTTTCTCCAGCCGTGGTCTGGTCGAGTTGGGGAAGGGGCTGTTTAAGATCAGCGCAGTCGTCTTTGTGACCTATCTGACGATTTCCGCCGATATGGACAGCTTTCTCGCTTATATGGATATGGGCGTTGGGCAGATTTTTGCACTTAGCGGCGACGTTATCGTCAAGCTGGCTTTTCGCATTGTGCTCCTGCTCTTGGTCATGGCGATTCTCGACTATGCCTTCCAGCGCTGGGACTACGAAAAAAACCTGCGCATGACTAGGCAGGAGGTGCGCGAGGAGGTAAAGCAGCAGGAAGGTGATCCGATGATGCGCTCGCGCATTCGCAACTTGCAGCGCGAGATGTCGCAGCGGCGCATGATGGACGATGTCGGTACGGCCGATGTCGTGGTGACGAACCCAACGCACGTGGCCGTCGCGCTCAAATATGACGTGGACGCTATGGGAGCACCGCGCGTGGTGGCCAAGGGACAGCGGCTGGTGGCCCAGCGCATCAAGGAATTGGCGCGCGAGGCCGGTGTTCCTCTGGTCGAGAACAAGCCGCTGGCGCGCGCGCTGTTTAAGGTGGTGCGCATTGGTGAAGAGATCCCCGAAGAGCTGTTTAAGGCTGTGGCACAGGTCTTGGCTTTTGTGTTTCAACTCAAGCGCGGCAAGGCCGGGAGTAATAGCTGATGCAAGGAACCGCGCAAATCGCACTCAGGCGTTTGCGGAAGATAGCCCAGCGCACCGGCTGGCTAGTAAATATCGGCGTGGCCATCAGCCTCGTGCTGATCGTTCTGCCGCTGCCAGACCTGGTCGCTAACGCCTTGCTGGCCGTCGATGTCAGTTTGGCCTTATTGGTCGTAATATTGGGGAGGCTGCGCCATGCGTAGATGGATAAAAATGCTAGCGCAGCACACCGACGTATTGGTAGCCATTGGCGTGATTACCATCCTCGCGGTGATGATCGTTCCTCTGCCGACCTTTATTCTCGACTTTTTGCTGACGTTTAATATTAGCTTGGCACTGCTCGTGCTAATGCTGACTATTTATATAACGGCTCCGTTGGAGCTGTCGGTCTTTCCCGGTTTACTCCTCGTCCTCACGCTATTTCGCCTCTCGCTCAATGTCGCATCTACGCGTCTTATTCTGAGTGAGGCCGATGCCGGTCGCCTTATTGAAGCCTTTGGGGACGTCGTCGTGCGCGGCAATTTCGTTCTCGGTTTCATCATATTTATCATCGTCATCATTATTCAGTTTGTCGTCATCACCAAAGGTGCTGGGCGCGTAGCGGAAGTGGCCGCGCGCTTTACCTTGGATGCCATGCCAGGCAAGCAGATGGCCATCGATGCCGATCTCAACGCCGGACTCATTGACGAGCAAGACGCCAAGAAACGGCGCGAGGAAATCTCGCGGGAAGCCGATTTCTACGGTGCGATGGACGGTGCTAGCAAGTTTGTGCGCGGCGATGCCGTAGCGGGCATTCTCATTACGTTGGTAAATATCATTGGTGGTTTCGCCATTGGCGTGCTGCAGCACGGTCTGAGCTTGAGCGGGGCACTTCAGACCTATACGCTGCTGACGGTGGGCGACGGATTGGTAACGCAGATTCCGGCGCTCATTACCTCAACGGCGGCCGGTATTATAGTGACACGTGCCACTAGCGACGGCAATATGGGTTCCGATATTAACGAGCAGCTAATGGGGCGTCCGCAGGCCGGTATCATTGCCGGTACCATGCTCATGGCCATGGGGTTGATTCCTGGACTGCCCACCTGGCCTTTTGCCGCCATTGGTTCGCTGATGGTCGGCGTAGCGCTGTTGGTGCGCCGCCGCCGGATGCAAAACCAGGCAATAGAGGTGGCTGCGCAGAATGAGAGCGAGCGGGTCGAAGAGCGGCCAGAGGACTATTTGCGCGTAGATCAATTGGAAGTGCAGGTTGGTTATCAACTCGTGCCTTTGGTCGATGCCAAGCAGGGGGGAGATCTGATCGAGCGCATCGTGCAAATTCGCAAAGTGGCGGCCATGGACATGGGCTATGTCGCGCCGCCCGTCCGCGTGCGCGATAGCACGGAGTTGCAGCCAAACTCCTATCAGATTCGCGTCAAGGGCAATCCCGTGGCGCGCGGTGAGCTACAGGCCAAGCAACTGCTGGCCATCGATCCGGGCTTTGCCGAGGGGGCTATCGAGGGCGTGCAGGCTATCGATCCGGTCTTTGGACTGCCGGCGCGTTGGATCGCACCATCGCTGCGCGAGAAGGCAGAGCTGCTGGGATACAACGTCGTTGAACCCGTTGCCGTTTTGGCTACGCACCTGACTGAAGTTATCAACAACTACGCGCACGAGTTGCTCGGCCGACAGGAGACGCAGCACCTGCTCGATGAACTGAAACAGGCCTATCCGAATGTAGTGGAAGAACTCGTTCCCGACTCGGCCGCTGTTGGCAAGCTACAGCGCGTGCTGCAAAACCTGCTCTCCGAGCGCGTGCCTATTCGCGACTTGCGCACTATACTTGAGGTATTGGCCGATCACGATCGGATCGACGACGTGGAAGTCTTGGGCGAGTATGCGCGCACGGCGCTGCGTCGGTCGATATGTAATGCGCTGCTGAAGGAGTCGCCGGACAGCACCATCGCCGTCTTAACTATAGACGGGGGCGTTGAACAACTCGTAGTTGAGGCGGTACAGAGTTCGCCAGCCGGTATCGTCGTTGCGCTGGCACCTGATGTAGCCAATGAGATCTTTGTGCTCTTGACCGAATTGATCGACCAGATGGTCGCCAATGGCCAGCAGCCTGTCGTGCTCGCTTCGCCGCAAATACGCCTGGCATTCCGCAAGCTAACGGCGGCCAATTTTCCCGTGCTCCACGTGCTGTCGTACAATGAAATCGCGCCCGATGTGGAGGTCGCATCGGTCGGTAATATCGCGTTGGACCTAAATGAAGATCCGCAAATACATAGCCCGGAATATGCCGGAGGCCCTGCAGCAAGTCCGCGATGATCTCGGCGAACAGGCCGTCATCCTAAACACGCGACAGATCCGCCGCAATACGCGCTTTAATGCGGGGGACGAGGCACGCGTCGAGGTGACAGCGGCGCTGGACGAGCGCGCGCCGACTGCTGCGCCGACTGCACCGACGCTGCGCCCACCGGCTGGCGCAACCCATCTCGCTGCGCAGCGCTATGCGTCGCAAGCGGCAGGCAGCCGACGCCTGGCTCCAATGGCTGCGCCTGAGCTCGAGCCGAGTGGGCAGAAAACCCGCGAATCGGCAGGGGGCGATGTGCGCAGAGAGACGCCGCCGTTGCCGCCGGTTCCAGCGGGAACTGGTGGGGAAGATATGGACCGCATCATGCGTCAACTGCGCACGATGCAGGATGCGCTAGCGCGCGTCGAACGGCGCAGCGGCGCGTCGGCCCTAGTCATTCCCGATGCGCTGGGTCGCCTTGGCGAACGCCTGCGCAATATGGGGGTCGCTCCAGTGCTCGTCGAGGAAGCCTGTGCCGGGGTGCTGCGCAACCTCAGCGGTGCAGCGCTGGACGATCGCGAGGCAATTGGCGAATGGTTAAGTCGCTTTTTTTGCGCCAAACTGCCGCCCTGTCAGCATATTCGCATCGGCAAGCGCCGCAAAGTAATCGGCTTTTTTGGCGCCTCGGGTGCCGGCAAGACCACCGCCGTTGCCAAGATTGCCGCCGGATTTGCTCTCAAGAGAAAGGAGCGCATCGTCCTCGTCACCGCAGACGATCGCAGAGTGGGTGGGCTAGATCAGGTGCGCGCGTTTGCGCATATAATCGGCGTCGAGCTGGAGTCGGCCTACAGCGAAGAAGATATGGCCGCCGCGATCGAACGGCATCCGCAGGCTCAACTCGTTTTGATTGACGCGCCGGGCTGTGGGCCCAACGACGTGTACGAGCGCGAGCGCCAGCACCGCATTTTTGAGGCGGCCGGTGCCGAAGAAGTGCACGTGGTAATCGATGCGTTAAGCGGTTTGGAGCACGCCTTGGATATTGTCGATGCCAGCAGCGTATTGGGCGAACGGCGGCTGCTCTTTACCAAAGTCGACGAAGTGGCTCGCCCTGGTGCGATGCTGAGCGCGGTAATCGAGAGTCAGCTTCCCACTTCTTATATGACCGTCGGCTGCCAAGTCCCCGGCGATATCGAGGCGGGTGAAATGGAGAAAATCGTGGCGCAGATCTTGGGTCGCGCACCGGAGAGAAAGGCCTGAGGATGGCGGGGACTGGGCGTCGCACGCTGGCTGTAACCAGCGGTAAGGGCGGCGTGGGCAAGAGCTGTATCGCCGTAAATCTGGCAGTTGCCATGGCCCGCAGCGGGCAGTCTACGCTGCTAATTGATGCCGATTTCGGTCTGGGTAATAGCGCTTTGCTGATGGGGTGTGCTGTCGAATACAGCATCGAAGATGTGCTGAAAGGGCACTGTAGTGCCTCCCAAGCGGCCATCTCCGGTCCTGAGGGGCTCGTCCTTTTAGCCGCTGCGGCGGACGGTGAGAGTATGGGATGGGACCTCGGTCCGAGCGCGGGCGATATTTGCGCCGATCTCAGTGCATTTGAAGCGCAGTTTGATTGCGTCGTCGTCGATACGGGTGCCGGTTTAACGCCCAAGACGGTCGATGCGGCAGCGGCGGCAGGGCGCCTGTTGCTGGTGGCCACCCCAGAGCCTGCGGCCATCGCCGACGCCTATGCCTCGATGAAAGCGCTGCTGGCAGAGCGCGCCGACCTGACTATCCATCTGATCGTCAATATGGCTGATTCCCAGCAGGAGGCAGACGAACTGCAGGAGAAGTTTGCCGAGTTGGCCACGCGATTTCTAGGGGCGGAGATTGACAATCGAGGTTATATTCCATTAGATCGATACGCGCGCGAAGCCGCCAAGAGACAGGTGCCTCTCGCGCAGATAAGTCCGCCTTCTCCCGCCGCTGAGGCCCTAGAAGAACTGGCACTCTGGTTCAGCGAAGTTACAGACCCAGCAGGTCAGTCCGGCTTCTTCGAGCGGGTCTTGGGTTGGGAAGCCTAAGGTTCGGATTGACAACCACCGGCGAAAGCAAGTACATGAGTCCCAAGAAGACGCCCGCCATCAGCGCGACGAAGAAGTACGCTCAACACCAACAGGTCGCGCCCAGCCCTGGCGAGGGTGAAGATACGCGCAAGGAGTTGGTCGAGTATCTGTCGCTGGTCAAGTACATAGCTGGCCGCCTAGCTATCGGCCTGCCTCGTTCGGTCGAGATGGACGATCTGGTCAACGCGGGCGTCGTCGGGCTAATTGAGGCCTACAGCAATTTCGATACGGGCAAAGGCGTCAAGTTCGAGACCTATGCGTCGCTGCGCATCCGCGGTTCGATTTTGGACGAGTTACGCGGCATGGACTGGGTGCCCCGCTCTACGCGGGCGCGTGGGCGCGAACTCGAACGCGCCATATCCAAGCTCGAAAACGAATTGAGTCGTTCGCCAACGGAAGAGGAATTGGCCGCGGCGTTGGACGTCGATATGGAAACGTATTACCACATCATGGACGACGTTAGTTCCGCCTCATTGCTCTCGCTTGACGAGACCAGCTTTGGCGAGGACGACGACAAGCCGGTGGCCCTCATCGACACGCTGCGTTCGCGCGATCAGCCTAGTGCGCTGAGCAATCTCGAGCGCGAGGAATTGCGCGACCTACTCGCTGATTCTCTCGGACAGATTTCTGAGCAAGAGCGTCTGGTCGTCGCTCTCTACTACTACGAAGAGCTCACCTTAAAAGAAATCGGACAGGTCCTTGAACTGTCCGAATCGCGCGTTTCCCAGCTGCACACAAAGGCGGTATTGGGACTCAGAGTCAAGTTGCGCAAGCGCTTCTTGGCTTGAACGCTCTCCTCTCCAAGGATTTTTATTTTGGATGCAGAGAAGCAGCAGCGCATAAAGAAAATTACTCAGAGCATCATCGGCTTGCCCACGCTGCCGACGGTCATCACGCAGATGATTGGTCTGATCGACAACCCCCAGACCTCGGCCCGCGAAGTTTCCCAGCTAATCGCCACTGATCAGGCCCTGACGGCAAAGATTCTCAAGCTCGCCAACTCGGCGTTCTACGGCTTTCCGCGCGAAATTGCCACCGTAAACCACGCCGTCGTCGTGCTCGGTTTTGAAACCGTTAAAAGCTTGGGGCTCAGCGTGTCGGTGCTGGAGCGTTTTGCTGCAGGGGGGACCAATACCAGCTTTGATCGCCAGAAGTTTTGGGAGCACTCTATCGCCTGTGGCGTGGCAGCGCGGTTGCTGGCCGACAAACTGCGCTATCGCGTGCAGGGCGAGGCCTTTGCCGCGGGTATTCTCCACGATATT
>JAYOYH010000052.1:0-30208 GCA_038153405.1 Gemmatimonadota bacterium | reverse complement strand
TAAAGGGAAATACGCGCACGGAATTGCTGCCCAAACAGCGGGCCAGCTCGACGGTTCGTTTGAGCTTGTCTTCACTGTCGGCGATTTTTTTCTCATCGATAATTGAACATTTGCCCACTGGCGACAGCAGCATGCCAGGGCGCATACCGTGCGCATCCAATGTGGCCCGCACGCGGTTGACCTGCTCCTCGTTCAACGATTCCAACTCCTCGTCCCAAACCGGCGAGCGCAGCGAAACGACCTCGACTCCGGCTCGCGCGCCCACTTCCACTGCGCGCGCGAAATCATCGTTCATTTCGGCCGTTATATAGCTAATGTGCACGTTTTTTCCCCGTGTATGACCGTTGTAAATAAGTGGCGGCGATCAATGTCTTATAAATGCTACAGGCTGTCAATAATAGCTGAGGCGAGCGCTATCACACTATCAACACCGCGCACTGCTTATCATTCCCATGCGGAAAAACCATGCAAAATATCGCCCTGCCAGCTTGTATTGCGCTGGGATGCGTATAGAATCAGGGTAGCGTGTCTCACCTCTCAACAAAGAATCGTGCCCATATGTCAGTGCAGACAAAAGACGCCCGCTGGCCGCAGTCCCGATTGACTGCGCATATTCCAAACGGCGCATAATGGATTCAAACGAACCGGTATCGCGCGGGAACACCGCTCGCCAACTCACGGCGTTGGCCATTGCCGGCCTCGCCGTAGGAGGCCCCCTTGTCGGCATGACGCTCGTGAGCCTGAGCGGATCTTCCTACATGCACCTTCTCACAGATATTACCCCGCTATTGCTCTGTACAGCACTGATCGGAGCAGGCGGTGCCGTCGTCGGCTTGGCTCTGCTGCCGTCGTTCTTCTTTGGCGCCATCTGCGGCTATCTACTACCGGGCATCTGGCCCTACATGGCCGCGGGGGGTGGATTGGCTTGGGCTACGGCACTGGGACTGGGACTGGGGCGCCTCTTCAGCACCAGCTTTCTCGAAGTGCTGCTGCTGCGCAAGCCAGAATGGTGGTCTGCCTACCAACGCCTGATCAACACTGCCGGCGCGTTCTTGCCCACAGCTATCGCCCTGCTGCGCCTGGCGCCTCACATGCCGTTTGCGCTGACCAACCTGGTCTGTGCGCGCCTGCCGCTCTCGCCAACCATTACCTGGCTATCCTCCCTTGTCGGCCTGCTGCCGCGCACCCTCTTTGCCGCCTATATTGGCAGCCAGCTACAAGACTGGCGCGCCCTATTCGACCGCCAGCGTCCCCCGTGGGAGCTGCTGCTCTCACTCGGCCTACTAGCGTTGCTCATTTACGCTGGCCGACGCGCTACCCAGCGCTTGCAGGCCTAAGAGAGACCCGCAGTATTTATAGCCCACCTGCAACTCATCGAATATTGCGCACGGTGGGCATAGCCGTTTTTATGTAGCAGGTAGCTTATTGCGAATGAACATATACCTACTCAGTGCACCGCATTCACATTTGGAGCAGCACCGTTGAACGTAGAGATCGCCACCGTTTGGAAAAGTGAGTTTCAAACGGCTCCTATCGAGCGCGTGCGCACCTGGCTCTTGCAGGAACCGGGCCTAGTATCAGTGCCCGTCGACTGCACGCTGAAGAGCGGGTCCGTGCGCCGGTGGAGCCCGCTCTTTGTCGCCAGCAACCCCCTACGCGATTTGGACAAGGTAAAAGCGCTCGTCGAGGCCGGGGCCGACCTGACCAACGGAAAGTGGGGCACGCACTGGCCCAGCGAAGACTATGCGATTAACGCGTATTTCATAGAGCGAGGAATCGACGTCAATCAGCCCAGTTATTTGGGCTTTCACGCCGTCGGCGTGACGGGACTGGACAGCTTCTTTCTGATGCTCGAGCACGGCTTAGATCCCAATAGCGCCTGGCCGCACAACGGTGAAAGCCTGCTGCACGTGCAGGCGCGCCACGACGACGATGCCCATCTGGCCCGCGCGCATGCGCTCATCCGAGCAGGTGCCAACGTCAATGTCCAGGCCCTGTCGGGTTTAGACGATGCACCCATTATGGACAATGAGCACTTTGTCCAATTCGGTCGCGAAACGCCGCTCCACTTTGCCGCGCGCTTCGGCAATATACGGCAGGTGCACCTTCTATTGGCGCACGGTGCCGACCCCACCCTGCGCACCGCGAGCAGGATGATCGAACCGAAACAATTCGTCGACTGGCCAACGGACGTCGCCGCGCTCATGTGGCCGAAGACATCATTTCAACGGCTGCTGTTCGAGCCCTATGCGGGCGAGACGCCGCTAGATATGGCCGTTCGCGAAGGCCACAGTCCGATCGCCGAGGTGTTGCGCGCGGCGATGGCATCCCGATAGGATGGAGGTTAACGCGGCGAGCCCAAGGTAGGTAACCGAGCTCAAGAAACCGTGCGCAGCAGCTTCCTCTCGGCCTCTACTGCAGCGGCCCACTGCACTTCTTCTCGAGTCAGCGGTCCGCCGCCTTCCGTATCGGCGGCGAAAAAGCGCAGCACGCGCCGATCGCCGCGCGCCTCGGCTTCGGCGACCAGCGCCCGCACGAGCGGACATTCGGTAAAGTCATCGCGATGCGGCAGGCCGGCACGCACGACAAAAGAAGTCACCATATAGCGCCAAGCCGTTTCTGCCCGGTTAGCAGAACCTGAGTGCAGCATATCGCAGTGAAAAAAGACGACATCACCGGCCTTGGCATCTACCTGAACCACCGCCTCTTTTTCCGTCCCTACTGGTTTGTCCCCCATGGCAGAACGGTGTGAACCGGGGACCGCTAGCAGCGGCCCACCCGGGCCATCCATGTCCTGCAAATAGCAGAGCATATGCGCAGCGAGTGGCGGTGTAAACGGCTGGTTGCCGGCAACCAAATCATCCATATACCCCGCGTTATTGCGCCACATATTGTGATGGTTATACCCATCGCGATGCCAGCCTGCCGTTTCATCAACCAGTTGCGCATGCGGTAGGATACCCGGCTCGCGTCCCGTGAATTCCGTTGGAGGCGTGCCGACCACATAAAAACCATCACCCTGTACGTAAGGTCCCATAACGCGCTCGGCCAGATCGAGCAGGCGCGGGCTGAGCAAGAAAGGCTTGATGAGCAATTCGGCCACTTCCGGCGCCGCTGCTAGGAGCCCGGGATAGCCAATAAGAGCCGAGTCGTCGGAGCCGCCGATGCTAACGGTGTGACCCGCCCTCGCCCAATCGGCACCGGTGGCCGGCTCTCCATCAAGTTCGCCAAGATGAGCCTTCATTTTTGCGTCCATGCGCTCGTCTAGGCGAGTCCGCAGCATATCCACTTCGGCCGCGGAGAGCACTTCGCGCAGCACGGTAAACCCTCGCGTCTTGTATTCTTCGACATGCACGGCGATTGCAGCTTGCTCTGTAGCGCTCGGTGGATGACTGCTGCGCGCAGGCAGCAAACCACCTCTACTAGCCTGTTGTCGATCAACCATATGTTGAAAAAAGCCTTTCACATTCCAAACAACCGGGGTTCTCAGGTAACCATAGAACGAGAGCGAATGTATAAAAAAAACGATATACTAAACAACACCCCCCCATATTCTGGTAATTACATTGGATGTCGACGGCAAAAAACCGCTGGAAATGCATTCAGCAGGCAACGGGTTTGACCGCTCGTCCAGCGGAGGCTGCCACCGTCCAATTTTCTCTATGCTCATGACTAACATTCTTGTGAGGCGCTCGCTTTCATATCCACGAGATAGACTCCATGCCCAAACCATAGAGCACGCTCTTGGTCTGGGAGGCGAGCAACACGAAGGATCTCCTCAGCGACATCCTCCCGACTAATGGTGGTTTTCGCATCTCGTAAGGGAAGCGCATCGTCGTCCATTGCCGTTGTGTCAAAACAGTAGCCATAGGACCTTTGTGCCGGCCCCGCTGTGAGCCATGCCGGTCTAAAGACGGTGAATTTCAACTCGGACGTGCCGGCCTGGGCGAGCAGTATTTCGCTGTCGAAACAGTCCCGTGCTGCCGGAATTTTTAGCCCTATATTCAGGAGCCATCTAGGCCGAAAGTTTGCTGGTAGCTTGGGCTTGTTTTGTCCTGGAATTCCTTCGCTGCCCGATGATCCATGGTAGAAAAACTCCACCCATCGACTCGATCTCATGCCTTCGACGAGGGCCCTTATAGTCCGAGTATAGAGCTTATCGTCACGACTCATCATTTGGCGCAAGCTTGTCGCACCAACGAAGCAACATATGCGGTTAATCGACGTATCCTCGTTCAGTAATGAACGATATGTTTCGGGATCTAAGATATTCTGGCTACTTGCATACAGCGTCCCATGAACATCAGCCGGCGAGATGCCTCCATCCGTAAGCACTGTATTGTCAAGAAGCTCTTCTATGCGCTTGAGCGCTGCATGATCGTCCGCTGCTCGACAAAGGGCTGTGACCGAATGTCCTTGCTGTAATGCCTTTTTGATAAAAAACCGTGCGCCGCGGGAAGCCGCAGCGATCACCAAAAAGTGCAGTCTCGATTTGTCTCTATTCATAGTGCTGGTCCTGTGGTCGGTGCGCACCACTGGGTGGGTTATCCCTGCACTCTAATGATATAAATATTTGTCATTCTCCTGCCGAATTACTTGCCCTTAGCAAGGGCAATGATCAAGTGACAAGTTTAGAGAAAAGTACAGAAGAGGTACAGATTCAGGGCGGCGACTCCGCCAACCTGAAGGCCAAGCCGGAGGGGCTATCTCAGTCCGGAAGAGTTTCTACAAACCAAAATACTCACACCTTAATTGGGCCAATTATTAGGTCACGCACACCCAATAGCCTCTCCGTTTAAATGGACCAAATCAACGCACACGGTCAGCCCCGCCCTCCATGTAATGCCTAATAGGCTACGGCAATAGTCCGCAGCGCAGAGTCGTCGCCGGCATCTGCCCCGAGGTCGATGCGCAACAGGTAGAGTCCCGGATCTACGCGTCGACTGCTGAGGTCCATACCGTTCCAGGCAAAACGCTGCTCTGCGTCATTCGACGTGGCGCTCAATTGGGCGACGACCCGGCCCGAAAGGTCGTAGATGGTCAGCGTCGGCTGCGCAGTATCGATTTTAAAGGCGACAAAGCTCACTTCGAGTTCATCGTTGATGCCATCACCGTTGGGCGAGAAAATGCGCGATTCGATATTTAGGTTGCCTATTAACGCGTTGCTGGAGGCCAGTTCGGGTAGCATGACGATATTCGAGCGCCGCGTTGCCGCCTCGACGGATTGCCAGATGCCGGGGCGTTCGCCGTGGCCTAGATCAAGTTCGATGATGGTGGCATTGTCCAAGATACGCGCGGTAAAATCAATGTGCAGCGAATCGCTGGCAATGATCTGCTCTATATCGATATAGAGCGAGTCGCCGGCCTGGGCGACGCGTGCGTCTATCTGGGATGTACTGCCACTGCGCACTGCGATGCTGGCTGGATTGATGACGCCTTTGCTGACTAGACGCAGGCGGTTGAAGCCTTTGTCGAGCACATCGCTGGCCAGCCCGAGCGAATAGGTGAACGGAGTGTCTTTATTGGGGGTTGTTTGGCGCGGCTGTACGCTGCCGTGCGCGCCCTGCACCAAGGCATCTTCAAACTCGATGGAGAGCGCGTTGACGGCCGGTGCTTGCTGCGGGTTTTCGGTGGAGAGAATCATCTGCAACTGGATGAAGCGGCGCGGACTCTCCGACTGAAAGCTCTCACCAGAAGATTGGTAGAGATTGCTCCAAGCGCCCCAATCTTCGCCTACTACTAGGGAGGTGTCGACCGGCCCGCGTAGCACCTTCGGCGCGGCCAGCCACTTATCCTCGGTTACCTGTTCGCCCTTGCGATCGTAAAAGGCGTAATATTCGGCCAGTTCATTACCTGAGCGCGAGCGCAGTTGCAGGCGCGTATTTGCTGGCAAATCAGCATCCCAATGCAGTGCCTTGATGACCTTGGGACGGCTATCGCCGGCTACTTGTCCCAAGTCAATAAAATTAGATTGCAGTTCGACTTGGGCCGGGTAGCCAGGCGAGAAAAGTTGCATCTCCCCCCATTTGGCAATGCCCCACTCTCCGCAGCGCACACCGCGAAAGAACAGGTAGCGCGCCTTGCGCGGCTCGAATAAGTAGCGCAGATAGAGCAAGTTGTCCGAGTTGGGCTCGAGGTGGGTAAATACTTCTTCGTAGTCGACGTTTTCCGGTAGGGCTACGAGCGGCTTGCTGCCAGTCGTAGGCGCACCGTCGGAGAAAAGCACCGTGTGCCCAGGTCCGGTGCCAGATACGGTAAAACCGAGTGTGCCTTCGTCGGGCTGCATGGAGTAGATAAACATCTCATCAATGAAGAAGGTCGCGCCCAAATCGGCGCGGAACCACGTGCCGCCCTCGTCCCAGCGAGTCAGAGGTTCGCGGCAGTCCGTTATGGTGTTATTGGTATTTAGGTCGGCATCGAAGAGGTTGATCGTCGAGCCGGTGCCGTCGCCCTCAACGACGCCGCCGCGCTCGGCAGTGCCCAGGGCGATATTGTCGCCGATGCCCAGCACTTCGACTTCGGCCAGGGCGCCGTTTGGCGTTTTTTCCTCCGAGATGATCTGGATGTACTGGATGAGCTGGTAGTTGTGCAGCTGCTCTGTATTCAGTCCCCGATCGAGATCTACAACCATAGCGCTATCGCGGCCAGCGTAGCGCAGCGGAATGTGGATTGTGGTCTCGGTATTGGGGCGCGTAGTGCGGTAGATCTGGCGGTAGAGAAAGAGGTCATCGTTGGCATCGATGCGCACGCCGGTAGTGACGAAGACGCGGAACTGACTCAGCGGTCGCGCCTCCTCACTATCGGGAAAGGTGAGCACGATTTCGCGCGCCAGAGCGGCCCGCCCTAGATCGATGGTAATGAACCAGTCCTCGCGTTCGTCGTTGGGGCTGGGCTGCCAGTATGTATCGGGATCGCCGTCGATAATTAGCGACGCGCCTTCTGGGTTGGATCCAACCTGCCAGATGCCACCAGGCACGGCATCGCCGCGCGTCTTCGTCGGATGGGTAAACCGGTGCGCATCGACGATGAGGTTGGTATTCTTGCGGAATTTTGTCAGCGTCAAGCGGCCATTCTCATCGCTGTGTAGCAGGCCTTGCGGCTGAGTCCAACTCGCCCATTCTTCGACGCTGTCAAAGGTGATTTCCTCGGCAACGAGCGGTGCAGATAGCAGGAGGAGCAAGATCAAGCGCAACATATATTCCTCCTAGTAGGCAATGGCAATGGGATAGAGGCGTGCGCCAGCAGTAAAGTCGGCCAGCGGCTGCACGGCGGCTAAGTAGGTGCCTGGTGGCAGCAGTATGCCGCTGTCGTCTCTACCATCCCAGCGGATACTCTGTGGGCCGGCTTGTTGGACTCCATACTCTACGCGTGCGATCCGCTGGCCATCGAGGCGGTATACATCGAGGGCCACGGGCACGGCGACCGGCAGGCGGAAGAGCGAGTAGTTGATGCGGAGCTCGTCGTGCACGCCGTCACCGTTGGGCGTGAAGACGGCCGAGGCAAAGGAAAGGCCCTGCACGAAGCTGAGTGATGCATTGGCGTTGCCAAGCACGCGCAAGCTGTTGGTGCTCAACTCGTCGCTGACATCGCCTCCCCCCACCGGCTGCGGCAGCACGTCGCGCGCGCTGTCGAGCACTTCGCTCTGGAAAGTCTTGGCAAACTCAAATACTTCCGTGCTGAAGACCAAGCGAACCAGCGGGTTGTTGGTCCGCGTGACGCGCCCGGGCAGACGGATTAACAGGCCATCGCCTTCGTCGGTGACTTCGCCAGCTACTACTTCGGCAAGTGGCGAACCCATCTGCAAGCTGTGCAGTGTCGTGCGATTGCCAGTGCGCAGGCGCAGCATGTCGAATCCCTCAGCCTCGACATCGGCAAAATCCGCTTGCAGGTCATAGACGAATTGCGTTTCCTCGCCCAACTCAACTTCGGTAGCACCGCTCTTGGGCTGTAGATCGTCGACGCGTGCGATTTCGCCGCGCACGTCGGCGGCCAGCAGAGGGGCCGTCTCAATCCAAAGCGAATCTATGCGCACAAAGTCGTCAAACGAATTGCTCTCTAGGCTGACGCGCAATTGGATGTAGGAGCCGCTCTGTAGGTTGACCAGTTGGCCCGATTCGCTAAAGGGCGCCGACCAGAAGGTCCAGTTGTCGCTATCATAGGTGATGGAAGCGCGCACGCCGGGTTTGGGTTGGCGCTCGGAAAGATCCGCTTGGGCGTGGATGCGCAAGAAGCGCGTGCGCAACTGGTTTTCGTAATAATCGCGCGAGACTACGCGTTCCAAGCCGGTGTCCATATAGTCGTGGTATACCGCAGGATCGTCGTCGCGGCCGGTTCGTACTTCGATGCGCAATTGGGCACCGGCATCGGGCATGACCCTAGGCTGGCCGTCGACCATGCGATAGCGCGTTGCTTTCCAGAAGATGCGGCCGAAGTTTAGGGACTGGCCGAGATGGATGATTTTGCTCTTGTATATGGCGCGTTGGGGCACGCCCTGGGCAAAGAGTTGGAATTCGCTGATAGATCCGATCAGCGCCAGAGCATCAGCCGAACTGGCGTCTAGGTCGGAGAGGATGCGGCGGTAGCGGAAGAAGCGCAGGTATTGGCGCGAAAAGTCGATGCGCACTTGCGGTGCGAAGTTCTGACTAACATCGGCTAGCACGGTCGAGAGGGGTTGCACATTGCCTTCCATTACAGGAGGCTCCGGGGCTACAGAGGCCGTAATGAGGTAGGACGGCACGAAGTCGGTCTCCAACGGGGTGCCATTGGAGCGAAATCCTTCGCTGGGCGGGATAAAGCCAAAAGCCACGGCCGGCACAGGGACGGCTACGTCCATGGTGAATGTTTCGCGCTCTATGTCGTCGGAACTGGGTGGGTTGTAGGTAATGGGGTCGCTGTCGAGCAGTCGAGAGCCGTTCTCCGTTGGGTCTGGGATGCCGTTATTCCATTTCCACATGCGCGGCATTTCGCCGTCCTGGTAGTCGAAAATGCGGTCGGATGGGTCGCGCCAGAACGCCCAATTGTCGATGTGTTGGAAGGCGTTTTCCTCCGTCCGGAAGTAGATCGGCTGAATGGATCCGGGAGTAGTGGAAAAATCGACGAACAGGCGCGTGGTATCGTTGTCGGCCCAGGAAAGTCCGCTGCCACCGATTTTCCACAGCGAAATTTGAGCACTTGACGAAATGGGTAACAATAGAAGTAACAGCAATATAAAGCGTTTAAATCGTGCGGGGGCGACCATGGCAAACGCTCCGTACAGGGGAATCGGGGGGAAATACGGTTGCAATATAACAAATTTGACTAATCCAATGATATATATTTTGCCACGCTGTAGAAGATCTGGCAGGAGCTGACCGGATGCGTTGATTGGGTCCGTTTGGGGTGAGAGGTTTTGGGCTAAGATTACGTTTACCGTACTCTTATAGCCGAGCCGCCCTGGGATCGGATCTGGGTATAGCGCGGCCTCTTATCTTCAATGCCGACGCGGGCTTCGCGCAGATTCAGTACGAGCTCTCGGCTCAGACATTCATCCCTAAATCAGCACGGTATAAATCTACGCAGCCAGATCAGTCAGATCGGCAGGCCGATTCCGCTACACACCTGGTACACACTTCTGCTCACATTCAATCGCGCGCGCTACGTCCTCAACACTCTCGGATAGCCGATCGGAACGAGTCCTGCCATACACATTCATCGTCATGACGGATGTAGCGTGCCGGCAAGACCTAGACCGTATTCGAACCGCCCTTTTACGCCGGAGCATCCGATAGAATGGAGCGGAGAGGCCAATACCCATGGCACTACCAATCTATGGGGGACGTAAGCTGTATATCAGGTGGGCTATCCGTCTACTCGCTGCGACATCCGCCCCCTCCGAATGGGCAAGTACTCGCCGAGTCGATAAAATGATTAACCACTACAATTGCAGCATATCACAGGCAATAGCTGCTACGGTCGGTCACGATTGCCCCGCGCTACGATCAATAAGGTCGGACGATGCTTTTATCGCTGACCGATTTTTTCCGTGCAATCCACATCCACACTGCACCACCGCTCAGCAATACCATATTGAGAAGTAACAGGGCCTGCCGCAGCGGTGACAGATGGGCAGTTATTTCAATATCGTGACTACCGGCATCAAGAGGTAAGGCGATAAAGTGGCCAGCGGTTTCTATCGGTTCAATTTTGTGGCTGTCGACTGTTATCTGCAGATGGGGATAATAGGCGTAGGCCAGGCGGATATAACAAGGCTCGGTGGCCTGCAACCGCAACTGGACGCGCTGGTTGTAGACGCGGTGTACGAGGACCTCGACCTGGGGCTTGGTCTGGGAGAATGCATGTGGACCGCGGTTGCGAACGTAGATGCGTTCGCAGGTGTTGGCTGCGAGGTCGATTTCCATCGATCGGGTAAGCCAATAGAACGGCTTGATGCGACGCAATAATTCGGGGGCGGTGGCAGGAAAAACACGGCTGGCCTCTGCGGAATCTATATATGTAGCTTCTTCAGAATAGGAGGCGATACTGGGCGAGGCGAGCACAGGGCTAGCGTTGGGGATCTTAATTCTGGCAACAGCTTCCTCGGTTTGAGCGGCAAGGATCTCTTGTACGTTGAAAAGCTTGGCTCCTGCGAGCAGGAATTCAGTCTGTGGTTGGGTGGGCGATTGGCTCGTGACATCTCCCCAATAGTGCCCGACGAATTCTGTCCACGGCGAAATGGTAAAGGACCACGCCTGGGGTGCCGCGAAATATGTAGATTGTATCTGGGGAATATGCGTTTGCCCATACAGCCAAGGTACCAGTAGGTAGAAGTGATGACGCTGGGTCGTGGCAAATAGGCGGTAGTTGGGCAGTTCGGGCCAAGTCGGGGCTTTGGCTGCGGTATCGCGTACGATATCGGCTGGATAGTTGACTGGTTGTGCCCAACGGGGAATATACAAATGCCGGAACGTCGTCGAGCCCAGATCCACCAGAACGAGCAACAATAGCAGCGTATACACCCGTCCAGGCGCGGGGCAGTGTAGCAGAATCCAATGGACTCCTAGCCCGCAGCCGATGGCGAGAAAAAAGACGACGAAGAGCAAATAGCGCCCAGCATTGAACGCCTGGACTACAGCCAGATTGCTCAAGATGGGTCCGCTGTGAGCCAAGACGATCAAAAGCGCCAGAAACAGACAGGCCAGGGTGGCGCGTCCGGCAGGTTCTAATGGACGCCGGTATGAAATTGTGGCGGTTCCAAGGCCCACCAGAGTCACTACAACTAGGCTCAAGCCCAGATAGCCACTCAACCAGTTATGTTGCTCTGGAGGCAGAGGCCAGAGGCGGAAATAAGCATTCGACCAGACCAGCAGTTGTTGCCAGCCAGGTACGGCACCGCCCCCGAGGTGGATACCTGAGGCCAAACCCGCGTGATCGCGTTCCAACCACATTGGCAGGGTCTGTTGGGCACCAAAGACCAGGCCTCCGATGAGGATGGCTGCGGTGCCCAGCATCCGGTCGTCTGTATTGCGCCCCAGGCGTAATACCGCATAAACAAACCAAAAGAGCACGCCCCAGAATGCATAGCCCGCGTGAACAAAGGCCAATAGCCCTAGACTTAGAGCGCCACCGACCACCGGTTTAGCAGCCAATCCATTCTGGTGCACGCGTTCGAGCGCATAGAAGGGCAGAGGCAGTAGCGCGTAGAAGACCGAGAGGGGTAAGCGGCCCATAATCATTACTTGCTGCACATGCCAAAAACTGGCCACATAGCCGATGCCGGCCAGCAGCGCAGCGCGGCGCGACCCAGTAACGGCGTGGGCTAGCAAATACATGGCCAACCCCGACAACCAATGGCTCAGACCAGTGACCAGCTTGATGGAATTGAAGGGATCATCGACGAGTAGGTCACACAGTCCGACGAGATAAAAAAACATGAAACCGTAAAACTGAGCATAGGGTGATCCGGCGCTGAAGGCGTTGGTCCAGATAGGCCACTCACCTGCGGCGAGGGATCGCGCCGCAATGGTGGCATAGGTAATGTGACCACCGGAATCCCCTGCCCAAGTGGGTTGTCCAGGAGCGAAATAGTAGCGGACGAGAACTAGGCAGATGATGGCGCACAAGGCGAGAGCGCCGCGATCGGTTGCCAGCGCCTGGTCGAGGAAGCGGGTCAAGCTGCGGAACCACAATTCGGCGATGAGTAGCAACACGCAAACGATCAGGATGGCGAAAGCCAGGCCTAAATCTGCGGGGGTAAAAGTGACTTTTTGCAGTAGGTTATGAGCGAAGGTAGTGAAAGAAATAAGGCCGCTGCCGGCAGGTTCGACTTCGAGTTTAACCAGAGTCCAGTGTTGCAGGGCTAAGAGCAGAGCGATGAGAGTGCCTAAAAGGATGCAGGTTTCTATAGGAAACTTTTTGTAGTATAGCATGGGCGATAAAATAGGGAACTCATAAGGTAAGGCAAGCAGTGCTTAAGCGACTTCGGAAAGGCGTTGGTAGTGACCAGAATGCATAGATTTGCACCGTTTTTGGTAAGAGACCAAAAAACTTCTCCCGATCACTTTTCACTAGTTTAGCGAGATACCGTAGGGCATGGGGGGTGATGGGATTTTTTCTGGATCTCTGCGGCACAGACAAGCCCTACGCGGATAATTTCAAGGGTGCTCATAGCATTCAACTAAAAACGAAAACGCCATACCCCAAAAAGGGCACGGCCAAAAAATCAAAAGAAATGGTTGTTTATATTAGTTCAAAAAAAAACTTTGTCCCAATTTTGTCACCAGCCCCTTCTCAGAACGAAAACAAGGACTCAGTCCAATTCTCCCCAGATTGGCCTAAGTCCCTGTTTATTATCTGGTACCGAGGACCGGACTTGAACCGGTACGACCTTGCGGTCAACGGATTTTAAGTCCGTCGCGTCTACCAATTCCGCCACCCCGGCAGCCAGATATAAAAATGGAGGCGGCGCCCGGAATCGAACCGGGGAATAAGGGCTTTGCAGGCCCCTGCCTTACCACTTGGCCACGCCGCCTCTCGATTTGTATACCAAGAGGAAAGTGAAAATAGGAAGCCATATTACTCCTGTCAACCCAGCCCAGCAGGTCAGGAATCTCAATTTCTCATACGCGATCTATGACTTATATTTACCCGAACCCCAGCAGGAGGACTACGCATTATGCAGCAGTATCTGGACCTAGTTCGCCACGTCCTCGACAACGGCTACGAAAAGGGCGACCGCACCGGCGTCGGCACGTTGGCCACCTTTGGCTACCAGATGCGCTTCGACCTAGCCGATGGCTTCCCCTGTCTAACGACTAAGGAAGTGCGGATCGGCTCCGTTATTCGCGAATTGCAGTGGTTTTTAAAGGGCGATACCAACGTCGGCTGGCTGCAGGAAAAGAACGTGACGATCTGGGACGAGTGGGCCGACGCAAACGGCGAATTGGGGCCTGTCTACGGCAAACAGTGGCGCGCCTGGGCCAGACCCGACGGCCAAGCCATCGACCAGATCCAACGCGCCGTCGACCTGATAAAGAACGATCCCGACTCGCGCCGCATCATCGTCAACGCCTGGAATGTCGGCGAACTCGAGCAGATGGCGCTGACGCCCTGCCACTGCATGTTTCAATTTTTCGTAGCCGGCGGCCGCCTGTCCTGTCAGCTATACCAGCGCTCCTGCGACGTTGGGCTCGGCGTGCCGTTTAATATTGCCAGCTACGCCCTGCTGACCATGATGATGGCCCAGGTGTGCGGCCTACAGCCCGGCGAGTTTGTGTGGACCGGCGGCGACGTACACATCTATGCCAATCACGTCGAAGCGCTGCGCGAGCAGTTGGAGCGCACACCGCGCCCTCTGCCGAACATGCAGATCAAAGACCGCGGTCAGAACATATTTCACTTTCGCTACGACGACTTTGCTCTGCTCAATTACGATCCCCATCCCGCCCTGAAAATGGAGATTGCCGTCTGAGCGCGCGCACGACGATCGCCATCCAAGGAGAACTCGGCTCCAACAGCGCACAGGCCGCCACCGTCCAGTTTGGCGACGATATCGACCTGTGCACCTGCACCGATTTCACCGAACTCTTTGCCGCAGTCAATCAGGGACGAGCCGACTACGGCATGGCCCCAGTCGAAAATTCGCTGGCCGGCAGCATACACGCGGTGTGGGACCTACTGGCACAGCATGCCCCAGCCGTCGTCGGCGAACGCTACTTCCACGTAAAGCACTTTCTCATCGGCCATCCCGGCAGCCATGCAACCAACATCCAGCGCGCCGCATCGCACGCCCAAGCCCTAGCGCAGTGCGCGGTCTATCTGCAGCGGCGGGGCATTGAAGCGGTGGAAGAATACGACACGGCCGGGGCCGTTGCACTCGTCAAGGAGCGCGGCAATCCGAGCGAAGCGGCCATCGCACCAGCCGCCGCGGCCGAGCTATATGGAATGGATATCCTCGAAGAAAACATTCAGACGAACCCGCGCAACTACACGCGCTTTCTCGTCATTGCACACCGGCTGCAGCCAACCACCTCGACCGCTCCGCTCAAAAGCACGTTGATCGTCGATCTGAACGACTGCGCGCATAATCTCGTACCACTGCTGGCCGCTCTGGCCGATCACAGCGTGAGCAAGGTCGAAACGCGCAAGCTGCACGACGCCCCCTGGGCCTACCGCTGTTATGTGGAATGCGTTGGGACCATAGAAAGCGACGCGCTAAAGACCATTAGCGCCCATGCTCAACGGCTCTGCCAGCTGACGCCCTACCCGGCCGTCGAACAACCATAGAAGACTAGTCGTCCATCAAATTGCGCATCTGTGGCCCCTGCTGGTCGACCACCCAAGCACCCGTGCGCCCGTCGCCGTCCAGATCGGCGCGCACGACAAGCCAGAACGTCTCGGGGCCAACCCGCACCTCCCACTCGTAGTCGCGCATCCACGGCCAGTCCAGCCCTTGGTCCGGGTCGGTGGGATCAAAGTAGCGACCGTGCGCCTCGTAGTGAGCCTTCTCCAGCACATAGAGCTGCTCCAGCCCCGTCTCCAGCGCAATGGAGCGCGCCTGCTCAGCGGTGATTTGCGAAAAGTGCTGCACGCCCACAGTGCCCAGCAATGCAGCGATGGCCAGCAGTTCACCATATAAGAAAACGCGCTTTGATAGCATTTAGCGAAACTCCAATTCAATACCTTCTACGGCGTCTTCTGCTGACAGTTTAATGGATTCGCCGTAGTGCACTAACGGCTCAGGTCGCGCAAAGGGCACGAGCGAACCGGCGCTCCACTGCCCATCGCCGTCTTCGTCGCCAAAGGCCCACAGTTGATACGCCCCGTCAGGTAAGCCGTCAAATGCAAAGCGCCCCTGTGCATCGCAGCGCGTGGCATAGCGGCGCTCTCCTTGCTGCTGGTGCAGGCGCACTTCCCCCACACCCTCATTGCCGACGACGCGTCCGCTCAGTGCGGCACGGCCCTCTGCCACGGAAAAGGATAGCGCTAATACACTGTCCCCAAGGGCCAGACCCGCTCGATCTTTCCAGACGGCACCCGACATGGCCAACTCCCATGCGCCGCTCTCCCACGGCACCTCGGGCACAAACTCGGCCTGCACTGGCGAAACCCAACGCCAGGTCCCCCGCGGTGCGCGGGTCGAATCGCTCTCGATCCAAATGACCTGACTTAAATCGGCTTCCATGTCCTCGCTAAACATCGCGCGCAGCGGCTCGTGCGGCATAAGCGTAGATGATGACAGACCGAGCCACTGCGGTGGTTTGGTGTCGCGGCGACCGCTACCGCGCAGTGGCTCCGACCACTTGATGCGTTGATCGCCCAGCGCAATGCGCTCTACTTCATAGCGCCGCCCCCCTTCCTGCTCGGCCGTAACCGCGTATACCCGGCGCCCGTCATCGCCCGCGCGCAGCGATTCGACCGCTAAACCATCTATCCGCAATTCCATCACACGGATATCGACCGGAGCGGAAAAGAGCAGCAGCAGCATGCGGGCGTGCAGAGCCTGTATGCGCTCTAGCGCTACGTCGCCGCGCTGCCGCTGGACCAAGACCAGATCGCCAGATCGGGCCAGCGAGTCCTCGACAACGACATCGCGCGCGGGTAGACCTACCCATTCGTCGCTAGACGGATACTCGTCTTTGTCGTCGTCGATAAAGGAAAGTAAGCGGTAAACGCCCGGCGCCAAACGCAAAAATTCGTATTGGCCATCGGCCCCGCTCTGCGTCTGATAGGCCGGATCGACGCGGCCGAGCGGCTCGCTGACTTCGGCCAAGTCATAGGCCCAGACATGCGCGCTGCGCACCGGCTCGTGCTCCCGGTACACCCGGCCTTGCAGCCGCCCTCCATTGAGGCGTTCGCCGGTAGCAAAGGCCAGGGAAAAAGACTGCTTCAGCGCATTGCCGCGCAGATCGCGCGCAGCCGTACCCACCGTAACGACGTAGGTGCGCTCGGCGCGCAGGGCCAGTTCGATGCGCAGCGCAGTGCCGCGCCAGCTAAAGCCAAGTGGATCGCCCGGCGAAACGAATATCGCTTCTTGCGTGCGCTGGCGATCCATCGCTTCGCTAAAGACAATTTCCACCGCGCTGTCCAGCGGAACGCTTAGCTGGTCTATAGATGGGCTATGGGAAAGAATGCGGGGGGCTCTGTCGTCTACCGGTCCGCCCTGCGGCGGCCCCACTTTGGCGCACGCACAGCACAGGCAGAAGAGAGGAAAAAGCAGTATGCGCATCAGAGGACGTAGCGGCTCAGGTCTTCCCCTTCGAGATAGTCCCCGAGCTTATCGCGCACGTAGCGGCGATTGATGTAGATTCTTTTTTTGGCGACGGCCGGCGCGTCGAAGAGCACTTCGTCGAGCAAGGCCGACATCACGGCGCGCAGACGACGGGCACCGATATTTTCGCTGGATAAATTAGCCTCGTGCGCATAGCGGGCGATCTCGGCAACAGCATCGGGGGCAAAGCGCAGCGATACGCCTTCTACGGCGAGCAGGGCCGTGTACTGCCCTACGAGGGCACTGCGCGGCTCGGTGAGAATGCGGCACAGTTCTTCCTGGCCAAGTGCATCCAACTCGACGCGAATGGGGAAGCGCCCTTGTAGCTCCGGCACGAGTTCGGAGGGGCGCACGGAGTGAAAGGCGCCGGCCGCGATAAAGAGCACGTGGTCCGTGCGCACCGTGCCGTAGCGCGTGGATACAGCGGCTCCTTCCACGATGGGCAGCAGGTCGCGCTGCACGCCCTCGCGCGAAACTTCTGTGCCCCCGCGCCCCATTTCGCCGCTGGCAATTTTATCGATCTCGTCGACGAATACAATGCCCAGCGTCTCGGCGCATTCGATGGCCTCATCGACGACTTCGGCCATATCGATGAGCAACTCCGTCTCTTCCTGTACAAATTGTCGCCGCGCCTCGCGCACCGCGACGCTGCGCCGTCGACCTTCTGGGCCAGCCAAGCCAGCCAGAGCATCCTGCAGGCTGCGGTTGACTTCTTCGCTAGCCATTGGACCGAACACTTCAACTACGGGCGGGCCCTCGCGGTTTTCCACTTCGACGATTTTATCATCTAATTCGCCCCGGCGCAGCTGTTGCCGCACGACCCTGCGCAAGCCATCGGCGACCAACAGGTCCAACAGGCGCGTCTCGGCACGGCGCTGTGCCTCCTTTTGCACCAGCTCTGAGCGCTGCTGACGCACCATGTGCACGCTCTGATCGACTAGGTCGCGCACGATGCTTTCTACGTCGCGCCCGACATAGCCCACTTCGGTGAACTTCGATGCTTCCACCTTGACGAAGGGTGCCGCACACAGTTCGGCCAAACGGCGCGCAATTTCGGTCTTGCCCACGCCAGTCGGCCCAACCATGAGAATATTGTTGGGCACAATTTCGCGGCGCTGCGGCTCGGCGACCTGGGTGCGACGCCAGCGGTTGCGCAGGGCGATGGCCACAGCGCGTTTCGCGCTCTTTTGACCAATGATATACCGATCTAATTCGGCGACAATCTGGCGAGGCGTCAGCGGGCGCATCACAGCTCTACCAAGCTGATCTCGGCGTTGGTATACACGCATATTTCAGCGGCGATCTCCAGCGAGCGCTGCACGATTTGCCGCGCGCCCAACCGCGAGCCATCGACGTAAGCGCGCGCAGCAGCTAAGGCAAATGGCGCACCCGAACCCACGGCCAACACTTCGTCATCCGGTGCCAGCAGATCGCCCTCGCCCGAAATCAACAGCGAGCGCGAAGCGTCCATGGCGATGATCATGGCCTCCAAGCGACGCAAGTAGCGATCCGTGCGCCAGTCGCGCGAAAGCTCATGGGCTGCGCGCTCGAGATTGCCATTAAACTGCTCCAAGTGGCCCTCCAACTGGTCGAGCAAGGCCAGCGCGTCGGCCGTCGCACCGGAAAAGCCCACCAATACCGAGCCGCCGTAGAGCTTGCGCACCTTGCAGGTGCGGTGTTTGAGGGCGATATCGCCCATGGTAACCTGGCCATCGCTGCCCATCACCGCCTTATTGCCGAGGCGCACGCCCAGCACAGTCGTAGCATGCCGCTTCATCGCTCTCCCCTCTATTCGCTGCGCGGGTGCGCCTGCGCGTAAATATGCTGCAGGCGCTCGAGCGTCGGCTCGGCATAGGCCTGCGTCGATACGACGGTCGCATGGCCGAGCATTTCCCTTACGGAAGCCAGGTCGGCACCGGCGTGCAATAGATGAGCGGCAAAGCTGTGGCGCAGCAGGTGAGGACTGAGGGATTGGCCGTCGACGACGCGGTGCAAATAGCGCTGCACTACGCGCTGCACGGAGCGGCGACTCAGACGGCGACCGCGCCCGTTGAGAAAGAGCGCACCCGCTTCTACGAGCTTGATGTCGAGCTCGATCAGCACTTCGGCACGGCGCTGGATATAGGTCTTGAGCGCACCAAGGGCCAAACTGCCGATGGGCACAATGCGCTCTTTGCGCCCCTTGTTTAATAGGCGCAGCAAGCCCTCTTCTAGGTCGAGGGCACTCAGATTTAACTCGACCAATTCGCCCAAGCGCACGCCACCACCGTAGAAGACCTCAAGGATGGCGCGATCGCGCGCGCCGCTGAATGTCTGAATTTCTGGCAGTTCGATCGCCTCTTCGATTTTTTCCAATGGCAGCTGTGGCCGCGGCCGCACTTCGACCACGGGGGCGGCAACCCCGTGGGCAGGATTGGCTGCCAGCACACCCTGGCGGCATAGAAAGCGGAAAAACGAACGCAGCGCCGTAAGCTTGCGCGCCACGGTGCTGTTCTTCATGCCGCGCAGGTGTAGATCCTCGACAAACTCGCGCACAGTCGCGCGCTCGACCACGCGGATGGGCAGCGCTGAGTCGGCTATGCGCGGATAGAGAAAGCGGGCAAATTGACGAAGGTCACAGCGGTAGGATTCTAGCGTGTAGGGAGCGTAGTTGCGCTCGACCTGCAGGTACTTGAGGAAGTGGCCGATCGCATTCTCGATACCGGAATCCCTGTGCAGAGCAGCGGGCATAGTACGCGGCTATAAGGCGCGGAGCGACAACACTCAGGCGGCCTGCGCGCTCTCGCCCTCTTCGCGCTGGGTGCCGCAAACCTTGCAGTACAGCGAAGATGAACCGCCGCGACTGCTCTTTTCGTAGAGCAGGCCCGCTCCGCAGTGTTCGCAGGCCTGGGCGATGGGCTTTTCCCAGCTGGCGAATTTACAGGAGGGATACTGGTCGCAGCCGTAGAACACCTTGCCTTTGCGCGACTGTTTTTCGACCAATTTGCCACCGCAATCGTCTTCTGGACAGGGAATGCCCAGATAAAAGGGCTTTACGTTGCGACAGTCCGGATACGAAGAGCAGGCGAGGAAGCGACCATAGCGACCCGTCTTGACCACCATGGGCGACTGACACTGGTCGCAGACCTCGTCGGTGTCGACCTGTTCCTGCTCTTCCAAGGGCTTGGTGTTCTTGCACTCGGGATAGCCAGGGCAGGCCAAGAAGCGGCCGTTGCGGCCCCATTTAATGACCATCATGCGAGCGCACTCTTCGCATTCGATATCGGATTCTTCCTGCAGCGACTGCTTGAGCTCTTTGCGCCGCTCGTTGGCATCCTTTAAGTCGTCTTTCCAGGACGAATAAAACTGGCGCACCGTGTCGACCCAATTGTCGTGCCCCTCTTCGATCCGGTCGAGCTTGTCTTCCATATCGGCAGTGAAGCGCACGTTGAAGATGTGCGGAAACGTCTCGACCAACAGCTTGTTCACCGTGTGCCCGCGCTCGGTGGCCAGAAAGTAGCGGTTGTCCACCTTCTCGACGTATTCGCGATCCTGAATGGTCGTAATGATTTGCGCATAGGTAGAGGGTCGACCAATGCCTTGCGCCTCCAGCTCTTTGACCAACGAAGCCTCCGTGTAGCGCGGCGGCGGTTTGGTAAAGTGCTGCTCAGGCAGCAGCTCGTTCAGCGCTAGCACCTGTTCTGCGGCAATGTCGTCGGGCACGGCACCGACTCCATCCTCTTCCTCTTCGTCCTTGCTCTCGCTGTACAGCACGGTAAATCCGTCGAATTTGACGATATTGCCCGTGGCGCGCAGCACGTAGGGACCGGCGTCGACATTGACCGTGGTGATGCTCAATATCTGCGGCTTCATCTGCGATGCGACAAAGCGCTTCCAAATGAGCTCGTAAACGCGGGCCTGATCTTGCGACAGGAGGTGTTTGATCTTGTCCGGATGGAGGGCTACAGAGGTCGGGCGAATCGCCTCGTGGGCGTCTTGCGCACTGCTCTTCGTCTTGTAGGCGTTGGGCACTTCGGGTATGTAGTCAACGCCGTGCATCTGGCCGATCTGCTCGCGCACCTCGGCAATGGCCTCGTCGGATACGCGGACGGAGTCGGTGCGCATATAGGTTATCAGACCGCGCGTTTCGCCTTCGACCTCTATGCCTTCATAGAGCTGCTGTGCAACAGCCATAGTGCGCTTGACGGAAAAGCGCAGGCGGCGCGCGCATTCCTGCTGCAACGTGCTGGTAGTAAAGGGGGGCGACGGGCGGCGCGACTGATCGCGCTTCTTCACCTCGCCGACGACAAAGCGCTGTTGGCGCAGCTCGTCAACAATCTGATGGGCCACTTCCGCGCTGGCAATTTCCGGCTTCTCACCCTCTTTCAAGTGTAGCTTTGCTTTAAACGGCGTGGTGCCCTCGCGGCCAACCAGCGCTTCGATCGACCAGTACTCCTGCGGTTCAAAGGCGAGAATTTCGCTGTCGCGCTCACAGATAATGCGCAGGGCTACCGACTGCACGCGCCCAGCCGAAAGGCCTGAGTGAATGACCTTCCACAGCAGCGGACTAATTTCGTAGCCTACGAGGCGATCGAGCACGCGACGCGCCTGCTGTGCGTCGATTTTCTCCAGGTCCAACGTGCCCGAGGTCTGGATGGATTCGCGCACGGCTTTGGGAGTGATCTCGTTAAATAGGATGCGCTTTATATCGGCGTCCTTGCGCGCAATCGAGTGGGCGACGTGCCAGGCGATGGCCTCTCCCTCGCGATCGGGGTCCGTTGCCAGATAGATCGCATCGGCATTCTGAGCGGCCTTGCGCAATTCCGCAAGCACTTTACCCTTGCCGCGAATAGTTATATAGCGCGGTTTAAAATCGTTCTCAACGTCGATGCCCAGCTCCTTGGGCGGCAAATCGCGCACGTGTCCCATGCACGATTTTACCACAAATCCGTCGCCCAATATCTTGTTGATCGTCTTAGCTTTGGCCGGCGATTCAACGACCACCAGTGACTTACCCATGACTTCCCCCGCAAACTCTTTGCTGTAGGTCTTATATAATATAGTGTTTATAAAGCGATTGTTTCATCAATATATACATGATGCCCGACAATAGCAACAACCCTTGACAAAGGGATGCGCACGCCCTTTTGTAGGTTGGTTAATCCACTCACAAGAGAGAAATGCATTGATTCACAGAAAGAGCGCGGCGCAAATTGAATGCCTGCGCACCTGTGGCCAAATTGTCTTCGCAGTCCAGCAAAAGGTCGAAGCCCTCATTGCACCGGGCATCAGCACCCGCCAATTGGATGCCGTCGCCGAGGCCGCCATCGTCGAGGCCGGAGCCCGGCCCGCCTTCAAAGGATACCACGGCTTTCCCGCCAGCATCTGTGCGTCGGTAAACGCCTCGATCGTACACGGGTTCCCGACCGACACTCCGCTGGCAGCCGGCGATATAGTCAGCATAGATGTCGGCGTCGAACTCGACGGCTATTTTGGCGATGGCGCCTTTACGATCGGCGTCGGCGCCATCAGCAGTGCGGCATCGGACCTCATCAATACGACGCGCCGCTGCCTGGAACTAGGCATTGAACAGATGCGCGTCGACGGCCGACTCGGCGATATTTCACATGCCATCCAGACCCATGCCGAAGCAGCGGGTTACTCGATTGTTCGCGAGTACGGCGGCCATGGCATAGGTCGCGCGCTGCACGAGTCGCCGCACATCAACAACTACGGCCATCCCGGCAAGGGACCGCGCCTCAAACCCGGCCACGTATTCTGCATCGAACCCATTCTCAGCATGGGCAGCCCAGAGGTCGAGCACGACGACGACGGCTGGACGGTGCAAACGCGCGATCGCACGCTGACAGCCCACTGCGAGCACACCGTAGCGCTTACCGAATACGGCGCCGAGATCCTCACTCTACCGACCGTGCCATCCGCATGAAAATTACTTTTTTGGGAACGGGTACTTCCGTCGGCGTGCCGCGCATCGGCTGCACCTGCTCCGTATGCCGATCGCAAGACGGCAAAAACAAGCGCCTGCGCTGTGCGCTGCATCTGGAAGAGCACGGCCACTCCATTCTAGTCGATACGGGCCCCGACCTACGCACGCAGGCGTTGACTTACGGCGTCAATCGGGTCGACGCCGTGCTCTTCACACACGGCCACGCCGACCATCTGCACGGCCTAGACGACGTGCGCTGCTACTGCTTCGATCGCCAAGAGCCGCTGCCCTGCTATGCCGATGAGCGCACGATCGACCGCATCGAGCGCGTCTTCGACTACGCCTTTGACGACAATGCGCCCAGCGCAACGCCGCAAATTCAGCTGCAAAAGATAGAGGGTGATTTCGACCTATTCGGCCTGTCTATCCAGCCGATCAGCGTGTATCACGGCCGCCTGCCGGTGCTCGCCTTTCGCATCGGCCAATTCGCCTACGCCACCGACACCAGCCATATTCCCGACGAGAGTATGGATCGGCTGCGCGGACTGGATATCCTCGTGTTAGACGCGCTGCGCCACAAAGCGCATCCGACGCATTTTAACCTAGCACAGGCGCTGGACGTAATCGAAGAACTCAAACCCAAGCGCGCCTACCTAACTCATATAGCACACGACCTCGAGCACCACGCCACCAACGCCATACTCCCTGATGGCGTCGAGTTGGCCTACGACGGACTCGTATTGGAAACGATCGTCTAAGGCGGCCTGCGCTCCCCCAAAAAAACAAGGGCGCCGCTGTCTCCAGCGACGCCCCCGCCTCATTGAACTGCACTCCTGCTAAATCAGCATTTAGACCACCCGCAGTGCTTGCACATCAAACAGCTGTTTTCGTGGGCGACGGTCGATCCACACTCCGGACACGTAGTGGTGATCTTGACCCCGCTCTCGCCGCTATGCGGTGGCTCCGCGCTCGCACTCTGCGGCTCGACGGACGCGACTTCGGGGATTATCTCAATGCGACCGTGTACGCCTCGGCGCTGCACGTGCCGCTCTAGCGCCTTGCCGATGGCATCGGGCGTCGACAAGATCAACTCGCCGTTTTCCCAAACCGGACTCGGACCGGAAATGCCCTTCAACTCGCTGATGACTTCGTGCGGATCAACGCCCGTGCGCAGAGCCAGCGAGATCAGGCGGCTGATCGCCTCGGACTGCGCGGCGGCATTGCCACCGGCCTTGCCGATGGTGCTGAAGACTTCGCAGATGCCGAACTCGTCTTCGTTGATCGTCACGTAGATGCGCCCCTCGCCGGTATTAATGCGCTCCGTTATGCCCTGCGTCACAGAGGGTCGACGCCGGCGGTGATGGAACCCATCGGCAGCAGGTTCGGCAGGCGCGGCAGGCGCGGCAACTTCCGCCTTCTTTTTGCCCTGATTATCCGTCTGCAATATGCCTTCGCGGCTGCCCTCGCGATAGACTGTAACGCCCTTCAGCCCCTCTTTGTACGCCGTGATGTAGATATCGGCGACCGTATCGACGTCGATGTCTTCTGGCAAGTTGATCGTCGAAGAGATGCTGCTGTCCGTATACTTCTGGATAACTCCCTGCATCCTAACGCGGAAGTAGGGATCGATCTGGTGCGCGGTGCGCACAAAGTCCGGCAAGTTCTCGTCGTCGCCAAAGACCTGCTTGATCAGCGGGTGGTAAACCTTGTACTCGCGGAACGTCTCGCCGTCGTGCTGCTTGACGCGCCGCTTGTAACTCGTGCAGAAAATGGGCTCGATGCCCGAAGAGGTCTGCGCGACAATGGACCCCGTTCCCACCGGCGGCATGGTAATCAAAGTGCAGTTGCGCAGGCCCTTTTCCTTAATCCGCTTCTGAATCTTCTTTGGCAACCCCTGGATGAACTTGCTCTTGGCAATCCCCTTCCAGTCGTAGAGCGTGAACGCGCCCTTCTCTTCGGCCAAGTCAATGGAAGTCTCGTAGGCGTTATGGCAGATGGTCTGCATGATTTCTCCAACCACTTCCAGTGCCTCTTCCGAGTCGTAGGCCTTCTTCATCAACACCAGCGCGTCGGCCATGCCAGTGATGCCGAGCCCGACGCGTCGATCGGACGACACGGCCTCGCGAATCTTGGGCAGGGCGTGACTCTCCATATTGTACTCGATGACGTTGTCGAGAAAGCGCGTGGCTACGCGCGTGGCGTCGGCCAGGCTCTCGTGATCGAAGACACCGTCGTCACCGACGAACTTCATCAGGTTCAGGTTGCCCAAGTTGCAGGCCGTGTAGGAGGCCAACGGCTGCTCGCCGCAGGGATTAGTACTGGTCAGCGGATTGGCGTACTCAACATTGTGGTACTCGCGCATGGTGTCCCAGAAAATGATGCCGGGCTCGGCGGAAGCGTGCGCGTTGGTGATGATCTTGTTCCACAGTTCACGCGCGCGCACCGTGCGGAAGACCTGACCGTCAAAGCGCAGATCAAAATCGGAGTCAGCTAGCACCGCCTGCATAAACTCGTGGGTGATCAGCACGCTGATATTGGCGTACTGCACCTTTGTGCGGTTGGCATCGTTCTTGATCGTTATGAAGCTCTCGATATCGGGATGGTCGACGCGCAAGGTCAGCATAAGCGCGCCGCGCCGACCGGCCTGCGATACGGCGTTGGTGCTTTCCGAGAGCAGGTTCATAAAGGCAGTGCACCCCGGCGAGGCGTCAACGGTGGCGTTGACCGGCGCGCCCTGCGGCCGCAGAATCGACAGGTCGGTGCCCACTCCACCACCGGTGCGGTAGACCATGGCCGACTCGCTCAAACAGCGGTAAATACCCTCTAAACTGTCTTCTTCAATCGGGATGACGTAGCAGTTGGAAAGCGTCGGTTTGCGCCGCGCCTCATCGCGTCCAGCCCCGTGCATAACGCGCCCGCCGGGAATGAACTTGAAGTCCATCAGCAGGGAAAAGAAGCGATCGTACCAGTATTCCTTGTCCTTTTCGACGGAGGCCATGGCGCGGGCGATGCGATCCCAAATGTGCAGCGGCCCAGCTTCACCGGGAGCCAGATACTTATTGCGCAACACGTCGACGGCTAAGTCGTTGTCACCGTAATAAGTCTCGGCGTCTGCCGCCCGCGCCAGCAGGTCGTCATGGCCATTGCGCTTGAGCCCATGCCCTTCGAGCTGAGTCAATAAATCTTCAATGCGATTGGCGACTCCGGCCGCCGCGTCGGAGCTGTCGCTTACTTTTTCAGACGCCATTCCGCCCTCCCTAGAGGCAAAACAAGGCCCTTCTGCAAAGGGGAAAACGATTGCAGGGACTTGGTCTTTTTATGTATGGTGTGTATAGGGGAGCCTACAAATCTACAGCTGCAAACACACTATCTCTTGCAGTCTGCATACGCATTACACAAGATGTTGTGTGCTTTTCAAAGATAGAGAGTATGCGGAGGTTGTCAAGCAGTTTTTTCACGCACCGGACCACAATATAGTGCGGTGGGCACGTTCAGCACATACTAGTTATTGGTTAGTTGCTCCAATTCGCGCACAAAATCGCTCTTGTCCTTGAATTGGCGATAGACGGAGGCAAAGCGCACGTAGGCCACGTCGTTGACGTCGCGCAGGTGCTTCATGACCAACTCGCCGATCTGCGAACTCTGGATCTCCTTTTCGTTGAGATTGCCCAGATCCGTCTCGACGGTGTCGACCAATTCTTCCATCGCCTCGACCGACACGGTCGTCTTGTAGCAGGCCAGCTGTATTTTATCGAGCAGCTTAACTCGGTCAAACGGCTCGCGGCGCCCGTCGGCCTTGATAATGGTCAACGGCACGTTCTCAATGTATTCGTAGGTGGTGAAGCGCTTGCTGCAGTTCAGGCACTCGCGCCGACGGCGAATAGCCATGCCCTCTCGGCACGAACGCGAGTCAACGACCTTGTCTTCTTCGTGATCGCAATAGGGACAGCGCATAGAGAAATCCTCCCACAGCTAGCGCCGCGGCTGCGACGCTCAAATTTGGCACTGGGGAGGAGGGCGAGAAAGGGCCAAAGTGGTCCGCTCTCACAGGGGAATAAGCTACTACAGGATAGTAAAAACAGTACGATATGGCAAGCGCTAGTTTAGCTGGAAGGTAAACGGCAAACTCACCCATACTTTGACGGGCTTGTCGTTCTGTATCGCCGGTTCAAATTCCCATTTCAGCGCCGCGGCCTTGGCCGCCTCGTGAAAGACCTCGGGACCGGTGACCTTGCCAATCGCCTCGACCTTACCGGCTTTATTGACCAGCGCCGTCACAAAGACCTTGCCGGTGATATTGGCCTTGCGAGCGATATCCGGGTATTCGGGCACGGCGCGCTTGGTCGGCACCGGCTGCTTCTCGACCTTCCACAATTCGACGACTTCTTCCTCTTCCTCGAGCTCGACGTCGTCCACCAAATCTTCCATCGGCGGGGGCGGCGCAAAATCGTCTAGGTCCAAGTCTAAGTCGGTATCCTCAATCGTCACGTCGTCGGCGATATCGGGGTCATCGGTGGCCACCGGCACGACCGGACGCGCCGGCGGCGGCGGGCGGCGCTCCTGCTTAGTCTCGGGAATTTCCTCCAACTGGATGATGATCGGCTCTTCGGACTTGGCGTAGGCCTTTGCCTCAAAGGACGGAAAAAGCGCAAAGAGCAAGCCGTGTAGAACCACGGAAATGCCCACGCAGCTCCACAGCAGCTTGCGATAGGTCAGGCGCAGGTTCGCTTCGGGTTGCTTGCCGCGGATCATCTATTCCGCCTCCCGTTTCGTCGAGAAGTTGACCCGCAGCGCCTCGACCTTGCGCAGCTCTTCCATGACGTCGGAGATCACGCCAAACTGCGAATCCTTGTCGCCGCGCAGCGAGATAATGAGACGGGGGTTGGCCGTCAGACGCGCATGGACCAGCTGTCCCAAGGTGCCTAAGGGAATCGTGCGATCTTCCATGCTGATCGTCCCTTCGCTATTGACCCATATTTGCAGGACGTTGCGCCGACTCTCCAGCTTTTCAATCTTCTCGGCTTCGGGCAATTCGACCGGCACACCGCGATAGCGCACGAATACGGTCGACACCATAAAGAAGACCAGCAGCAGAAAGGATATATCCGCCATCGATGCCGTGGGTATGACGCTGCCCACTTTGGACTTGCGGTTGAATTGCACTGTTTACTCTTCCGGATTGGCGATCGAGATCTTGGTAGCACCAGCCATCTTCAAGTCGTCGAGCACGTCGACGAACGTGCGATACGTGGCGCCGCGCTCCGTCTTGACCGAAATAATCAGCTTGTCATTCTCCGTCAGGCGTCCTTCAATTTGCGCTTTCAACTGGCCAGAGGCTATGGGCGTCAGCTGATCGTTTTCAAAAAAAGCCACCTGGTCGCGCGCGTTAATCCACACGTTGAGGATGTTTTTGCTCTGCACTTCTTTGGTCTCGCCAACGGGCGGCAGATGCAGCGACAGCCCCTTGTCCTGATTCATCGTCGTCGTCACCAGAAAGAAAACGATGAGCAGGAAGGCGATATCCGCCATCGAAGCGGTGGGAATTTCCGGCGACACCCGGCTGGCGCGCTTCTTGATCACGCTCAGGCCCCTTCGTGCTCGCGCTCGGCTAGCAGGTCGATAAAGGCCGCCGCCTGCTCCGTCATATCGGCGATAATCTTGTCGATGCGGTTGGCGAAGAAGTTGTAACAAAACTGAATTATGATGCCGACGATCAGGCCCGCGGCCGTAGTGATCAGCGCTTCGGAAATACCGCCGGCCACCATCGATGGCTCGACGTCACCGGCGGTCTTAATCGCCTGAAAGGCGTTGATCATACCGCTCACCGTGCCCAGAAAGCCAATCATCGGTGCCAGGTTGGCCACCGTCGATAGCCAGACCATACCGCGCTCTAAGAAGGCCATCTCGACGGCGCCTGAGTTGTCGACGGCTTTTTCCACGTGATCGATGCCCCGATGCATGCGCAACAGACCGGCGTGAATAACCGATGCGACCGGACCCGGCGTTTCCGAGCAGTGCTGAGCAGCCATATTGGGACCGCCGCTCTTGAGCGCGCTTTCCAGCCCCTTGAAAAATTCCTCGGCGTCAATGGCCGCGCGCGATAGCGTAATCAGACGCTCGATTGCCACGGCGATGCCGATGATGAGCAACACGAGCAAGGGCCACATAGCCCAACCGCCGTCTGCAAAAAGCTTAACCATTTTCTCTCCCTCAACAATTTTTTAGGCCCCAATGCGGGGTGCCCGGTTTTTTCGCCTGTGGGTGCGCTTAGGACTCGCCGTCTTTGCCGCCGAAGAATTCGCGCTTCAGTTTCTCCTCTTCGGTCTCCGGTGGATTGATCTGCCAGATGCGCTGCTGAGCCACGCGCTCCCAGGCCGGATCGGCCTTCGCCCGCTCGTACGCCGTGACCGCCTCTTCTTTAGCCCCTTGGCGCAGCAGCAAATCGCCCTTTAGGACGAGCAGACGCGCGTTGCCGCCGCCGAGCAGAACGCGGTCCAGCAGTCGGCGCGCCGCGTTGAGCTGGTCCTGGTTGATGTTCCACTCGACCAATTGCGCAACGGTTTGCAGGTCTTTCGGGTTGGCGCGCACCATGCCCTCGCGCGCCTTTAGCAACACCGCCTCGTTGCCCCGTTCCTCGGCGATGGCCGAGACCCGACTGTAATAGGAGTAGGCATTGGTCGAATCGACCAACGCTAGCTTGAACAGCGATTTTAACGCGCTTTCCACATCGCCGGTCTCCAGCTGCAACTCGACCACGCTCTCTAGCTTTTCGGGGTCAATCGCCTCGCCTTCGCCGCCCAGCAGCTTGCTGCGCCATTTCAGCGCTTCTTCTACATCGCCGATGTCCTGGTTGAGCAGCGCGAGCATTTCGAAGAGTTCTTCGTCGACCCCATCGCCCAGCAAATCGGCGTAGTGGGCAATCGCCCGTTTGCTATCCCCTTCGCGCCGATACAGGTCGGCCAGCTTGCGGCGATGCTCCGCCGCGTCCGGTTTCACGACCAGCACGCGTTCCAAGCAGAGAGCAGCCGCATCGGCTCGGTCCGCGGCAGCATACACGGCATACAGGCGCAAGTTCGAGTTGACGTGCAGAGAATCCAGGGCCAGAGCCGATTCAAACGCCGCGCGCGCGCTGTCGAAGTCGCGCAGACGATAATTCATATCGCCCAAGAAAAAGTGCGCCTGCACATCGCGCGGGCTATACTTCACGAGCTCGCCGTAGTAGGAGCGCGCCTCGGCATATTCCTTTTGCCCCCTTGCCGTCTTGGCCAAGAATTTGTACTTGCGCACGGAATCGGCTGGCGCTTCTGCGACCTCGGCCGAGGCATCGCCAATAAAAAAAACGGCTAATATGGCAAGCAGGATATGTGTATGCATAGGTTGCCCCATCGAACGCAGTGGCCATCGCAAAGCAGGTCTGTAACAATCCGACAGGCCATTAAAATGTAAAAAAAATCAACTATGGGCAATATGTGCTTTTCTTTCGTACGCATGCCCCCAGTCAGATAAACTCTTCCGGTATCCGCACTCTACATATTATA
>JAYOYH010000051.1:0-30902 GCA_038153405.1 Gemmatimonadota bacterium | reverse complement strand
TGCCACATATTGACCGAGCTGATCGGCACGTCGTCCGGCATGCCCGCTTCGAGTTCGTGCAGGCGCTTTTGTAAATGGGGAACGGCGGCCGCATCAAAAACCGGCAAACCCCGTATATAGCCCCATTCGTCAAACTGTTCTACTTCGGCTGGCGAAAGGCGTCGGACGTCAGTGCTGATGGGCAAATTTTCCATGGTCTACTTACCTCGATCTCGTGAAATCAGAAGCATTGATCAAGCATTCATTCAGCGCAGCAGCAGCATTTTCTGCACGTGGGTCTCTTTGGCGGATTGTAGCCAGCTCAGATAAACACCGGTGGCCGCGGCAAATCCTCCATCATCGCGCCCATCCCAGCGCATCTGGTGCTCGCCGGCAGTCAAAGGCCCTTCCCAAAGACGACGCACCAAACGCCCCCGCACATCGTATATATCCAACGTAACCGATTCCGCTCGAGCTATATTAAAGTAAACCGACGTGCTGGCGTTAAACGGATTGGGATAGTTGACTATCCACCCAAAGGCATCCGGCACGGCCTCTTCCTCCACCACGGAAGTGCTGGCTGCCTGCTCCTGGGCCAGTTCATCCAGCGCCTCTACAATCGCCGCACGAATGCTCACTCCATCAAAGCGCGATCCCAGACCGACGCCATCGGTCGTGCGATAGCGCACAATTCCGCGATGGTCGATCACCATATAAAAGTCGCGCCCGAGGCCGTATAGCGGACCGATCGGACTCGCCTCTAACAGCAGGGGATAGGTCGTTTCGGTATTCTCTTTAAACTGGATCCGCACCTGATCGGCGCGGCCGTCATACATGTCTAAGCCGATGGTTTGGAAGTGTTCGGATGCAAATTCTTGCCAAATGGTTTCTATATTCGCGGCCTCCGCGATGCAGAAAGGTCAGTTGAAGCCAAAGAAGTTAATCAACACGACCTGCCCCCTAAAATCGCTCAGCGAAACTGCATCTCCATCCAGCGAAAACAGCGTGAAATCAGCGGCCGGTTCGCCCACCCGAGACTGGGCAAAAGCCAGCGTGGTGAGCAGAGCCGACACTAGGACAACACGTGCTATACGCATGATTTATTCCTCCTCAAGAGCCAATAATTCGTCCAGCTTTTTCCTGAGTTTGTCCGCGTCACCGGACCGGTAGCCCTCGTGCTTGTAAAATACCGTCCCATCGGACGCGATGATCATCGAAGCGGGTACACCCGCCAGATGAAACAACTGCAATACTTCGTTTGTATTGTCCAGCAAAACGGGTAGATCGATCTTATAGCGCCTCATAAAGGGACGCACCTTGGGTCGGTTGCGCGGGCCATCGATGTTGATCGTCAGCACCTGCACGCCCCGTTTTGCATAAGCGCTGGCCAACTCTTGCATCTTGGGCAACCCCTTAATGCAGGGCTTGCACCACGTCGCCCAGAAATCAAAGACGACGGGGCCCTCTTTGAGCGCTTCGGCCAGCGAAAACGTCGAGCCGTCTATATTCTCCAACACTAGCTGCGGTGCATTCTCCGCTCTGGCGATACTGCCCATCAACAGACACAGCACAATAATTCCGTTACATCTCATAAGACCGAATTCAACTCCTCGTGTATTTCTCTATCACTCGCACCTTAAGTATACGAGTACTTCGCGGTTTAAACCGCGAAAAAATCGGCTCTTTGCCGAGCAAATCTCGTTGTCTATATTGTCGCAATGCGTTCCCTATTCAGTGCGATGTGCTCCACGCGCCCGCTCAATCCATCGATTCTGCTCTTTATCGCCGCACTCCTGGCTGTTCCCCTTCAGGCTCAACTGCAACTTTCGAGTCTGAGCGAACTACAGATCGGCAATATGCCCGACCGCGAACCCGACGACCTCCGCACTCTATACCACCAGTTAAACTTCGGCTACGCGTTGAACAACCTTCGCGTTGGCATTCGCACTGAAGCCTTTGGCTCGAGCGTAGCAGGCCGCAACTACGGCGAAATTCTCCAGCGCTTCGCGTCCTATCGCCGCGGTCCCTTGCAGGCGACCTTGGGCCATTTCTACACCATTGTAGGCAGCGGCCTGCTCGTGCGCGCTTTCGAACTGCCCGGCGTGATTACCGAACAGCGCGGCGAGCGCCGGCGCTATCAAATCGTCAGCGACCTCGACGGACTCCACGTGCGCTACAGCAAGTCGTGGGGCAACCTACAGCTCCTGCGCGGCACCCCGGTTAATTCCGACCTCCCTCCTGGACTCCGGGGAATTAAACGGCGTCAGGGTACCATCCAGGGCGGCGCGCTGACGCTCCAACCCCGTCGATATTTGGACACCGGCCTGAGCCTGCTGCACTACGATATCGGCGCTCAACGCGAAGTGGGTGCAGCCCTCAGCGCGCGCCTGCGCCTCGCGCGTTTGCTGGCAGCGCTCGGCCTATCCGAAGTCAATGCCGAGATCTATGGCGAATATGCCCAGCGCGACCCCGACCTCGCGCATTTTCTATCACTGGACCGCGAACGGGGTCGCGCGCTCTATCTATCCATGGCGATGACGAGCGGACCCTGGGGACTGAGCGCTGAATTCAAGGACTACTTCGATTTCGCCCTTACCCAGATCAACAATCCGCCTCCGCTGATTCGCGAGCACTCCGCCCACCTGCTCAACCGCATCACGCACGACCTGCTGGCCGACGACGAGCGCGGTTTTCAGGCCGAGTTGAGCTATGCATCCAGCGGCGGGCACATCCTCACCGCCAACTGGACGCGCGCCGTGCGTCAACGCGATCCCGGCAAATCCGACGACCGCAGCCTGCGCGAACTGTTTCTGCAGCTGCACTCGCCGATTGGCACAGCTTGGGAAGCACAGTTTTTCGTCGATTTTACCCGCAACCAAATTCTTGAAGACCTGCGACACCGCGTCTTTGGCGCGCTGTGGACCTGGGCTGCCGACCCACAATATACGCTCGAATTCGACGCGCAATTCCAAACTGTAGATCGGCGTTTTGGCTCCTCAAAATACCCCTATAACAATCTCTACTTCAATGTTGGCATTCAGCGCAGTTCGGGAATTTCCGCCTCCCTGCAGCTCGAACGCAGCACAGACGTGCTGGCGACCGGTGCCGATCCCTCAGGCACCACGTGGTGGCGCGGTCTCACACTCAACGCCGACCTAGGCACCAACCACAATCTAAACCTGTTCGCCGGCCATCGGCGCTCGGGATTGGCCTGCACGTCGGGCACCTGCTACGAAATATTGGGATTCGAAGGCGTAGAAGCTCGACTGCACAGCCGCTTTTTCTGACCCCATTACGGGCTGTGAGTACTTTTCATTACCGCTCCTTACAGCACGTGTCCGTTAGACTATTGGCCTGCAGCAACCGCGACGAGACCCGGGGCACCCGCGGTCCCCCTCACTCCGGTTGACCCAACTTCGATATACTTGTTTCTTAGCCGGTAATCGCATTAAATAGAAATCATATATCCGATTTAATAACAGGTCATCCGTGAGCATCTGCGCAACGAGGACGTGGTGACGCGGAGGAAAACAACGGCTAAGCGACTCGCCGTCAGCACCTGTGAGACCAAAAGAGGAAAACGCTCATGTCTCTGTATATCGCACCCAATGAAGATGTAATTGCCAACCCGCGTCATCCAAAGATCCGCCAGGTGCGCGCCTACGTATCGCGCAGCGAGGACTACGGCGCCAGCGACGTGCACGATACATCCGACACGCACTGGATCCTCGGCTTGACCGACGCCGACGGCGGATGGGATCACGTGACGACGCACCCGCCCATTACCAACCCCATGTCGCGCTATCCCCAGTATGCAGGCTCGCGCGCCTCTTGGGGCGTAGCGCGCGTGCCGACGGTGATCGTCGAGATCGAAGACGAGGCCGGCCACGTGGGCATTGGTGCGAGCACGGGAGGCGAAGCGGCCGCCTACATCATCGAGCAGCACCTGTCGATGTTTGTCGAAGGGCGCAGTGCGCTAGAGCGCTCTGTGATATGGGAACAGATGTGGCGCGCTTCCATTCACTACAGCAGAAAGGGCCTAGGCGTGCACGCCATATCCGCCATTGACCTAGCCCTGTGGGATTTGTGCGGTCGCATGCTCGGCGAGCCGGTATACAACCTGATGGGCGGCAGGACCAAGCAGCGCATACCGGTTTATGCAACCACGTCGCGGCCCGATCTGGCCAAGGACCTCGGTTTCCCTGGGGCAAAGATTCCCCTGCCCTACGGCCCGGCCGACGGGCCACTGGGCATGCGCAAAAACGTGGAATTTATCGGCGACTGGCGCGAAAAAGTCGGCCCCGATTTTCCGCTCATGCTCGATTGCTATATGGCGCTCGACCTGCAATACGCCGCCGAACTGGCCCGCGTGCTGATGCCGTTTAATCTGAAGTGGATCGAAGAACCGTTTATACCCGACGACTACGCTTCCCATGCCAAGCTGGCCGATCGCTTCGAAGGCCTGGGCACGACGGCGTATTTTGCCACCGGCGAGCACGAGTACACGCGCTACGGCTATCAGCAGCTGATCGAAGCCGGCGTCGGCCTACTGCAGCCCGACGTCATGTGGATGGGAGGGCCGACGGAATTTTCGCGCGTCGTCGCACAGGCCAATGCGCAGGGCGTAGCCGTGGTGCCGCACGGCTGCGGCGTCTATGGCTACTATATGGCCATGGCCTTTGAGTCGATCAACCTAGCCGAATTTATGATGATGAGCGAGCAGGGCGATTCGATCGAGCCCAACTTCGGCGCCGTGTTCACCAACGAGCCGCTGCCGGAAAACGGCTATATCACCCTGCCCGATACGCCGGGTTTTGGACTCGAGCTCAACCGCCAAGCGCTGGGGCTGGTGCGCCCCTATGACAGGAGCTAACCGCCGCTCGGTTCGAACCCATAGACAAGAGCGCGGGCGGACATCCAACGCAGTATCTGCCAGCAGAAGCGATTATGAATCCAGACCTCGAACTCCAACAATACCTTTTCGATCTCCAGGGCTACTTGGTGATCGAAAACGCGCTCACCTCTCAGGAGGTATATTCCCTCAACGCCCTGCTCGACCAGCAGCGACTACCCGATCCGACGCAGGGCAATCGCTTTGGCAGCGCTCCGAAACCCACGGCACAACCGCTTGGCGGGGATCGCACCAGCGCCGGGTGCTGCTCTACAAATACAGCGTTTCGCATCTAGTCTGGATCAACGAACGCGTGCAGCCTCCGACCGATTTCGCGCTGACGCCAAGGCAAGCACAGCTCCTTGCCCCCCCGGGCGATCCACATCGCTTTTTTACATCGTTTTTCGGTCAATCTGCCCCGTAAGCGAGGTGGAATACAGTGCTCGGTTCCGGTGCATGCCAAGCGCTCTTGCACGGCGCATCCGCTAGCCCTGCTGTCCGCCATGGCCACCCAGTGGCTTATCGCCGTTGGCCCCGCTGCACGGTCCTATTGCCCATCGAATTTCGAATAGTGCGATTTGTCGTCAGTGCTTGAGCGCTACTTTAGCCAGCAGCAGATCGGCGGCATCGTTTAGGCGAAAAGGGCCGGCGTATTCGTGGCGCGCGCGATGAAAGATTGTCCACATGGCGCCATCGCGCACAATAGCCGTGGCATACGACGAATCGTGGTTTCCCTGCAGCGGACCCAGCAAGCGATAGGGCACGAGTGCGCGGTTTTCGTAGGTGTAGGCGATCGTGCCCTGGTGCACTGCTTGGGGCAAAGCGGCGCGCGGGGCCGATGCGTCGAGCTGAGGATCGCAGGCAAATACGCGCGAGAATACATAGGTGACGCCTGCAAATACATAGACGGCGTGTCCCGACAGATGAACGCCGGCCGCTCTCTCCTGCCACTGCGCATACGGGTACTCCGCTTCCAGAATGGCGCCTCCGATGTGCATTTGGTCGCGCAAGAAGGCGGTCAGGTGGCCTTCGGGCGAAAAGAGCAAGGCCGTCTCGCTCTCGCCGCGGCCGGCGCGGATAGTACTTATCGTTTCCCAATGCATTCCGTCGTCGGAACAGACGAGTTCCGCGCAGCGCTCCGCGTCGGTGCCCGGACGATGCGCACCCGCGTAGAGCCGCCCCCCGTACTCGACGGGTTTCCACAGGATAAAGCCGTCTTGGTAGACCCGCTGCGGCCGGCTCCATTCCGCGCCGTCTTCCGTGCAACTAGCGTGGATCGCGAAGAGACCGTCCTTTAGGCTGTTGAAGTAGAGCCACAGCCTGCCGTCGAAAACGACCCACTGCGCATCGCGATCGTCAGCCCCCGTATCAAAAAGAGCGACCTCCTCCCACGCGAACATATCCGTTGAAACGAGAACGACGAGAACGCCATCGCGTGCGATATGGCCACTGCCGCGTCGATGCGCCAGCCAATAGCGGCCCTGCCATTCGACAACGGCGGCAAAGGCATTATGCCTACCGTCGGCAACGATCGGCTTTCCGACAATGGGCACAGCCCAATCGGATTCTCTAGTCTGCTCTATGGCTAAGGTCAAAAGATCGATCCCTCACTCTATGTGCATATCGGAACGAGAGCCGCGCACACTGCGCCATCGTCGGCGCGAGCGCTCGTTCGCACTGCACGCGCTAGTGCACTGCGTTGATCAAAACGGCCCCGCACTGCGATCATAGCCCGTTGATTGTCGCTGGCGCGCCCTGTCGCTAAAGGGCTTCTCTGGGGGCGATTCACTCATCGCACACCCTCCATCACGCTGTGGGCAATTAGACTGCAGTCGGGGCAATATGTTCTCCTCGTCCGAGCCGGTCAAGGACGCCCCATTGGGAAACGGCGACCCTGAGTCTATATTATATGTAGCCGTCACGACAGGGGCTGCGCACGCATCAAGCGCGCGGCCCCCTCTCCGTTCTGGTCTTCCACAGAAAGAAAAACACAGCATGTCTTCCCAAAGCGCTACTACCTTTCAGGACCTGTCGCTGTCCAAACCCGTTCTCAAAGCGCTGGCCGATGTCGGCTACGAAATTCCAACGCCGATCCAAGCGCAAACCATTCCCCTCATGCTCGAACGCCGCGACGTGCTCGGGCAAGCGCAGACCGGCACCGGCAAAACCGCCGCCTTTGCCCTACCCCTACTCACCCATATCGACATTGCATCGCGCAGCGTGCAGGTCCTCGTGCTGACGCCAACGCGCGAACTGGCCATACAGGTCGCCGAAGCATTCCAGCGCTATGCGACCTATGTAAAGGACTTTCACGTCTTGCCCATCTACGGTGGCCAGTCCTACGACGGCCAACTGCGCGCCCTCAAGCGCGGCGTGCACGTAGTGGTCGGCACGCCTGGACGCGTAATGGACCATATGCGGCGCAAAACGCTGCGGCTCGACGGACTGCGCTGTCTGGTGCTCGACGAAGCCGACGAGATGCTGAGAATGGGTTTTATCGAAGACGTAGAGTGGATTTTGCAGCAGACGCCGGCCCAGCGGCAAACGGCGCTCTTTTCGGCGACTATGCCCACTCCCATCCGCCGCATCGCCGAACGCCATCTGCGCAATCCCGAGTACATTGCCATAAAGGAGCGCACGGCCGCCGCTGATACCATTCGCCAGCGCCACTGGATGGTCAGCGGCAAAGATCACAAGATCGATGCCTTGACGCGCATTCTCGAAGCGGAGCCGTTTGACGGCGTGCTCGTCTTTGTCCGCACGCGCACCATGACCACCGAACTGGCCGAAAAACTGGAGGCGCGCGGCTACGCCAGCGCGGCACTGAGCGGCGATATGGCACAGCGTCAGCGCGAGAGAACTGTCGCACTGCTCAAAAAGAGTCAATTGGATATCTTGGTAGCCACAGACGTAGCCGCCCGCGGCCTAGATATAGACCGCATCAGCCACGTGATCAATTTTGACATCCCATCCGACGTCGAAGCCTACATTCACCGCATCGGGCGCACTGGGCGCGCCGGGCGCAGCGGCGAGGCCGTGCTCTTTGTCGCACCGCGCGAGAGGCGGTTGCTCTACGCCATTGAGCGCGCCACGCAGCATAAAATTCCGCTATTAGAGCTGCCTTCGACGGAGATGATCAACGACCAGCGCATCGCCCATTTCAAACAGGGCATAACCGATGTTTTAGCCTCTGAAGACCTCGGCATTTTTCGCATGATCTTAGAGCAGTACCGGCAGGAGCACAACGTCGCTATGCTCGATATCGCATCGGCTCTGGCCAAGATAGCGCAGGGCGATGACCCCCTGCTGCTTGCGGGCAATCTCGAACGCAAGCGCGATGCGGCACCGCCCGCTGCCAGTGTGGTCTCCGAGTCCCCCGCAGCGCATAGCGGAGACCACGAGAGGATGACCGGCGCTTTCCCACAGAGCAAGGCCGTTCCACCACCTGCCGAGGGCCTGGAGCGATTTCGCGTTGCGGTTGGGCACGCGCATGGACTCAAACCGGGCAACCTCGTTGGTGCGATTGCCAACGAAGTCCAACTCGATAGCCAGCATATCGGCCGCATCGATATACACGACAGCTATAGTACCGTCGACTTGCCAGCAGGCATGCCGCGCGACTTCTACCGCGTACTAAAAAAGGTGTGGGTCTGCGGTCAGCAGCTTCAGATCGCTCGACTCAACGGCGAGAAGGCTCCGCGCAAGATCAAAGGAACAAACGGCGGTCAGTCGAAAAAAGCGGATAAAAAGAGCCGACATCGCAAGGGGAAAAAATAGCGGGAGTAGGGCGCTAAAGGGCCCCGAAAAGGCACCGGCGCAGCGGGTGAAACTGCGGCACAACCAACCGCTCCATGTCGATAGAATCAGACTCGCCCACTTTTCCGCGCGGCGCATGTAGCCTATACTTTCGGCCGCTATCAACGTCCGAAAGGAAAACCTTGAACCTCATCGACCTATCGCTCACCATGCGGCCGCATATGCGCGGTATCGCCTGGGACACGGCCAATACCATTGCCGACGACGGCTGGAATGCGCGCACGCTGCACCTCTATTCGCACGCCACTACCCACATGGACGCGCCGCGCCACTTCTTTGAGCGGGGCCTTACCATTGACCACCTAGACTTGTCCAAGTGCGTGGGCCCCGCGTGGGTGATAGACGTCGGCCACCTGCAGCCGCGCGAGCTCATCACATTGGCACACCTCGGCGATGTTGCCCAGCGCATTGAACCGGGCGATCGCGTGCTGCTGCGCTCGGGGTGGAGCGCGCGCGTCAATGAACCGGCCTATCGCGACCAACTGCCGCGCATCAGCCTCGAGTTGGCGCAGTTCTTTGCCGAGCGCCTCATTGCACTGATCGGCGTCGAGCCTCCTTCAGTCGCCGCTATCGACGATATGGAGGAAATCACTGCGGTGCACCAGACGCTGCTCGGAGCCGGCATTGTCATTATCGAAGGGCTAACCAATCTCAATGCCATACGATCGGAGCGCGTGTTCTTTACCGCGCTGCCGCTGAAAGTAGAAGGGGGCGACGGCACGCCCGTGCGCGCCATCGCTATCGAAGGTGCCATGGACGACCTACTGCCCTGATGGTATTCCTGCTAGACGTCATCGCCCCACTCTTCACGCTGATCGGCTGCGGATACGCCCTCGGGCGTCGACGGCGCGTTGACGCCGAGTCCCTGGCCGATGTCGCCATCTACATATGCCTGCCGTTTCTGCTCTTTTCCGCCCTAGTGCGCCATCCCATTACCGGCATAGCCGCCGTTCAAGTGCTGGCTTGGCAGGGGGGCATGTACGCGTGCAGCATACCGATCATCTGGCTGCTGGCGCGCGCACTGTCTTGGGATAAAGCGACGCGCAGCGCCGTCACGCTCTCCCTGCCCACGGTCAACGTAGCGTCTTACGGCGTACCCGTCGTGCTCTTTGCGCTAGGCGACGAAGCGCTGGCCATCGCCATGCTCCTCTTTGTCTACGGCAACGTTTTCGCCTCTTCGCTCGGCGTATACATCGCCGCCGGCGGCCGCCAACGGCCGCTGCAGGCCCTCACGAGCATATTTAAATTACCGCTCATTTATACGGCTGTGCTGGCTATTGCCCTTAATGCTCAGGGCATTGCCATTGCGGAATCCGTTCTGAACACAGCCGATCTAATCGGCAAGGCCGGTCCCATCCTCGCCATAGTGCTGCTCGGCGTGCAGGTCGGTCGCATACGAGTTGACCGCGGACAAACTGCGGTATTAGGCGGCGCTATCGCTGCCAAAATCGTCCTCGGCCCACTTATGGGAATCGCCCTTACCTGGGCCATCGGGGCACAGGGCGCGGTGCGCGAGGTCCTACTCATCTGCTCCTGTCTGCCCACAGCCATCAACGCGCTGGTGCTAACGACGCGCTTTGATGCACGCCCCGACCTCTTGGGCGGCATTCTCATCGGCTCGACGCTGTGGAGTCCGATCAGCCTACTGGCCGTGCTGCACTGGCTCGGACTGCGCTAGGGCTTACCTCAATTGACAAATCGAATCTTTGTCCCTATCTAAGGCGCCACGCAAATAGCCTTTGCCTCATTGGGAAGTAGCCGATAATGGATCTGCTCGACCTGCAGGATCGCATCGTCTTTATCAGCGGCGGCGGCGGCGCCATCGGCCGCGTCATCGCGCGCCAGTTGGTAGCGCATAATGCGCGCGTAGCCATCAACGACGTCATCGGCGAAGCGGAGGCACAGCCGGTGCTGGCCGAGATCGATCCCACCGGTCAGCGCGCCGCCTATTTTCGCGCCAACGCCTCCGACCCGACAGAGGTAGCTCACGCCCTCGATGCGCTCGCCGCACTGTGGGATCTGCCCGACGTGGTATGCTGCCACGCCGGCATGGTCGACGCCCACCCGGTAGATCAGTACCCCCTAGCGCAATTCGACCAGCTTATCGACGTCAACCTGCGCGCATCCTTCGTCCTTGCCCAAGAGGCCAGCAGACGCTGGATTGACGCACGGCACGGCGGACACCTCATCTTTACGACTTCGTGGGTGCAGGATGTGCCCTGGCCGGAAATTACGCCCTACACCACCAGCAAAGCCGGCGTCAAGGCGATGATGCGCGGCTATGCGCGCGAGTTGGTCACGCACGGAATCCGCGCCAATGCCGTAGCGCCCGGCATCGTCGCCGTGGGTCTAGCTAAGCGCCAGTGGGACACCGACCCATCCTACAAAGCGCGCGCACAGAAAGCCATTCCCCTCGGCTATATGCAGCCCCCCGAGACCGTTGCAAATGCCTTCCTCTATCTCTGCTCAGATATGGCTGCCTATGCCACGGGCACGACGCTAGTCGTGGACGGAGGCTGTAGCCTCTACCCGATGGATTGACGAGCGCACACGCGTGGATGCTTCCGTGTATACTTTTGCCGCAGCCGCCATTCTATTCTGGCTGGCGCTGCTGGCCGGTCGCCAAGTATTTCAATGGCACTTGCCGCGCGTCACCGGCTATCTGCTGATAGGCTTGTTTGCCGGCCCCTCGCTATCACACCTGCTCAGCTATCCATCGCTGCTCGACCACGCTGATCTCGAGCGCCTGGAGCCCGTCTCGCACATCGCCCTGACGCTCATCATGCTGGCTATCGGCATGCACTTTCAGGGCGAGCAGCTGCGGCGCTGGCACCACCGCATCGCCGTTCTTTCGCTCTGCGAACTCAGCGCGACCTTCACCCTAGTTTTTGCCTCTACCGCCGCCCTGCATTTCTTCTTCGGCGACCTGACGCAGATCGATCCGCTGCGCGCAGGCCTATTTCTGGGTATCATTGCCATGGCCACCGCACCAGCGGCAACGCTGCTCGTCATACGCGAATACGAATCAGCCGGCCCCGTGACGGACGTCGTGCGCACGCTCATCGGCCTGGACAACCTGATCTGCGTGCTGCTGTTCAACGCAGCCGTCTTCGCTTTCCTCACTCCGGAAAACGGTATGGGTTCGCTGGCCTACAGCCTGCTGTTGCCGCCGGCAATAGGCGCACTGAGCGGTTTCTTTATGAGCATTTGGGCCGAGCGCCTGCGCACGACCAGCGAGCAGCAGCTGCTCATTCTCGGCGGCGCCATTGGCGTGACTGCCCTGTGCGACCTGATGCAGGTCGATGCCATGCTCGGCACCTTTACCTGCGGCGCCGTGCTGGCGAATGCCTCGACCCGAGACGGCGATCTGCTGGCGGCCATCCGCCAACTAGACTATCCCCTTTACGTGCTGTTCTTCGCTCTGGCGGGTGCCAACTTGCACATCGAAATGCTAGCCGACATAGGTTTGGTGGGCGCAGCTTACGTGCTGATGCGCACGGCGGGTAAACTGCTCGGCTGCCGTTTCGGTGCGCGCTGGGGCCAATTCAGCGACCGTCATGAGCGGTGGACCGGCCCCACCATGCTGGCCCAAGCCGGCGTGGCTATTGGCCTGTCCTCGGCGCTGGCCGAAGTCTGGCCGGGACCGGGACAAATGCTGCAAACAGTAGTTTTGGGTGCCGTCGTCATCTTTGAGCTCGGCGGACCGGTTGCCGTGCGCTTTGGCTTGGTCCAGGCCGGCGAGGTGCCCGTGCTTACTCTGCTGGCGCGCCGAGCACCAACCGGCGCCTTTGAGAGTCTGCACCACGTCGTCACCCATTTCCGCCAATCGCTAGGCGTGCCGCAGGGGCACCAACTAGACCACGCTGGCGATATCCTCGTCGAGCACGTTATGCGCAAGAGCGTTGATACCGTTCACACCACGACGCACTTCAACGAATTGCTGCGCCTTATCGCTCACAGTCGCTACGATCGCTTTCCCGTTGTCGATGAAGAGGGGCGCTTTGAAGGCGTCATCGCTTACGAAGACGTCCGCGATATTCTCGTCGACCCCCAACTGTCCAACCTAGTTATTGCTGCCGACCTAGTGCGCCCGCTCAAACTGGTCGCCTTTCCACAGCAGACGCTCTTTGAAGTGCTCGAAATGTTTCGCCAGCACCCCGACGCCAGTTATCTGCCGGTGCTCGACGAAGTGGACCACGGCCACCTGTTGGGCATTCTCAGCCAAAACGACGTGCTGGCGACCTTCCGCCGCATTTAGCCCATACTCGAGTACCACAACGCGCTGGCATTTCTCCGACCGTCCCCTTAGTTTTGGATTCACCCCGTCCCCTTGTTTGACTACGCGGAAACTGCATGGATCCCATCGCCTTTCTCAAAGAACTCGCCCTCATGCCGGCCGGTTGGGTGCGCGCGCACGTGCTGGCCATTGCCACCGCCTTTACCACGGCCCTGCTGGTAATCTACGGCGACGAAATCAACGCCGCCGTCAAGCGCCGTATTCGCTCTTATCCCTTTATCGTGCGCACGCTCATTTTCGTGCTGCTGTGCTCGTTTGGCTACGGCATGCTCACCGTACTGATTACGCCTTCAGTCGCCCAATTGCTGCGCTACTTTGGCGACCAGTATGTAACCGTCGTTGTATTGGCCTCGTTTATGGCTATCGGCGTGCTGGCCGAGCGCAAGAAATACATGTAGTGCCCTCCATATAAGCCCCTTGCCAAGGAATTCGCCTTGCCCACGCTACATATTGGCACGCCGCGCGCGCTAGTCGACGATGGCAACCATAACGCCTTTACCGATCTGTGCGCCTTTAACGGTGCGCTCTACCTGACCTATCGCCGCTGTCCCGACGGCCACATGCTCTTCTCCAGTTCGCAGATCGTCGTCCTGCGCAGCAACGACCACGGCGCAACATGGACCGAATCCTTGGTCTTTGACGCGGCACCGCGCGACGTGCGCGACCCGCATCTGCTCGTTTTTAAAAACCGCCTCTTCGTCTACAGCGGCACGTGGGCCATTCCACCCGAGGGGCGAGCGCGCACGCTCAACGACCACCTCGGCTTTGCCGCCTACAGCGACGACGGCGCCCACTGGCACGGCCCGGTGCAATTGGAGGGAACCTACGGCCACTATATTTGGCGTGCAGCCGCGCACGGCGACCGAGCCTATCTGTGCGGCCGGCGGCGCAAAGGCTATACCGACGGCGAGGAAGAGCGCACGGACCGGACCCAAATCGAAGGCGCCATGTTGGAGAGTGTCAATGGCCTGGTGTGGAGCTACTGCACCCTATTCACGGAAGAGTACGGTGACGAGACCGCCTTCCTCTTCGAAGAAGATGGACAGTGCGTAGCGCTGGCGCGCGGAGCCGACGCACGGCCGGCGCGCCTTTGCCGATCGCGTCCGCCCTATGCCGAATGGACGCGCAGTGACCTCGACCGCAACGTCGGCGGTCCGCTGCTGGTCAAATGGGGCGCGTACTACCTAGTCGGCGGTCGCAATAGCGTCGACCCACAGCGACCGCACACCGCGCTCTACTGGCTAGTCGACGGGCAGCTGCGCGAAGTTGGCACCTTGCCCAGCGGCGGCGACACCTCCTACCCCGGCTTTGTCGCCCTCGACGATAGGCGCGCCCTACTCTCGTATTATTCGAGTCACGAAGGCAGCGGTTCGGGTCTACCGCCTTCCACCATTTATTTGAGCGAGCTCAGTCTCAGCTAAGGGGAGCCAGTGATATGGCAAAGAAAATTCAGCTTGGCTTTATCGGTGGCGGCATGATTGCCAACGCCCATATGCGCAACTTCGACGCCGACCGACGCACTGAAATACGCGCATTAGCCGACGTAAGCGAGAAGGCACTGCAGGCGCTGGGCACCGAATATAACATCGCACACCGGACGACCGATTACAGGGAACTGCTCCGCGACCCCCACGTCGACGCCGTGGTCGTATGCACCCCACCCGGCCTGCACTGTCAGATCGGCATCGACGTGCTCCGCGCAAAAAAACACCTGATAATGGAAAAGCCGCTGACCCGCACGCCGGCCGAAGCGCGCCGCCTGCTCAAAGAGGCCCAAAAGCACCCCGAACTAATGGTCACCGGCTGTTCCTGCCGCCACGCGCGCCTGCAGCCCAAGTTCCCCTATGTGAAAAAGCTGATCGACGCGGACAAAATCGGGCAGGTATACTTCGTGCACCACCGCGCCATATCGCGCCAGGGACGCCCAGGCATCGAATACCACCCAACAGCCAAGTGGTTTTTGGACCGCGATATGGCCGGCGGCGGCCCGCTCTACGACTGGGGCGTCTACGACCTATCGTTTCATTTAGGCGTGCTCGGCGAGCCCGCATTCAAGCGCTGCGAAGCATTTTGCGTCAATGGACTAGACCGGGTGCCGTCCGGCACCAAGACCTTTACCGTCGAAGAGCACGGCGGCGCGCTGCTCTCCTTTGAAAACGGGCTGAAGTACTTCTGGGAACGCGCCAGCAATGCCCACCACGAGGTGCCGCACCAGACTAGTATCTACGGCACCAAAGGCGGCCTGCGCTTTACGTACACGTCCTTTGGCGACGTGCATGAAATTGAGCACTTCTATACGGGCAACAGCGGCAGGGGCGCTCCCAAAAAGCGCGTCTATACCGTCAATATGTCGCGCCACGACAGGGGCGATATGCACCCGGTAGGTCAGGCCATTATAAAGGCATTGCTGGGCAAAGGACCGGTACCGATGCCGCTGGAATTAGAAGTAAAAAATCTCGATATCCTGCACGCCGTCTACAAAGCAGCCCGCTGGACCTAAACTCGTTAGCGATCTAGTGGATTTACTCTACCCGTACTCGGGCGTAGTTCAGCGTCTGTCCCTGCCCGGATAGAGTGCCGACAATATCTATGTATTCGGACGGCGCACTGCCAGCGCGTCCGGTTGCCGTTAGGAACGTGCCGACAAAGGGCGCACTGAGGGAGACCGCATGCCAGACCGGCTCCTGCCCACTCAACTCGGCTAAGCACATCTGCTGGCCCAATGGGGCCAGTACCAGCAGGCGACCCTGCGGAGTCTGATGAAAACGCGCCATCTGAGGCACGGCATCCTCGCCCTCTCGGGCACGGCACAGCGCGATCTTATCGACAACGTGCCCATCGCGCAGCGTCGCGTAGTAGAGCACATGTTCGATTTCGACGTCGGGAAAAAACGCCGCGCGCAGGCGCACATCGGTATTGGTCTGGCTCCACAACACGTGCACCAGCCCGGAATCGTCGACGTAGATGTCACCGCTGCGAACAGCTCCAGCCGTTGCATCTAAGTTGACCAATTCAACCCACTGACCAAAGGACGCATTGGCAATGTCCGGCGTCGTCGCATAAAACAGGCGGCGAAACACGTAGTCCCACTGGCGGCCGCTCTGGCGAAGCTTTTCCTCGCGCCAGACCGCCACCGGCTCGACGATATCGCCCACGCCCAGAAAATGCGCGCTGCCCTCGCGCAAGGCGACGTTGGGATAGCACAGGCGCAGCGGCTGGGGGTCTTCGTATTCGTCGCCGCCCGGCCAAAAGATTTGTCCGATACCACGCCAACTGCCCCCCCTATCGCGCAGCGACATATGCGCCGATTCATAACCCACATTCTGCATGTAGAGCACTTGACCCGCACCGGCATCGGACACGACCGTGCGGTAGGAGTGCTCGCTAAAGGCCGGCTCGCCCAGCCAAATAGGTTGCTCAACGCGCTGACCCGATAGCGGATTGTCGGCATCAAAAACAAAGGCCGTCGGCCGGGCTGGCCCGCTGTAGGCATCTCCTTGGGTTAGCGTCGGATTGGCCGATACGACGAGTTGACCATCGCCCAATAATGCGAGCGGCGATGGCTCGCGGGTGCGACCGCTGTCGTCCGTATAGACGCGCTGCCAGCCACCTTCATCGCGGCAGTAGAGCACCCAGCGACAGTTGTTGAGCGGCACCTGACCTTCCAGCGTTTCCAACGCGACTACATACACTCGGTCGCGCCAGCGCGCAACAATAGTTGATCCATGGCACCACAGTGGGCCGGCGCCGTTGTCGGCCGGTTCAAACGAATAAATCGCCTCTTCGACCTCAACCAGAATATCGTATTCCATGGCAGCATACTCTCCTAGCTTCCAATATAGCCGGTCCGGTTCCCTACACCAACCAATCAAGACTTGACTATTTGAGGCACTTAAATCATTATACTTGGCAAGACACGAAGCTTTACAAATTCAGAATGTGGCCGTTTCAGATTTAACAATTCGGAACTTAATGGCTGACAAGATATACACTGTGCATAGTTTCATGGGGCGTTTCATAGCTTTTTTTGCCCTTTTTTGCTTGGCATTTTATGGTGCAGTTTGGTATATATCGCATCTTCGATCGGCCGAACTCCAAGCTAAACAGCTGCTCGCCTACGCCAGGCAGCTCGATGAGCGGTCTATATCCCTCGATTATTTATTCAAATCCTTACCCAGGGAAATGGCTCTTCTTGCGAAAGACCACGAATTTAAAGATATCAGCTTTGTAGATGACCAACGGCTATCCGAATCGGCGGCATTTAAAGAGATTGCTGCTGCTTTGAAGGCTCTTCAGGCTTACCAGATTCGCCTTATTGACACCGATGGTCTGGAGCGACTGCGCGTGCAGCTCATAGACGGCGACATCGTCATTTCTGCCAAAGATCAACTGGAAGATCTATCGCAAAGCGATCTCTTCAAAAAGGGCATAACTCTGCCCAAAAATTCTGTGCATATTTCGCCCATCATCACTGGCGTGCCGTTTTCTCCAACCAATCGCTCAAACGAACCCGTATTGAGTGCCACTTCACCGCTACATGGTTACGACGCTTCGTCACTACAGGGCCTGTTAGTCCTAGATTATGCGCTAAGTGATTTATTAACAGATAAATACGAAAAGAGCTTAGACCCAGGGTTCTATCTGCTTATCGATGCCAACGGCATCAACACGCACACTCTGTTTGGGTCAACTTCATCCACAGCAGCAACAGACCTAAGTTTCCGCACAAAATATACCGACGTTTGGAACGAAATGCAGCAGTCCGACAAGGGCCAGCTGATCCAAGACAACGTCGCCTGGTCCTTTAAACGCGTAACGCCATGGACATTCCAAGCGACTAAAGGTGCTTCGGCTATTTTTCCCGCAAATGAAAATAGGCAACCTGCTTCAGGCGAATATTACTACCTGGCATCAAAACGCTTCCTAAATAGCGCTCCTGTTGAAATGAGCCTTTTAACAGGGGCGCTCTTTTTCTTATTGCTCATTGGATATGGCCTGTGGAAACTATTGGCTTATAAATCGTCAACGGTGCACAAAGAGGCAGAGCTGCACAGGGTAAACCAAGATCTCGAATCGCGCGTTGCGCAGCGCACAGCCGAATTGGAACAGAGCAACATCGACCTGCAGCTACAGATCGAGGAGACAGAGCGCTCCAAAGCGGAAAATGCCGAGCTCCAGAAAATGTTTATACAGGCGCAGAAAATGGAGGCGATGGGGACGCTGGCCGGCGGCATCGCCCACGACTTTAACAATCTGCTGACCGTCATCCTCGGCTATGCGGAACTAGCCACGCTCTTTGTCGACAACCCCGAAAAAACCAAAGAGGCGCTGCAGACCTCGCTCAAAGCCGGAGATCAGGCGCGACAGCTTGTGCAGCAGATTCTCACGTTTAGTCGCAAGCAGTCGCAAGAGTCGGCGCCGATAAACGTCGTTCCCATCATCAAAGAAGCGCTCAAACTCGTGCGCGCGTCGCTGCCCAGCACGATAGAGATACGCCAAGAAATTGACGACCACGCAGGCAGCATTGTCGCCAACGCCTCGCACATCCACCAGCTCATTATGAACCTGTGCACTAATGCCTCGCATGCCATGGAGGAAAACGGTGGCGTGCTCACTATCAAAGTGAAACAGCTTTCTGAGGAAGTATCCCAACAAAAGCTCAACGGGCCCAGTGGCATCGGGCTGACCGTTAGCGATACCGGTACTGGGATGGACGAAGAGACGAGAGAGCGCCTTTTCGAACCCTATTTTACCACCAAAGAATCCGACAAAGGCACCGGCTTAGGCTTAGCAGTAGTGCACGGCATTATTAATCAGTGGGACGCCGTCATTGAGCTCGATAGCGAATTGGGCAAGGGCACGGAGTTCCAGATCTACATACCAGCTATTCTGACGGAGAGCACAGAGGACGCGGAGAGAACCAAGATATCTTATCAAGATAAGGGCACCGTGATGGTCGTCGATGACGAAACCAACTTGACTATGCTCGGCCGTCATATGTTAGAGCATGCGGGTTACACGGTTATCACCTTTAACGACCCGCAGATAGCGCTGGAAGAATTTACCAAGGACCCCGCAGGCGTTGACGTGCTCGTAACCGACTACACAATGCCCCAACTAACCGGCATCCAACTCATTGACAGCATGCGAGCACTGCGTCCCGACCTGGCTGTCGTTCTCTGCACGGGCTATCGCGTCGAGCGCGTTGAGCAGTATATGGATGAGGGGAAAATAGACGTTTTCTTAGATAAGCCCTACACGGTAGAAGATATTCAGGGGGCGGTTTACACGGCGCTTCATCCAAATACAGATAGTTAGAAATTTTCCTGCCGCCATTGTCCGTTCGCCCACGCCCTGAAGCACCAGCCTCTCCGACCCCAGATGTGCCATCATTCGACAGGCGTATTACCTGCACTTTTGCTCAATATAGACCATGCTCGATTCGATCAAACACATCGCGCGACAGTTGGCCGAGTTGGAAGAACCGCACGTGCGCTACAAAATCTTGCGCAACGTCTACCAGCGCCCTCTCGAATCGCGCGAAATGCGCATCGTCCGCGACGATGTGGCGGCGTCGCCTCTGGTCTCGACGCTATTGGCCGAGTGGCGCGATGGCTGCATCGCCGGACCTGCCCATGCGCGCTGGCGCGGTGCGCATTGGGTGCTGCACCTGCTGGCCGATCTGGGCTGCGCCGTTAGCGATCAACGCCTGCCATCCCTGCGCGAACAGGTCTGCTCGTGGCTACTCAGCCCGCAGCGCGAACAGCCTACGAGCGGCAGCATAGAAGGTCATGCGCTACACTATCTGCACTTTTTGCAGTTGGCCGATGAGCGCGCCGATGCGCTGGCAGCGCGCTTAATTTCCTGGGCCGAACAGTGGCGTCCCCTCGAGACGCCCGCTTCTTTCGCCCAGGCACTAAGCGCCGTGCGCGGTCTCTACCTGCACGGCCAGCAGCGCGATTGCTCGACAGCCAGCGCGGCAGCCGAGCGCCTAGTCGACAGTGTACTAGCGCGCAATGCATACTGTAAATCCGATCTATCAACTCCACTCAGCGCGGATTTCGTCTCGCTGCACTACCCGTGCTACGAACACGCCGACGTGCTCTTCGCGATCAAGGTCTTGGGCGAAATAGATTGCGCCACCGACCCGCGTTGTATACCGGCTGTCCAGTTGCTAAAGAGCAAGCAGCTCGCCGATGGCACTTTTCCCGCCGAACGCAAGTACTACCGAACCGGTCGCTCGCAGAAAGAAGGCGATTCGCTGGTCAACTGGGGCGGCACGCATCGGGCACGCGGCAATATCTTCGTCACCCTTGATGCGCTCGGTGCTCTACGCGCGGCCGGCGAGCGCTTCTGAGCCGCTGGATCGAGTGGAGCCGATAGCGTAACTTTAGTGCATGAGGTCCGTATACATATTCCTTCTGCTGCTGCCCTATTGGGGCTGTACACCCGCCTATCTCCCAACGGACGGTTCCTCTTCGACTGATGGGTTTTCTTCTTTTGCTTCGCGCAGCGATTTTTTACAGCGGCTAGAACCGCGCGGCGAACGCATTCTGTTCGGAACGGGCATAGACTTTGATCCATTTGCCGACCGCAGCAGCTTGGAACGAACCCGGCCGGCCTACTATGAGGTGGCCTACGACCTGGCGACACTACCCTACGACTGGCACATGCCCCTGCGCGACCTGCTCTTCCGCCATGAACACTACCTGTTACTGCAGATCGACCTGGGCATGGCCGGCGCTGGTCAGTCCTATGCGCAGGCCGTGGCCGATGGACGGCTCGACGAGGCCATTGACGCGCTGTGCTTCGGCCTAACTCAGCTTGGCCGGCCCGTTTTTTTGCGCATTGGACCGGAGTGCAACAACCCGTGGAACGACTACGATCCCGAAACCTATCGACGCGCCTGGCAGCGCCTGGCGCAGACGCTGCGCAACCGCTGGGACCTCCAGCATATCGCCTTAGTCTGGTCGATAGCCGCGGATGGGCACGATGAGTACATGGCGCTCTACCCAGGTGACGAATACGTCGACTGGTGGTCGATTGACGTTTACACGCCAGCCGAATTTAAACGGCGCACGACGCACGCCTTTGTCGCCGCAGCGGCCGCACGCAGTTATCCCGTCCTCTTGGAGGCGGCGACTCCCCTGAGCAAAACGCCCAAAAGCGGCGACGAGCTATGGCGCCAGTGGTTTGATCCTCTCTTTGAATTCCTGCGACAAACACGCAATATCAAAGCGCTGAGCTACCGCGACTGGGCCGAGTTTCGCCGCGCTGGAGATGCCGTTGCAGCAGAGCGCTTTAAGCTCGAACTGAGCGATCCCACCTATCAACATGCGACAACTATAGAGGAACTGCGCTGGTTTTTGGAGTGGGACTAGGCAGACTATAAGGCGTCGGGCCTGCAGTTGACCGCACGTTCAACAAGCCAACGGCTCTCTTCTATCCCGACCGTTGCGCGCGTTCATCGGGCGGCCTACTTTAGCCGCTCACTCACCCATTGTGCATCCAAAACGCGAGGCCATAGGCATGAACGATACGGAAAAATTTCTCTTTGATTTACAGGGCTTTCTCAAGATTCCCAACTTTCTCAGCGCCGAAGAGATCGGCGCGCTCAACAATGCGTTTGACGCCAACTGGGACCAGCGCCGCGACGACCCCAACCACGCACCGCACGGCAGCACCCACGGCCCCCTACGCCGCGGCATGTTCACTGGCATGCTACAATGGGACAAGCCGCACTGCCAGCCCTTCCGCAATCTGCTAGCGCACAGAAAGCTGATACCCTATTTGAATACTTTTTTTGGGCGCGGCTGGAAAATGGACCACGCGCCCTTTATGCTGACCGGTGGCAAGGGTACCGAAGGGCTTATCTTGCACGGTTCGACGAGTCGCGTCTTTGACGGCTCGCAGTACTACCAATACGCCAACGGCGTCATGCGCTGCGGGATGATCGTTTGCCAGTTTCAGCTTACCGATGTCAACGAGGGAGACGGCGGTTTTGCCTGCATACCCGGTAGCCATAAGGCCAACTTTTCCTGTCCAGAGGCCATACGAACTTGGGACGAACACCGCGAAGTGGTCTACAACGTGCCCTGTAAAGCAGGCGATATGGTCATCTTCAACGAGGCCACGCTGCACGGCACGCTGCCGTGGACGGCCGAACACGAGCGCCGTTCGTTGCTCTACCGCTACAGTCCCAAATACCTGCACTTTGCCGGCGGCACCTACCAAACGAGCCAGCCAGAATGGGTATCCGAGCTGACGGAGGCACAGCAGGCCGTGCTCGAGCCACCCTACATATACAACCGCCCGCTCATTGAAGACGACGGCGTGACGGTAGTCACGCCGCGGCGCGAGTAGGGCAACCGTGGCGCAGAAGAGGGCGGTGGGAGCGCTGTTGACATCCGCCGCCCTCCTCTGCAACACCTATCGGCGCGATTTTACGATCGCCTCCATCAACCCCTTCATATAGCCGACGGCCATCAAGCGACCCTGTAAAGCGTAGCCGGGGTGGTCGTTGTTTTCGCCCTCCATGGTCGGTGCGTGGTCCGGCCGCATCGGTCCGTCGAAACCGACTTCGATATAGGTTTTCATCGCCTCATACATATCCGCCTCACCTTCTTCGTCGTGGAAGGTCTCGGAAAACTCATCGGCGTGGCCGCCCTTGTTGATATTGCGATAGTGCGCAAAGTGCAGGCGACCCTGCTCGGCAAAGCGGCGAATCCAGGTCGGGTTGTCGATATTCATTTCCGTAAAACATCCCTGACAATAGGTCAGGCCATTGGCCGGGCTATCCACCATATCGAGCATGCGCTGGAAATTTTCTGGGCTTGTCATAATGCGTCCAATGCCGCGCACCGGCGAGCGCGGCGGGTCGTCCGGATGCATGGCCAGTTTGACACCCGACTCCTCGGCGACGGGCACCACGGCCTTAAGGAAATAGGCCAGACTGTCCCACAGCTGCGCTTCGGGCACCTCGCCCAGCGGCGTCAGTCCACCGCGCTCAAAATCGGCGTGGCGATAGGTCGTCACCACCGCCCCGCCGCGCGCCGGCGTCGTAAAATCCGTGCGCAGCCAGCCAAAGCCCACCATCCAGTTATAGCAGAGAATCGGTATGCCCGCCCGACCCATATTGCGAATTGACTCGCAGTAGTTTTCGATATCCTCGTCGCGGCCCTCCTCACCCAGCTTAACTCGCTGCGGCACTGGAATCCCCTCGTAGACCGATAGGCTGAGCCCATAGCTTTCGACCTCTTTACGCTGTGCCAGCATGCCTTCAAAAGTCCAAATATCGCCGTTGCGATTGCGTCCTCCGCCGGGCAGTGAAGTCACGACATGCTCAGCGCCCATCTGCGCCATATAGCGCATGCGCTCAGGAGTAACCTGCGTAAGAAAGCCAATACCTATTGGATAGTTGTTTATCCCCATGATCTCTCCTCCTTTGCAAAAGAGCGTTGCTGGGTGCGACGCAGTTATTGCGCGCGCATTTAAAATTTGACGCCAAAACTAGTCGACAGCTTCACATCGGTCTTTTTGACACCCTGCGGCGGGTCCGAGTCCGAGCGAAAGTCTATTGCCGTCGTCTGGCTGAGCGGACCGACGAGTGGCGTAGTTAACTCGCTGGTGCCGAGAAGGCGCACATCCTCTACGTCGTCGAGTGCGAACTGGTAATACGCCGTCAACGACAGCTGAATGCGCCGGTTAAAGTGTGCATTTAGGTAGGTGCTCGAGCGCCAGACAGAGGTGTTCACCGCGTGTATATCGCCCGCCAATAGGTTGAGATTTTCGCGTTCCCACATCAGCGAAGAGCCCAGATAAAAAGCCATCGCCTTGTCGGCGCGCCAAACCCTGCGCATGCCCGCTCCCCACAGCAAGCGCCGATTGAGACGGCGCGATTTGGCATAGTCGCCCTGAACAAAGGTCTCTGGCTGCCAGCGCGCGTTTTGCGCGTGCGTATAGCGCAGGTGTAAAACCCCGCTATTGGCAAAGCGCTTGCCGCCGAGAAAGCCAATGCCTCCTTTGAATACGGCCAAATAGGTACCGGTTGCCGTATTGACCGTTACATTGCCGGCCCCATCGCTTTTGACGACGTCGACGTTGCCGATATCGGATTGCAGCGATAGGCGCGCTCCACCCGTCACGCCTTCTTTGCCCCGGTAGTGTTCGATATTGACCTGGGCCAGCAGCGGCGGCGCCATCAGCGCCAGCCACAATGCTCCCATAATCACTCCTCGGTTTATGGCCGCATTCATACAAACCGTCCTCTGCGTTAGTCACTGTCCAATGCGCCGCGCGCATCCGTGCACAACCCTGCGTCACCCGCTATATTTCCCTACGCGCCTTCTGCAATCTATTGAGCGCCCCTGCACTGTCAAGCAACGGACTCAACCTAGGACTCGCACAGAGAAACCCATGCGGCGCAACGCCCTTTTCATCTTGGTCTGTTTGATCGCTCCCCTGGCACTGGTCGAGGGATACGCGCGCGCGCGCTTTGTCGCCTACGCCGACGATGAGGCCTTTCTCCAACTGGCGTTTGAACGCCTGCTCAACTCACTGATCATCCCCGCTACCGACCATCCACACAGCTCGCTCTTTGGCTATGCGCTGACCCCGCACGCCAGCGAGACCATCCGCACCGATGAGTACACTTATACGGCCCATACCAACAGCCTGGGCTTCCGCACGCGCGAAATCGAAGCGCGCCACGGTGACCAACAGCAGCTGTTAATCTTCGGCGACTCCATGCTTTTCGGCGTGGGACAAGACGAGGAACACACGCTGACCGGCCAGCTCGAGCGCATCGGCACCGAGGCGGGCAAAGAGTTGCGAGTATACAACTTTTCCATGATTGGCTTTAGTTCCGTGCAGGCACTCATTGCCGCGCGCACCGTTGCGCCACAGTTGGAAGCCGATCAGATGCTGTTGGGCATTTTCCTTGGCAACGACCTGTTGCCCAATGCCATCTCGCACGCCGACGCTGACGGTCGCCTCGCCTACGACGATCAACAGATTGCCCTGCTGCGCATGGAGCTGCACAACCACCTAGCCCCGCTGATGTCCAGCCTGGCGCTGCGCGCCTGGGCGCTGCGCGCATGGACGCCGCGTCTGCGCTACGCGCTCTCAGCCGAAGAGCGCTTTTTGCGGCATACGCACGAGCTCATCGACGACTTTGTCGAGCTGGCCGAGAAACACCAAGCACGCCCTGCTATCGCCGTTATCTACCCGCGCTATGCCGTCGAAAATGGCCTAGCTGGCACCTGGTCAAAAAGCCGCAAACCCGGACAGTTGCTAACCCAATACTGTCGCGACCGAGGCATTGCCGTGCTCGACCTATTGACCTACATGAACGGCAGCGAAGATGCACAGCGCTACTACTATCCGATTGACGGCCACTTTAATCGCGCCGGCAATGTCCGCGTAGCACAGGCCATATACGATGAACTGATTCGGCACTAGCAGAGATAAGGAGAAACGCCATGAGTGAGCTCAAAGAGGGCGATATACAGCGCCAACCCCACTTATTAGACGGCATCATTGCGCTGCGCGACGGCACTGCGCTCAATGTGCGGCTGCACCGCTGCGACGACGGCGAACGCCTCGCCCACTACTTTACCCACCTCTCCGAAGCCACGCGCCGCGTCTACGGTCCCCATCCCTTTAGCGCCGAGCAGGCACACGCATTCTGTCTCGATATAGATTACGGCCACACGCTGCGCTTTCTCGCCCTCGATGGGCAGCACATCGCAGCCTACTTTATCCTGCGCCTCGGCGTGCTAGACGGCGATGCGGCGCGCTACCGCGAGCGCGGACAGACACTCGACCCAGCCACCGACTGCACGCTAGCTCCTTCGGTGGCCGATGCCTACCAAGAGCGCGGTCTGGGCAGCGCCCTATTTCCCCATTTGGTCAATGCCGCACACCGGCTTGGGCGTAGACGCGTCGTTCTATGGGGCGGCGTGCGCGCCGACAATGCGCGCGCCGAACATTTCTATCGCAAAATGGGGTTTGTCGAATGCGGACAGTTCCAGACGCGCGACACCAACAACTACGATATGCTGCTCGAGCTTTAGGTATTCTGCGCCACCTTGCGCGCTCGCGTCATCTCGCGCTTGCCGGGTGGCCCCGGCAGACTCTCCACCGCAAAGCCCACCGCGCGCAGATCGCGTTTGACCTGTCCCTTGGCGCAGTAGGTAACCAAGACACCCCCGACCACGAGTACATCGTAGACGCGCGCGAAAGCCTCTTGCGTCCACAACTCCGGCTGGTAGCCCGGACCAAAGGCGTCGTAATAAACCGCATCAAAGCGCGCATGCAAATCGACTTCTTCGATGCGCGCGTGCACTTTTTCCAGCGAAAAAAACGGGTCTAAGCGGGCAGTCGGACCCCATGTCAGATCGTGCAGTTCGGCGAAGAGCGCGCCGGCCCCATCGACGACTTGCGGATAGTTGAGCTGGGCGACAACCGCCGCGTTGAGCGGTTCGGATTCAACCGCTACGTAGTCGATCGGCTGGCGGTATTGCAGGGCAAAAAGTCGCGTCAACAGGGCGTTGAGCCCCGTGCCAAATCCCATTTCGAGCACGCCGATGCGCGCGCGCGGCCCGAGGTCGGCCACGCCGTGGCGCACGAATACGTGCTGGCTCTCGCGCAGCGCACCGTGCGTCGAGTGGTAGTGCTCGCCGGGATAGGGCGCAGCAAGCGTATGCGAGCCGTCGGCGGTTTCGACCAGATCCATGCAATCCTCCCTTTGGCATTAGCACGCCAATTGGCGTTATTTTTCGAGCTACTACTCCGAGGAAAAAGGCCCATGTCGCTACACGTGCAAACTCAATTTCCCGGCGGCAACGCCTGCGCCATAGATATCCGCTCGACGAGCGAGCGCGACATCGTCTATTTTGCCGCCGATCCACACGGCGGTACCGAGGCGCTGTGGTTCTACTTCCGCCTCGTCGAGTGCTCCGATCGCCCCGTAGATATCGTCCTGACCAACGTCGACTCCTGCTTAGGCGGCGCGCACAACTGGCAGCGCGCACAGCCCGTATGGCGCCAGGCCGGCGCCACCTGGGAGCGCCTTGAAACGGGCGCAGTAGAAATCTTAGACGACGGGCGCCACCAGGTCGTTTGGCACATCCAGCCCAGCTACGACGCGTTTGAAGTGGCTTTCTGCTACCCCTACGGGCTGGGCGACTTGGAGATGACGCGCGCCGCCTGCGGCAGCTACTGGGAACTCGACCTGATCGGCGTCACGAGTCGGGGCAACCCCCTGCCGCGCCTAGCCAACAATTATCGCGGCGACGGGGTCCCCGGTCTCTACGCCATTGCCCGACAGCACGCCGGCGAGATGCCGAGCTCGTGGGTGCTGGATGGCCTGCTGCGCCGCGCCGCACAGTCCCTCGACCCCGCACAGTTGCTCATATGGACCACGCCGCTGGCCCATATGGACGGCGTCGTAGAGGGCGACTACGGCAAAGACCCCTTCCCCTGGGACCTGAACCGCGCCTGGAGCACGCCGCCCATGCGCCACGAAGTCGGCGTCATCCAGAGCGATATGCATCGTTGGCAGCAGCGCTGCACCCCTGCCCTTGTGCTTGACCTGCATGCGCCGGGACCAGGCGAAACCGATGGCGCCTATTTCTTTCTGCCGCGCGCCAACCGCCCCGAACTGCAGTTGCAGGCGGCGCGCCAAGCCATCGAAGCCATCGCCCCCTTGCTACCGACCGAACTCGTCCATGCCGACCTGCTGCACCAGCCGAGCTATCCGTCGCGCTGGGATGCGCAAGCCACCCTCGACAACTACGCTTGGGAAACGTGGCAAATTCCCTGTCTAACGCTGGAAATACCCTATGCCACCTGCCGCGATACGGTCTTCACCCGCCAAGCCTATCGCCGCCTCGGCGCCAGTCTACTAGAGGGAATCTGCGCCTGGAAAGGCATACCTCTGTAGCAAAATCAGAACACAACTCATAAATTTTACATTTTAAGTATTTATTAATAAATGACTTATGTTTTTTATTTTAAAATCGTTAAAGTTGCTAATGAAAGTGCCGATATAGTTTGAATAGGGGGGTTGCGCTTTTCAATCGGAGCGCCTCGCTTTCGCTTTCGCGCGCGATAGCCCCGTTTCTGTCATGGCCCCAGTGACAGCGGGGTCGCGACTCCTGCATGCCGTTGGCACGCGGTGAGCGCGGAGCGGACGCGCCTTCGAAGTGGCAGCGCTCCGGCAAACCCCACTCTGTTAACGCGGGCTGAAGTCCATTACCGCGTTGCCCCAGGACGGAGCCTCGACCTCGTTTGGTCGGGGCTCCACCCGTTCACGGAATAACATGACAGGCACTCGCCGGCGCGTTAGATTAGCTGCGCACCCATTGCAACCCGCTAACAGCAGCTAAAGGACGAATACCATGCCCACCATACCCGCCGACGACCCGCGCCTGTGCTGGGGCGGCATCGCCTCGCTCGAACGGGGCGACGGATGGATCAAGCCCTGGCGCATTCCCCACGAAGACCAGGATCTCTATTCGCCGGGCGTCAGCGAATTGGCCGGGCGCGCCGAAATGGCCTCCGGCGTGCGCATGCGCTTTGCCAGCGATGCCACAGCCCTCACGCTGCACACCGAACCGCTAGCCGAAGCGGGCAACTTCGACCTCTATGCCAACGGCGATCTGGTCGCCACCGTCGACTTTGCCGCCGGTCAGACCGCCACCGAATTTGGCAACCTGCCCACCGGCGACAACGCGCTCGAACTGTGGCTCTCTCAGGCTATGCCGGTGGCCGTGCGCTCTATCGAAATTCCCGAGGGCAGCGGGTTGGAAAAGAGCGAAGACCATCGGCGCAAATGGGTCACCTACGGCTCGTCTATCACCCACTGCCGCACGGCCGGCTCGCCCTCCTTTACCTGGCCGGGCGTCGTGGCACGCGGCATGGACTTCAACCTGACGTCGTTCGGCTTTGGCGGCCAGTGCCACGCCGACCCCATGATGGCCCGCCTAATCCGCGACCGGCCGGCCGACTTTCTCTCCGTCAAAATCGGCATCAATATTTACGGCGGATCTAGCCTCGGACCGCGCACCTTTCGACCGGCTATTCTCGGCACCATCGCCACCATCCGCGATGGCCATCCCGACACGCCCTTTGTCGTGTGTTCGCCCATCTGGGGGCACGATCGCGAAGAAACGCCCAACGCCGTGGGCCTAACGCTACAGCACATGCGCATTGAAGTGCAGGAAGCCGTCGAGTCGTTCCGGCGGCGCGGCGATGCGCATATCTACTACGTCGATGGCCTGAAGCTCTTCGGCGAAGAGCTCGCCCACCTGCTTCCGGACAACCTGCATCCCAACGCCGAGGGCTACCGCCTCATGGGCGAACACTTTCTTCGCGAAGTCTTCCAGGTGCAGGGCATCCAAGTGGGCTGAGCGCCACACCCGGCGAGAGCTAGTACTTCACCGCGACCTTGCGCCCCCTTTTAGCGCTCTCGATCGCCGCAAAGACCATCGCCAAACTCTTTATATTATCCGTGCACACCGTCTCGGGCACGCGGCCGCGGCGCACGCAATCGACAAACTCGTCGATTAGGCCGGCGTGCCCGCCGACCCGATCCCTAGCGGCCAGCACCGGCACCGGCAGGTCGCGCATCTGCGCGTGGAACCCACCGCCTTTTTTCACCGCTTGAGCGCAGATGCCCTCACCGCCGTCCCACGTGGCGCTGCCCCGCGTGCCGATGATGCGCCAGTCGCACTCCCAGCTCGTATTGAGCCCCTCGGCACACCAACTGCCGCGGTAAGTGAAAACCAGCCCATCGCTCATCTCAAAAATGCAGATGGCCGACGCATCGTGGTCATACCACGAGCCGGCCGGATTCCACTCCTGACAGTAGACCGAAACGGGATCGGCTCCGGTAATGAGGCGCGCCTGATCAAAGGTGTGTATCGCCATATCGAGCAGCAGCACGTGCTCCATGCGGTCGCGAAACCCTCCAAAGTGTGCGCCGATATAGAAATCGCAGTTGACTGTCGTCAATGGGCCAAGGGGGTTTTTGGCTAGCAGGCGGCGCAGGCGACGAATATGGGGGGTATAGCGTCGATTCTGAATGACAGCATAGATTTTACCGGCCTTTTCCGCCGCGCGCAGCGAACGCCGCGCATTGGCCATGGAATCGGCCAGCGGCTTTTCGCCCAGCACGTGACAGCCGTGGCGCAGCGCCGTAACGGTTACATCGGTATGAGCCGACGGCACCGTTACGTCAAAGACCACGTCGGGATTTACATCGCGCAGCACGGCCTTGAGATCGCTGCCCACCTCCGCGTTTTCCAAGCGATACTCTTCGGCGCGCCAGCGCGCATTTTTCTTGTCGATATCGACGAGACCGACTAGTTCCAAGTCGCTGCGTTCGCTCGCCGCCGAAAGCCAGGCGCGACTCATGCCGCCGCAGCCAACCAGCACCGCGCGCACCTTTTCTCTCCTAGCCATGGGCTTATCCTCCCTTTCCGTGTTGAATGGCTCCCGCTCGCACGGCAGGCACCCGATAAGAGGATGCCCCATGCCGCTCTAATGCAACAAAAACGCGCGCAGATCCGGTTTGACCCTTTTCTCGCGCAGCCGTTCGCGCTCGTATAGGACGCGCCCCAGATTGGCCAGAAAGGGAAAACTCACCGCATCATACTCATACTGACCGTCGTTGTAAATGCCGTTGTCATTGGCGGCGATGACGGCCGTCAGCATAAACTCTACACCGTTTTCAACGTCGACAATATAGGCATTGTCAATCAGGTAACCATAGGCCAGACCGACTTTATTAAATAGGCGAATGTGCTCGGGTATGGGATCTCTGCGGTCGCCGAACATAAAGAACTTCACGTAGCTATCGTAGTATTTCGTCCGGTCGTACTGAGGATGGGGGCACTCGCGCGGCAGCATCGACAT
>JAYOYH010000050.1:0-31096 GCA_038153405.1 Gemmatimonadota bacterium | reverse complement strand
GCCTTGCCGCCGTAGCCGCCCATCTGACAGCGGATGTAGCGATAGCCCATTTCCTGATACTTCTGGATGCTCTCGACGACTTCTTCTGGCGTACCGCCACCGGCGTGACCGTAAACGGCGGCGCCCTCGCGGCACTTGCCGCCCAACAACTGGTAAACCGGCATATTGGCGCGCTTGCCCTTGATGTCCCATAGCGCCTGATCGACGCCGGAAATGGCGTTGTTGAGCACGGGGCCGTTGCGCCAGTAGCTGTTGACCATCGACATCTGCCATATTTCTTCAATGCGGTCGACGTCGCGTCCGATGAGAAAGGGCTTGAGGTGCTCTTCGATGGCCGCCTTGACCGCCATAAAGCGCTGTGTAAAGGTTGCACAGCCCAAGCCGTAGAGGCCGTCGTCGGAAGTAATAATCTTGACGATGACCAGCTTTGAACCGGCCGGCTGCGTCAAAATGGTCTGCACGTCTTTAATGGTCACTGTTTCTGCCATGGTAGTCTCCAGTAGTAAGGTATATGGCGATCGTTCGCTAAGGGCGGATCCGTCGCACCGAATTCGCCCGCGTATTCCATGTCCTTGCGCGCGCTGGCACTAGCATAACATGCGGCTGGGCACCGGCGCTATCAAGCCATTGCAGCGCGTTGTGGCACTCGCTGGCCGAAGGCGCCGACCGCTCTGCAATAACCGGACATATGCCCCGGGTCGCACCCGCCGTTGCACGAGCAAAATCAACGACGGTAAAGTAGTCGATCGGACTCGTTCCATCAATCGACAGACCCGCTCAGACGAGCCCTTTTGCCAACTTGCCGTCGGACCTTTCCCTACTTAGTTTGGCTCAAACGTTAAACGGACATAGTTCATGACTTGGCTGCAAGCACTCGTCCTCGGCGTCGTTCAGGGCCTCACCGAATTTCTGCCCATTAGCAGCACGGCACATCTGCGCATAGTGCCGCATTACCTCGGCTGGGGCGACCCCGGCATCGCCTTTTCGGCCGTTATCCAGTTAGGCACTCTCTTTGCCGTCTTCGCCTACTTTGCCGGCGATGTGAAAATGCTCGTCATAGCGGCATTTGATGGCCTGCGCCACCGCGACTTCAAGCGCAGTCCGGAAACGCTGCTGGCCTTTTCCATTGCCGCGGGCACCGTGCCCATTGCCGTGCTCGGCCTCGGTTTTAAAGATCTGATTGAAACGGAGGCGCGCGGCCTGCACATCATTGGCAGTGCGCTGGTTGCACTGGCCCTCGCGCTGATGGCGTCCGAGCGCATGGGCAAGCGCCACCTCGATATGAAGCAACTCGGTTTCTGGCAGATTCAGTGCATAGGCCTGTGCCAGGCCCTCGCTCTCATTCCCGGCTGTTCGCGCTCCGGATCGACGATCATGGGCGGGCTATTTATCGGCCTCAAACGGAGCGAAGCGGCGCGCTTTTCCTTCCTCCTGGGACTGCCGGCCATCGGCGCCAGCGGCCTGCTCGAATTTCTCGACCTCCTCGAAGGAGGCCTGGGTGAAGAGGGCCTGATCAATATCGGCGTCGGCATTGTGGCGGCGGCTATTAGCGGCTACGCCTCCATCGGCTTTCTGCTGCGTTTCCTGCAGCGCTACGGCACCGATGTCTTTTCCATCTATCGAATTATTCTCGGCAGCCTCATCCTCTACGGCCTCAGTGCAGGGAGCACGCCATGACGTATCCCAACCCACTCAAAAAGCGCCTGCAAAACGGCGAAATTATCTTTGGTTCGGGCCTGCCCGCCTTTACGCCGCACGTGGCCGGAGCCATCCTGAGCACGGACCCGGACTTTCTGTGGATGGATACCGAACACATGCCCTACGGAATGGAGTCGCTGGACTACCTTCCCGTTCTGGCGCGCATGCGCGGCGTAGCGCCGATGATCCGCGTGGCCTGGAACGATCCGGCGCTCATCAAAAAGGCCTACGACGTTGGCGCCGTCGCCGTTATGGTGCCCCAAGTCGATACCGCAGAGGACGCCGAACGCGCCGTGCAGTATGCGCGCTATGCCCCTGAAGGGCAGCGCGGCCTATCGCCAATGTGGACGCGCGTTGCCGGCGCCGACTGGGATACCGTGATCAAGACGGCCAACGAAGAGACGCTGCTCGTCGTGCAAATGGAGAGCAAAAAGGCCTATGACAATCTCGACGAGATCAAGCAGGTGCCCGGTATCGATGTGATCATGGTCGGGCCGCTCGACCTATCGGCCACCGTCGGCACCATGTGCAATACGCAGTCGCCACAGGTACAGGAGATCATGGAAGACGTGCCTAAGCGCTTGGAGGGCACCCATATAGTGGCGGCGACAACCCTAGCAGACGTGGACGAAATCCAACAGAAGGTGCGCTGGGGCTATCGCTTACTCAACGTCGGCAGCGCGCTCGGCTACGGCACTCAGGTACTAGCCGAACACTTTCAAACGCTGCGCGCCAATCCGCGCGGAGCCTAGCAGCGCGCACACAACAGGCCTTTTGCCATGGACACACTTGCCATTCCTTGGTCGCCGCGCCGACTGCTGGCAGACCGCACCTTTCGCCTGCCCGTGCAGTCGCCGGACAGCACGCCGCTCGGCGTAGACACCGCTCCGTTTACTCTGCTCGATCGGCGCTACAGTGCCCGCGACGGCGCGTGGTTCCTCTACCTGCGCGCGCCCGCGCACGGTGCAGATGGCCGCATCGCCGTTCACCAGAATGGGGCATCCGCTTCAGTGCATATCCAAGTGTGCACCCTCAATCAGCTGAGACAGCACTTCGAGCACGGTGGAACCCTATGGCCGCGCCGCTGGCCGCTGGGCCATGCGCTCGTATCGCACAAAACGCGCCAAACGCTATCGGAAGAGCCACTGGCTTTGGCTGGCGAAGCGACGGTGCGCTTCTGGCTTTCGCTCGACGACGACGCGCTCTGGCGCCAATTGCCCAATGCCGAAATGCCGCGCGCCCACTTTGCCAATGTGCATCAGGGATGCCCACAGTGCGGCACGGCAATCTTTGCCCACGGCGGCTTTTACCCGTGGCTGCGCTCGCACGCGCCCATCGACTATCGATCCACCTGTCCCAACTGCCGCGCGGTATTTCCCAGCAACGACCTGGCCAACGGCGATTTTACCTCTGGTGACTTCCCCGACGATGGCTACGGCTATTTCGACGCGGACGGGCATATATTTCTCTTCGCGGCTACCTACGCGCGCGACCAGGTGCGCGCCTTTGGCGCCGGTATCGGCCATCTGACAGCGGCTCTGCACGCGCAGTTCGAGGCCACTACCGCGCGCACGCTGGCCCTCATGCTACTGCGCTACGCCGTGGAGATCGTCTACTTGGGCGCCGTGCCGCAGTTTCGCTACGGACCTTCGGAAGGGGTAGAAAAGCCGTGGAATTGGGGACAGCCAGACTGGTCGGGTGACCAACTCGGCGCCAAGGGCATGCTGCGCTACTGCATCGATGTGCCGTATATCAGCGAGGCGCTGGCGCTGGCCTACGACGCCGTTTGGCCGCTCCTGCGTGCGGATCGCGAACTAGTTGAACGCGCTCAGGCGATGGGCATAGAAGCCAACGGGCCCGACGATCTGCTCGTCCTAGTCGAAGAGATGCTCACCTGCCAATTGCAGTGTTGCCTAGACGGCGGCGCGCGCAGCAATCTGCCGCGCGTCAGTCAGGCCGTTCTCGTGCTCCTGCGCGCACTAGACCGCGACGACGGGCAGGATGCGCTCGCCTGGCTCTATGACCGCGGCCCCGACCGCCTGCGCACCTTTGGCGTCAATAACTTCTTTCCCGACGGCACGCCACCCGAAGCGACGGGCGGCTACAACAGCATTCACACCGATGGCTTATTTGACCTGGAATACCACCTGCGCCAGCTGCGTCAGCTGCATCCCAATGCCTATTCAGAAGATCGCTTTCCCTCGCTAATGGCCGACCCGCGCGCCGCGCGCGTAGCGCGCGCGCCCATAGAAATCGCCGCGATTGGCCGCACCTGGCTGCAGTTTGGCGACGGATCGGCACCCGGTTCTGCCGCTCAGCTAGGCAAAGAGGTGAACGAGGCCAAAAGACTAACGCAGACCGTCTTTCACGCCTCGATGCGCCGCGAAACGCTGGAACGAGCCGCCGAGTACACCAGCGACCCCGCGCTGCATTCCATGCGTGACGCCATTGTTTCCGGCGCGCATCCACGCCTCGGCAGCACCGTTCACGACGGCGTAGGTTTGGCCGTACTGCGCACCGACGAAGCCCCTGAGCGCGCTGCCGTCGGCGTGTGCTACGGCGATGCTACGGGCCATCGCCACATGGATCTATTGGATACGCAGCTCTTCGCCCATCAACGCGTCTTTCTCGGCGATTTGGGCTACCCACAATCTTGGGCCAGCATCCAGCACTGGGAAGCGCACTGGGCCACGCACAATAGCGGTTGGGGCATTGTGGAAGGAGTCGGCGAAAGTCGCATTGCCGGGCGCGGGCGCCTGCTGCACGTGTTGCAAATGCCCGGCCTGCAGGTGCTCGATATCGCCGCCGAGCGCTGGGCATGGGATGGAGAAAAGAGCGCGTGGTACCGACTCGGCGTGCAGCTGCGCCGCCTGTTGGCCCTAGTCGAGACCGACGGCGAAGGAGTTGCACTAATCGACCTGATGCGCATAGAGGGTGGACGCGAACACTGGCGCCTGTGCCGAGGCTGCGGCCCGGTATTCTCCACGGATGTCGGACAGCAGCCGCGCAGTGGAACCTTGGCCGGAACCCGCGTGCAGCGAGGCGATCTGAGTGCGCTATCCCATCCCGACTGCGCCGCGTTGGCCTATATGGACGACGTGCTGCAGCTGGACACCTCCGCGGCGTGGCGCGGTTCATGGACTATGGATAGCGAAGCGACGTTAGATATTCATCAACTCAGTGCCAGTGCGGGCGTCGCCGTTCACAGCGCGCGGGCCACTGCCATCATGGGCACGCCCGAGGAGTCGACCTACGCGTTCCGCACCCTGGCCTGGCAGCGCGACGCCAGCGACGGCGAGCCGACCTGCGTCGACCTAGCCTACGAGCCGCGCATCGGCGCCAGCAACCTGGCCAGCGTGCAGCACGTAGCCGCGCAGGACACGGCCGCCGGCGTCTCAATGGAAACGCGCGCGGGCCGGCGCATTCGCCTTTACTGGGCACCCAACGCGGGCGGCGAAACGACCTTTGCCGACGGCACTCGCCTGCGCGGAACACTCGCCGCCGCCGTTGGTGACCAAGTGGCTAGCTGTGCAGCTACGGCGATATTCTTTGAGGAGCGTCATCGCGCGCTGGCCAGCGGCACGCAGCACGCCACCCTATGCGCTGTAGACGAAGCGGCCTGCACGGTCGACGTCGAAGGTCTCGAACGCGCAACACCGGGTATGCGCATGCGCACCGCCGCGCGCGGACGCAACTATCGGATTGAACGGGCCGAACACTTGGGCGATGATCGATGGCGCCTGACGCTCGACGTGACGACAATGCTGGGAAGAGGTCGCGTAATCTCGGCATCGGATAGAGCTATCGAACTGGATTTTTGCATTATGGCGCGCACCGGCTATTTGCACGACGCTCACCTGCGTAGCCCCGCAGGCGACAGTGCGCCCATCGCCTCGGCCTATAACCGCGACCACGAGAGCACGGCCATCCAGCTGCGCACCACGCTGGCAAACATAGAAGAAGGGATGTGGGTGGAGGCCGTTGACTGCGTGCCGGGCGATAGAGTGCGCGTAGACGCAACCCGTTAAACTAGCGCGTGCTCTTGCCAGCCAGCACGAACCAGACCGTCTGAAACATGATTTTGATATCGAGCTTTAGCGACATGTTCTCGATGTAGTAGAGGTCATACTCGAGACGCTCGCGCGCAATACCCACCACGTCGGTGGAGTTTAGGTCGAATTCGTGCTTGGCCTGCGCCCAACCCAACAGTCCGGGCTTGACGTTGAACCGACGCATGTAAAGCGGAATTTGCTCGCGAAATTGGTCGACGAAGAATGGGCGCTCTGGCCGCGGACCAACTAGCGACATATCTCCGCGCAGAAAGTTGATGCACTGTGGGATTTCGTCCAGATGCAGCGTGCGCAAGACCTTGCCTATGCCGGTGACGCGCGGGTCCTCGCCCTGCACCCATACCGGTCCCGTCTTCTCCTCTGCATCAATGCGCATCGAGCGAAATTTGTACATCGTAAAGGGTTTGCCGCCGACGCCGACGCGCTCTTGGCGAAAGAGCACCGGCCCCTTGGACGTCAGCTTGATCACAGCAATGACCAGCAGCCAGAGCGGCGATAGCGCGCACAGAATGCCAACGGCTACGCCGATGTCGATCAGGCGCTTGACCGACTGTTCCCATACCGACATCAGTTCGGGCTTGAGCTCCATCAACGGCACGCCGTAGATCTGCGTCGTGCGCACGTGCCCGGTGACGATATCGTAGAGATCGGGCGTGATGCTAAAGGCGACGGGCTGTCCCTCGGCCGCGGCAACAATGCCGAGTATTTCTTCGTGCGAATTCGACTGCAGCGCAATGAGCACGACCTCGATCCGCTCTTCAACAATCAGGCGCGCCAGATCATCTACCTGGCCTAGCACGCGCAGCCCGCCCACTTCACCGCGCTCTTCTTCACCGGCCGCGCGCACAAAGCCAACGATTTGGAACTCGCTGTCGGGCACCATGCGCAAATCGTGCAGGAGCCGCGCACCGCGCGCGTCGCTGCCGACGATGAGCGTTTTGCGACGACCTATCCCGCGCAGCAGCAGCTGGCGCTCGAAGCTGCGCACCAGCACGCGACCGCCGGCAGTAAAACACAGCAAGCACAGCCAATAGAAGAAGATCAGGAAGCGCGTTATGCGTATGTCCCCGTGATCAAAGGTGGCGACAAAGGCCAGCAGCACGCCGAGCGTCACCCCTTTTAAGACCTCGAGCCCCTCGTCAAAGCGCGAATGCGATGGCGGCAGGCGATACAGGCCAAAGAAGAAGAACAGCAGCAGCCAGCAGGCGGCAATCAACGGCAAAACGTCGGAATAATAGCTGAGGGCATACCAAAACGTCGGTCCGCTCTCGGCCTGCGGATAGAGCCGCTGCCAGCTCAGGTCAACGGTCTCTAGGGCTCCGCCGGCAAACTTCATCCACACGAAAATGATCGAGGCGATATTGACGGCGGCTATATCGACCAGCAGCAGGAGGACAATGCGTTGAAATAGAGACATTAGCCGCGACTCGTAGGTTGCCAAACGCGGTAGCGACGCCCACAGACAAAGCGAAGCAGACCAAGCAGCGCGCCGGCGTTTATAGCGCAAAAATGGGCCGGCACGTAAAATAGGGCAAACCGACCGAGCTGGGCGGGCAGTAGGTGGCCCAGCAGGGCTAATCCGTACAGCGCCAGCTGCGCCAAGAAGAGCGCGCGGTACAGCGCGTGATCTACCAGCAGGGCGCTGCTGACCAATGCAGCAATCAGCGCCAGCGGTACCATCCAGCGCATCAGTTTGTGCGAGAACATCTGCACGGCGAATAGGCCGTGTGCAAAGGGATTGAGGACGCCGCGCTCCGACCACAGGCCGCGCAGCGAACGGGCAATAATGCGCGTGCGCCGGTGAAACTCGTCAGCAAAGGTGCCGCCACTGCGCTCCTCGGCTATGGCACTGGGCGCGTAGACCACCCGAAAGCCGCGCCGCCACACGCGCACCGGCATGATGAAATCGCTGATGATGTCGGCGTCCAGCTCTTCAAAGAGCTCACGGCGCAGTGCGTAAATCGAACCGTTTGCTCCCAGCGCCGAAGAGAGCATGCTCTCGCGCCGCTTGAGAAACTGCTCGTAGCGCCAGTAAACGCCTTCGCCCTTGCCCGCCGCATCGCCCTGTGGATTGGTGTAGCGCAGTTCGCCGCACACGCAGCCGATGGCGGAATCGGCAAAGGGTAGGATGAGCTGCTTGAGCGCCTGCGCCTCGTACATGCTATTGGCATCGGAAAAGACGAGGAATTCGCCAACAGCCAGGCGCACCGCTTCGTTTTGCGCCTGCGTCTTGCCGCCGCGCTGCTCTACCCGCTGCAGCACCACGCCGCGCTCGCCATAGGAGTCGGCTATGGACTCCGTCGCATCCGTAGAGCCGTCCGATGCGACGATGATCTGCACCTTTTCGCGCGGGTAGTCCAACGCCAGCGAGTTCTCTAACTTGTCCTCTAACACCGCCTCTTCGTTGTGGGCGGCGATGACCAGCGATATAAACGGCCACTCTTCGGGCGGAGCACACGGCGCAATTCCCCTGCCCGCCGACAGCAGCCACAGCACCAGCGGATACAGCAAATAGGCGTATACCACCCACAGTATGGCGATCCAAAAAACAGTGGCTAACATTTCAATTCAGATTGACCTAAAATACGTAGTTTTTTTCTTTATCTATTTATATTTTCGTCATTTGTGATATTAAATGCAAATGGCCTGTACTGGGTTGAATCCGCTTTTTTACGCGCAACTATACCATCCATTCACCGTCTGTTCATCGCCCATTATTGGGTCGAATATATGCCTCCTATCGTCCACATAACGACCGTGCACTCGCCCTTTGACAATCGCATTTTCCACCGCGAGTGCAAAACGCTGGCCGAGGCCGGCTACGACGTCGTGCTGGTCGCCGCACACGAGCGCGACGAAACGGTCGACGGCGTCCGCATATGCGCGTTTCAACGTCCCGAGGGACGCTGGGCGCGCATGAGTCTGGGCGTGTGGCGCGCCTTGCGCACCGCCCTGCGCCAGCGCGGTCGGGTCTACCACTTCCACGACCCCGAGTTTATTCCCGCCGCCCTCCTCTTGCGCCTGCTAGGCAAACGCGTGATCTACGATATCCACGAGGACAATAGCACCGCCTTATTAGAGAGGGAATACCTCCCCCGCACCGTGCGCTCGCTGGTTGCCCGCGCGCTCTCTTTGCTCGAGCGCGCCGCCGCACGGCCCTTCCAACAGGTGCTGGCCGAGCGCTATTACGCCGAGCGCTTTCCCCGCGGATGCGCCGTGCTAAACTATGCGCGCCTGCCCGCCGTCGACGACGAGCACCTCGCACGACGCCCCCAGCTAGGCCGCGCACGGCTGCTCTACACCGGCAACGTTAAGGCGTTTCGCGGCGCGATGCACCACGTGCGCATCCTCCACCAACTTCCAGAAGCAGAGGTCTTTCTCGTCGGACGCTGCGACCCGCCGCTAGCGGATCAATTAGAGCTATTGGCAGCGCCCCACCGCGAACGCCTGCACATAGATGGCGTGGGCCACTTCGTGGCACATGAGCGCATAGTGGAGTACTACCTGCGCGAGCGCTGGACGGCGGGCTTGGCCATTTTTCCCGCCGGTCGTCACACGCTGCGCAAAGAGCTGACCAAGATATTCGAGTATATGGCCTATGGACTGCCCATCATCTGCTCGGACTTTCCCAACCTGCGCCGCATTGTCGAAGAGAACGACTGCGGACTCTGCGTGGATCCGCAGGACGAGGCGCGCATCGCAGAGGCCGTGCGCTATCTCGGCGAACATCCGGACGAGGCACGGCGGATGGGAGACAACGGCCGGCGCGCGGCACGCGCCCACTACCACTGGGCGACGCAGGCCGAACACCTGCTACAGCTGTATGAGCGTTTGCACTGAAAAGACGCCGCGTGATCGCGGCCTGGTTAGCGCTTTTTGAGGACGCTTTCGTAGAGAGCGAACGTGCATTCGGCCACCTGGCGGTAGTCGAATGCCTCGGCGCGGCGGCGCAGTATATGCGGTTCGAAACTGGCATAGTGTTCCAGCACATCTTCTATCGCGGCGGCCAGCGAAGCGGCATCGCCCACTTCGGCCAAGCGCCCCACTTCGGCATCGACCAGCTCTTCGGGCCCCCCGCAGCGCGTGGCCACCACGGGCACGCCACAGGCCATGGCTTCGATGAGCACAATGCCGAAACTATCGTAAAAACTCGGCAGGACAAAGACATCGGGCTCAGCCATGACGGCAGGCATTTCGGACCACGGTATAGCCGGACAAAACTCGACACAGTCGATCAGGCCCAGCCGCTCGGCCTGCTGACGAAAAGCCTCGCCCGTGCCGCTGTCCGCGCTGGCCCCGACCATCTTCAGCGAAACGTCGTCGCGATGCTGGCAGAGCAGATGCAGCGCATCGAGCAAAACGGCCAGGCCCTTTTTGGCGTCAAAGCGACCGGCATACAGCAGGCGCCATCCGCCTTCTCCGCTGCGCCGAACCGCTGGGAGTGCAAAGCGCGCGCAGTCGACGCCCTGAGGAATGTCCCATATGCGCTGCGGCGCCACGCCCAACTCCAACACGCGCTCGCGCACGTCGCGACTGCTGACGACAACGGCATCGGCGCGCGTCAGCGCTGCGGCGACGAGGGCGCGCCAGCGCGGATTGGCCTGCGGGATCTCGCGCACGTCGTGGCCGTGTACCGATATAACGACGGGAATACCAAGGCGCGCGCCGTATTCGACGGCGGCACGCCCGTCTGGATAGGCCAAGTGAGCATGCAGAACATCGGGACGCGACAGCGAGGCGGCCCTGCCTTCTAAAGCCCGTAAATAGGCGCGCCACGCGCGCGCAAACAGCAGGCGACGCGGCGGAGAAAAGTAGCGCGGATACTGCACGGTCAGCCCATCCCACTCTTCCACATCGGCTACGCCGGCCAACGTACTCCAACGACCAAAACCGGGTATGCGAGGGAAATAGGGCAGCGGAGCCAGCACCTCGACTTCGCACAGTGCGCTCAAAAAACGCGCCTGGTTGTGCACAAACGTCCCGCGTGCCGGATAGGCCGAACTCGGATAGAGGCGCGATGTGAGCAACACCTTCAACGGCTTTCTACTCCTCCTGCGCGATGGGGTGACAAACCCACCAGATCGCGCCAGTTCAGTTGCTCGCGCAGCATATAAGCCCGCCCGATGCACAGGACCCACAGCGCATAGGACAGCGACGTGGCCAAGGCGGCGCCCTCCAGTCCCATGCGCGGAATGAGGTAGGCATTGAGCAACAGATTGGCGACAAAGGCCACGCCCGGAGCCCACTGCGTTACTGCGGGATAGCCCATACCGGCCAGTTTGGTATTAAAAACGGATCCAACGCCTAGGCAAATCAGCCCGGGCAGCATCCACAGCAGGGGCACATAGGCGGCTGTATAGGCCGGAAAGAATAGCGCAATCAGCCACTGGCCGCACACCCATAAACCCAGTGCAGCCAGCACAGAAAAGGCCAATATGGCACGCGCCACCCGCAGGCTCAAACGGCCAGTATCCTCGTCGCGCACGACCTTGGCCAATAGCACGGCACCGGCCACATCGGGCAGGCGCTGCATCATATCGGCAAAGTTCACCGCTACTCGATAGGTGCCCACCGCCGCGTCATCGATAAAGTATTGGATGAGAAATAGGTCGCTCTTGAGCAGCAAAAAGACCAGCACGACCGATACGGTGCCGCGGCTGCCCACCGACCACGTGCGCCCCAGCAGCGCGCGGTCGCCCCAGTTGAAGGGCCCCGCGCTGCGCAAGTGGGCAAAGGCGACGAGCGCCGCCAGCGCCGCCGCCGCGACAAAGGCGTAGAGAGCGCTGACCATGTGCAGCCGCCCCCCGAGCCACTGCGCGCCGTTGGCCGTCGCGTAGACCGCGATAAAGACGATGGGCACCAGCGCGTAAGGGCGCACGCGATCCTGCCCCAACAAAATGGCCTGTCCGCAGCGCTGCAAGACGATGCAGGTCGTCAACAGCGCCCATAGGGGCCAGTAGCGCATGATCTCCTCGCCCAGCACATCGACCAACACCCCACGTCCTGCCCAGGCGATGAGCGATGTCGCGCAGACTAAGACCAACGCGTAGAGCAGCGCATTGTCGCGCGCCGGACCCGCAATGGCCTCCCTGCCCACCGCGTAGGTGCTGCCGCGCCGCATCCACTCGCCCAGCACCAGCGCAGCTATGAGAGCGGCGTTGGTCCACAGCGCCAAGCGGCCGTAGCTAGCATTGCCCAATGCGTGAGCCAACAGCATTTGGTTGAGCAAGCCGAGAAAAAAGACGAGCCCCGTGCTCAGGGCGTTCAGCGAAAAATTGCGCAGAAATGCCATCTACGAAAAAACCTCTGTCGGCACGCCGACAGAGGCCCTATGTGCGCGCGCTGACAACGGGGCTCATGCGCGTATGAACGCGAGCACCTCATCGCGTTTATCGCGCATCGCGTTCGCGTCCAACGCCTCCAAGTTGAGGCGCAGCAGCGGTTCCGTATTCGAAGCACGCACGTTGAAATGCCAGTCGGCATAGCTGACGGAAATACCGTCTATGTGCTCGATATGACCATCGGCATAGCGCTCGGCCAAACCAGCGATCTTGGCCTGCGGATCGTCGACGCGCGAGTTGATTTCCGAGGATAGGAAGTAGCGCGAGGCCAGCGGATCTAGCAGCTCGGACAGCTTGACGCCGCGCTGCGAGAGCATGTCCAACATCAGCAGCGCCGGCACCAGCCCAGAATCGGCACCGAAAAAGTCGCTGAAGTAGTAGTGACCGCTCAACTCGCCGGCGTAGACGGCGCCCTCCTCAAACATGCGCGGCTTGATAAAGGAGTGTCCGACGCGCTCGATCAGCGCCGCGCCCCCGGCCGCCGTGATCATATCGCGCACCGCCCATGAGCAGCGCACGTCGTAGACGATCTTGCCGCCGGGATACTTCTCCAGCATATAGCAGCCCATCAGTGCGGTGATAAAATCGCCGGGGACGAAATCGCCGCGATCGTCAATGACGAAAAAGCGATCGCCGTCGCCGTCAAACGCGAAGCCGATATCGGCCCCTTCGTCCTTGACGCGCTGCTCGAGTTCGGCGCGGTTTTCCGGCTGCATCGGATCGAGACCGTGATTGGGCAGACTCCCGTCCGGATCGAGATAGAGACCCGTCAGTTCGACCGGAAGTTTGTCGAACACGCGCTTCAGGCTCGGTCCAACCATGCCGTTGCCGGTGTCGGCTATGACCTTTAGCGGCTTGAGTTCGTTCGGGTCTATTACGCTGAGCACTTTATCGACAAAGCCGGCGCTCAAATCCTGCGTGCGCACCGTCCCCGTGCGGCTCGGCTCGCCGTAGCTCTCGTCTTCGACAATGCGACGCAAATCCTGTATGCCCGAATCACCGCTAAGCAGGTAGGGCATATCGCGCACCATTTTAAAGCCACAGTACTGCGGCGGGTTGTGCGACGCCGTCACCATAAGGCCCGGTCGCTGCAAGGTTGCACAGGCGTAGTAATATTGGTCCGTGCTGACCATGCCGATGTCAATGACGTCGGCGCCCTGCTCCGTCAGACCCTGCAGCAGTCGTTCCTTAATGGCGGGACTGGACAAGCGCATGTCGCGCCCAACGATCACCTCTGTAGGTTTGAGCAGGGCGACAAACGCGCGTCCAACGGCGCGCGCCACGCGTTCATCGAGCTGCTCGGGGTAAATACCGCGAATGTCATACGCTTTGAATATAGACGGATCTATGCGCATGAATCAGGCGAATCTCCGCAGCGTGACATCGAGGTAGCGCACGCCGTCGGTCGCCGGGTGATGCTGTACGAGGATGGGACTTTGATACTGGCCCTGCACGATACTACCCGGCCCCGTCTCTTTGCTATCGGACACCAATAGGGAGACGTGGCGCTTGAGGCGCAGGATGCGCTTGGCCGGACTAGACAGCACGGATAGAATGCGATCAATTACCGAGCGCCCCACCGGCACGCTGTCCATGAGGTCGTTGTAGAGGTGAATCAGATCGTAGGTGGCATAGTCGCGCGTCTTGCCGGGAATGGCTGACGGATGGCGCAGCAAGCTTTTGCCGCGCTGCACCATATAGCGCAGCGGGTCGCGCAGGACCTGCGGCAGATCGTTGCGCATCAGCAAGGTCTCGTACTCGTTGACCGTCAAACCGACGTGGCGATCTTCGGGCACCAAGCGCAAGTCGAAACGCCCCTTGTCGACGCCATAGCGCTGCAGCCAATCCTCCAATTCGGCAAACAATCCGTAGCGCTCGTCGCGGAGGTTAAATGAGTCGATGGCGTGCCCAGCGTCCACGGGAATGGCGATGCGCCCCCGGTGCACCACCTCCGCTTGGTCGTAGGCGATGACCGTCGTGTGGCGCTCGCGCACGTGGTCCTTGTAGATCCCATCCAACTCGATAAAATACACCGACTCGTCCGGGCGATTGATATAGGTGACGCAGTTCTTGAGCCCTGCGCTCATAAACGTCAGGTGAGAATCGGCATTGACCGGCTCGCGCTCCTTCTCGCTCGCGCTCAGCTCATCGCGCAGCTGCATGCGATCGTGGTAATAGCCGGCGTCGTGCGGAAAAATCTTCTGAACGGCGCGGATAAAGGGATCGAGTTGCTTGTAGCCCTGACCCAGATGCCTGCACGCGCCCTGTTCCAGGTAACCGGCCGTGGTGTGCAGCGAGCAGTAGGCCGTCTTGCGAAAAGACGCCAGAGCATCGCCGACTTCGTCGCGCACCCGCTGCTTTACGTCGATCAGCTCATAGCGCTGCTGTGGGCGTATTACCAGATTGACTTCTACGGGGGCCGTCGCCATACTCTGTTTCTTCCCCGGGGAGAGAATTGTCAGGGGATCGCCAAACGCATATTTTTGAGGTTAACTAAGTTAAAAATAGTACGCCCTCGGCGCTCGCGCAACTTTAAAGACATGCTCTTTTTCGGCATAGAAAGCGCAAAAATCGCGTGAAAACAATCCTGGCCATGCGCCATGCTAAATCGGACTATCCACCCGGCGTGGAGAGCGACTACCAACGGACGCTCAGCGAGCGCGGTCTGAGCGATCTGCCGCGCATGGGCGCGCTGCTGCGCCAGTGCGAGACCCCGCCTGAATACGTGCTCTCATCGTCGGCACTGCGCGCGCGCCAAACGGCGGTAGGCCTAGTCCAATACCTAGAGCTGCCGTCCGACCTGCTGCATCTGCAAGACGCGCTATACCTAGCTTGTCCCAGCACCCTGCTCGAACACATCCAGCGCGTGCCGGACAGCGTCGACACCCTTCTCGTCGTGGCGCACAACCCCGGCATGGAAGAATTGATTTGTCTACTTTCCGGTGCGCGCATCGCCTTGCCCCCTGCCGGACTGGCGGCCATCGCAATCGGAGCGTCGCAGTGGTCGGCACTTTCCCCTGCTCACGGCAGGCTGTTATACTTTGTCACGCCGCGCATTGCAAAATCGCTAACTTCATAAAATTCATCGATTTGACAGCAATTCTATTGTCTTTCTAATCGCGAATATGTTATATTAGTTCTCTGTAGCACCATCCTCGGCTACAGCGCAGCACCCCCGACTGACGGCGTTTTCCCCTTTGTTTTAAACCGACTGGTTCTTATGCCTTTTGGCGCCTTTTTGGCGTTTTGTGCGGTCGTTCTGCTGGCGGCGTCGGCGCCCGTGCAAGCGACAATCGTCATATTCGGCCATCACCAGGGTCTCAGCGGACAGAGCATTGCGCGCCCCGGTGCCGAAGTGCCCGTCTACTCCGTGCGGCTTGTAAACGACGGCAACTCTACGCTCCAATCGATCGCCCTCACTCTATCCGATCTGAGCACGCCGACCGGGATTGGCGCCAGTGCCTTTGCCCAACTGCGCCTATACCGCAGTGCCGACGCAACCTTCGACGCCGGCAGTGACAGCCTGTTGGGGACCCAAAACAGCGTGGCGCTCGGCAGTCCCAGCACGATTTCTCTCGACGCACCGCTCAACTGGAATTCGTCTTTCCCCTATTTTATCGCCACGCTGACGCTCAGCACAACCCACGTCGACGAAGTGGGGACCAATAAAGATGCCTTTCGCGTCGGCTCGGCCGCCGGCGCCATTGCCACCAGCAGCGGAGCCATTGGCGGCGAAATTGTCGCCGATAATGCCAATAGCGTTTCCATAGACGTGGTGGCCACGCAGGTGGCCTTTGCCACCCAGCCCGTCGACGCGACCGCCAGCAACGGCGACGTCGTTTCGGGACGGGCCTTTGCCACCCAGCCCGTGCTCGAAGCGCGCGATGCCTATGGCAACGTCGACGTCGACGCCAGCGGCAGTGCAAGCATCGGCGTCGGCAGCGGCAGCGTATCGCTATCGGGATCGACAGGCGTCAATTGGACCGCGGGACGGGCCCCCTTTACCAACTTGGCCGTTACCACCGCCAGCGATGCGGCGTCCTTTACCCTATCGGCTACGAGCAGTGGTCTAACCAGCGCCACCAGCCGCAGCTTGGTAGCCGATATCGTCGCCACGCAGATGGTCTTCACCGCTCAGCCCACCCACGGCGGCGTGGCCAACGGCGACGTGCTGTCGGGCGTGCCCTTCCAGACCCAGCCCGTCGTCAGCGCACAGGATGCCGACGGGCGCGTCGATACCGATTTCAACGACGCGATAACGCTGACTACGAGCGCACCCGGCACGCTCTCGGGCACGACCACTCGGTCCGCTTCCAGCGGGGTAGCAACCTTTACCGACATCGCCTACACCGCCACGGTAGACCAACAATCTTTTGCGCTGCTAGCTGACGACCTGCCCGGCGGCTCCGGCGGCGACTTACCCAGCGCTAGCACCGCCAGCCGCACTGCTGACATCGTCGCCACCAAGATCGTCTTTGCCACTCTACCCTCCGACGCGACCGCCACCAACGGCAACGTCGTTTCGGGACGGGCCTTTACTACCCAGCCCGTACTCGAAGCGCGCAACGAAAGCGGACAGCGCGACCTCAACTTTACCGGCAGTGTGTCCCTGTCGCTGCCGCCGGGTAATCCCAGCCTGAGCGGCACGCTTAGCAAAACGTGGATCAGCGGCCGGGCCGACTTTGCCGGCAGCGGCCTGCGCGTTACCGCAACGAGCGATGCGACAACTTTTGCACTGAGCGCAACCAGCGGTTCCATCAGCGGCCAGAGCACTACGCTAACGGCCGACATCATCGCTACACAAATGGCTTTCGCCACCCAGCCAGCCGATGCACGCGCGCCCAACGGCGACGTGGTCTCCGGCGTTGCGTTCCAAACGCAGCCCACGATCGAAGCGCGCAACAGCGACGGCGTGGTGGACATACACTATGCCAGCAATCCACCGACCCTAACCGTCCAATCGGGCGACGTCACCTTAGCAGGTACAACCAGTGCAAGCTGGATCAATGGACGAGCATCTTTCTCCAACTTAGCCGTCGATGCAGCGAGCGAGGGACAAAGCTTTGCGCTGGCGGCTGCCAACGGCGGCGGCTTGACGCCCGTCACTAGCAACGCGTTGGTCGCCGATATCGTCGCTACGCAGATGGTATTCACCGCTCAGCCCAGCCACAGCGGCGTGTCCAATGGCGACGTGCTATCGGGGGTTCCCTTCCAAACCCAACCCATCGTCAGCGCACAGGATGCAGGTGGCCGCATCGACACCCACTTTAATGACACCATCGCGCTGACGACGAGCGCGCCCGGCACGCTCTCGGGTTCGACCAGCCAGCAGTCCATTAGCGGCGTGGCGACCTTTACCGACATCGCCTACACGGCCACGGCCGATCAGCAGTCCTTTGCTCTGCTAGCAGACGATCTACCCGGTGGCTCCGGCGGCGACTTGCCCAGCGCCAGTACCACCAGCCGCACTGCCGATATCGTCGCTACGAAAATCGTCTTCACTACCCTCCCGTCCGACGCAGCCGCCACCAACGGCGATGTCGTTTCCGGACGCGCATTCGCCACCCAACCCGTACTCGAAGCCGTCAATGAGAGCGGACAGCGGGACCTCAACTTTACCGGCAATGCGACGATAGCCCTGGCCTCCGGCAGCGCTACGCTGCTGGGTACGACGAGCGTTGCATGGAGTGCCGGGCGCGCGCGCTTTGACGCCAGCGGCCTCGGCATTTCGACTTCCGGCGACGGCGTGACTTTCGCGCTACGCGCTTCTGCTCCGGGCCTAGCCGATGCGACGACAAGCACGCTGACTGCCGATATCGTCGCTACGAAAATTGCCTTTACCACGCAGCCCTCCGATCCTGCCGCCAGCAACGGCAGCGTCGTCTCCGGACGGGTCTTTGCCGTACAGCCCGTCCTCGAAGCCGTCAACGAGAGCGGACAAAAGGATCTACACCTATCGAATGTGGCCGTTACACTGGCCGTTCAGTCAGATGCCGTAACTCTATTGGGCACTGCAACAACCAACTGGGTCAGCGGCCGCGCGACCTTTGCCGGTCTATCCGTCAGCGCGACCGGCGATGCCGCGCCTTTCACCCTGTCGGCCACGAGTGCTGGACTCGTCAGCGCCGACAGCAATGCGCTCGTAGCCGACATCGTTGCCACACAGATGGTCTTTACAACGCAACCCGCTCACGGCGGCTTGGCCACTGACGACGTGCTGTCAGGGGTCCCCTTCCAGACCCAGCCCACCCTACAGGCTCGGGATGCCGACGGACGCGTTGACGCGCACTTTGCCGACACTATCACGCTGACGACCAACGCGCCCGGCACCCTCTCCGGCACCACCGCGCGCCAGGCCATAGCCGGCATCGCCGTGTTTGACGACATCGCCTACACCGCGACCCAAGACCATCAGTCCTTTACCCTGACGGCCGACGACCAGCCCGGTGGTTCCGGCGGTGATCTGCCCAGCGTCAGCACGGCCAGCCGCACCGCCGATATCGTCGCCACGCGTCTTGTATTTGCACAGACACCGCACACCAGCGCAAGCGTCGGGACAGAGTTAATCGATTCGCAGCTAACCGTGCGTGCCGTGCACCAAGACGGCGGCGTCGACAGCGAGTTTAACGGACACATCGCACTCGACGCCGTGGGCGTTGACCAGTCGGTGCCGCTACAAGGTTTTACAGCGGCACCAGAGCGCACGCTGATACCTAGCGGCGGGCAGGTTACCTTCACATCGGCCAAATACGACAGCGCCGGACAGCTGCAGCTATTGGCCACTAGCCCCGGCTTGCAGCCAGCGCGCAGCGCCGCTATTTCCCAGGTGGGCTCACTCGAACTGCGCGCGCCTCTCGAACAAGTCCCCAACCAGCTGGCCTTTCAGCGCGACGCCACGCCACGGCAGGTCGCCCTGCTGTCCTTTGCCGCCGCGGCGCGCGGCGAACCGCTGGCGTTGGTCAATCTGAGCACGCACCTATCTTTTGGCAGCGGCATGTCACCAACGCATATCGATACGCTGCATCTGTGGCGCGATAGCGGCGCACTCGGTCTGCTCGATCCGAGCGATCGATTGCTTGGAGCAGCGGCTGTAAACGACGACAGCACGGCGCGCTTTGCCAGCCTGACCGATACGCTGAATGGGCTCGAACACTTTCTCGTAACCTGGACTGCACGCGGCCCTTTGCAAGCCGGCTGGACGCTGCGCGCCCAACTCGATGCGGACTCGATTGATGCTGTGAGCACGCACATAAGCGGAACTGCGGCAGCAACGTCGGGTGCCAACGTCGAAAGCGCACTCCACGAAGTGGGTCTGGTAGGCCAGCCGCACCACCTGCTGTTAAGCGCCGCGCCGGATTCGCTGATAGCCAACGACCTGTCGCGCACGATGCTCATCGCCACAATCGTCGATGCCCAACAGCGCCCCGTCACTATGGACAATCGCACACTCGTCGCGTTTACGACAATCAGCGGCGATGTGTGGATTAGCGGTTCCCTATCGGCACAGGCGCAAGGCGGCAGGGCCAGTACCGAACTGCGCGCTGGAACAACGGCTGGCGCTGCGCGCGTCCGCGCCAGCGCAGCGGGTCTGCTGCCCGACACCGTTGATGTCACCCTCGTTGCCGGCCCCGTTGCAGCGATCGAACTAGTTGCCGAGCCTCCGTCCATTTTGCTGGAAAACGGAGACCGCAGCGACGTAACTGCGCTGCTGCGCGACGCGCACGGCAACTTGGCGGGCGACGGCGAAGCGGTCGCCTTCTCCCTGATTGGCTCCGGCCTCTTTGTCGGCGACGCAAACAACGCATACAGCTCCAATGGACTCGCCAGCACGCAGGTGCAGTCGGCCACCCCCGGCACGCTGCGCGTGGCCGCTACCGCCCAAACACTCCGCCGCGAAATCACCATTCCCGTCGTCGCGACACAACCGCCGTTTATCTCGCTGAGCAGCTCCGTTGCCGAGCTACCGGCCAGCGGCACGCGCGCAGCCGAGATAACTGCTTTTCTGCGCGATGCGCGCGGCGAGCTCCTCAGCATGGACGATACGACGCGAGTGCACTTTAGTATTGTCAGGGGACAGGCCACGCTTTCACAGAGCGAAACCGTAGCCAGCAGCGGCCTAGCCAGCACGCAAGTGCGGAGTTTAGGTGTGGCCGGACCGATTGTCGTGCGCGCCGAGGCTGCGCATTTGCAGAGTGCAGAAGTCGAATTGCTGGCACGCGCCACCTCCGCCTATCGCCTCGATTTAGTCGTCGTTCCCGCTACCATCGTAGCCGATCGGCAGTCCACGGCCGTGCTCTCTGCTGTGGTGCGCGACAGTCTAGGCAATATCGTCGGCGATGCGGCGGCCAATATCTCCTTTTCCATAGAGAGCGGCGATGCAGAAATCATCGGACCGCAAACGGCCATTGCCCAAAGCGGCACGGCGCAAACGATCCTGCGCTCCTCAATTCGCGCAGAGGCTATCACTCTGCGCGCCGAAGCCCCGGGGCTGCTGCCCGGCAGCACGCAGCTACAACTAGTAGCCGGTCCCGCAGCCAAAATCCAGCTGCGCGCCTCGCCGGCTGCGCTGCCTGGAATCGATACGACGAGCGCAGAGCTCACGGCCGAAATCCAAGACGTGCACGGCAATAGAATTTGGGCCGACTCGACGACTGTAGTCAGCTTTTCCATTTCCGGTGGCCCTGCCACCATACGGCCTCCGACATTTTCGCGCACACGCGAAGGCCTCGCCCGCGCGCGGCTCCTCTCCACGGGAGCCATCGGCAGTATACTCGTGTTCGCCGGATCGTCCGGCCTCGCTCCGTCGACCTTTACCATTCCCGTGCGCGAAACACAGCCGCCGCGCTTTACCAGCGACGCAATCCAAATCGAGCTAGTGGAGGACGGACCTGCACAACGGGTAGACCTCAGCGCGCTGGTAACCGATGTCGACTCGCCCATTGACCAGCTCGCCTTTGTTGTCTCAGACAAAGATATGCCCCTGACGCTGCGGATTGATGGCCAGCATCTGGTCGCCGCGCCGACTGCGCCCGACTACGCCGGCGTCGTGCAAACGACCCTCGTCGTTCGCGATCCAACAGGCCTGGAAGATACGTCAGAACTGCACATCGAAATTCTGCCGCAAAACGACCCGCCCCGCATTACGTCCATTCCCGATACGGTGGCAACTATCGACTCGCTCTACCTGTATGCGATAAACAGCGTTGACACCGACGGCGATGCCATGAGCTTTAACCTGATTGATGGCCCCCCAGGCATGCGCTTTGACCGCGCTATTGGCAGGGCTGCCTGGCGGCCGACTAGCGCTGGCACATACGAAATTCGCATAGCCGTCAGCGATGGAAACGTTGCCAGCGAACAGACGTTTCGCCTACACGTTGTCGCCAGCACCGAACGCATGGCCTTTGCCAGCCAACCCACCACAAGCGTGCGCCTCGGCAGACTCTATAGATATCAGCCGCTGCTAATAAACACCCCTTCTACGACGCTGCGCTTTTCCCTGCTTTCGGCCCCACCGGGCATGCAGATCGACCCCGGTACGGGACAGATCAGCTGGATGCCGAACAGCGGCGACCCGACGAGTTCCGCGGTAACGCTGCTTGCAACAAGCGGCGTGCAGCAGATCAGACAGAGCTTCCAAATCGCGCTGACGGAGGGCAATACTGCACCGCAGATCACATCGACACCGGTCACGCAGACCCTGGTCGACTCACTCTACCTCTACCCGCTGCACGCCAGCGATGCCGATAGCGACACCCTGGTATACACCATTGTGCGCGGTCCCGCCACTATGCGCATCAACCCGCTTAATGGCCTCATATCGTGGGTGCCCAAGCGGATCGACGTTGGCACTCACGAAATCGCCGTGCGCACCTACGACGGCCAGTTTAACGATGAGCAGGTCTTCCAACTCAGCGTGCAGTCGCTCAGCGCGCCGCCGCGCATAGTACCGCTCAAAGGCGTAACGGTCGAAGGCGGAACGGCCACGCTCCGCCTGATCGATCTGGTCAGCGATGCCGACCACACCTTCGCCCAACTGGATTGGGCGATTCGCCAAATAGACGGGGATCCCATCAGCTATACCTATTCGTCAGGCGATGTGGCCGTGCTGTTCTCCGTTTCCAGTTTCTTTATCCAAGCCCGAATACAACTCAAAGTGAGCGACCTGGACGGGAATTCCGACGAGCACATCCTGCGCATAGCGCGCCGACAGCAGAGCGATTTCAACGGCGACACGAGCATTGATCTGAGCGATTTCTTTGCGCTAGCCGATGCTTTTGGCGCTGCACCCAATGCAGAAAACTGGAACGAAAGTGCCGATCTCAATCGCGATGGCGTAATTAACCTCGACGACTTCTTCGCATTTATAGATAGCTTTAATCGCGCAAACTTACCGGAAAAGTAAAAGGCGGTCACTCGAAAGTGACCGCCTATATTCCCACCGCTGCCGTAGCGAAAGGCTTCGCTTTAGCGCTCGTAATATTTGATGATGTTCTGCAGCGCCTCTTCGAGCCCAACGCCGGGATTGTAGCCGACGCAGTTGCGGATCTTGGCCAAATCCGGTGCGCGATACATCAAGTCTTCGTAGGTGCCCTTGGGCCAAGCCTGATCGTACGGCACAAACTCGATTTCAGAATCGCTGTCAGCCAATTCTTTGACCGTGACGGCCAAATCGCGAATACTGGTCTCAAAGTGCGAGCCGAGGTTGAATATCTCTCCGACGGCCGCGTCGCTAGTGGCCAGCGCAACCAAGCCATCAAGGGCGTCGTCGATATAGGTCCAGCAGCGCCGCTGTTCACCATCGCCGTATACCGTAATCGGGTGTCCGAGCAGGGCCTGTTTGACAAAGCGCGGCACGACCATGCCATAGTGTCCCGACTGGCGCGGCCCAATTACATTAAAGGGGCGCACAATTACGCACGGTAGACGCTTCTCGCGCCAGTAAGCCAGCGCAAACAGTTCGTCAACCGCCTTCGAGGTCGAATAATTCCAACGGATCACCGTTGTCGGCCCCAGCATGCGATCGCTGTTTTCGGCAAAGGGCACGTGTCCATTTTTCTTGCCGTAAATTTCCGACGTGGATGCGAGAATGACCTTCTTCTTTTGCTCGTTAGCCAGCTCGAGAATGATTTCCGTGCCGCGAATATTGGAAATGAGCGAGGTTAGCGGATTCTCAATTATAAAATTGACGCCAACGGCTGCGGCCAAGTGGTAAATCATATCGCAGTCGTTTACCAACTCGCGCATGACATCGACGTTGAGCACGTCGTCAATTACTACGCTGCAGTTCAGATCGTCTTCTAGGTGCTGTATATTCTCAATGCTACCTGTGGACAGATTGTCTATGATCGCCACCTTATCGCCCATTTTGAGATGGCGCTCAGACAGGTGCGAACCGATAAACCCAGCTCCCCCGGTAATTAACACTTTCATAGTTGCATAATCCCTGTAAACATCTCCAGCTAGTCACGCAAGACGAGCGTGGGCCAGGTAATCTCGGCTCAGGTGATGTATATCAACGCGCTCCCAGCCGCTTTCGCGCAGCAGGCGCTCGACTTGTGCTGCGCTGTAAAAATAGACGGGGCAGCCATTTGCGTTTAATCGCAGCCAACGCGGCAGCGTGCGCAAGGTCCAGCGCTTTGGAAAGCTAAAGATGCAGTCGGCCGCGTCAAGTGCGCGCATGCGTTCTAAAAATACAGCGGGCGCTTCTATATAGTCGAAAAAACCGATAGCCAAGCATATATCGAAGTGATCCGGGTCAGACCAGGTGAGAAAATCGCACTGCTCAAATCGACATTGCTCGGCCACTCCGCCTTCTCGGGCGGCCTCGTGGGCCAAGTCTACCATGCCTTGGGCAAAGTCGAGACCGACGACCTGTGCACCGCGGTGGGCCAGCTCCACGCCGTAGCGGGCCGATCCGCAGCCGACATCGACAACGCGCTTGCCCTGTGGCGATCCAATCAACTCCAGCGTCAGTTCAAAACGCCGATGGATTACGCCGCGGAACAGGCCGTCAACGATTTTCTGCCCAACGCCTTTATCGCTGCGATATATGGCATCAAAGCGCTCTGCAGCACCGTCAAAATAGCGGCGAACGCGCTCGCCACCGCTCGTACCAACACTCACGTCGCATCTCCCAAACCCAGCACTTCTACCATAGGAGCGAAGGAAAAATCGCGCAACAAACGACGCAGACGCGCCTCCGTCCGCTCGAGATTCCAATAGTGCGTCAGGCTGATTCTACGGGGTAAATCCAGACGCGGATGGTCCGGATCCAATTCCCAGGGATGTATGTAAAAGGCCGCTGACCGCCCCGAAGCGTTGATGCTGCGCAGAGCGAACCTAGTTAGATAATAAGGAAATATGCGGAAATAAGCACCCCCCGCGACCGGTATATTTCGACCACCCAGGCGACAGGTCGACGGCGGAAATTCGATAAAGCCGCCGCGCACTTCGTAGGGCCAACGCGGCGCATCTGGTATCCCATAGCGATAGTTTTGCACGGGAAAGACGCTGGAGTCGTAGAGCAGACCCTCTTCACCCATGATGTCAAAGGCCCATTCGGTCCCTTTGACAATCGAAAAAAAGGGCGCCCGGTGACCGCGTGCACAGCGCTCGCCCAAAATGTCTTCAATAACCGCCAGCGAGCGCCGCAGCTCGCTGCGAAACTTCTCTGCGCCCAGCTTGTATACAAAGCGATGGCTGTAGCCGTGCGTGCCGATTTCATGCCCTGCCTGGCGAATCTGCCGCAGCAGGTCCGGCGCGCGCTCGGCCGCACGACCCAGCGCGAAAAACGTCGCCCGCACGCCGGCTTCGTCGAACAAGGCCAGCAGGCGATCGGTTCCCACCCGCAGGCGATCTTCAAATCCATCCCATTCATCGATGTCGATTTCTAGGCCCTGATACCAATCTTCCCAATCGACGGTAAACGCGTTCTTAACCGATGCCGAATCACTCACGGTGCGCCCCTCGCCGTTTCTTGCATAAGCGCTAGCAGTTTTTCCCGCGCTTTGTCCAACGAGTAGATGCTCTCCACCTTGGCGCGTCCGGCCAGACCCATTTGGCGCCGCAGATGCTCGTCGACGACAAGTTCTCCTATGCGCTCAACCCACTCGCCTTGCTCGCGCGCCCAGAAGCCATCGTTGCCATCGTCGACGATCTGGCAGTTTATTCCCACGGGACTGGTGATGACGGGCAGTCCGATAGCCATGTACTGGAGCAGCTTATAGCCCCCCTTGCCGCGCGTCCACACATCGTCGGGAATAGGCATGAGCCCAATGTCGAACAGGCGCAGATCGCCCACTTCGCTATCCAAGCTCCACGCCTTTGTTTCGACCGGCATGTATTGCAGGGCAAATTCGCTTGCGCCCACCACGTGCAGACGCACGTGGTCAAAGCGCCGACCTATCTCCTCTAGCGCCGGGCGAATCTCTTCCAGATAGGGCAGCGTGCTGGCGCTGCCAATCCATCCCAGAACAACAGAATCAGCGCGCAGCCCCCCCGGGGCGGGAGCGTAGCGCTGCGTATCGATCGGTCCCGTTATGATCTCCACGCGGCGACAGTGTGCGCGGGCAAAATGCTCGGTGTATTGATTTTCGACCAGTGCCAGGTCCGCCATGCGCAACATCGCCGGCACCCCGCGCGCATTGCGTTCCTGTTTGCGCGCGGCCAACCAGTTTTTTTGCCGCACTTCCGTAGTAAATATGGCATCGTCGAAGTCGTATATGAGCGGCGTCTTTACGCGGGCGAGCAAGAGACGGACGACGGAGGGAAAGATGACCTTTTGCACAAAGACCAGATCGCTGCTTCGAGCGAGAGCGACGACGCGCAGCCCGCACAGCAGCGTGCGCCCAAAGGCCCACGCGTAGTAGAACAGTTTGCGCAGCATCTGGCGCGTCACGAGGATCTGCGAACCGCCGATCTGCGCATCGGGCAGGACAGTAATCACCTTGCACTCGTGTCCAGCGGTTCTTATCGAGGGCAAATAGTCGAAAACGCGCGTGCGACTACTAGCCGCTAGCACGCCGTACTGCGTGACGAAGAGAATGCGCAAATCCAGACGGGAACGGGCGTCTCAGGCGCCGACGGCGCTTTGCGCAGCTACCAGATCGGCGTCGCGACGACGCATGGCAAACTCCGCAATCCCCGTGAGCACGCGGTCTTGCTGTTCGGAGCGCAGGTGCGGTGCCAAGGGCAGCGTGAGTATGCGCAGCCACTCGCGCTCGACGACCGGAAGGGACTCCGTGCGGTAGGGCGCGTAAACGGGCAGCAGGTGGTTGGGATAGAAGTGTACGGCCGACTCGATGCCCTGAGCCGCGAGAAAATCGCACAGCGCCTCGCGCTCGTCTAGGCGCACCACCATGCTGTAGCAGGCACTTTCGCCGTAGGCTTTCAGGGCTAGCGGCTCAATGCCATCGATTGAGGACAGGGCCTCGTGATAGCGTCTGACGAGCTGAAGGCGCAGCGCATTGCCGCGTTCCAGCTTGTTTAGCTGTACCAAACCGAGCGCGGCGGCGATGTCGTTCATGCAGTATTTAAAGCCCACTTCTTCGACGTCGTATTCCCAAGCGCGACCGGCGTGGCCGTTGTTAAAGCGCGACCACGTGTCGCGAGAAATGCCCATCCAGCGCAGTTTGCGCACCCGATCGGCCAGCGCATCGTCGTCGGTGACCAACATGCCGCCATCGCCGGTCGACAAATTCTTCTTCGATTCAAAGCTAAAGCAGCCAATTTTGCCGAAGCTGCCGACCTTCTGCCCCTTGTAGGTCGCCCCACAGGCCTGCGCTGCGTCTTCGATCAGCAGCAGTCCGTGGCGATCGGCCAGCGCCCGCAGTTCGTCCATGCGGCAAGGATGGCCGCCGTAGTGCACGGCGAGAATGGCCTTGGTATTGGGCGTGATGCGGCGCTCTGCATCCTCCACGTCAATATTCATGGTGTCGGCTTCGATATCGCAAAATACCGGCCGAGCACACGACAGCAGAATGGCGTGATTGGAGGCGACAAAGGTCATCGGCGTAGTCAGGACTTCGCCGCCAGCTACGTCGCTGACGAGAAAGGCCAAGTGCAGAGCCGCCGTGCAGGAGTTGAGTGCAATGGCGTGCTTAACGCCGACATAATCGGCGAAGCGCTCTTCAAATTCGCGTGCCAGCGGCCCATAGCCCAACCATCCCGTTTGCAGGGGCTGGCGCAGCGCCTCGTGCTCTTCTTCGTCGTACCAGGGTTTAAAAATCTGAATTGTATCCGCCAAAATTATCTCCGAACTTCTTGGAAAGGGCCCGAGTCAGCAGCTTGTGCGCGGCAGAGGCTCACGGCGGCAATCTTCCTATAAGCTCGCAGGCGCTGCCGCGCCTCACCGCGGCGATCGGGACGAGCGATATACAGCGCACTCCAAACCAGCGATCGCAGCAGCATTTCCACCGGGGTGAGCAGGCGCAAGACACCTACTTCGAAGCCGTTAAAATGCTTGTTATACCAGTAAAACAAGCTCTTGTGACTAACAACCAACATCTCGCCAAAATTCTGGCGCGTGCTCTGCCCTCCCAGGTGCACAACGCGGCTGAAGGCGTGGTAAAATACCTTCCAGCCCCCTTTGCGGATGCGTAGACACCACTCCAGATCTTCGTAGAACATAAAAATGGCCGGATCGAGTAGGCCCACTTGTTTGGCCGCTTCGCGCCGCACCAACAAACAGGCTCCCGTAACCCATCCGACCTCGCGTATCTGGGCATGGTTCCAGCTACCTAATTTAAAGAAGGGAAATAGCTTATGCAATAATATTTTGTTGGCCATTTCGCTCCAAAACGTCGGGGCAATACCGCACGAAAGCTGCAGTGAACCGTCCCCATTCAACAGCTTGGCTCCCACAGCTCCAGCCGCCGAATTGGCATCCATAAAGTCGACTAAGAGCTCCAACGCACCCGACTCTACGCGCGTGTCGGAATTGAGCAGGAGCCAGTAGGGCGCACGCGCCTGGGACATAGCCAAGTTATTTGCTCCGACAAAGCCCTCGTTCACCTGGCGCGGCATCAAGCATACATCGGGAAACGCTTCTCGCACCATCGACGCGCTGCCATCGGCGGAGGCATTATCGACGACGATAACCTGCCAATTCTGTGAATCTGGGTTCACATAAATCGATTCTAAGCAGTCTCTTAAGAGATCTTTAGTGTTCCAATTGACGATGCAAATGGACAGGCGCGGCTCGCTCATCGCAGACCTAGACCGTTCAGCCCTTGCAGCGCGGCGTGGCGCAGGGAATCTTGGGCGAGCCACATGCTGACATTGACCAGCAGAACGCCACCGACTACGCCCAGCCACCGGCGGCGCGACCAGCGCACCCAAGCATCGCTCAGGTAGATGGCTGCAAAGGCTATGAAGAGCGGTTCAAGGGGTAGACGAAAGCGCGTCGATCCGTACAACACCGTGCAAAAGACCAGCGTTGATAGGGCGATAAATAACGAATGCAAGAGGGAGGAAGGCCGGCGTCCGTAGCGCCACAGGCCTACGACAGCAAAGGGCAATATCAGTGAGAAAGCGAGGTTAAAGGAAGGCCGAAAGAGGTAGAAAAACCGCAGCAGGCGCTCAAGGACCAGTCGCGCGTAGACCATGGGATGCGCGGCGATAAACTCGCGGCCCTGTTGCCACCAGAAGCGATCGCGCTCCACTTCCGTCGGCATGGCTTCGAATACCTCTTTGGCAATACCCCACCCGCGCTCTTGGCGCCAGGCCGGTTCCAGTGCATTGCTGCGCGCAACGATAAATCCACCGTGCGTGCTGATGGGCACCAGCGCACCGTGCACAGTATAGTTGCGCGCCGTCCAGGGAGCGATGACAGCCACGGTCGCCAACGATGCCCACAGAGCGCGACGCCACCCCGCACGGCCGTCTTCGCAAAGAGCGGCAACGAAGAGCGCCGGCAGCACGAGCAGACCGACGGGACGCGTTAGGGCCGCTAGGCCAACGGCCACACCGCCGAGAACGAGCATCTGCCAGCGGCGCCGCTCGTCGCCCAGTGCCCATAGCGCCATCAGCACCAAAAAAATAAACAGGCACTCGCTCATGATTTCGCTGCAAACCGAGACCAGCGGTTCGTAGAGTGCGGCAACAAGAGCCGCCGGCCAGGCCGCCGCGGCGTGCATGCGCCGCACGATAAGAAACAGCAATAGCACCGCCGCCGCGCCGATTGCCGACTGTGCGACCTGCACCGCCGCGTGGCTGTATCCACACATGCCGTAGACGGCGGCCAAAAAGAGCGGGTAGGTCGGCGGACGCCACGAGCGCATTGGGAAGCCGTGCCAGTTTTCGTGCGATACGTAGCCCTGGCCGTTCAGGACGTTTAGCGCAAGCTCGTCGTAGTCGCGCGTATCCTGAGGAGGAACGGGGACATCCAGCGCCGCATAGGCCAGGCGCAGACAGCAGGCGGCGACAAAGAGCGCCGAAAGCCGCTTTAGCTGCATGGTTCCGCCCTTTCGAGAACCTCGTCAAAGCAGTTGGCCAGCGCCCGCGTCAGCGCGCGGCGATGAAACGGACGCAGAGCGTCTTCATCGGCACCCTCCGACAGTTCGCCGCACTCGTAGGCCGCATACAGTTGGCCGAGCACCGTACAAACCGCCTCCACGTCATCGCCGCGCACGTGCATACCAGCTCCTAGCTCCGTAACCAAACGGCCCACTGCGCCGCTGCCGCCAAGCGATAGAATGGGTCGACGTAGTGCCAGATACTCATACACTTTGCTGGGAATATTCGTCGATGTCCAGGGGCGCACGTGATCCACCACTAGCAGCACGTGCGCCGTTCGCTGTATGGCCAGCGACTCTGCGCGCTCCACGACTCCGGCAATGTGCACCATGCCGCTGTCCTGCAGCGAAAAGGCAGCGGCCTGTTCCTCTTCGCTCAACGCACCCACCAGCACGACGTTGATCCGTTCGGCCCAGCGCGGATCTTCGCGCCGCAGGCGCTCCAGCGCAGCAAAGAGCACCTGCGGAGAACGGCGGGGATGGCTGTAGGAAAAAGAGCCGGCGTGTACGAGGCGCAGCGGTCCCGAATGTGCGGGCATTCCGCCTAGATCGTTCCAATCTCCGTCAAAGCCGTTGCTGACGACGCGCACTTTGTCGGCGTGCTGGGCGTGGGCCGTGCACAAGTAATCGGCCGCTTCCTGCGAGGCCACGATCACGGCGCTGGCCGCAGCGACCACACTGCGCTCAATGCGCGCCTCAATCGCTTTGCGCGTGGTATCTCGCTCCAAGTAAGTATCGAGAGGATCAAATATCCACGAGTCGCGGAAGTCGGCGACCCAGGGCAAACGCGTTGCCCGCTGCAGCATCAGGCCCAGCACGTGGGCGCTAGCGGGGGGGAAAGAGCTGTAGATGAGATCGCAGCGGTTGGCGCGCAGATAGCGCAGTCCGCGCCCAAAAGCAGCGGGCAACCAGCTAATCTGTACGTCGGGCACTAGTAGCGCGCGCCCGAGACGACTCAGCACGCCGCGCCGCGTGCGCACAGCCGAATGCGCCTGGCCCTCGCGCACCTGTCTATTGAACAACCAGCGATAGAGAGAGAGCGGCTCCCAGGCGCGCAGGACGTCGTTCCCACCGCCAAAAGCCGAGGTCGTCAATACCTGACAGCGATAGCCGCAGTCGGGCAAGTAGCGAAGAAACGCCGCCGTGCGCGCCACACCGGCCGAACGCGCGGGAGGATAGTGGTAGGCTATGAAAAGAGCGGAGCGCGACGTCGTCGTGCCCTCCTTGTAAAAGCACCTAGCTCGCGCAGCCCGCCACCTACTTGAAAATCAGCTGCATCCTTCGGTAAACGCGAGGGATCGGTACGAATTTCGAAGGAAAAATGCCATTTCGGAATCCAGCACTTCTTCGACCAATCGGTCGTATTCCTCCACGCCCAACTCGCGGGTATAGACCGCGCGGAAAAGCGTACTGCTCCTGTCGGAAAGAAGTTGGTCTGTCCACAGCATTTGACGCTGCATATCGCCTCCGA
>JAYOYH010000049.1:0-31890 GCA_038153405.1 Gemmatimonadota bacterium | reverse complement strand
CGATCTGGCCGATTATAACGAAGATCCCTTTCCCGTGGCGCGCACGCCAATCGGCAATATTGGCGTAGCTATTTGCTACGACTGGCTCTTTCCCGAGGTGCTGCGTCAGCTGGTGGCCAACGGGGCCGAGGTGCTGCTGCGCGTTTCCGCGTATATGGATCCGTGGGGCGCGACACCGCCAATGGATTGGTGGACCACGGTTAATCGCTGCCGAGCGCTGGAAAATCTATCCTATGTCGTGGCGGCTAACCAGGGCGCATCGCTGGCTCATTACGCGCCCTTTTCATGGCCGGGCGGCAGCATGGTGGTTGATTACGACGGGCGCATTCTTTCCCAAGCCGATCCTGGCCCAGGCGAGAAAATAGTCGTCGGCCCTCTGGACATTGGCGCCCTGCGCTATGAGCGCAAACGGCGCATCGGGCACCAGCCGCTGGCCCATTTGCGCAGCGAACTCTATCCACTCTATCGCCAATCTTTTCTGCCGGCTGGGCAGCTGTCGGACGCTGAGGACCACACGGTGGAAATCAACAAAAAGCGGATTGAGGCCGTTCAGCGCCGCATGGAAGACGGCGGCGATGAACGGTAGGCTGCTCCCCTAAGTATAGGGCGATTTGACCAACTGCAATGAAGCGTTTTTCCAACAAACAAATGCAGCGCACTTTGGCCAAGTATACGACGGTTGAACACCGCTGGAACCTGTCCGAAGTCGTTACGCTGGACATTGCCGAGGTGGCTGATTCTTACGAACTGCTCGACCGGATGATCGAGCAGGAGGGCCGCATGGTGCGCGTCGACCGATTTCCCTATTGGGCGGAGATTTGGCCTGCTTCGTTAGCGCTGGCGCATTGGATGTGCGCCAAGCGCCCGACCATTGCGCCAGGCTGGACGCGCGAATTGGGATGTGGTCTGGGACTGGTGGGCGTCGCCCTAGCGGCGCTGGGTTGGAAGGTCGAAGCAACCGACTACGTAGAGGATGCCCTGGTCTTTGCCGCGCATAACGCACAGAAAAATCGCCTGGGCGATCGCCACCGCGTAGCTTATCTCGACTGGAGCAATCCAGTGGGCAAAGCGTGCGCCTGCATCGTCGCATCCGACGTCGTATACGAGAAGAAAAATCACGTCTATCTCAACCGAGTGCTGCGCCATCTCCTCGAACCCGGGGGGCGTTTTTACCTGAGTGATCCTCAGCGCAGACCGGCTGAACGCTTTGTCAATATGCTCGTTAAGCAACGCTTTAGCCATCGAGTCGAATCGGTTGAACAGCGCTTGGGCTCGATTGAGTATAAGGTCAATATCCACGAGTTTGTAAAAGACGGTTGACCGACGGCAAGCAGGGTGTCCCAGTCTCCTCTATGAGCCTGCCAACAAGGGACTGATGACAGGCCGATGGCCTCCGCACAAAGGGTCGCTTCGTTGTTTAAGTCGATACCAGTTTCTGCACGTGAACCAGCGCCGAGGTGGAAAGCGCCTCCAAATCGTAGCCTCCCTCTAAAATCGAAACCAGTTTTCCCGAACAATGTTCGGCGGCAAGCTCTAGTGCGATGTCGCTCAGGGCGCCAAATCCTTCGGTGCTCAAGCACACGTCGCCTAAGGGATCGCGTTGGTGGGCATCGAACCCGGCCGATAGAATGATAAATTGGGGGTTATAGGCCCGCAGAGCAGGGACTAGGCTACGGTTAAAGTGACCAATGTAGTCGTCGTCAGTGCTGCCGCCAGCGACCGGCACATTGAGCGTAAAACCCTTTCCCAGACCGTGGCCGGTTTCGCCAGCTGCACCGGTGCCCGGGTAGTGGGGATGCTGGTGTATGCTAAAAAAGAATACATCGGGGTCATCGTAAAAGCTGTGCTGGGTGCCGTTGCCGTGGTGTACGTCCCAATCGATTATGGCGATGCGCTCAAGGCCGTGGCGTTGCCGCAGAAAGCGCGCGACCAGCGCGGCGTTGTTGAAAAAGCAAAACCCCATGGCGCGATCGGCTTCTGCGTGATGGCCGGGGGGCCGCACGGCGCAAAAGGCGTTATCGGCCTCTTGGCGCATGACCAGATCGGCCGCCAGCGTGGCTGATCCGGCCGCCAGTCGCGCTATGCGTGGCGTCTGCGCACAGGCGACCGTGTCTGGAGAAACGGGGGTCGGTTCGTTTAATTCAGATAGAGAAGCTACCCAAACAATGTGCTGCTCGGTGTGATTGAGCGCGAGGACCGCCTCTTCAACTTCAGGAGCTTCAATCCATTTAACCCTATCTGCAGCAGAGGATTCGCGGATTTTATTTAGGAGGCTTATTATGCGTTTGGAGCGCTCTGGATGGGCCGTGCCCACATCGTGTAATGGAAAATCGGGATGATAAAGGGCCGTTCTACCCATGTTGAGTGGCTCTCGATGAGGGGAAACAGGCGGCGATGGCCTGCTGGCCGAGGAGGCGGATATCGTCGGCGATAAGGCGATCTTCCAATTCTTCGTGGGAAAACCATTGCATACGGCTCGATTCGCGCGGGTTGTGGCGCGGCGTTCCGGCTCTGACTCGGGCAAAGTAGACCAGGTCGATGTGCTGATGGCCTTCGCTTATATCTTCCAATAGAATGCAGGCGGGCTGGTGCAGCACGCGCACGTTGTCCATCTGGCGCTCACCGCCCAACAGCTCGACGATCAGGCCCGTTTCCTCTCGGACTTCTCGCAGAGCCGCCTCGTCGGGGAGCTCTCCTGCGTCAATATGGCCTCCAGGGGGCAGCCAAGCCCCCATCTTATTATGCCATAGGAGCAAGGTGCGCTGTGCATCGACGACAAAGGTCGTTGCCGTGAAGTCGCGACTGGGCCTTTGCAAGCGTGTTACTCCTCAAGGGGTAAGTACCCGTTAGATAAGATGTTAAGAAAAGCAAAGTGCTGCCGATGATAAATATAAGCAGGCTTTAGATGGGTAGGAAATTTCTTGACAGGCACCGACAATGCGGGCTATACTAGCCCAGCCCTACGCGTTGTATACCACAGCGAGAATACGCTTTGTCCCAGACCCGCCTCTCCAACTGGTTCTCCCAATTAAGCGCGCGAGGAAACGAGATGAGCACAGAGCTCGTCATGGATAGAATTCCTGTAGCAGACCAGGTTCTGCTCGACGGCAAGCTGCCCGAAACGGCTATCTGGCCGATTGCCGGTGGCAAGGGCGGTACGGGTAAATCCACGCTGACGGCCAATATCGGCGTAGGCCTGTCCCTACTGGGCTATAAGGTAGTTCTCGTCGATGGCGATTTGGGGGGAGCGGATTTGCACCTGTTCTTCGACCAAATTGCACCCGCCCGCAGCCTGAGCCAATTCCTGACCAAAGAGGCTAAATCTCTAAGCGATGTTCTTCTGCCAACGCCTAGCAAAAACTTAAAGCTGGTCTGCGGCGGAAACGAAATGATTGGCCTGGCCAACTTGCCCTACGCGGTTAAAGAGCGACTTTTTCGCCACATCCGGACCCTCGACGCCGATTTCGTGCTCGTCGATTTGGGTGCGGGGACCTCCTTTAACACGCTCGATTTATTTTCGCTTTCCGATGAAGGGCTCATCGTCTGCACTCCGGAACCCCATGCCCGGGTCGACGCCTATGGGTTTGTCAAGAATGCCGTCTACCGCAAACTGCGCCGCCAGTTCAGCAAGTTCGAAGAGGTTAAGGCGGCCATTGAGAATTTTGCCCGCAAAGACGGACGCAAGAGCGGGCGTATCAGCGAGTTGCTTCAACACATCGACCAAATTGACGCCGGTGTGGGGGAGGCGGCGCGGGAGATGCTCGCATCCTTTCGGCCCCGACTCTTGCTTAACCGCGTTCGCAACAAGCGACAGATCGAAGAACGCCATCGCTTCACAAACCTAGTTAGAGAGTATCTGTCGATCGACATGCAATATATTGGGTACGTGCGCAGCGATACCAGCGTTCTCGATGCCTGTGAACGGCGGCGTCCCATTCTCATCGACAATCCCAAAGCACCGGCGTCCCGCGATATCTGTACCGTGCTGCTACAGGGGCTTCGCATCGACGATCGGCTGCACAGGGTTGATGCCGATAGCGCGCGCAAAATGGGCGATATTGCCAAAGCGGAAGCAAAGTTCTGGTAGCCACCACCCGCGCGCCCCACTATCTTTACCACTCCGAAGCTCCGTTTTTTTTCGCCTACTACCAAGTGGAAGTATGTGACGCTCTCGTCTTCATATAGGGGGTCGTTGGGGGATCGAATCGCCCTGCGTTGGTCCGCTGGTGGCCAAGGGCCGTCGGTTGCATTCGACGTCTTTGCCGAACTGAAAACGGCACAGAAGATTCTCGTCGTCCCCAGCGATAGAGAGGGTGGTTTATTGCTGGCAGCCCCCGTCTACAGCATCCTGCGCCGGGCCTATCCCCAAGCCCATATTGCCCTACTCGTTGACCAGTATAAATCCGCCTTGGCTAGCTATATTTCGCTTGTCGATACCGTCGTCGGAGGCGATCTGTCTTCATCGCTTTGGTCAAAGAAATTCAAGTCCCTTTGCGCGCAGTTGAACGCAGAGCGATACGATGTTCTATTTTGTCTCGGCCACGATTGTAGCTTTCGCTTGGCAAGCGTTTGTGCTAAAAGCGGTGCCCGCCTGCGCGTTGGATTTTCTCGCGAGGGGATTGAGCCCTTCAACATTGAAGTGCAGCCTCCCCGGGACAGCCGGTATGAAGTCGACGCGTATTGCGGCATGCTGGAACTGTTGGCCATTGACTGTCAGGTCGATTGGCAATGGAGCCTTCCAGCCGACAAAGCCGCACAGATGAGAGCGCGCTACGGGGACGACGGGGGAGTGCCCAGCGTTGGCATCGATATATCGGCAGGTGCAGGCCAGAAGCTATCGCGTCGGCAAATAGACGCCGTTGTCGGTAGCCTAATCGATCGCGGGATGCGGCCTCTATTTTTCTTTTCCCTCGCGGAGCGCAAAGAGGTCCGTTATCTTAGGGAAACTTATGGAAATAGATGCGCCTTTATGGACGAGGAGGACCTGCTGGCAGCGGGGGCCCTTTTGCAGAGCTGTAAGGCATTTGTCGCCTGCAACACCGATCTCCTGCATTTAGCGATTGCGCTACGCGTGCCGACTGTGGCTATTTTGGGGGACGATCCACAGCGCTGGATTGGACCAGACCAGCGCCACGTGCAGGCTGTGCAATCCCCAGCTATTCGCTCGCTAAATACCGCCCGGGTGCTCGAGGCGCTCGAGTCCTTGCTCAAGTAATTGGGTAAGGGAGAAGACAACGGACAAAGGAGTTTGTATGGAGACGGAAATGGTCGAGCCCGATCGCACGATAATGATCGTTTCGATCATAGGGTTGGTCGTTATTTGGGGCAGTTTTTTTTACCATAAATTTGTGCAGGGAGGTTCGGCCAATCCAAGCGGGGATGCCGATTTACCCGCAGAGACGGCCTCGGATGGTGACAGGGCCGCTGCAGACGGCGCGGGATCAAAGGGAAAAAACAAAAAGAAAAAGCGGTAGACTACCGCTCAATGGCGAAAACTTAGGAATTTTATGGCAACGGAAGTGGTGATGCCCAAGCTTGGGCTGACGATGGAAACGGGCACGATAGGCGCCTGGCTGGTGGCCGAAGGAGCGGCCGTCGCAAAGGGGCAGCCTCTACTCGAAATTATCACCGATAAAGTGACGATGGAGGTGGAGGCCCAGGCCGATGGCCACCTGCTGAGAATTTTGCATGGCGAAGGGGAAGAAGTCGCCGTTTCTCAACTCATTGGGTTAATTGGCACTCCGGGCGAGGATTTAGGGCGCTACGATGCCCCTACTGCACTTGAGGAGCGTGCGGAAGCCCAAGTCGCTGCCGTCGAACCCGTCGCACAGCCCGTTGGCCAGCCAGCGGCTATGGCAAGCCAAACGCAGGACTCCGTCGGTGAGCGCACTCCCCACCGGGTTTCGCCCAAGGCGCGCAAAATCGCGGCCGAGCGCGGCCTTGATGTGCAGCGCTTGGTCGGCACGGGCGCCGGTGGGCGCGTTGTCAGCGCCGATGTGGAGCGCGCCGAGGCCGGGACGGCCGAGAGGTCTGTTGCGCGTCCTGTTGTTGGGGGGCCAACTCCTGTATCGGGCCAGCATCGGCCGCTGATGCCGGCTGAGCGCATCGCCGCAGAGCGGCTTACCGAAAGCTATCAGCAAACGCCGCATATACACGTCTCCATGGACGTGTCGGCGATTTGGCTAGACCAGTTTCGCCAGGGCTACCGCCTTGAAGGCAAAAGTATTTCCTACAACGATCTGATTGTGCAGGCGACGGCCCGTGCGCTGCGCGATGTCCCCCGGGTCAACAGCCACTATAGCGAGGGGGGCTTTGTGCCGATGGACGAGGTTAACGTCGGCATTGCGGTCGCTGCGGAGAAGGGCCTCGTCGTGCCCGTACTGCGCAACGCCGATGCCAAGTCAATCGACGAAATCGCCAGCGAATCGGTGCGGTTGGTCGATCGCGCGCGCAGAGGTGAGCTCACACTGGACGATATGGTCGGCGGTACGTTCACTATTTCTAATTTGGGTATGTTCGGCGTTTCGCGCTTCACGGCCATTATCAATCCGCCTCAGGTGGCCATTTTAGCCGTTGGCGCAATAGAAAAGCGCGTCGTGGCGCTAGACGGCGATGCATTTGCCGTGCGGCCGCAGATGACGCTGACGCTGGCGGCCGATCACCGCGTTGTCGACGGTGCGCTGGCCGCGCGGTTTCTCGCCCGGCTCAGGGAGATCATACAGACGCCCGGCCTGTTGGGATAAGCGTGCACCGGTAGACATGTCGGAAGATCGCCTGCGCATTATTCGCGACTTGGTGCGCACGACCTACCAAGATCCGCGCGTCGTTTCGCGCTATGCCGAAGTGGGCCTATGGCCGGCGGAGGAAATTCTCGTCCTCGAATATGCAGCGGATGAGGGGCGCGTTCTCGACATCGGGTGCGGGGCGGGGCGGACCAGCATTCCTCTGCGCGAAATGGGTTTCGACGTCACCGCCATCGACCTCAGTCCCAGCATGGTCGATCTGTCTAAAGACATAGCGAGTGCCTGCGGCGTCGATATCGACGTTCGCGTGATGGACGCGATGGACCTGCAGCTGTCCAACGATCAGTTTGATCTGGCTCTCTTTTCCTACAACGGCCTGGAACTTTTGCCCGGGCGCGAGGGAAAGATGCGCGCCCTGCGCGAAATACACCGCGTCCTAAAGCCCGGCGGCCACTTTATCTTTTCTTCCCACTCGCCTTTTGCCCTCAACGAATTTGCTCTGCTGCGCTTTCGCACCTTTTTGAAGTTTGTTTTTGGGCAACTGCTCTCGCTGCCCATTCGAGAAAAAGAGTTTGGCGAGCGCTTTAGCGACCGCGACGACGAAGAGGTCAAGTATATCCAAATTCTTCCACCCTCTTCACTGATACACATGCTTAAACAGGGCGGGTTCGCAATAGAATACTTTAACACGCGCTCTCGTTTAGAAGCGCAGCGACCCTGGGGCTGGCCGGGGGTCTTTGAGGACGGCGAGCGCATGTATGTGGCGAAAAAAAACGCAGCAATGGCTGTGGGGGAGGTGCCCAATTAACTGCTCTTAGGCGGCGAGAGAGAATGCCAGGCCTTCGAAGGACTGGCCGATGCCGAAGAGCGGGTGAGCCGTTTGGTGGATTCGCTGCCGGAGAGGCTGGCGCATTTCACTTTTCCTTGCCGCTGTCCGTTAGTTACCCATGGATAGCTGATCCAATCTCACCAGATAGAGCAGCCAACGCATCGTCGTAGCTTGACCTTGTATGGCCAACCCGTTATCTTCCTCGACATATTGCTGATTATTTATTTTGGCTACTCGTCATTATTTACTTTTCCGGCTTGTGCACGTCATTTTGACGCCTCATCTACCGCATGTGAAGTGGATACCCGTTAATGAAATTTGAGAAAAAAACGCAGCTTTCTGTAGCCTATGCCATTCTCACGTTGCTGCTCTTGCTCAGTTTACAAAACTACTTTGAAAACCAGGTTGATAATGTGCCCTACAGCCAGTTTCGCCAGTGGGTCGTTGATGGCCAGGTAACTGAGTGTAGCATTGGCAGCGAGTTCATTCGCGGCAAGGCCCTTCTTGCTGGCAGCGAACGCAGCTTCGTCACTTCCCGCGTAGATGATGCGGGCTTGGTTGATCTGCTCGATAAAAACCAAGTGCGCTATGGCGGCACCGTCGAAAATACTTGGTTTACTACCCTGTTGTCGTGGATCTTGCCCGCGGTAATTTTTGTCGGCATATGGATGTTTATGGCCCGGCGCATGGGCGGAGGATCCGGCGGCCTGATGTCGATCGGCAAGTCAAAGGCCAAAGTCTACATGGAAAAGGGTACGGGGATCACCTTTGCCGACGTAGCAGGAATTGATGAAGCCAAAGAAGAACTTGAAGAGATTGTAGACTTTTTGCGGACGCCAGAGCGCTTTCAGGCGCTGGGCGGACGCATTCCGCGCGGCGTGCTGTTGGTTGGATCCCCGGGCACGGGCAAGACGCTGCTGGCCAAAGCCGTCGCAGGCGAAGCCAGTGTGCCTTTTTTCTCTATCAGCGGTTCCGATTTTGTGGAGATGTTTGTGGGAGTGGGAGCTGCTCGCGTCCGCGATCTATTTGAACAGGCCAAGAAGCACGCTCCGGCCATTGTCTTTATCGATGAGTTGGACGCTTTGGGGAAGGCGCGCGGCCCTGGTTCATTTGGTGGCCACGACGAGCGCGAGCAGACGCTTAACCAGCTTCTGACCGAGCTAGATGGGTTTGACACCAACGTTGGCGTCATTTTAATGGGCGCGACTAACCGCCCCGAAATTCTCGATCCGGCGCTGCTGCGCCCCGGGCGCTTTGATCGCACGGTGACGGTCGACCGACCCGACGTCAAAGGGCGCGAGGCCATTCTCAAAATTCACGCGCGCGACGCGGTGCTCGCGCCGGAAGTCGATCTGCAAAAGCTAGCCGTGCGCACGCCGGGCTTTGCTGGTGCCGATTTGGCCAACGTCATTAACGAGGCGGCGCTATTGGCGGCTCGGCGCGATAAATCCGCCATATCCATGGACGAGTTGGAAGAGGCGATCGAGCGTTCCGTGGCTGGTCTCGAGCGCAAAAGCCGCGTCCTCAATGACAAAGAGCGCAAAATCGTAGCCTACCACGAGGCCGGGCACGCCATTGTTGGAGAGGTTCTACCCGAAGCCAATCCGGTGCAGAAAATCTCCATTGTTTCGCGCGGCGTGGCGGCGTTGGGCTATACGCTCAACATGCCGCTTGAAGACCGCTACCTGATGACGCGCGATGAGTTAGAAGATACGCTGGCGGCCATATTAGGCGGGCGCGCCGCCGAAGAAGTCGTCTTCGGCCAAATTTCGACCGGAGCCTCCAATGACCTACAGCAGGCCACGAATATGGTCGAGCGCATGGTGAAAGAATACGGCATGAGCGATCGAATGGGATTGGTCGCCCATCGGGAGGATCGCGGTCAGCAGCAATTCCTCGGTGGAGGGGCTGTAGATCGGCCCTACAGCGAGGATACGGCGCGCGCGATTGACGAAGAAATTAGCCGCATTATTCGCCAGGGGTATCAGCGCGCCAAAGATGTCTTGGAAGCCCAGCGCGACTCGCTGGAAAAGGTCGTGGCGATCCTCTTTGACAAAGAGGTGATGGATGGCGACGAACTGCGCCAAATTCTGCGCGCAGCCGGCGTTAAATTAAATGAAGATAAATCGCTGTCTCCGCTAGAGCGAGAAAGGGCCGAACAGCCTGAGGCCGCGCCGCCACAAAACGGCAGCGCCGAGCAGCCTTCTTCGGAAAATTTGTCCAGCGATACCTAAGTCATCTTTCGATCTGGGCGATGACCTCCAACTCGACTGCCGCTCCCAGCGGCAGTGCATAAACCCCGACTGCCAGTCGCGCGTGAACGCCTCGTTCCCCCAACACCGCTGCAAATAGGTCGGACGCTCCGTTGACCACCTGCGCCTGACCCGTAAAATCTTTTTCCGAACAGACATAGCCGCCGATGCGGACGATGCGCACGGCGTTCAGATCGCCCGATTCGGCTTGGAGAATGCTCAGGGCGTTGAGCGCGCACAGGCGCGCCGCTTCGTATCCCTGCTGTTGGCTCAAATCGCCGCCCACCCTGCCGGCGTATTGAATGGCGCCGTCGGCCACCGGCAGTTGGCCAGAAATAAAGAGTTGGTCGCCGCTGCGCACGGCGCGGGTATAGGCGCCAGCCGGCTGGGGGGGCGGCGGCAATTCGATACCTAACTCGTTTAATTTCTGCTCAATGGACATGGGCACTCCTCCTTATGCGTCTTTTTCAGTAATATAGCATGGCGTGGTCAGCACGGGCCACAGCCCATTTAGAGGAAGCTGGTAGCGGTGGGTGAGGATCGCCAAGCACCTGCAGTTGATTGGGGAATATTTGAGCCGCTGAGACAGGCTGATTTTGTGCGGCTGTGGCTGGCCAACGGTCTGTGGTGGCAGGCGATGTGGATGGAAATGCTGGTGACCGGGTGGTTGGCCTTGGAGCTGACCGACTCGGCCTGGTGGGTCGCGGTGATTGGTTTTTTTCGCTCTATTCCGCTGCTGCTAATTGGCCCCTGGGGAGCGCTGATTACCGATCGATATCCCCGGCGCTATTTACTGATTGGATTTCAGGCGCTGGGTGCACTGGCAACGCTGGGCGTTTGGGGGCTGATGTGGGTGGGCGTGCTGCAGTATTGGCATCTAGTGAGCTTCTCGCTGCTACAGGGATGTCTCTGGGCCGTGGACTGGCCGACGCGCAGGGCTATAATTCCCGATTTAGTGGGGCGGGAGCGGGTCGTCGATGCTATGGTCTTGGAAAATATCATACAGAATATGACGCGCATTGCCGGACCGATTGGCGGCGGCCTTGCATTGGAGCGCCTCGGTATGGATGGAGCCTTGGCCGTGCTATCGGCGCTCGGATTTATCAGCCTGATTGCCCTGGCATCCATTCGATCCACTTCGCAGGCACCCACCGCGGCGGTCGGCGTGCGCGAGGCGTTAGATAAAACGCGCCAGGGATGGAATTTTGTGCGCACCAACCAGCGCGTTTGGGGCGTTTTTCTCATAACGATTTTTATGAATGTATGGGCGTTCCCCTACATGAATATGTTGCCGGTCTTCGCCCGCGATATCCTCGGGCAGGGGCCGGTGGGTCTGGGGTGGTTGGGAGCTGCTCATGGCGTGGGGGCATCGCTGGGTTTGCTGCTGGTCCATTGGGGGCGTAAGCACTTGAGTAACGAGTGGTCATTCGCCGGGGGGGCCATGCTACTGTGCGCGGGGTTAATCGCATTTTCTGCTTCGAACACCTATGCCCTATCGCTGCTATGCCTCCTGATTTCAGGGGTGGGCCAGGCCGGATTCAGCATTATGCAGAGTTCGATCATACTGACCGAAGCACCCGACGAGATGCGTTCGCGGGCCATGGGGGCACTGGTCTTAGCCATCGGGGTGGGGCCGTTTGGACGACTGCAAAGTGGCTCGATGGCCGAACTGTGGGGCGCGCCTATGGCAGTAGGGTTTATGGCCGGCTGTGCGGCATTGGCGACGGTGCTGACGGTGCGGTGGTTAAAGGGCTTTGCCCCTCTGCGCGCATCGTCTGATTGACGGCGACAAGGGCAGCGGCTATATTGCGCGAAAAAGGACTATGGGAGATCGATATGACGGATTCAGTACTCGCCGCCCAGCTGTATACGCTGCGGGAATACACTAAAACGGTTGACGATATACGCACGACCTTTGCTCGCGTGCGCGGTATGGGCTATGAAGCCGTACAGGTTTCCGGTATGGGGCCGGTGGAACCTGAAATTTTGCGCGATATTGCCGAAGAAACGCACCTGCAGATCATCGCCACCCACATACCCTATGGGCGTATCGTCGAGGAGGTCGAAGCTGTAATTGCTGAACACAAGCTGTGGGGCTGCCGGCACGTGGCCATTGGCGGTTTACCGCAAGAATTCAGAAGTGAAGAGGGCTTTTCGCGCTTTGCCAGAGAAGCGTCCCAGGCGGCTCGTCCGCTCATAGATGCGGATTTAACCTTCAGTTATCACAACCACAGCTTTGAACTGCAGCGCTTTGGCGGCCGCACCGCCATGCAGATCCTCGTAGAAGAGAGCGATCCCGAGACTTTTTTCTTTGAGATCGATACCTACTGGATTCAGCACGGGGGCGGCAATCCAGTCAGTTGGCTACAGGCGCTAAAGGAACGCATGCACATAGTGCATTTAAAAGATATGGCCATGGAGGGGAGCAAGCAGCTCTTTGCCGAAGTGGGGGAGGGCAACCTGGAATGGGACGCCATTTTATCGGCCTGTCGCCAAGCCGATATCGAGTGGTATATCGTCGAACAGGACACCTGTCTCGGCGATCCGTTTGATAGCTTGAAAAAGAGTTTTGACAATTTGCGCGCAATGGGAATACACTGAGCCCCGTACGCCTCTGTCTACAACGCCCGTCGTGCTATAGAAATCAACCCCCTGATGAATAATTGCCAGATAAAGGAGAGTTTGCCGTGCCGAGTTTAGAGTGTTTTGCGTTGGAGGGGAAGGTCGTCATTGTAACTGGAGCCGGTCGCGGTATCGGACGCGTCATCGCCAAGGACGCGCATGCCTCGGGGGCAAAGCTGGCTGTAGGGAGCCGAACCACTGCCGAATTAGAGACGCTTAAGGCAGAAATCGAAGCGCTGGGCGGCGAGTGCATGTACGCTCCCCTCGACGTAACGAGCGTCGAATCGATTCGCCAGTTTTTCGAGGCGGTTATCGGTCACTACGGGCGCATCGACGTGCTGATAAACAATGCAGGCTACAACAAACTGGGCAAGATTATCGACTACGACGAGGCGCTGTATGACCTCATCGTCGACGCCAATCTAAAAAACGTCTTTTTCTGCAGCCAGATGGCGGCAAAGCAAATGATTGCACAAGGCGATGGGGGCGCCATCGTCAATATTTCGTCGCAGGCCGGCGTGGTCGGTGCTCCTGAACGCGGTCCCTACAGCGGGGCCAAAGGCGGGGTTAACAACATGACGAAGACAATGGCCGCGGAGTGGGCCGAGTACGGTATTCGCGTGAATGTCGTAGCCCCCACCGTTACGCGCTCGCCGATGGCCGAGCAAGCGATGAGCGATAGCCAAGCATTCTCCGACGCGGTGCGCACGAAAAACCTACTGCGCGGCGACCTGGCCGAACCCGAAGAAATTTCGGCCCCCGTGATTTTTCTCGCCTCGCAAGCCGCGGCGATGATTACGGGGCACACGCTGGTCGTCGACGGCGGCTGGACCATCGTTTAGGGGCTTTTCTCGCCAAGGTATTTGCTCACAGCGAAGTCTCCTTGAGGAGCGCGCGCATGCTGTGCAAGCGGCGATTCAGATCGTCGTCCAATGCCTGCGAAGCCGCTTGCAGGGCGCGCGCTGGGCCTCCATCGGTCTCGGTCATAAATACCAGCAAATCGACGAGTGCGCAGGCGTCTTCAATGTGAATGCACTCAGTCTGCAATTTCTTTTCCCCGATATTGTGGTAGTTGCCCAGCGGTAGGGCGACGGCCCCCGTTTGCAGGCCGGCCTGAACTAGCGGGGTTGCCTCACAGGCACCGGAATCCATTAGGCGGCGCTGGTAGGTGAACCCCTCTTGGTTGCTCTGTAGCAAGTCGGCGCAGGCCGTCAGCGCGGCGCTGATCTGCGGATCGAAGATGCGCAGTCGGTCGCCCACGCGCACGACGGGTCCCTTTCCCATGACCGCTCCCGCTTTTATACTGGAACATTCGATATTGATGTAGAGTGCATCTGGATCTAATAGGCCACTCTGTAGGGCGGCCAACATACCGACAAAGCCCACTTCCTCGGCGCGCGTGAGCAGCAGGCCGGCGCGCGTAGGCGCGCCCCTTTGCCATAGCGAATCGATAAAGGACAGTCCGACCGCCGCACCGGCCAAGTCGTCGCAGGCTAGCGCGTGCAGCTTATTGCCGCGCAGTCGCCATGCCGGTAGGTCCCACGTGGCAAAGGTCGTGCCGACTTCTGCCTGTTCAGTTAGGGGGCGCTGGATGTCGACAAGAACGCAAGTTCGGCCCTTGGAAGGGGTATCGACAGCTGAGATGCGTCCTTTTAGTGGACGTTGGGTGCGTCCTTTTTGCCTCTGGTAAATGCAAGTGGACGCACCGCGCAATAGGGCGGCCTGTACGCCTCCGTAGAGTCCAAATAGGTGTTGGGTGGGGGCGATTTGGTCGTGCCAAAGCAGGGCCGGGTGGTCTAGGTGTGCCGTGAGAATAAGGCGGGGCTGACTCCTCCTGCGCGTGCCGTTATAGAGTATGAGCAAGTTGCCGTATTGGTCCCGCTCTATGCCCAAGGCCGGGCGCTGCTGGATAAACTGGTTTATGACTTCCAGCGGGTAGTGCTCGTGAAAGGGGGCCGTAGGACAGCGTAATAGAGGTCGAGCAAACGATAAAAAGCGCTGGCGTGTAGTCATATGCATCCCCATTTTGACTTCCGTTAAACAACGTGTGTGTGAATTCAATAGCAATTGCCGCAATCGGTCAAGAGGCGTATTTTTTCGCGTTAAATGGTTGTAAACTTTCTCGGGTGCGAGGCATAGTTTAGCAGTGAAGCGATTTATTCCTGGCGAATACGTTAACTATTTGCAGGGGCGAACGGATTCTCTTTTTTCCGCAGAAGACTTACATCTGCGTCCGCGCGCATTTGCCGTGGGGGCCTTTTTGAGTTTTTTCTTGGCCGTCGGCGCGCCCTATGGCAATATGATTATTCGCGGTTCCTATATGGCGCTCGACTTCAGCACGCCGGGTGCTATTGCGCTATTTCTGGTCTTAGTGGGCCCCATTAACGCAGCGCTAAAATGGACGGCTACGCTGAGTCGGTCGCTGGTTGTTAGCGGAGTGGCTGTTGCCTCTTTTGTCTATGCCTACGACGGTATTTCGTCGTGGGATCCCTATTCTCCCGGCTCTTATTTCTTTCTCTTTATCGTCCTCTTATCGCTGGGCAACCTCCTCGCCTGCGCGCGCGAAAAGAACGGCATTGCCCTAAATCGCGCCGAGTTGATCGTCGTGTATGCGATGCTGCTCATCGTATCGGCTCTGTGTACTATGGGCCTGAGCGAACAGTTCCTGCCGATGATAACGGCTGTTTTTTACTTTGCTACGCCGGAGAATAAGTGGCAGGAAAAGTTATTCCCCATTATGCGAGACAGTCCGGCTCTGGTCAATGATGGCAACGACAATACGTCATTTTACGAGGGAATTGAGCCGGGGATGGACTTGCCCTGGGAGCATTGGTTAGAGCCGCTGTGTTGGTGGGGTGCCTTTTTCCTCGGGCTGTACATGTGCATGGTATGCGTGGCTGTTATTCTGCGCCGCCAGTGGATGGAGCGCGAGCGGCTGAGCTATCCCATAACGCAGGTGGCCCTGTCGATTGTTCGAGAAGAAGACGGCGAGACCTCGTGGAATCGCTTTCTGCGCAGGCGGGCGATGTGGTTGGGGGCCGCCCTGCCGCTGATTATCGGCAGTCTTCAGGCCCTACACCGGTACGATCCCAGCTACCCCGTAGTGCGCCTGCTCTGGTTTTTGCCGCTGATGGGCAAGCAGACGCTGCGCCTGAGCATAAGCTTTGCGATGGTGGGTTTCTCCTACTTCATAAACGCCAACATTGCCGCGGGCATTTGGTTTTTTCATATCTTCTCGAAGTTTGAAAAAGAATTTCTCACCGTTGCTGGATTTAAATCCGAGCAGAAAATTGGCTATGGCGTAGCCGATTTTCCCTTTATGGCTTATCAGGGGGTCGGCGCACTGATCGCCATGGTGCTGGTTGGGCTATGGGTGGGACGGGAGCACTTTAAAGGCGTCGTGTTCAAGGCACTAGGCATGAATACCGACGCGGATGATAGCGATGAAATTATTTCCTATCGCCTCGCTTTTTTTGGCGCTGTCGGCGGTATGGCACTGATGGCGCTGTGGCTGTGGATCATGGGGACTAAAGCATGGGTTGCCATCGTCTTTGTCCTTGTGGCGATATTGATTTTTATCGGCATTTCCCGGATTGTTGCCGAGGCGGGCCTCGCCGCTGTCCGCACGCCGATGATCGCCCCCGATTTATTAACGCTCGGTTTGGGATCTCAGCTAATAGGCCCTTCGAGTGTGTGGAACCTTTCAATGACCTATATTTGGGCGGCCGATGTACGCGTCTTCGTCATGGCCAACTGCGCCAATGCGTTGAAGCTGATTGAGGAAATGCCTCCTCGCTTGCGCCGGATGGTTTTTGCCGCCATTGTGTTGGCCCTATTTATTGGGGCGCTGGGCTCTATCTGGATGATTTTCCACATGGCCTATTCGCATGGGGGCATCAATCTCAATAGCTGGTTTTTTAAAAGCGCACCACAGGTGGCCTACCAGCACGCATTGCGCAATTTCGAACCAACTGGCGTCTACTGGGACGGGCTTTCGTTTTTTGCCGGCGGCGGCGTGGTGATGACGGCAATGATGTGGGCTAGGCAGCGCTTCCCGTGGTGGCCGCTGCATCCGATAGGCTTTCCCATCGGCGGCAACTCGCTTATGGAACACGTCTGGTTCAGCGTTTTTCTTGCGTGGTTTTTAAAAAAGTGCCTCATGCGCTACGGCGGGGCGACGATGTTTAAGCGCAGTCAGTACTTCTTTTTGGGTTTAATTTGCGGGCAGGTGCTGTGCAATGGGATATGGCTGGTCATTGACTATTTCACGGGTAAAATTGGCAACGGCATCTTTTGGATATGATGGGAACTGCTAGGCGATATTTGCTCGTGCTCTGCGCGCTGGCGGCCCCTGGCTGGGCCGACGAGAGCGGTCTGCGCCAGACGGTGGAGTACATGGCTTCGCTGGGGTCGCGTTTGAGCGGCTATCCCGGTGGACAAAAGGCGGCCCAATTCGTTGAGGACAATCTGCGCGCGCTCGGTCTGAACGTCGTGCGCGAAGCCTTCTCTATGGCCGTGCCCATCGATCGGGGGGGCTCGCTGCAGTTGGATGGCCACGGGCAGGTATTTTCCCTACACGGTATTTGGCCCAACCTAGTGCGCACGACGACGCTGCCAAGAGAGGGGCTACAGGCCCCCATCGTCTATGGCGGGGACGGCAGCTATCGCGATCTCAAGGGCAAAGCGCTCGATGGGCGCATCATAATACTTGACTTTAACAGTTGGAACAACTGGCTGCGCGCCGCTTCCCTAGGTGCGCGCGCCATCGTCTTTATAGAGCCAGAGCAGACGACCCGAGCGCAGGCGGATGAAAAGTTCGCCGGCGTTCCGCTCGATGTACCGCGCTTCTGGATTGGCAGGGAGGAGGGCCTGCAGCTAAAGGCACTGGTCGGCGACGGCGAGGAGCGCGCTCTGCTGCACGGGCGCATGGATTGGCGGCAGCGCGAAGCGTGGAATATATGGGCGCGCTTTCCCGGGGCCGATCCCGAACTGAGTAAAGAGACCATCGTAGTTGAAGCCTATTACGACGGCATTTCCGTCGTACCTGCGCTGGCCCCTTCCGCCGAAATGGCCAGCAGCATAGCCGCCCTGCTCGAATTGGCTCGTTTCCTGCGCACCAATCCGCCAGAGCGAACGGTTATATTGGTCGCTACCGATGCCCATTTTCAGGGGCAGCGCGGCATTGCCGATTTTCTCGAACGCCATGCCCGCAAGCACGAGTTCTACGTTCCGAAAATGGAGGAGCCGTTCGATCCGCGCCTGTTTATCAGCCTTGATCTAACGACGCAAACCGATCAATTGGGGCTGTGGAACAATACCAATAGCTACGATTTGAAGCGCTTTTTCGTCCCCTTTGGCCGCCGCTTTTCTTCATATAACGAGGAACTCGCGCCCTTGTTGGGGCGCGATCCCGAGCGTTCCCTCGTCAACGGAATCAGCCCTATTCGCGGCATGGATTGGGACACCTTTGTTCCGGGCGGCGTCAGCGTTAATAGCATGAAGGCGCTCGACGCCGGCATTGTTTCGCTGGCCTTAGTCACGGTCAATGACGGGCGCTATGGTGTGAACACGCCCCACGACGTAGTAGCCAACGTTAACTTTGCCAATTTACAAAGGCAGAGCGACCTGCTTAACCGACTGTTAGGCCGCGCCTTTAACGACCCAGAACTCTTCGCCGATCTCGAGGATTTTACCCCTGTATTAAAGGATAATCTGCGCAGTTTGCGCACGAAGATTCGCGCTTTCCCGCGGCGTTCGCAGGTGCCGGATCGCCCTATCTCTGGGGCCGTGGTCTCGGTGCGACCGGGCATGAAACCCCACAAAGGGGTGCACTGGTCTCACTACCACCTCAGCGACGAGAAGGGGAATGTGCTGATTCCTGGATTGCGCACGGGGGCAACGGGGATTAGTGCCTATCTGCTCGACGACGAGAGCGGCGATATCATTTACGCACCCGATCTAAGCGAGCGCGCACAGAAGTTTCACGGGGCGCCCACGGCAGGGTGGATACTCAGCAGCAATATTCGCTGGCAGATGAACGAAAATACCATCGTTCTTTTTCCCAGTATTTCAACGGCATTTTACGGTCTAATCGACCCGCGTTCGCTGGGCCCCTTTGGCGAAGTGCGCGTGATGGATCAGACGGGAGTCGCCCCGCGCCAGTACGGCATGGTGCGCGGTTGGCGCGAGCCGGTAGGGGTGCTTTTTGCGCCACAAGATGCCGATGAGGGCTCGGGATTAAAGTTGATGGTCAACGGGCGCATGCTCTTGCTCAACAGCGAAGGCAGTGAGAACGAAAATATGGCGCGCGGCAGGGGCTACGACCTGACGCGCGAGGAATTGACGCGCACCGGTATGCTCATTCTGCGCGATATGTGGAATCTCAACGAAGCGCGCCTGCATACGATGCGCGAGCACGCTATCGAAAACCAGCGCCTTACGCGCCTGCACGAAAGCGGCCGTATCTTCATAGAAAATGCCCTGCAGGCCGAAGAGAACCGCGATTGGGAATCCTATATTTCCAATGTTCGCGCCGGGTTGGGCGTTACCACGCGCGCCTACCCCGAAGTGCTAGAAACACTCAACGACGTCATAAAGGGCATCGTCTTTTTTCTGGCCCTCGTCATCCCGTCGGCCTTCTTCGGGGAACGCCTGCTCTTTGCCGCCTCCGACGTGCGCAAGCAGTTGTTGGGCTTTTTCTGCCTGCTCTTCGTGGTGTGGATTGTCATTTCCCAAGTGCATCCCGCCTTTGCCATAGCTCACCCACTCGTCGTTTTGCTTGCTTTCGCCATTATGGCCATGGCGGTCCTTGTGCTCTCGATGATCATCAGCCGCTTCAATCGCTTTATGAAGGAGTATCAGTCGAGGGATGCCCACGTCCACGAGACGGATATCAGTCGCACCAGTGCTTCCTACGCGGCCTTTATGCTGGGCATTTCAAATATGCGCCGGCGCAAGATGCGAACGGGACTGACGCTGCTGACGCTGGTCTTGCTCACGTTTACCGTGCTGTCCTTTACTTCGTTCAATTCGCAAGTGCGGTATATGGCCTTTACCATGGATCACGAGGGGGCGTACGAGGGCGTACTTATTCGCGACCGCAACTGGGCGGAACTGAATATGCCGACTCTGGACTACGCCCGCTCCCATTTTGAAGGCGATGCCCTCGTCGTGCCGCGCAACTGGTATATGGCTTCTGACGACGAGCAAAAAAAATACATCGAAGTCGAACGCGGTGACCGCGTCGTTCGCGCTACTGGCCTGCTGGGATTAATGCCCGAGGAAAGAGGGGTAAGCGCTATTGAACAAGCGCTTGTCGCGGGTTCATTTTTCGCTTCTGACGACGTGGATGCCTGTTTGATTTCGCAAGAGGCGGCTGAGTTTCTCGGGGTCGACGACGAAGGGATGGGTTCGGCAAAGGTGCAAATTTTCGGCCGCGAATTGACGGTGCGCGGAGTGTTCTCAGCCGCAGCCTTTGAGGCCGTGCGCGATTTGGATAACGAACCGTTGACGCCCGCCGACTTCCAGATGTCGAGCGCGCAGGCGCTGGGTCCGGATGCCGTCGACAACATGACCATGGAAGTGAGCGAGAGCGCTCTCGATATCAAGCCCTTTATTCATCTCGACGCCGAGAATATCGTCGTCTTGCCCTATAACACGCTGCGCGGGGCTGGCGGTACGCTGCGCTCGGTCGCCGTGCGCTTTTCGTCCGATGTGAACGGGCGGAGCCTGGTCGAAGACTTCCTTCTGCGCTTGGCCATTACGCTCTTTGCCGGCCTGCGCGGCGATGGCGATGGGCCCATTGGCGTCTATTCCTACACGTCTATGGGTATGACCAATGTCGAGGGGTTGGGCGCGTTGGTTATTCCGATGTTTATTGCTGCGCTTATCGTACTCAATGCGATGATGGGCGCCGTATACGAACGCTTTCGCGAGATCGGCATTTATTCTTCCGTCGGCTTGGCACCCATGCACATCGCCCTGCTCTTTATCGCCGAGGCGGTGGTATATGCCGTTATTGGCGTAACGCTGGGTTACATATTGGGTCAGGGGCTGGGAAAGGTGCTGATTTACTTTGACTGGCTGCAGGGAATGAATTTAAACTACTCCTCGTGGTCGGCTATTGTATCGTCGATGTTAGTCATGGCCGTCGTCCTGCTGTCCACCATTTATCCGGCCAAGGTGGCCGCGCGCGCTTCCGTTCCCGATACGGTGCGCCGGTGGGTGCCGCCCGAACCGCAGGGGGACCGCTGGGAGTTTGAGTTTCCCTTTATGGTGAGCGAGGCCGAAGTTCAAGGATTATGCGGCTTTCTCGCCAATTACTTTAATTCCTACAGCGAGGAATCCATCGGCGATTTCTACGCTGAAAAAGTGCGCATAGTTGCCGATGAGGGCGAGGCGGGGCGCGAGTATGCCGTGCAGTTGCTCCTGTGGTTGGCCCCCTTTGATATGGGCGTCAGCCAGTTTTTGCAGCTGGAATTTTTGCCCACGCCGGTCCGCGGAGTGTATACAGTTGAAATTTACATCGAGCGGATCAGCGGGCAGGACACATTCTGGCAGCGGGTCAACAGGCGCTTTATAAACGGTCTGCGCAAAGAATTTCTGCTGTGGCATACGCTAGCCGAAGATATGAGGGCATACCATCGGACGACGGCGGACAGCTTGCTCGTCCAATCCGTTGAACCCGCAGTTGAAAGTGCGTAAATGAGCGCCGAGGACGAAAAAAAGAAAAGGCAGTGGGAAGAAGTAGAGGAGTATCGCAAACTCCTCGAGCCGCCCGACCGCTTTGAAGAGGGCTTCACCATCCGCACCATTATCGGCGTGCTCTTTATCTCGCTGATCATGACGCCCGGCGAAATGTACCTGGGTTTGTTTACCGGTGGAGGCATCGGCGCTGCGGCTCAATGGGTGACCGTTATTCTCTTTCTCGAAGTGGCCAAGCGCTCGTTCACTTCGCTGCGCAGGCAGGAGATCTACCTGCTGGTCTACGTTGCGTCCGCGCTGGTCGCGCGCGAAGAGGGCGCCTTTTTGGACTTGCTGTGGCGCCAGTATTTCGTGCGTTCAGCCGAGGCCGAACAATTTGGCATTTCGCGGATACTGCCCTGGTGGTGGGCGCCCGGACCCGATTCGGAGGCCATTGCCGAACGCACCTTCTTCCACCGCGACTGGGCCGTCCCCATCCTCTTATTGATCGTCGGCACCATCATGGGACGCATCGCCTGGTTCACCTCGGGCTATATGCTGTTCAGGCTCACTTCTGATAGGGAGCAGTTGCCCTTTCCTACTGCGCCCATGTCGGCACTCTCGTCCATGGCCCTGGCCGAAGAGAGCGGAGACGAGGATGAATCGTGGAAGTGGCCGGTTTTCAGCATTGGTGCAGCCATTGGCACGGTTTTCGGCATCGTCTATGTGGGGATCCCTGCCGTGACGCAAATATGGGGCAGTCGAATTGAAATTTTGCCTATTCCGTTCTGGGATTTAACGGACTACTTGGGCAATGTCATGCCGGCGACCCCGTTGGGCATAGCGCTCAATCTCGGCCCTATATTTTCTGGGCTGCTCATGCCGTTCTGGTCAGTTATTGGCTCCTTCTCCGGCGTCATGATACACACAATTGCCAGCCCATTCCTCTATGATCTGGGCTATTTGCCGCGCTGGGAGGTGGGGATGGATACCATCCGCACCCAAATTGCTACGGGCATTGATTTCTGGCGCGCTTTTTCCATCGGCATTACGCTGGCCGTGACCGTTGTCTCCTTTTATCAACTCTTTACGATTGGCCGAGAAAAGCGCGAAGAAGCAGCGGAAAAACTGCGCAGTGACAACGCCAGCGGACTGGCGGGCATATGTAAACACCACGAATGCAATCAGCACGCCGAAGTTCGCGGCTACTGTCTCAAACACCTTGGACGAGGCGACTTCAATCTGTGGGTCTGTGCGGCACTGTTCTGCGTAGCAGCAATCTATCCGATTGTATTGGCCAAGGTGCTATTTCCTACCTTGGTGAGCGTTTGGCTGTTAATGCTCTTCTTTATGATTGCCTTTATCTACGCACCCATTATGTCCTTTGTCAGCGCACGTCTCGATGGATTAGTAGGCAAAGAGATTTCTATCCCATATATAGACGAGGCCATCCGCTTTCTGACCGGCTTTCGCGGTGTCGAAATATGGTTTGTGCCCTTTCCAGCCCGAAACTTTGGTGGGCATGCCGAGGGGTTTCGCGTCGTCGAATTGACGGGTATGAAATTTACTAGCCTGCTCAAGGCCGAGTTGTTTATGCTGCCCATAGTTCTCGGCATTAGTCTGATGTACTGGACCTTTCTCTGGCGGCTGGCGCCCATACCCTCTGAGAGCTATCCCTATGCTCAGCTTATGTGGCCGCTGCGCGCCTTTGACCAGGCACTCTACCTATCGAGCACGATGTACAGCAAGATGTGGCGTTCGGGAGAAGAAGTCGACGGCCAGCGCCTCGTGCGCGGGGAGGCGGTGTGGAATCCGAGCAATTTACAAGACGGGCGATGGTGGTATTGGCGCGCGACCACAACGGCCGATGTCGATGTGCTCGACCCCGTTAAACGGTCCTATGGAGCTTGGTCAGAGACGGGATATTTTTACACCGATTTCAATGGGGATAGTCCGCCCGAACGCGTCCCAGAAGGAGTGCAAGACCTAAAAGCACAAGGCGAGCAAGGCGGGGGGCCGGTCCTCATTTGGCCTCCCAATGGCGCGGTGCTCGATACGCCCAATCCCAACTTTCGCGCCAAGGCTGTTGTAGCAGAAGGAGACACCGTCGATTTCTATTTTGAGGTCGACCGCCTGCCGTCCTTTGACGGCGAGTTTCTGCAGCGCTCTTCCGATACGCCGCTGCTCTTTGAGGTGCTGTGGGAGGATCTGCGCTTTACGGGAGATCAGCGCGATAACGACGGCGACGGTAGGATTGATGAAGAAGTCGTCAACGGCCGCGACGACGACGGCGACGGAATGGTCGACGAGGATTTTCACCATCCACTGCAGGGGCGCAAGTGGCCGATCATCGCCTTCGGCGCAGGATTTGGCTTGACGGCCTATTTTACCCTCTCCGTTCTCGGCATGCCCATATTTTTGATCTGGGGCTACGTCCAAAGCGTAAACGGCATACCCCACTTTCTCATTCCACAGATCATAGGGGCCCTGTTGGGGCGTTACTACTTTTGGGGTCGCTATGGCAAGCAGGAATGGCGGCGTTACGCCATGGTGCTGAGCGTTGGCTTTGGCGTCGGCATGTCGCTTATCGGCATGCTGGCCGCAGCACTCGCCATGATAAACAAAGCCGTTTCGTCGCTGATGTACTAGCGCTTTACAAAGCGTTTCCCCACGTGTATGTTCGACCATGCACAATCTGTAGTATTCCGGTCGGCAGGCCAATTCTATAGCCGCCCATTCGCGCTGTCTTAGGCAAGTGATTTGGCGGTTTCCCACTGCTAATCCGGTTAGAAAATCAACATATAGACGCGCACCACCGTGGAACTACTGAGCGTGCCCGGGCATCAAAAGAGTTCATAGGTACGAGGAGGATACCATGTCAGAAGCATTAAGCCAGGTTCGAGAGTACGTCCTCGATTTGGGGTTGGCTATTGAGCGCGAGATTTCCGAGGAGGAGATCTTAATTGTCCACGACGAAGAACGGGCGATCAATCACCTCGTGATCGACTGCGAGGAAACCGTACTCGTCATAGAGCAACTTATAATCCGTATTCCCAACAGCGCCGATGCGGCCGTTTATAAGCGCCTGCTGCAAATGAATCGCGAATTGGTCTACGGCGCTTTTGTGCTGAATGAAGAGGGGGATGCGCTGCTCTACCGCAATACGCTTGCGCTAGAAAATCTCGACCTCAACGAATTGGAAGGCACGCTAAATGCCCTAAGCCTAGGGTTAGCCGAAAACGGCGACGAACTTTTGACTTTTGCAGGGGAGTAAAATCATGCCAGGCATATTTGAACGACTGTTTAAAACGGGCCAGGCCGAGGCCCATGCCGTAATCGATAAGTTAGAAGATCCCATAAAAATGAGCGAACAGGCTATTCGCGATTTAAAAAAAGATCTGCATGAGAGCACGCAGGCTCTAGCCGAAGTAAAGGCCATTGCGATTCGCCTTGAGCGCGAACGAGACGAGCACGGCAATCGGGCTGCCGACTACGAGCGCAAGGCCATGCTGCTGTTGCAGAAGGCGCAGGATGGGCAATTGGAGCAAGCGGAAGCCGAACGCCTTGCGCGCGAAGCCCTCACGCGCATGGAGGAATCGCAGCAGCGCCATGTCGAAACGTTGGCCCAGGCCGAGCAGCAGCAGCAGATGGCGACTAAACTGCAGTCCAATGTCAACGATTTGAAGTCGAAGATTGGCTCCTACGAAAACGATCTGGTCACGCTGAAAGCGCGGACGAAAACGGCCAATGCTACGCGCAAAATAAACCAGCATTTGGCCAATGTCGACTCGCGAGGAACAGTGGGCCTATTAGAGCGCATGAAAGCCAAGGTCGAAGAGCAGGAATCGCTGGCTCAGGCCTATGGTGAAATGGCCGACGGCACGAAGACAGTGGACGACGAAATCGAAAAAGCGCTGGGGAGCAGTGCATCCTCCGACGATTCACTGGCTAAACTCAAAGCCAAAATGGGCATGTAGGGCGGCCCGATCCGATGCGTGCGGCTAGGGCTTAGGCGTGAAACGCCGAGCGTTTATCAAGCTTCTTGCCGCCTGCAGTAGCTGGCCGCACGGCATCGGCTGCCACTTGGGCGACGCGACCTCAGTGGCCGATGTCGCTGGCATTGGTGGGGCTTTTGCCAATCCCAATCCGGTCGCAGCTCACGCGCTTTGGTCTGGTGAGGGTAAGGACGAGAGCGCCTACGCCGACCTGGGCCATAGGCCCTTTGATGTGGCCATCGTCGGCGGTGGCGTTTCGGGTCTGTGTGCGGCTTGGAAGCTGCGGCAGTCCGGCATCGAGCGCATCGTCGTATTGGAACAAAGTGCAGCTTGCGGGGGGACATCGCTCAGCGGCGAGCTGGGCGGCGTGCTTCATCCCTGGGGCGCTCACTATATCAACGTGCCTCCGCGCGAGGCCGATTGCGTGCACGAGGTGCTGTGCGATATCGGCGTCATTGAGGGCTACGATGCGCGCGGCTGGCCGCTGATAGAAGCCGATGCCCTTTTGCGCTGGCCGCACGAACGGCTTTTTGTCGACGGGCGCTGGCAGGAGGGATTAGAACCGCTGGCTGCCGCCTCTGCTAGCCAGCGCGAAGATCTGCTGCGCTTTCGCGATATTATGCTGCGATGGGCCTTGTACAAAGGGCGCGATGGGCGTCGCGCTTTTACTCTGCCGCTGCGCTACAGCAGCGGCGATCCCCAACTGCGCGCACTCGACCAGCTAAATATGGCAGACTACTTGCGGCAAGAGGGGCTCGACAGCGCCCCCCTGCGCTGGTACGTAGATTACGCTTGTCGCGACGACTACGGCAGCCTCGCGCGTAATGTATCGGCTTGGGCTGGCATACACTATTTTGCCTGCCGCGAATACGATTATCGCCTAAGCGATCAATACCCATCCCATACCCTGACTTGGCCCGATGGCAATGGCCGTCTGGTGCGGGGACTGAGCGCCGGCTTGGAAGCGGACCAAGTGTGGACGCAGCACTTGGTCATGCGCATCGAAGAGGGTGGTCAAGCGCAACGCCTCTCGCTGGTTGACCTCGGCGCAGGCGCGCGATCGCTCATCCGCGCCAATGCGGTAATTTACGCAGGGAAACTGCACACCTTGCCCTATGTGCTGCCCCAGTTACCCTCAGCACAGCAGGCTGCGCTGAGGGCGCTTGAGTACAGCCCTTGGTTGGTAGCTGCTGTGCTGATAAAAGAGGGGAGGGAGCGGTCGGTGTCAGCTTGGGATAGTGTCGTCTATGCCAGCACTTCGCTGGGCTATATAAACGCCTCGCACCAAAATCCGTCTGCTAACGGGCGGCAAGTGCTGGTGTATTATTTGCCTTTTGTCGATGGGCTTGCCGCGGCGCGCAGGGAACTGCTGCAGGCCGATCATCGCCGCTGGGTTGAGTTTATCGTCAGCGATCTAGCGCAAACCGATCTCGAAATGGCCGATAGCATTGAGCGCATCGATATCTATCGATGGGGACACGGCATCCTGCGGCCGGCTCCGGGCCTGCTGTGGGGTGAGGAAAGTCGGTGGCGTCAACGGGGGCCGCGTGGTGTATTTTTGGCCGGCTGCGACCGTTCGGGTTTGCCCCTCTTTGAAGAGGCGCTCTATTCGGGCATTGCCGCAGCGGAAGAGGCCATGGCCTTTTTAGGTCATGAATTCAATACTTCCCTCCGTGGATAACGCGACCATGGAGGATAGACCTTCGCGCCTGGGCCTGTCGATGCTGTTGGCAGGGATCCTCGTTGCAGCGGGTTGTGCCATAGTCTACGAATTGCTCATTGGCAGCACATCTGCGCTCTTTCTGGGAGGGAGCGTGGAGCAATTCTCGCTGACGATTGGATTCTTTCTGTTCTCGATGGGGCTGGGCTCCTGGTTTTCCCGTTGGATTCACGCCAACTTGCTCGTGCGCTTTATTCAGGTTGAAATTGGCCTGGCGTGGATAGGCGGCAGTGCCGTAAGCATTCTCTACGCTCTCTATACCTATACTGGGCACTTTCGCTATGGTATGCTCCTACTCATCGTCTGCATTGGTACGCTGATAGGGTTGGAAATACCTCTGCTGACGCGCATTCTCCGCCAGTACGACTCGCTGCGTTCGGCTCTGGCCAATGCGCTGTCCATGGACTATTGCGGCTCGCTCTTTGCCGCCGTTCTGTTCCCCTACCTGCTGCTGCCCTTTTGGGGCGCCATGTATACTTCTGTGCTCACGGGCATCGTCAATTGGGCGGTGGGATTGGCCGTCTTGCTGACCTTTAGACGACAGATCGATATCCGCTTAAAGAGGATGCTCTACGCTCAGGTCGGCGCCGTCGGTGCGTTTCTGCTCGCCCTTCTATTCTATACTCAACCGCTTGTTGGGGCGTGGGAAAGTGCCATGTACGAAGACCCCATTGCCCACCAGGAACAGTCGGCCTATCAGAACATCGTGCTGACGACCCGCGGCGATCAGATTCGCCTTTACTTAGACGGCCATTTGCAATTTGCCTCGGTCGATGAGTTTCGCTATCACGAGGCGCTGGTGCATCCGGCTATGGAATTGGCCCATGCAAAAAAACGCGTTCTGGTTATTGGCGGCGGGGACGGGCTGACCGTGCGGGAGGTATTAAAATATCCGCAGGTCGAACACGTCGATCTGGTCGATTTGGATCCGGCCGTCACGCGCCTAGCTGCGCGCAATCCCCACATAGCGCGGATCAACCAAAATGCCCTCAACCGACAGCAGGTGCATATAACCCATGCCGATGGGTTCGCCTTTTTACAGCGGGATCATCCCGCATACGACGTCGTGCTCTTTGACTTGCCCGATCCCCGCGAGGAGGGGTTGGCGAAGCTCTACTCGCGCGAAGGCTACGAAATGGCCAAGCGCTTGCTAGCCCCCGGGGGGGTGATGGTGACGCAGGCCACTTCGCCTTACTATGCCCGGCGCGCCTTTTGGTGCATTGGCAAGACGATGGAGGCGGCTGGTTTGCACGTCGTGCCATACCACCTCAATGTGCCTTCCTTTGGCGAATGGGGCTTTCAGCTGGGCATGCGGAATGCGCGCGATACTCAGATAGAGTTTAGTGCGCCCCTTCGCCATGTAGATGCCCATGTCTGGGAAGCTATGAAGGTCTTTTCCGGGGATATGGGGCGCATTGCAACCCCAATAAACCGACTTGATAAGCCCGTCCTATCGCGTTATTATCGTGAGGACTGGAGCGCTTGGTTCTGAAGGAGCCGGTACTATGGTATTCGAACGATTTTTTGGCAAGAAAAAGGAAGAAGATGTCGACTTTACGGAGCCGACTCTCGCCTCCATGCAGGTCGGCTATATGCTGGATTACGATATGAAGACCTGGCAAGTAACAGCCTGTGGAACTTACGATTACGATGGCTATATAGCGCGTGAGTGGACCCTGCGTTCCGGCGATGATATCCGCTTTTTAGAAGGCGGCGAAGAGGATGGTCGCATGCTGTGGTCGCTGACGGCGGCCATCGATTTGCGGTCAATCGACGGCGATGTAGGTGAGGCCATACGGTGCGATGGCGATCCGCCCGAGCAGCTGACCTACGCCGGGTTGCACTACGATGCTATCGAGTCGAGTGCGGGCCTGTATCGAGAAGCTGAAACGGGAGAAGGCCGGGAATTTGTCAGTTGGTCTTTTGCTGCCGATGGGGGACAGGTGCTCTTTATCAACCAGTGGGGAGATCGCGAATTTTCGGCTTATGCGGGCCTTCGGGTGGAGGAATATCAATTCGCCGATATCCTCCCTGCCGCAAAGGAGTGAGCGTTTGCGAATAATCCTCTTTTTATCAGCATGGGCTCTGTGCAGCGGATGCAGTAGCGGCACCGATCCGGTGCGCGATCTGCAGCGAGACTTGGAACGTTATCCGGAATACTCCCTTATTCTCGACGACCTAAAGTTCGAGGACGGTTTTTTCCCGGACTATTTTCTCCGATTTAATGTGGTCACTGCCGCCGGTCAGCGTTCGGCAAGCGGAGATACCCTAGTGTATACCCAGCGCACAACGGATTGGCTCGAAGTCAGTAGTGAGGTGTTTGGCCGCTACGAAAACTACGTGGGAATGGTCGTTGCCTCCAAGAGCCTCGAGGGGCAGCGCACGGGTGCCCAGCAGGCGTATCCGGCCGGATACCAGTACGTGGGCAATCCAAGCTATGGGTTTTGGGGTGGGGGTGGATTCTGGCAGTTTTACGGCCAATACGCCCTTATGCGCGATCTAATGGGGGGCTGGGGCGTCGGTCGCTCAGATTGGGAGAGCTATCGACGCAACCGCGAACGCGGCCAGCCCTACTACGGACCGAAGAGCGGGGACGGCGGGTCAACGTTTGGCACGCGCGGGAGCCAAACCAAGAAGACGCGGCCCGAATTCTACCAGCGCCATACCCAGCGTCGGCAGTCGTTTGCCAACAAGGTATCGAGTCGCATGGGGCAGACGCGCAGCCGTTCCAGTTGGGGGAGCAGCGTTTCGCGCTCCTTCGGTAAATAGGGGGGAATATGTTAGAAAACTATGGCTTGGCATGGGCCAAATCGATTGTCTATCTGCTCGAGGGTTTTGCCCTGCTATGGTTGGCAAAGGTCCTCTATACAGGGGTGTTTCGCCGAGTCGACCTGCGCGCCGAACTCTTTGATCGAAACAATCACGCGTTGGCCATTGCCGCGGGCGGCTATTTTATCGCCATTTGCATTGCTCTGGGAGGGGCCCTGTCCGGTCCATCGGTTGGTTGGCAGGCCGATGTAACCGGCATCGCAGTATATGGCTTGCTGACCATCGCCGTTATGCTGGTAGCAGGTTTCATCTGTGAGAAGGTGCTGTTGCCGCATTTTGACAACACCAAGGAGATCGTCGAGGATCACAATGCGGGGACGGCCTTTGTCGAAGCGGGCATGCACATTGCCAACGGTTTGATCGTACTGGCAATAGTGCAGGGCAACGGTCCGTGGCTGAGCGGGCTGGTCTTTTGGCTACTTGCCCAGGCTCTATTCCTGCTGGCCGGTCGCCTGTACGAGGCGATAACTCCCCACAGCATTCATGCCGAATTGGAACGCGATAACGCCGCCGTTGGGCTTGCCTTTGCCGGCGTGCTCGTTGGGTTGGGCAATATTGTCAGCGTCGCGGTTGCCGGTGATTTTGTCGGCTGGCGGGAGGGGGTCGAGGTCTTTGCGGTTGATGCGCTATTTGGTTTGGCGGTGCTTTTTCTGATACGCAAGCTGACCGTCTTGCTGCTGGCCTCTGGACAATCGCTGGCCGAGGAGCAGACCGAAGACGAGCCCAATATCGGCGCCGGCCTCATCGAAGCGGTGGGCTATATCGGCGGTTCGATGTTGGTTATTTGGGTTCTTTAACATTCTACCGCGCCGCTCGTTCGCCGCTGCTGCAACCACTGATAGAGCAGGGCGGGCGCTCCAATGGCGATATAGGTGAGCGTGGCCAGCGCGTGGGCAAGCGTTGCGCAGGCCAAGGCCTGCGTCTCGGGCAGGTGGTAAAGCTGCTGCAGGGGGAGCGCGAATGCGATGTGGTAGGACCCCATGCCGCCCGGGGTCGGAACGATCACTCCCAGCGAAGATATGGCCATGATCACCAGCGATGCCGGCAGGCCGAGTTGGAATGCTTCGGCCAGTCCCATACCCCCAAAAGTCGCGTAGATAATCAGCACGTAGCCCGTGTTGAGCAGCAATGAACTCAGCGCCAGTTGAGCGTAGGCCAGTGGGTTTTGCAGCGATTCAAGACCGGTTATAAAAGTGTGTAGCAGGTCGATAATGCGCTCGGCCAACGGGGGAAAGAGGCGTTCGATCCACGGGCTGAGTACGGCCAGTGCGCGATCCCTGTAGATCGATATAATCCCCAAACCGATGAGGGCGACGACGCACAGGCCCATGACGGCAAGGCTGGCCACTTCCAGCGACGGGTACGCTTCATTGATTGGCCCGCGCTGTACAAGGAGGGCCAGTCCGATAAAGACAATGAGCATAAACAGATCGATAATGCGCTCGACGACGACTGTTGCCAGCATGGGGCTAATGGGTGCCTGCCGCGTCCACTTTAGGCTGACGGTGCGCAGGACTTCGCCGGAGCGTGGTATGGCGACGTTAGAGGCGTAGCAGATGGCAAGGGCAAGCGAGCTGTCGACAAGGCCTACCTGCGGAGCGAATGGGCGCAGGAGGACGTTCCAGCGCCAGGCGCGAACCACAAGGGTCCCGAGGGTTATGAGCGTGATGAGGCCAACCCACAGGAGTGAGATGCCCGTTATGCTTTTCCAAAGTTGGCTCAAGTCCTGGTCGGCAAAGGCCCAGTAGAGGAAAAAACTCATCAGGCCCAGGCTGACGGCATACTGCAGGAGTGTTTTGAGCGGTTTCTTCAACGTCGTGGACGCGTGGGGAAAGACCGGTGGAAGGAGCGGTGGTTTGGCCTTCTCGCCGTTGAGTTATAAGCTATTGATTTCATTTAATATCTAAAAATGTAAACCCACCGGGCCTCGACCGTCAAGACGGGGGCCCTTTGGAATAGGTCTGCTTGGCAATCTACCCTAGGGAAGACGACAATAAAATAAACTATGGACTTTTCTTGTGGGTACGCGTCTTGTATATTTAGGGGAAACCACAGTTTGCATTGAGGCACGTTAAATGGCCAAGGAGGCGGTGCTCTTATGAGAAAACAACGACTGAATGTGGCGGCTCCCATAGCGATTGCAGCTATTGCGCTGACGTCGGTGGTCGCCGACGCCGTCGTTAACATCCAGAACGTGGGCGCCGGCGCGCGCTCGGCG
>JAYOYH010000048.1:0-32950 GCA_038153405.1 Gemmatimonadota bacterium | reverse complement strand
TTCCAGACGGAGCAGAACGAAGTGGAAATTTGGGCGACTAATGATCAGACAGAGGCCGTTGATGCCGAGGTGCGTTTGCGCCTGCTCTCCTTCAGTGGTGCAGTACTGGGCGAAATGGATTTATCGGCACGAGTCAAAGCGGGTAGTGCCCTCCTATTGCGCCGATTGTCCGTCGACGAACTCGCACCCGAGCGCACCGGTGTTTTCGCTGTGCTCGATATGGTCGTCGGCTCGACAGTATTTCGCAACGAGCACGCCTTTGCCCCGTGGAAATCGTGCCCCTTACCTGTTGCCGACGTAAAGTGCCGCGTGGTCGAACGGGCCGATGGGCAGTTGGCCGTCGGCGTCCGCACCGATGCGCCCGTATTTTACCTAGCGTTAGACGCGCAGGGCGTGCGCGGATCGTTTGACGACAATGGGTTTACCCTGTTGCCTGATGAAGAACGCTTCGTATCTTTTAACTGCAAAGAATCGGCCATCTCAGCGCAGCATTTAGCGTCTGCGCTGCGCGTTCAGCACCTGCGTTCAACATACTTGTAAATATGCTACACTACACCACATATGCCATAAAGCACCCATTGAGGAAACGCTGTAATAAAAGCGTCTTGTTGGCATTGCTCCTCTGTGCGTGTATCGGGGTGAGTGCCGGTTGGGCGCAGGAATTCGACTGGGACGAGATGTCGCTGGAAGATCTCATGGAGGTGGAGGTGTTTTCCGCTTCCAAAAGGGAGGAACCCCTCTTTGTTTCGCCAGCAGCGGTCTATGTCCTTACGGCCGAGGATATCTACCGCAGCGGAGCGACTTCTATACCAGAGGCACTGCGCGGCGTGCCGGGCATAGAAGTGGGACGCATCGACGCCAGCAAATGGGCGGTCTCCGTGCGCGGATTCAACGATGTATTTGCCGACAAGCTGTTGGTCATGATCGATGGCCGGACGATCTATTCGCCGCTCTTTAACGGCGTTATATGGTCGGAGCACGAGGTTGCTCTGCAGGACGTCGAGCGCATTGAGGTGGTGCGTGGGCCGGGCGGTGCACTATGGGGCGCCAATGCGGTCAACGGCGTTATCAACATTATTACGCGCAGCGCCACCAATACGGAGGGCATTGTCGTAACGCAGTCGTTGGGCAGCGAGACACGCGCGCGCTTGGGTACGTCGTACGGCCTGATAATGGGATCGTGGAAGGGTGCGCTGCGGTTGAACTATGCGGCTAATGGTTCTTCGATGCTCAATGGAAAAACGGTCAATGACGAGTGGTCTACCGGCCGCATAGGCCTGCGTGCCGATCGCACATTGGGCAATGGGGACGAGTTATTGGTAGACCTGAGTGCGTACAGCAACGAGTCGAGAGAAAACTACCGCATACCGGTGTTTGAATCGCCTTTCATCGAGACGCGAAACGCCAATTCGCGCACGTCAGGTGCGTACGCGGTTATCGGTTGGTCGCGCACGGTATCGGAGCACTCTTCGTGGCGCATCAAGGCCTACTACGATGGTTCGCACCGAGATACGGGCGAGCTAACAGAGGGTCAACTGCACACGTGGGATATCGATCTACTCCATTATCGGGCGTTCGGCGCTCGGCATTTGCTCGTGTGGGGTGCTGGCTTCCGGCAGCACTGGGATTCCTTTGAGAAGGGGGAATATGTATCCTTTGATCCCCCCTCGCGCTTCTACAGTGTACACAACGTTTTTGCTCAGGATGAATTCACCGTAGTACCGAACCGCCTAAAGCTTACAGTGGGCGCCAAGATTGAGCACAACTGGTTCTCCGGCATTTCATTTGCTCCGAGCATGAGGTTGGCGTGGACGCCGAATGTGTCGAATACAGCTTGGGCCGCTTTCTCTCGGGCTAACCGCGCGCCGGCACGCGGCGATCAAGATCTGCGCGCGCTGGGTTCAGTATCGGAAATCACTTCGCCTACGCGCCGAGATACCGTAGTGTCTGTGCTGCGCGGAAGCACGCGGTTTAAAGAAGAAGAGGCGCAATCCCTTGAGTTTGGCTATCGCGCAAAGTTGGGTTCGCACGTACAGGTCGATGTGGCGGCGTATAGGACCGAGTATGATGATCTGCACACGAACGAGTTGGTAACCCCGGAGTTTGACGAAGATTTGGGTCGAGTTGTATTTCCCGTTTCGTTCGCCAACAATATGGACGCTACATCGCAGGGTGTTGAGGTAGCCGTGGGTGCCGAACTAGCGGAAGATTGGCAAGTGAGAGGTTCGTACACTCATACAGAAGTCGACGTGCGCGTTCGAGGCAACTACGACGAAGGCAAATCGTGGGAATACATTTCTCCCGCACATCAATTTGCTCTGCGTTCATCAAATAAGTTTCTGTGGGATGTGTTGTGCGATCTACAGCTGCGCTACGTCGGCGAGGTGGGCGATTATAGAGCGGGTGAATACGTGCGGCAGGCCGATGCCTATTGGGGCCTCGACCTGCGCTTTTCGAAATCGCTTTCGGAACGTTTGGAAATCGCCTTGGTTGGTCGCAATCTACTCTACGATAGCCACACCGAGTTTCGCGTCCCCATCACGCCGATCGTAGAATCCGATGTGCAACGCAGTTTCAGTTTTTCCGTTCGCTGGACTCCGGATAGCCTGTAGACCGTCCGAATCCTGAGTTTCCCGCAAAAAAAATGTTGGCGTGTGCCCTCCTCCTTAGGCGACAGCACTCAAGGTGTTATCGCCAATTTCCAACGCTATATTGTTGAACGCCTCCATCAGAGGGGTATCGGAACACAGGGGAACGCCACGCCCTTTTGACACCGTCGTCCAATTCATAAAACCTGTTCGGAAGCAAGCTTAACTGTACACATAGAGGTCTAACGTTTTTCCACGAGGTGTACAAACCACTGGTAGACCAGTAGTTTCATTGGTTCAGCGATGACGGAAGACTTCGCCTTGTCGAACTGTAACCATCCCCGTATTCAAAGGGTGTGAGGTCTCCGAGCGCACTGCTGTGCGATGCGCTGCCTCAATAGGTCTGGATCAACGGGTTTTATGATCACGTCGACCATGCCGGCCTGTAGTGCGCTTTCTCTGGCCTCAGGTTGAGCATCGGCCGTTAGTGCGAGTATGGGCACGTGTTCGCAATGTTGTTCAGCTTCTATGCGCCGTATGTGCTGCGCCGCTTCCACGCCGTCCATCGTGGGCATTTGTAGGTCCATTAAAATGAGTATGGGCCGGTGCTTCTGCCATGCTTCGATCGCCTGCATGCCATCGCTGGCCGTTACGGTCTCGTAGCCCCACTGTTCGAGCATGCGCTGGACCACCAGCACATTGACGGCGTTATCGTCGACTACGAGCACGCACTGGTGTGCGGCGTTTACATGCACCGGTGTTGATGCCGGCGATTGCTCTGTAACGGGCGCCGTACCTGCGTGCAGCGGGAGGCGCAGCGTGAAGCACGATCCCTCACCCAGCGTGCTCTCTGCCTGCAGGGAGCCGCCGTGCAGTTGAGCCAGCCGCCTCGTAATGGCGAGGCCCAGACCGGATCCGCGCCGCCCGACGTTTTTCTCACCGCGCTGAAGCTGTTCAAACGGTACGAAAATCCGCTCTAGGTCAGCGGGGCTGATTCCGGGACCGCTGTCGCGCACGTCAATGCGCCAGAAATCGGGTTGCTCGTCTGGGCGTGCGCTAACTGCTACGAGACCGCCGCGCGCGAACTTAAGGGCATTGCCGACCAAATTGGTCATCATCTGCATGAGCCAGTTGCGCTCGCCGCACAGCCACTGCGGCATATCGTCGGGCAGGGAAAGGGACAGCGCGCATTCGGATGCGTGGGCCTGCTGGTTAAAGATGCTGATGAGCTCGCGAAAAGCGGCTGGGGCATCGAAGGGGGCTTGGTGAAACTCCATTTTGCCGGCGTTGATCTGCTCTAAGTCGAGGATGTTATTGATCAAAGCGAGCAGGTGGCGCCCGGCCGAGCCCATTTCTACCAAGTACTGCGTGCGCTCGCTCTCGCTGCGGGCGGCGGAGTTGAGCAGCAGGGAATTGAGGCCCAATATGGCGTTGAGCGGAGTGCGAATTTCATGGCTCATGACGGATAGGAAGTCCGCCTTGGCGCGCTCGGCCTGTTGGGCAAGACTGCGCGCCTTTTCCAGATCCGTAACATCGGTCGCGTAGGCATTTACACTTTCGCCGCTGATCGACATGACGATGCTGAACTGAAATATCTGCTCGCCGCTGGCAATGCGTATAATGGTAGGTTGCTGATCGGCAAATACGCGGTCGATGGCCGCTTTGAGCTCAGGTTGCTCAAGGGGCTGCTCCAGCACTACCAATTCGGGCAGCTGTGCCGCGCACCCACTGTTGGCTAGAATGACGACGTGCTGGCGGTTGACGCGGAAGACCGGGTTGGGGTTGCGCTGAAAAAAGCTGGCGTAGTTGGCCACTTCGCGCTCGCTGAGTGTGCGCGCGATTTTGTGGGCGCAGACGGCGGCAATATGTTCTACGATGCGCAGATGGTGCGGCTGGTAGAAGCCCATGTTGGGGTGTTCGCTGTCGATGACGCCAATGACCCGGCCGTCGGCAATGATCGGCACGGCCATTTCCGAAAGCCGCATATCATCGTCCAGTATATATCTGCCGTCCAGACGGGTATCGTCGACAATCTCGCTCTGTCCGCTGGCGCCGACTGAACCGACAATGCCTTGGTTTAGAGGAATGACAATAGGCTGGTGAATTTCGCGATAGTTGAGCTTTTTGGGACCGTAGGCCGCCTTTTGCTCCCACACCTGGCGTTCTTCGTTGAGCAGGTAGATGACGCAGTCCTCGAAACCCAGTTGCGCAATGCAGTGTTCGGCAATGTCCCACAGAATGTCTTCTTGGGTGTAATCTTGGTAGGAACTGCGAGAAAAGTATTCGATGACCTCGACTTGGAGGGCCAGATGCTCGAGGTCGTTTTCACTGGGTCCGCGCGCCGCGCGCTTCTGTTTTTGATACAGCCATGCCGAAACCGCTGCGAACGCAGTGCCTACAGCAAGTGCACTGACTAAAGAAAACGACATGGTGTAGAAACGCCTGCATATACCGGGTGGGGGGGGCTGCGTTCAAACGCGTGGGTGCCGGATCGCTCTGTTGCGCGTGTCACTGGTCTTCTAAGCGCAGTGCCCAGCGCATGCAGCCGAGAATGTGCTGGCGAAACCAATCTTCGTGCCACAGCGCGTCCGGGTGTCCTAGCGCGGTGTACATGACGCGACCACTGCCGTACTCGTGGCACCAGCCGAGTGCGTAGTCGTGATCATCGCGGTTGCCCTTTGCCAGGTCGACACTGTCGTTGTCGATGCGCATGAGAACGCGCGTCTTGTTGCGATCCCACGCTTTGAAGGTATAGATTTCATCGGTTACCTGGAAGCGCGCACCGAGCATGCGCGTGGCCGGGTGCGCTTGATCTTCTACAATGACGCCGACTTCCTGGTGCCAAGGATGGCCGGCGAAATACCCGCCTAGCATCTGTCCGTACTCGGGCCAATCGTAGCCGGTATCGGTGGCGTTGTGCACGCCGAGAAAGCTCTTACCGTTGCGCACGAAATCCAAGATAGCCGCTTTTTGCTCACTGTCAAAGTCGAGATTGCCCGTCGTGGCAAAAACGAGTAAGTCGAGTTGGGCGAGGCTGTCGCGACTGATGCGCTGGAGGTGATGGGTCGTCTGCACGTTCCAGCCTTGCTCGGTGCCTATATGTTTAAATGCCACTTCGGCGTGGGGCAGATAGCTGTGTTCAAAACCGGCCGAATGGCGCAGCATGAGGATCTTCATATCATTCTTTCGTGTTATTGTTGGTTGATTGTAACAATTGTTCAATGGCTTTGACTAAGTCGGCTACGATAAAGGGTTTGTTCAGTATCATAGTTCCCTGTCCAAAGTCTTCGCCATCCATGGCATACCCCGTGCAGACTAATATTTTGATCTCGGTATTGACTTTGCGTATTTCTTTAAGCAACTCGTGCCCGGACATTTCAGGCATGGATAAATCGAGCATCACTAAGTCGGGGACTACGCGGTGAAAAGCCTCTAGTCCTTCTCGCCCGTTGTTGGCTGACACCACGTGGTAGCCAACGTGCTGCATAATGTCTACCAGCGAAATGCGTACTGGTTCATCGTCCTCGACGACGAGGATGGTCTTTCTCATGGGTATTGGCACGTGTAGAGACGTCGTAGGTAGGAAAATCGAAACGGTAGATCCCTGCCCAATGGTACTCTGTAATGTAACGGTGCCGCCTTGCTGTCGTACGATACTGTTGGTCATAGGAAGGCCTAAGCCTGTGGCTTTATCAATGGACTTAGTCGTGAAAAAGGGTTCGAATGCGCGTTCGCGCGTGGCGGGATCCATGCCAACTCCGTTGTCCGTCACCCGAATGCAAACTAACGGGGTCGGGTTTTCAGGATTGCGTTGAGGACTTTCGCTCACATCGATGCTAATTTGCGGGAAGCGGTCTTCGAGGTTTTCAACGGCATCGCGTGCATTGATAAGGATATTGAGTATCGCTTGCTCCAATTGGTCACCGTCGGACTCTATCGGCGGTAGATCGTCGGCGATACTCAATGTTATGTCAATTCTTTGGTCAAAGGTTTGCCGTGCTAAATCGACGATTCCCTCAACGTAGCTTACTAGGTTGAGAGATTGCGTAATTGGGTTTGTCTGTGGGCGGACGGTGACTAATAGTTGGCGCACGATATCGGCCGATCGCAGCGCAGCACTATAGGCGTTGTCTAGCATTGTACGTCGGTTGGTAAAATTCGTCTCTGTTTTGGACATATGGATATTGCCCAAGATAACCTGCAGCATGTTGTTGAAGTTATGGGCAATTCCGGTCGCTAGCTGGCCGACAGATTCCATTTTCTGTGCTTGGAGCAACATCTGCTGGCGCTGATGGAGCAGGACGATATCTTGTAGACGACGGTAGGCTTCGGTGATCACGGAAGCGAAGTGTGTGGCTATGGTGACATCGCGTTCAGTGAACGCATATGGTTTGCTGCAGCTGATCGACAGCACACCGCTTTCAAACGGCGCATCAACAGATGACTCAGCTGACACATTGTGTAGTGCGTCGAGTCCGCTTTTAACCAATTCCTCGCGCTTGCTATAGTGCAAGGGCTGTCTTCCCTGCAGTAGCTCTTGCACAGAGGGCGTGACGGTGAAAGGATCGCCCTTGTCTACCTGACCTCTTCTATTCACGGTGAATGCAAATAATGAGCAGTCTTTCTCATCGAAGAAGTACACTGAAAAGCGATCAAAGTAAGCGAGCTTGAGCAATTCGTCATGGCATTTTTTCACTACGCCTAGCCAATCTTCCTCGTGCTCCATGCGCATGGCCATATTGCGCACGTGCTGCACGGCCAACTGGAGAATGGTTTCTTCGCTCACTCTAGCCAATGAGACTTGAGCTACTCCTTGGCCACTCTCGATCTGGAGAAAATCAGTTAGGCGGTGCAGTCCGACAGACAGTCCATACGTCAGGATCTGTAGCGTTTCTAGCGCTCTTTCTACACTGGGAAAAGCGAACGTATCAATTTGTTTACTGCATATGGTGAGCGTGCCTTGATCAAAAGGCACATCAATGGCGCAGCGGATACCTGGGACTGTTTTTGCAGCAAAGAGGCTAAAGGGATGGTTGCTGCCCATATCGGGGAAATACTTCGCTTCTTGACTGCGCCACGTTGCAAGCTGAGGAGCTTGCATATAGTCATCGTAATGCTCTGTTGTTATGACGACTTCATCGTCGCTCTTAGCGTGGTGTACGATAAGAGGGTGCTGCTCGTCGGGATTTATTATGCTGACATGGAAGGAGTCGAATTTATAGTCGAGAGATAAAAGTGCAGCGTATATGGCGCGGAGGAGTCTGGGCAGGTCTCTGCTGGAATTCAGGCTTGAAGTGGCTGAACACACCGCAAAAAAGGCCGATTTTTGATGCTGCCTTATCTCGCTCAACAGCTCTAGCTCGGCGACGCGGCTGCGCAGCGCCTGAATCTGTTGGTGTGCTTGTGCCGACGTGCCTCCGGCCGTGTTTGGGTTCGACGGGCTCGCGTTGCCTTCGTAGAAGCGCGAACTGGATTGCTGTTTTACATTTCTGCGAAATTGCACTTCAGACCTCCTGTTGCACACCGAGAATGTCTTCAATCACTTTTACCAGATCTGAAGCCAAGTAGGGTTTGCGTATAACGAAAGTATCCTCAAACGAATTCGACGCCAATTCGTTTTCATCACCTGTGTAGATCAGTATCTTGGCTGTTGGATTGATCTTCCGCATGGCCGCAAAGGTCTCGGTGCCCGACATCTTGGGCATGGATAAATCTAGCAGCACGAGTTCGGGGCTGTGGCGGCGAAACCTCTCGACGGCCTCCTGGCCATCGCAGGCTGTCAGCGTCGTAAAGCCGTGGTGTTTGAGGATGGCCTCCGTCGAATCGCGCACTAAGTACTCGTCGTCGACGACGAGTATCGTGGCGAGTTTTTCGTTCGTATGTTTGGGCACCTCGCTATGATTGAGCTTTATAAATACCCTAAAGGAAGTGCCCTCGCCCTGATTGCTGATGCACACAATGTGGCCTCCCTGATTTTCCACAATGCTGCGGACGGTCGAAAGGCCCAAGCCGGTGCCTCTATCAGGGGACTTGGTCGTAAAAAAGGGCTCGTAGATTTGCAGGCGCGTTACTTCATCCATCCCCATGCCGTTGTCCACTATGCTGACGCACAGGTAGTCAATTCCCTCCATACCCGGTAGATTGCTTCGTCCTACGCTCATATGGACATTGATCAGCGGTTTGTCGATTCTGGCTTGGGCGCCCTCCGTGAGGGCGTCGCGGGCATTGAGCAGGATGTTGAGTATGACCTGTTCAAAATAGCTGGGATCCATATTGATCGGCGGGATATCGTTCGCGATGTCCACAGAGACCTCGATGCGGGGATCAAAAGTGCTACGCGCGAGGTCGATGATAGCTTGGATGCGCTCCGTTGGATCCATTGAGCTTTTGTCGTTCGGTGGAGTGGGTTTGACCGACAGTATTAGTTGGCGCACGAGTTGGGCAGCACGCAGCCCTGCACTCTCGGACTTCGCAAGTATCCCGAGTTGTTTTTCGGATGAGGCCACCATTTTGGCCATATAGATATTGCCCATGATGCCTTGCAGCATATTGTTGAAATTGTGGGCTACGCCGGCGGTGAGGTGGCCGACGGATTCTAGGTGTTGCTTCTGGTGTAACAGTTGGTCTCGTCGCCGAATCTTGCGGATATCGCTGAGGCGGTGAAACGCTTCATCAATTACGTTGCAAAACAGACCAACTACGATGACATCTTGCTCAGAAAACGCGTCCTCTATGTCGGATATTATAGAGATCGTGCCGCCGGAAAAAGGAACGTCGACAGCAGATTGAGTAGTGTCTTCCGCAACGATGCCGTCCAAGCGGTTGATCTCGCTCCTGCTTCGGCGGGAGCTGGGAATGCCACTGGTGAAGGCGAGGTCTAGTGCAGGGTATGTTGGCACCAATTGTTTTAAATCGACATTTACCCCGTCATGGATCTCGTACAGGCTAAAAAATTGGTTTCCGTTTCCCGGATCGAAGATATTGACTCTGAACGCATTAAATTCAATGAAGTGGCTCAACTCGTCGTTGGCGTCTAATATGATGCGTGGCCAATCGTTCTCCACTGTCATGCTCAACACGGACACTCGCACTCGGTTTTTTGCATCTAAGACGCGCTGCTGAAGAACGTATCGCTCCAATCGTTCTTCCAACTCGACTATGCGTGCTTGCGCAGCTGGGTAGGATTCGATTCCGTCGCCTAGTGCCATGTGCTCACTCCATTTATGTGTCCGTTAGGGTGCGACGGAGTATGAGAAGGGGATTAAAATAAAAAAGTCAAAAAGTGCGTAGTGGTGTATTAAATATGTCAAAATTGCTGTAAAAATGAAATAGAAGCACGTACACGAAATCGGCGATACCTCAGCATATTATCTGTTGATCCTGCTAGTATGGGTTAGCGATTAGAAATCGGCAGCGCGAAAGCGCGTTAGCATCTCATCGGCAATTTTGGCACCAGCAGCGCGCACGTTGCGCTCTAGCTGGGCAATATTGAGGCTGCCTATCGGGTGGCCGTGGATGCGCTTCTCGCGCAGGCAGAACTGCAGCGCCAAGTCGAGCAATTCAACGTCGTACTCGGCGCACCACTGGCGCATGGCGTCGGCGCGGCGCTGGTCATCGCCCCACTTGTCTTTGGGAACGAAGTGCTCTACCGGCACGCCCGTCAGCCAACCGCGCATGATGGACCAGCCGTTGAGCACACCCAAGTCGCGCGCGGCGGCAGCCGGTAGAATGTCGTCTGCCGCCGTCTGGCGCAGCAAGTTGTAGTCGCTGAAACACAGCAGTGCTTCAATGCGTCCCGATTCGATGGCCGCTAGATGCGCTGCATGCGGATTCATACCGTATCCGATAAAGTCCACCAGACCTAGTTGACGGGCCTGCTCCAAGCCCTCTAACGAACCGCCGGCTGCCAGCGTGGGTTCGACGTGTGGCGGATCGTGTATGAAGAGCACGTCGAATTTTTCGATACCTAGAAGAGCTAATTGGTCGCGCACGTCGGCCAGCGTGCGCTCGGCCGAATAGTCGGGATCGCCCTGTCCGTAAAAGCCCCATTCGGCGGCGCTGTGGTGGCAAACGCGCCCGCTGATAATAATTTCACTGCGGTCGATAACGCCCTCTCTGAGCGCCAAGGCGAGTTTGCCCAGCGAGTTGCCGTAGCAGCGCGCACAGTCAAAGTGGTTGACGCCGATATCGACGGCGCGGCGCATTAAATCGAGCGCCTCTCGCTCGCTTACGGGGCCAAAGTTATCGCCAAAGCCCTGCGTGCCAAAGGGCACTACGGGAATCGAGAGTTCGGTTTGGCCCCAACGCCGCCGCGGGCAGATGAGTTTTTCTACCATAGAGCGCTCCGATATGTATTATGTATGTTGGCTGCTAACGCATAATGCGGCGCAAACCGATGGACGTTATTCGCTTCACAATATATCTGTTCTAAGTTAAATTACACGCATGATAGAGGAATGGAAAGACTGGTTTGCACTGAAGCGCAGGAGCTCTCCGCGCGTCAGAGTTCACTGGATGGCAGACGTTGAAATACCCAACACCGATCCGCTGTACTATACGGGATTGCTGGCACTCGATTTGAGTACGCAGGGCATTCGCTTAGAAGGCGGCGATGCCGAAAGCGTGCGCCGACTGCTTTCCGACGATGGCAAAGCGTGGATGCGGCTGCGGCTGAAGGGGCTACAGCCGCCGCTGCCCCGCGTGGAGGCGGAACTGTGCTGGGGCATGGGCGAAAAGCCCCATTTTTGCACGGGCTGGCGCTTTACGAGCATCGATTCGCACACCGTCCAGCTGATAGAAGTGTATGTGGCCGATCACTTAGAAGACATCATCGAAGAAGACTGACCCTCATCGCGCGCTGCAAACGCAAATGGGTCGGTGATCCCGAGAGATCGCCGACCCATTTGCGCAGTTTTTTGCTGGTGTCTTATTCCCTATCTATTCCGCTAAAGCTGATGCGCTTTTCGGTTAGGTCGATCATAGCGCTCGCAGAAGCATTGGGCTCGGAGGGGATGGTTTCGATATTGACATCGCGCGCTTTGCGGCTCACGTTGACGTCGCGCGCCCGTATAGACAGCGCGCGGCACGTCACAAAGGCATTATTCTCTTTCTCCAAGCGTAGTGCAACTTCTCGCGAAAACATGGAATCTATCATCTGGTAACTCCCGATAAATAGTGCGCTGCTACACGAGATAAAACAATCTTGTACAAGCTTTAAACATAACGCACACGTTGTTGGAGCGCAAGATGTTAGTCTTTCAACAAACGCGCTTCAACAACGAAGTCGAGCGCGGGAAAACTGCGCTGCAAGTAGCCGTTGCCCTCGCGCAGAATGCGGGCCTGTTCCGGCACCTCGCCGTAGCCGGCGTGCATTTGCTCGATCGCTTTTATTCCCTCTGTCACGCGCGCAAACGGCACAAAACCCACGTCGTCAAAGTCGCCGTTGTCACTCAGGTTGACGAAGATCTGCGTCGTGCGGCTATTGGGCGAGCCGTCGCTGGCAAAGGCCAGCGTGCCGCGCTCGTTGAGCAGGAGAGCGCCCTCGTCGGGCAGGGTTGCCCGGTACCAGCGCCCGGCGATTTCCGGTAGCCCGTGCAGGCCGAACTGCACTAGGCGTCCGGGCACGACGCGGAAAAAGCGCTGATCGTCGAAAAAACCGCGCCTGACCAAGTTGTAAAAGCGGTCCGCCGCGTTGGGAGCCCAGGTGCGCTGCACCTCGATGCGAAAGTCGCCCGCGCTGGTAGAAAAGCGCACGGCGTAGCGCGCTGGCGCCACTTCGTTCAACTGGGTCGGGTCCGTGAGGGCCGTCAGATCGGGGCCGCGCGCCTGGGTGGCTCCGGCGTTGTCCAGCGCGGCCGCAATATCGTCGCGGCCGGCCGCCTGCGCTAGGGCGAGGGCGGTGCTGCCCAGCGCGGAGCGCCGATTGGGATCGGCTCCGGCCGCCAGCAGAGCTGTGACTGTGGCGATGTCGCCGCGCTTGCAGGCGGCCATGAGCGGCGTGCTGTCCGTCGCATCGCCGAGGTTGGGATCGGCGCCTTGTTGCAGCAGCAGTTCGACGGTGGCCACATCGCCGCGCGCCGCCGCTTCGGTCAGCGGGGTCGCCACGCCGCCGCTGGTGTTGGGATCGGCGCCGGCCGCTAGCAGGGCTGTGACCATCGGGCGGCTGAATGCGGCGTGTTCCAGCGCGACGTAGCCACCGCTGACGGCGTGGACATCCATGCCCGCCAACAGAAAGAGCCCCACGGCGCTGCTGTCTTCTGCCGTTAGCGCTTTGGCAAAGTCATCCCGCGAGTAGCTATAGCCCTTTTCGACGAGTTCGCGCCGCGCCTGCTTGGGCGATTTTTCGCAGGCGGCCAGCAGATACGCAGCGGCAATGAGCAGGGCGCAAAGAATGCATTTGTGCATGATAGCTCTCCGTTATCGGCCGCGGTCTTTGCGCGGTGAGGCGCGTACCGTACCGCCAGTTCAGATCGCCCAGTACTTCCATAAATCTTCTGGAATATCGTAGCGCATATTTTCTCGATCGGCGTGGTGCCAGCGCGAAAATAGGCCCAGTCGCGGTCGCCGCTGTATGTTGGCCGAGCCCGTGTGGCAGAGAAAGCAGTGCCAAAAGATGACGTCGCCTGCCCGTGCGGTAAACTGTTTGGGCCCTTGCGGCGACGCGTCGGAAAACAAGCCCCAGTTGCGCTCTGGCCAATCGCTGCGTTGGGTAAAGCTGCCGTCGATGTGATTCGGGTTCTGCAGAAAGTACTGGTGGGTACTGATATGGCTCTGCGGCCAGTAGACAAAGGCACCGCCCTCTGTTGTGACATCTTCTAAATAGGCCGTAGCACCGAGCATAAATCCGCCGCTCCAACCGCCGGGACCGTAGCCGTCGATATGGCCGACGGAAGGCATTTGCCAATGCCCATCGCTGCGCGGCCACTGCACTAGCATAGAACCGCCACCCCCGGCAAAGTGGCTGCCGCCGAGCTGTTCGACGACGTTCTGCATCTGCGGCAGGTGGCCAAAGAGCGGATCGGTACTGAAGCCGTCTATGACGTAGTTGTCGGGCCAACTGGCGGCGTTGTTGGGATTGGCTGCGACGTGGCTCCAAAATTGTTCGTTCCACGCTTCGATGTGCTCGGCATCGATGAAGTCGGGAAGGACTACAAAGCCCTGCTCTTTAAAATGGGCGATATCTCTATCTGTCAGCAAAGTCACCTCTCTGTAGTTGACATATTCTACACTACATCACAGTGCGTTTAGCGCCTGCAGCACCGCTTTCAGATAGCCGAGATCATAGGCCCGGGCCTTGTGGCCCCAAGCGCTATCGCCGACCATGCCCAGCGGATGATGGGCTAGCAGGGGACCGTTAAAGCCCGACCTTTTTAGCGCCATTATGGCGCGCGGCAGGTTGACATCGCCCTCGTCGAGAAAAGACGATGCGCCGTTTTTGACACTGTGGGCGCGCGCAATGTGGACCGGATTGTCGAGCGCACCAAGCGCGGCATCTGGGTCGTCGCCCAGATCGCTTAATGGCAGGTCTAAGCCCGTTCCGGTGGGCGCGCCGCGGCCCATCCAAGCCAGCGCCACGTCGCGCTCCGCCGCCGCCTGCACGACGGAGTCCATTCCCTGCGGGAACGCCGATAGGCTCGCGCTCTCCGTCTGAACTAGAGCGCCGCCGCGTCCGGTTGGCTGGGGCGCGACCACCGCGGCGCTTGGCCTTGTGCAGCTGATTAGAGGGATGCCGGCGGTGGCCGCATTGCGCACGGCGTTGACTGCTTGCTCGGCATCGGCTAAGGCTAGGCCGTCGATTCCAGCCAGGCGCAATCCGGTTTTTTCAACGCGATTTTTTAGCGCAACCAGCGTTTTTTCGTCGTAGCCATCGACTTGTGCCAGCACGCACTCGACGCCGAGCTGCTGGGCGAATATGAGCTGGTCGTCGCGGCCGAACTGCACGCTCAGTGCAATGCGCATATCAGATACCTCTCGCTTCGGCCAGCGTTTGCACTAGGCCCTTTAGATAGCCGACCTGAAAGGCAAAAGAACGGTCGGCATAGCGGTTGTCACCAATCACGCCGGGGCAGTGATCGATGCGAATCACGCCGTCGTAGCCAACGTCGTTGAAGGCCTTGACGGCCTCGACCATATCGATATCGCCTTCGTCGGGAAACACTTCGTCAAAGAAGGGCACCTGGCCGCGCGGATTGCGAAAGTGGGCAAAGAAGATTTTTTGCTGGCCACCGAAATGGCGTATGGCGTTGACCACGTTCATATCGACCATCGTGCCAATCGTGCCCATGCAAAAGCCGAGGCCGTTATTGGGACTGGGCACGCTATCGATGGCGCGCTGCAGGCCGTCCCAGCTGATGAGAATGCGCGCCACGCCCATAAAGCTGGGCACGGGGGCGTCGTCCGGGTGGGCGGCGATTTTGACGCCGGCTTCTTCGGCGACGGGCACGATGCGCTCGAGAAAGTAGATCAGGTTGGACCACACTTCCTCGGACTCCATATCGCGGTCGGGAATGTGGGGATAAGGATGGGGCTCTGGTCCTTTGCCGAGCCAGTCCAAGCAGGCAGCGGGCATGCGCTCGGCTAGGTCCATGTCAAAGCGTGGGTAGCGCGCGCCGCCGCGGCCCGTAGGACTGTACTCGGTGCGCAGGCCGCCCAGCAGCATCCACTGGTACTGCAGCACGCCGATGCCCGCTTCGCCCATATGGCGGATCGATTGGCATACCTTGTCTATTTGCTCGTCGCGGCCCTCTTCGCCAAACATGACTTTGTTGTAGCAGAGCGGGGGCAGGTTCTCAATGACGTCCCAAACCAGGCCGTTTTCCGCAAAAAAATCTCTTCGTTTCAGCAGGTCGTCGCGTTCGAGGACACCGTCGGGCGACGGGCTGGCTCCGCTGACGACGTGGGTGAGGCCGAGCTGGCGAATAAAGTGCATGTGCTCTTCATCGCCGCCGCTCTGTAGGGCTATCTTCATGGGTTTCCTCTGGTTGTTGGCATGCGGGGTGCACGGGCAACGCGCGCGGTGTCCGGCGCGGGCAATTATAGTGCAACAGGGCGTCGTACGGCAAGGGCGTCGTCAGTTACCTCGGTCGCTGCGCTGCAGAGATAACCGCACTTTTTGCTGCTTTAAGGAGAGAATTTTTAGTGCCGTCTCGTGTTGGATCTGTTCGCGTGTGACGGCAAAAGTGCGCCGGCCTAGGCGCGCTAGATCGGCGTCGATGACAAGAACGAAATGACCGTCGGCCGCCAGCAAGAGTTCGCGGCGCGGTCCGAATACTTCGATTTCGACGCTATCGGGTTCGATCGAGGCAATATCGAACTCACTGGGCAGATTTTCCACTACGACAGGGACTTTTAGCGCGCTGCGCTCCTCGGCGGCACCGGGTACGAGCACTAGCCAGGCGGCCAGTGCCATACAGAGGCCGGTCCCCGCCTCCAGCACTCTGTGCAATAAGGTACGCGGGCGCAGGGCGATCCGCGGCGCGCTGCCGGGCAGGTGCGCTTCGATGGCTTCGCGCAGTTGGTCGGGTCCGTCCAGCAGGTGTAGGCGGCCAGCCGCTGCCACAGATAAGGTGCCGCGTTCTTCCGAAGCGACTAGGCAGATGGCATCGCAGCGCTCAGCCAACCCCAGCGCGGCGGCGTGCCGCGTGCCGCCGGGGCCCAACTCCTGGCGATTTTCCGATAGAGGGAGGTGAACGGCAAAGCGCGTTATGCGGTCGTTTTGCCACAGCACAGCGCCGTCGTGACCGGGTGAATGGCTGTCAAAGAGGCTGATTAGCAGCTCTTCGCTCGGCTCGGCATCTAGGGCGATGCCGCCTTGCAAGTGGCGTTCGATAGGATCGCGTCCCGGAATGACGATGAGCGCACCCCATCGGCGTTTGATCAACTGCTGCAGCGCGCGCACGAGCACGGCGGTGCGGCCAGTGTCCGGCTTGGGCCTCTGGCGGCGCAGTCCCAATACGGCAATGCGCTCAAAGAGGCGGCGCAAATCGTCTTGGAATACGACGACGAGAAAAATGACCAGCGCGGCAAAAAAGCCTTGGAAAAACCAGGCTGTCAGCTGCAGCTCCAACTGCAGTGCGGCCAAGTAGAACAGCCATAAGAAGAGCAAGCCGACTAGCGCTAGGATGGCGTGTACGCGGCGCGCCCAGGCAATGGCCCCCCAAATGAGCAGGCCGACTACGCAGATGTCGACGAAGTCTTTGAAGTGTATGTGGAGTAGATGATCGTACATAGCGGTGTCGGGATATGGGCAAGTATAAGCCGAAGGTCTTCCGGTGGACAAGCGGTAAAGTCCCTGCGCGGTTAGGCGGGTAGCCGCTGCCGGGTGTCTCGCCATGCATAAGGGCGCGCCGTTGCATCCGGTCCAATGTCTGAGAAAGCAGTTTTTTTATGGCCTTCTGTTGCCTATGTTGTATACCGGAATTTGGCTTCTTAGAAAGGCAGTTAGCCACATGGACTTTCTCTTCCGCCGCAGCTACCGCGGCGCTCTTAAAATGGCGGTGCTCGATTGGGCGGGGACCACCGTCGACTTCGGCTGTTTTGCTCCGGCGGGCGTATTCGTGCGCGTATTTGCCGAAATGGGTATCGAAATTAGCATGCGCGAGGCGCGCGAGCCGATGGGTTTGCACAAGCGCGATCACATTCGCGCCATTTCGCATATGGAGCGCGTTGCCGCAGCGTGGACGCAACAGCACGGTCGCCCCTGTGGCGAAGCCGACGTAGAGGCTATGTTTGAGCGCTTTGTGCCGCTGCAGCTGGATGTGCTTGCCGACCACGCCGAACTCATCACCGAAGTGCCGCTGGCCCAGGCCAGCTTTCGCCGGCGCGGACTAGCCATCGGCACGACTACGGGATACAACCGGCAGATGATGGATGTGCTGGTGCCTCGGGCAAAGCGCCAGGGTTACGACCCCGATCATATCGTGTGCGCCAGCGAAGTGCCGGCGGGGCGGCCGGCGCCGTGGATGGCGCTGCGCAACGCCGAATACCTGGGCATTTATCCGCTGGAGGCCTGCGTAAAGATAGGTGATACGCCCTCGGACATTGCCGAGGGACTCAACGCCGGCATGTGGAGCGTTGGCGTGCTGCTATCGAGCAACGAGTTGGGTATGAGCCTAGCGGAAATTCGCCGCGCGGGCGCAGATGAGTTGGAGCGGCGCAAGGAGTGGGCGCGCGCGCGCCTGCTGGGCGCCGGAGCGCACTTCGTCATCGACTCACTGGCCGATATAAACGCCGTTATCGACGACATTGAAATGCTGCTCAAGGCGGGGGAAAAGCCCTGAAACGGCGTCAGTTCATAAAATGTGCCGTTGCCGGCAGCGCGCTGGCGCTAGGCCATCCTTTGCGAGGGTGGGCGCGCGCGCCCGCCGTGGAGAACAGCGATATGACGGGTTGGAGCGTAGCGGAAATACAGCGGGCAATGCGTGCGGGCGACCTCAGCGCACGCGCGCTGACCGAGGCCTTCTTACAGCGTGCGGCTGATGTGGATCGCAGTGGCCCGTCTATCAACTCGATCATCGAGCTCAATCCGCAGGCGCTCGACATCGCAGTGCGCCTGGACGCCGAGCGCGCTGCGGGGACGGTGCGCGGGCCCCTGCACGGCGTGCCCATTCTCATCAAAGACAATATTGACACGGCCGATTCGATGCAGACGACGGCGGGGTCGCTGGCCCTCGAAGGCCATATGGCGTCGCGCGATGCGTTTGTCGTTGAACGCCTGCGCGCGGCTGGCGCCGTGCTGTTGGGCAAGACCAATCTGAGCGAATGGGCCAATTTTCGCTCGACGCGCTCGACCAGCGGCTGGAGCAGCCGCGGCGGACAGACGCGCAATCCGCATGTATTAGACCGCTCGCCCTGCGGTTCGAGTTCGGGATCGGGAGCTGCGGTAGCTGCTGAACTCTGCGCCGTGGCGGTGGGCACGGAGACGGACGGCTCCGTCGTGTGTCCCTCGTCGAGCAACGGCATCGTCGGCATCAAGCCCACGCTGGGTTTGGTGAGTCGTTCGGGCATTATTCCCATCGCACACAGCCAGGACACGGCCGGGCCAATGGCGCGCACGGTGGCCGACGCGGCGGCTTTGCTCGGCGCCATGGTCGGCGTCGACGCGCGCGACGCGGCGACCGCGGCAGCGGGGCATCCTGTGCAGGCCGACTATGCGCAGTATTTGGACGAGAGTGCGCTCAAGGGTGCACGCCTGGGCATTGCGCGTAACTTTTTCGGCTTTGACAGCCGCGTCGATGCGGTTATGGAGGAGAGCATTGACGCGCTGCGTCACCTCGGCGCCGATATCGTCGACCCCGTTGATTTGCCTAAGTCGAGCGCATACGACGATAGCGAGTACGAGGTGCTGCTCTATGAATTTAAGGCCGGTCTCAACGCATATTTGGCGGAATTAAACGGCGGTCGGTGGCCGCATACGCTGGAGGCCTTGATCGCCTTTAACGACGCGCACGCCGAGCGCGTGATGCCCTACTTTGGGCAGGAAATTTTCCTGCAGGCGCAGGAAAAGGGTCCGCTGAGCGATGCGGCGTACCGCGAGGCGCTGACCGCTAACCATCGCCTGTCGCGCGAGGAGGGCATCGATGCGGCCATGGCCCAGCACCGACTCGACGCCATCGTCGCCCCGACGGGCGGACCGGCGTGGACCATCGACCTGGTAAACGGCGACCACTACAGCGGCGGCTGTTCGAGTCCTGCTGCCGTTTCGGGGTATCCGCACGTAACGGTGCCCGCCGGCTTTGTACACGGCTTGCCGGTAGGCATCTCGCTCTTTGCTGGCGCGTGGAGCGAACCGCGCCTCATCGCGCTAGCGCACGCCTTTGAACGGGGCACACAAGCGCGGCGCGCTCCGCAGTTCCTACCGTCGGTGGGTCTATAGAGAACGCATGCGCCAGAGTGATTCGCGGCGCACCTCTTGCCGTTTCCTCACAGCGGGGAATATTCGTCTGGACGTTTCCAATGCGTACGCTACAGACCAATGGAGTCGCTCCCTATGTTCTCTCGCTCCCTCGATCGCTACTGTCCCGTCAATAAAATATTCATCGCATTGCTCGCAGCGCTGCTGTATGCCGCTGGCGTACGGGCCGATGTTGCTGCAGCCCATTCGCCAACGGTCGAATCGGTCCGGCGTCTAATTGAAGAATCCATTCGCCTCGGCGTACCTCTTTACAACGACGGCCAACCAGAGGCCTGCGCTGCCGTATATCGAACGGCGCTGCGCTCGCTGCAGCTATTTGCCCATGCTGCAGTAGATGCGCCGCGCATAGAGCGGGTGCTGCGCACTGCCGCAGGCCAGGAGGTCGATCGCAGTGCGTGGACGCTGCGCTACGCACTCGACGATATATACGAAACCCTCAGGGAGGCTAATCCGCAGATGAAAGGCAATTTTGTACTGGACTTTCCCGCCGGTCAGGGCGGTGCGTGGTACGCGGTCAACGACAACGTCATGGGCGGTATATCGCAGGGCGGGTTTGCTCAGGGCGAGGGAGGAACAGGTCTATTTTCTGGCCAGCTATCCATGCGCAACAACGGCGGCTTTAGCTCCGTTCGCACGCGCGTCGAAGATGCGGCGTTAGCTGGCTATGACGGCATTGAAATGCGCGTGCGCGGCGACGGCCGCACCTATTCCTTGCTGGCTAGCAACGAGGGGGCGCGCGGCTCGTGGCAGCGCGCGTTCACCGCTTCGCAGCAGTGGCAAATCGTTCGGGTGCCCTTTGACGAGATGGCCCTGTCCATTCGCGGTTGGCGTCCGAACACCTACCCCCCAATCAACGGCCGCCAAGTGCAGATGTTGGGCTTTATCATAAGCGATAAGGACGAGAGTCCGTTTCAACTGGAAGTGGACTGGGTGCGCGGCTATAGCGAAGAAGCGGGTGCACTCGAAGAGTGACGTGACCCGCATGGGTCTGGGCGCGGGCCTTGTGCCACTATGGCGTGCAGTCGGTGCCATCCCGAGCAGATTTGGCCCGCTGGCGGCGCAGCAGCTGAATGGCTAGCAGCGCCAGCGGAGCGCCGTGAAAGAACAAATCGAAAATATCTATTGGCCGACTCAGCGTTCCGTCGAGCAGCATGTGCACCTTTTCTAGCAGATGTGGCTGCGGTCGAAAAGGCGCTAGGCCGAGGAGCACGGCGGCGATGGCCAAACCACTGGTCGGCACTTGGTCGAGCCACTTTAAGCTCAAGCGATTCACGCGTTGGGATTCTCCATGCCAATGCCCTTTTCGCGCCGCGCAGCCGCTTCGGCCAGAGCGGTCGTGCGCCAGGCGGCAAATTCCTTGGTGTCGACGGCGTCGTGCAGCGTGGCGCGCAGGCAGTAGGGCACGTAATTACCCAGGTGCCATAGCGTATTGCGGTAGAGGCAAAAATCACCGGCATCGAGATGTAGCTGTGCGGCGCCGGGCATGCTGCGCACGTAGCTGAGACAGGCGTATTCGCGTTCGACGCTGTTTGTATCTTCGAGCGTAGGCCGGGTGATTGGCCTATCGGGAAAGCGCTCGACCTCGCTGGCCAGGTCGCGGCGCAGGTGCGATCCGGGCACGACCCACGTGCTGGAGTCGGCGTAGAGGGCGCAGTTGACCTGGTTGAAATAGCGATCGTCGAGAAAGTGCTCGTCCCAAGCACTCAGATTGAGTCCGCTGACGTTGTCGCGCCAGTCGCGGTGCCACTGGGTGCAGTAGGGTTGGTCAGCCGGCTCGAGCAGTATGCCGAGCACGTCGCGGTTGCCGTGCGCGTGCGCCGGCGATAGCAGTCTGTGAATAGCATCGTTAAGCGGGGCCAGTTCGGCATAGTCGACAAAGGCTTGTTGCGCTATATCAAAGCGTCCTACGGGCTGCAGTCGCTGGGCCTGTGGGCCGTTCTGCTGGCGGGCGATGGGCCGCGCTGCATCGGCGGCACGGCGCAGGTCGGTCACCAGTCCCGCGGGCACGATCTGGCGGAAGATGGTGTAGCCGAGCGTGCGGTATTCTTCAATGTGCTGATCGCAAAAAGCAAAAGGCATAGCGCGTATTCCCGCGTTGGCGTGCTGCGTATGCCGCATAGTTTAACGGGTGGGCCGTGCTGCGTAAAGGAGCGGATAAAACGGGTCGATCGCGTTAGCGCATTAGCACCAACGCTCCGCGAAAGACCGCATCGCCGCCGCTGCCGTTATGGGCCACTATGCGATACAGATAGGTGCCGCTGGCCAGACGCTGACCGCCGGCGTCGCGCCCATCCCAGTCCACCTGGGCAAAACCGGCCGACTGGTCAAACGGTCCGAGTCGCTGTATCAGGCGGCCGCTGAGTCCAAAGACTTCAATTGCGACCTCGGCCTGCTGCGAAAGCACATAGGTAAAGTGCGCTTCTTCGCGCACGGGGTGCGGGTAGACAAGGGCATTGCGCACGCGCAGTGCGTCGTCGACGTAGAACGTTAGGCTCTGTGAGCCCAGCGTCTGTTCGCCGCGCAGCAGCCGCGCTTCCAAGTGGTGTGCATCCGGCGCTAAGGTTGGACGAAACAGTTGGTGCGCTAGGGCGGGAAACGCATCTATGAGCGAGTCGGGCTCGACGATGGCGCCGTCGATGCGCACTTCTAGTTGGCCGTCGCGCACGTCCGGAGCGGAAATGAGTAAACCCTGTCCAGCGCGCAGAGGGTCGCCGCTGAGAAAGGGGCGATCCTCCGGCCAGAGGGCGATGTGGACTGGCAGATGTCCTTCGACAAAAAGCGCGACCCGGCGGCGATTGTCTTCTGGATCAACGTCGGGTTGGGCGCCAATGACCTCGGCAAATAGGTGCGCGCCCCGCGGCGGCAGCGCCAGGCTGTCTATGCGAACGGCAACGTTTTGACCGCGCGCCAGCGGCGGCAGGTCGATCTGGCGTATGGGCTCCCGCCGGTCGCTCTGCTCTAGGGAAAGCACGGCATCGTCAGCGCTGCTATCGGACAGGTTGCGCACAACAATTTCTACGCTCAGGCCTTCGGCATATTCGCGCCCTTCGGCGCGCGCAATCTGGAGTGACGGGCGCGGGGCGAAGTCGAGATTCCACTGGACCAACTCGGCTTCGGGCGAGTTGAAGCGTGCGCGCAGGCGGATAAGTGGGTGGGCGTTGGCGTCGAGTGCGCTCAGGTCAGACGGGCCGGAGTCCAGGCCGCCCCATTCTTCTAACGGCTGCCACTGACCGTCGTTGGGGACTTCTATATCCACGCGCACGTCCCGTCCTGTAAATGACAGCGCCTGCCATTGGGCGACCGGGCCTATGGGCATAGAGACCAATTCGCCGCTGCGCACGCGCTCCAGGCCGCTGTAGCGAAAGACCGCCGAACTAAGGAGGTCGCCCAGCCAGACCTTGTTATTGATCCAGTCGTACTGTCCGGTGATTACGCGCGTCACGCCTTGGTCGCTCTGCCACTCGTCGATAAAGGCGCCGTTTTCGGCGTCGACCATGCGAATGCGTTGCTGGCCTTGCCATTCGATAAAGTAGAGGTGCTCGCCGTCGGCTAGTATGCCATCGGTCCACTCGTATGTGAAGCCGTTTTCCGTTGGCGGCGAGGTGAACTCGCGCAGCAAAGCCCACCCTTGTGCCGGGTCGAAGACGCGCACGCTCCAGGCATTGCGCGCCCCTAGCGCTGTGCTCATGGACACGTTGTATATGTACTGGCCGTCGGAGGTGATGAGCGAATGGCCGTCTTCTACGCGGCCGAATTTCCATTCCAGCAGGCCGTCCGGCACAGAGACGGTGTCGAGCACGCCAGTCTCCAGCGAAAGCCGCTCGAGTTCAAACGCCTTGCCGCTCTCGTTGTATATGTAGCCGTCGCTGTGGTACGTCGCCGAAATGCCGGCCGTCGTCGAGTCGCCAAAGGCACCGAAGTTGCCGGTGCGAAACGTGCCGTTCAAACCCGTTCCGATGCGCGTGAAGTAGTCGGTGCCGGGGTATACAGTGGAATCGTCGTTATACCAGCGCTTGGCGTAGAGCCAGGTGCCATCGGTTGCGACGATGCCAGAACCGGCGTGGTCGCGCACGGTAAAGCCGTCTTCGCGCGTGGTGCTGTCGGGGCGCAGAGGCAGCGGCTGAGAGGACAGCCCTAGCGCATCGCCGCGCAGGGCAAAAGATGCGTCGGCACCGAGCGCGAGTTGGACGCCGCGCTGACTCCAGCGCGGTCCGGCGGCTGCGTGCAGCGAACGGACCGCGCTCCAGGGACCGGGCACCCCGTCGGCGCGCAGGCGCACGCGCCAGAAGTAGGTCGCTCCATCGCTCAGCGCAGGGCGATAGACGGCTAGGTGTTGGCTAGGTTCGATTAGCGGCGAGCGCACGGCACCGGCAAAGTCGGCGGCCGTGGCCCACTCAAACTCGCAGAAATACGGGCCGCCGTCAGCGGGCACAGCCGCTTCTAGCGCGATGTCAGCACCGCTTGTAGCGGCGTTGTCGGCGGGGAAAATAGGCGTGGCCATCAGCGGCGCCAGTATGTCTATGCTGCGCGACAGGACGTTGTTGTCCTCGTCGAGCTCGGCCACATCACGGCTGCCGTCGAGGCGCAGCTCTAAACGCACCGGGCCGCGGAGCGCGCCGACCGGCCAGGTAAAAGACAGCGCGCGCTCGCCGCTGAAAGGCGGTTCGACAACGCGCTGCAGCGTATCGGGAACATCGCCGACGCCATCGTATAGCAGCAGTTCGACGCGCAGGCTATCGGTGCTCAGGCGTCCGTAGTTTACCAGCCGGGCGCCGATTTCTACCGTGCTGTGCCCGCGCACCGGCTCGGCATACAGGTCGAGCGCTAGCGCGACGTAGTCGGGCGCAGCGGGCAGGGCCAACTTCTGGGCTGGATCGCCGACCAACTGCATCGTGAGGACGGCATCGACCCAGCTAGAGTGTGCGCTCAGCACTTGGGCTTTAGCGACGTCGAGTGCTGCGCCAAAAGGAAGGCTTTCGACGGCCAACAGCGCGTCGTAAAAGCGGTCGCTGAGCAGATCGTTTTGGGCGACAAAGCTCTTGGCGCTGGCCGAGATATAGGCGATGGCGCCGCCTTCTTTGCGGTTGGTGAACGCCTCGGCCAACCCCGTGACCGTGGGATTGGAAAAGAGGCCATTGAGGCAGGACAGGGCTAGGATCAACGGCAGGTGCCGCCCGTTTTGCACCTGGGCCAGATAGCCCCAGTCGGGCAGGCTCAGCGTGAAGAGCGACTGCATGGTGCCGGGACTGCCGTGGCCGTTGAAGTTGAGCAGCAGCGCACCGTCGTTGAGCGCGTCGACAAACGAACGCCCGGTCGCATTGGGAATAGCGCCTTCATCGGGGTTGTAAATCTTGACCGACTGCAGGCCTATGGGTTCGGTATAGCGCGCGGCCAGCGAGTCGCTGGGCTGAGAAAAGATCGCTTTGGGATGGTGGTTGGCCAGGTATATAGCACGCGTGCGCCAGGCGCCTTCAGCCGGTGTGTCATAGGCGATTATTTTATCGACTACGGCGTCAGCTTCCGCAGGCGAAGAGGCGGCGAGTCGACCTATCGAAAGATCGGGCAGCAAATCGTCGCCGTCGATCAGCGCATAGAGAAAGTCGCTGGGCGCCAAACCGCGCCCGCGCGATTGGTAGTAGAGGCTGGGAACGAGAGTTGGACGGCCGCCGCCAATGATGTTGCGATAGTCCCAAGTGTCGTCGCCGAGCAAAAGGACGTAGCGCGGTCGCTGCGCCCAGCGATGGTAGGCGTGCTCTATAAAAGAGGCGATGGCTTCGGCATCCATCAGGCCGTAGTTGAATTCATCATACAGGTCTTGGCTAGAGATGGCCGCTGCGCTCAGGCCCGTTGCACGGCGGTGCTCGGCCAGGCGTTCGGCCGCATCGACTAGCCGCGGGTCGCTGATGATCAGGTAGTCGGCTCCGGGGAAGCCGCGCCAGTTGGAGGCCGTGTCGCGAATCCCACGCGGTCTGAGGAAGCTCGCGCTGTCGGCCATAACGTAGTGCGCTTCGCCGTCCGTGCGATCCTCGAATGTGGCTGCGTAGGCCCCGCTGTCGTCCGCTATGGAAAAGTCGACTAGCCGCGCAGCGGAATGCAGCTCGAATATCTCGATGTGGGGATGGGTAAAGCGCTGCGCCTCTATGCGGTGACCTTCGGAAGGTGGGTAAGCGAATTCTAGGTAGCCGACATGGGCGATAAAGCGGCGAAAATAGTCGACCTCAAACCAGTTGAACCACATCAGGTCGAACTTGGCCTGATCGGCGAATACCTGTAGGAGTATGCGGTTGCGCCCGTCCTTTAGCAGGCTCGAGCGGACCGTTGCCTCGCAGAGAAAGTCGATCATCCCCGCACCCGCTGCACCCCATACCGTGTCTACTAGCACCTCGCGCGCGTTGAGCTTGAGCACGGTATGATGGGCCAAATCGGATGCGCCGTGTAGCGCTACGCGGATCTGGGCATCGTACTCGCGCTCCATGTCGGGATAGAGCAGGTCGCCGGGAAATTCTGCAGCGGAAGGCACGTCGGGTTTCGTAGCGGTGAGTGGTTTGTTGTTGAGCGTCCAAAACCAGTGATCGCGCTCGGCGTCGGGTGCCGACGTGAGCATGTCGAAATACAGGTCGCGTTCAAAATGCTCGGTGTGCCAGAATGAATGCACCTGCGGGAACGCTCCATTGGGGGCACCACTGCGCTCGGCATAGCGCCGTCCTGGCTGGCTCCCCCAAGTTAGCCAGTAGGCGTTCTCGCGGCCGTAGGTGCTTTCGTGATCGCGCGGGCCGCGGCGAAAGCGCCCGTAAAAGAGCAGGTAATCGCCCTCGTCAAAACGGCCGTCGCTTTCGCCGGCGACGTGGAGTGGCTGTTCCTCACCTCGATAGAATAGCTGCAGCGTGTGCGGGTCAATGGAATCCACGTCGGCCATGCGCGCCAGCCAGGCGCGGTCGATTCGGTAGAGGCCGTCGGTCTCGACGTGCATGCGGATCCACGGTCGTGCTGCTTCGTACCAACTGTCTTGGGCTATCTTCGCCTGCGGAGCGGGCGCGGAAAAGCTGGCGGCCTGTTCTGCGTTGAGGAATGCAGCAACATCTGCCGCATGCGCGGGCTTCGCTGCTTTTGCCCTGCGCCCTCCAATAAAGCGTATTTCAATGCGCAGATGGGTATAGATGCGCAGTGTGCGGTATTCTGCGTCGTAGCTATAGGGGTACAACTGTAGGGCGTGGGTGGGTATGCCGCGCATTAGGCCGACGTAGCGACTGGCGACTAGGTCGTATGGATCTTGGGACGCCATTTCCACGTCGGTGAACTCTTCGTAGTCAGCGCGGCGCACGCGCACGTCGAGTTGGGCATCGGCTGGCGCGGCGACGAGGCGACTGATAAAGGGCAGCTGCGCCGAGTCGAGGCGTGCCATTCCGGATGGCGCAGTCGCCCACTCAGCGGGTAGGGCAGGTGGAAATACGTCCAGCACCAAGCCGTTGGCATCGCTTTTCAGCACGTTTAGTAGCGGCCGCACCGAAGCGTCCACATTCACCACGCAGAAGAAAAGTAAGAGGAACAGCGGCATGGGTCGTCGGGCTGAAATGCGCGCGAGATGGTTGTTCAAAACGGAGTCGGTCTCGGTCGAGTGGGCGGCCTTGTGCTCTCTTCTACCAGAGCACCGCGCTCTCGGTGCGAAAGGGGGTGCTATAGGCCGCATTGCGGCGTCGAGCCCGTTGGCATTGGGCAGGCTACGACGCATGCTTTTAACTAAGGTTTTCACGCCAAAAAGTCCAGCGCGGATCAGCGCTTATAGGGGGCGAATCCAATCGCGAAAGACGTCTCACGCACGCGCTGCGTTCCCCGTCGGAGCGATGTTGACAGGGACCGGCTATGAGTATACTATCATACAGCCGCACCCGCTAGGGTGCCCGGAATGGAAAAGGAGAACCGATCATGGCCGATACAGCAAAGTTAATTTTGGGGGACAAGAGCGTTGAATTGCCCATAGTCGTCGGTTCAGAAGGCGAACGGGCGATCGATATTTCTAAGCTGCGCGCCGAAACGGGGTACGTTACGCTGGATCAGGGGTATGGCAACACCGGTTCCTGCCAGAGCGATATCACTTTTATCGACGGCGAGAAGGGCATTTTGCGCTACCGCGGTTATCCGATTGAAGAGCTGGCGGAAAAGAGCACGTTTATTGAGACGGCCTATTTGCTTATTTGGGGTGAACTGCCCACGCAAGAGCAGCTGCGCAAATTCAGTGACCTGCTGACCGGCCATCAGATGCTGCACGAGGCCATTCGCCGCCACTTTGACCTGTTCCCTTCGAGCTCCCCGCCAATGGCCGTGCTGTCTTCCGTGCTCAACGCGCTGAGCTGTTTTCACCCGCAGCTGCTGGAAATAACAGACGATAACTCGTTTCATGAAGCGGTCGCGCGGATCATGGCTAAGGTGCGCACAATAGCTGCCTTCTCCTATCGCCATGCGCTGGGCTACAACATCGTCTACCCGCACCCGGACAAAAAGTACAGCGCCAACTTCTTACATATGATGTTCAGCCAGCCCTACAAGGATTTCGAGCCAGATCCGGTAATCGTGCGTGCGTTGGATACGATCTTACTCCTGCACGCCGATCACGAGCAAAACTGTTCGACTTCGACCGTGCGCATGGTTGGCAGCAGCGAAGCCAACCTCTTCGCATCGGTCGCCGCCGGTGTCTGCGCGCTGTGGGGACCGCTGCACGGCGGTGCCAATGTAGCCGTAGTTGATATGCTCGAGAGCATGATTGCCGAAGGCCTGTCCGTCAAGGAGTTTGTTGCCCAAGTCAAAGACAAGAAGAATGGCATTCGCCTCATGGGCTTTGGCCACCGGGTATACAAGAACTTCGACCCACGCGCCAATATCATCAAAAATATCTGCGCCGACGTCTTGGCCAAGCTGAATATGGACGATCCGATGCTGGCCATGGCAGAGGAGTTGGAGGCGGCAGCTCTAGAGGAAGACTACTTTATTTCGCGCAAACTTTATCCCAATGTCGACTTCTACAGCGGCGTTATTCTGCGTGCCATCGGCATACCCAAGGAAATGTTCACGGTGATGTTTGCCATCGGTCGCATGCCCGGCTGGATAGCCCAGTGGAACGAGGAGAGCAAGTTTACCAAAATCAGCCGTCCGCGCCAGGTCTATACGGGAGCGCAGCAGCGCGCATATGTGCCGATGGCCGAGCGTTAGTCGCGCGCGTAGATACAGGTACAAAGAACAACGCGGCGGGGCGCATAAGCGCCCCGCCGCGTTGTCGTTCTGGTATAAAAGACCGCTTTAGCCTGCGCTGACCATAGGTGACCGCAAGTGGCCCTCTATGCGTCGGCGCTGTTTGCGGCCAGTTCGTCGAGCAGGGATATAATGTGCTCCATATCGCTCTCAAGTTCGCCCAGCATGTCGGCACTGGGTGGACTATCGTTGCTTTGGCATTGATTGTAGAGCGCTGTAATCCGCTGTAGAGTGGCATTAAATCCGAGCGTGGCGAGAGGGCCTTTGAATGAGTGAATTGCCTGGCCGATGGCAGCCTTATCCCCAGATGCGAAGGCTTCGCGCACCTTTTCGATGTAGCCGGGACAGTCAGAGCGAAAGATATTTACCAATTGCATCATCAGCGTTGCGTCTCCTCCGCAACGCTCCAGCACGTCCTCTCGTTCAAAGGTTATGTGCGCTGGCGAGTCTTGTACTTGCGCGTGTGCTTCTTCTGCGTCCGACAACGGGCCGACGGTCGAATGGATAATCTCGAACAGGTCTTTGGAACTTATGGGTTTGGAAGTGCAGGCATCCATGCCCTCTTGGATATACTGCGCGCGCCGTTCCTGCATGGAATGCGCCGTCAATCCGATGATTGGCAGACGAGGCAAGCCCTGTTCGGCTTCTCGCTGGCGGATTGCCTTTGTCGCTTCTAATCCGTCTAAGATGGGCATTTGCACGTCCATTAGCACGGCGTCAAAGGCGCTTTGGGCACTTTGCTCCACGGCCGACTGTCCGTTGTCGACGACCACGACCTCGTGCTGCGCTCTTTTGAGCATGGATGTGATAATCGTCTGATTGAGGACGTTGTCTTCGGCTAACAAGAGGCGCAGCGGGCGCTGCGGTTGCAGCTGCACGGGCAGCGGCTCTTGCAGTGTGATGGCATTGATGCCTTCCAGTTGCAGGAGTGCGTTAAACAGGATGGACTGCGATATGGGTTTGCGCAGTACGACGTCAATGCCCGAGCTACCGTCGCCCGAGTCGGTAAGGATCTCTTTGGAAGAGGTGGAGAGAATGACTTTGGCGCGCAGGGTTTCGTCGGCCGCTATTTGCCGGGCCACTTCCAGGCCGTCCATTTGCGGCATCATCATGTCGAGTAGAACGATAGTGAAAGGATCGCCATCGGCTGCTGCTTGGCGCAGTGCATCGAGCGCAGTCGGGCCGCTGTCTACCTCGTCGGCGCGTATCTCCCAGCGATGGAGCACCTCCATCATAATGCGTCGGTTGGTTTTCGTATCGTCGACGACTAGAATGCGCTCGAGCGAGGAGTGCGTTGGGAGAGTGCCATTTTCGGCTGTATTTAATACGCCCTTTAAGCCAAATCGAGCAGTGAAGTTAAATGTGCTGCCCACGCCCTGCTCGCTTTCGACCCACATAGTGCCACCCATGCGTTGCACGAGTTGGTAGCCCGTCGTAAGTCCCAGACCCATGCCTCCGTGCTGTCGCGTGGTCGAGGCATCGGCCTGAGTAAAGGGCTCGAAAATCGTCTTTTGCTGTTCGAGGGGGATGCCGATGCCCGTATCGCGCACGGAGAAATGCAGTTCTGCGCTATCGCGGCCTAGACTGGCGCATTCAACGCGCAGTTCAATCTCGCCCTCGTCAGTAAATTTTGTGGCATTGTTCAGCAGGTTGAGCAAGATCTGGCGCAGCCGCCGCGGGTCGCCCACCAGACTATCCGGCACGTTCACAGAAATATGGTAGTTCAATTCGATGCCGCGGTCGTGGGCTCGTAGGGCGGTGGCGTTGCACACGCCTTCGATTGATTCGCGCAGGGCAAAGTCGACCTGCTCCAAGTCGATGTCCTCATCCGATGCCTCGGAAAAGTCGAGTATGTCGTTGACGACTTGGAGCAGCGAGTAGGTCGAGTTTTTGACAATGGTTAGATACTCGCGCTGGTCGTCTTCTAGGGGCGTCTCTAGCACGAGTTCGGTCATGCCGATGATGGCGTTCATTGGCGTGCGGATTTCGTGGGTCATATTGGCCAAGAACTGGTTCTTGCTCTGCTGAGCAGCATTGGCCATCGCCCGCGCCTCTTGGGCCATTATGCGCGCCTCTTCCATTTCTAGGTGCGCAACCTTGAGCTCGTCCAGAGTGGCGCTATCGGTTGCGGCGGTCGGCTCCGCGGCTTCGATGACGCCGTTGGTCGCTGGTTCCCGTTGGCTTACGGCGATAAACAAGCCGCACAATAGCAAGCCATAGGAGAGTATCTTGAGCAAGTGCGCGGCCCCGAACATCGCATCAAAGGGCTGCTGAGAAAGCGCCATAAAGGCCACTTGGGCGCCAATGCCTACGACGAGCGATAGGACCAGCCCGTACTCTATAGCCGAGGTGCGCCAGCCGCCCGCCCGCATATAGCCGAACAGGGCGAGGGCGAAGAACAGCGCCGGGGCTAGCTCGCTTGGTCGGCTGAGGAAGAAGTCGTCGAGATGAGCAGGCGGCAGGTCGAAGAATGTGAAAAAGGCCGCATTGACTAGCGCCAAACCGGCGGCACTGATCAATGCCGTTATCAGGCTCGGGGGCTCGGCATCGCCCGACGGCGGTTGGCGACTGAGTATCGCGTAGGTGACGAAGAGGTATTGGGCCAAAAAGAGCCGAGAGGCCGACCAACTCCAGTGAGATAGGGATTCGAGGTTGGATGCCAAGTGCTGCGATGTTGCGAATACGTGGTAGGCATCGAGCAATGCTGTACCGAAAAATCCGAAACCGAGAAAGAGCGAAATAGGGCTGCCCTGCACGCGGTAGTGCAAGAGTGCCAGTCCACCTACTGAGAGCGCCAGGCACGCGGCCGTCCACTCCATCAGCGCATGCCCAAAGCCATCTCCGAGCCATTGCACAGAGTGTAGGGCCACCGACGCCATGGCCAGCGAGAAAGCCGTCAATGCGCAAACGGTGAGGCGGGAATGTAAAGTTGGCATTGAACCCAAAAGGGAGAACAGTGTATAATAACAGCAGGTTCGAAGAGGCAGATTAGTGGTATTGGGGCTCGACCGCTCCGAAGCGAACGTACAAAATAATACAACAGGTGCTACAATGTCTAATAAAATAAGAGTCTCCACGATCGGTGCTAACGCGAGAATAGATAATCCCGGTACAGGGAAAGCGGCCGTAGAAAGCATGATAGCGCATTGGAAAAATCGCTTTGCACAGGTGTGGCCCGATCGGCCGGACCTCGTCGTCGTGCCCGAGTGTTGCGATCGCTACCCGGCCCATTCCATGGAGGAGCGCCTGGAGTACTATCGCTATCGGGGCGACAGCATTCGCGACTTCTTTGCCGAAATGGCGCGCGTGCACCGCTGCTATATGGCCTATGCCGCCGTGCGCGAAATGGGCGATGGCAGCTGGCGCAACTCTCTGCAACTTATCGATCGCCAGGGTGCGGTCGCCGGCACCTACAACAAGAATTTTCCCGTGATCACCGAGACGACGGAGGCCGGTATTCTCTGCGGGGCTGATGCGTCGCTCATAGAGTGTGACTTTGGCCGCGTTGGTGCTGCGATCTGCTTTGACCTGAACTTTGCCGAAATTCGCCAGCGCCACGTCGAAGCGCGTCCCGACCTGCTGCTTTTCCCCTCAATGTATCACGGTGGTATCATGCAGGGCTACTGGGCCTATGCCTGTCGAGCACACTTGGTTACGGCCGTCTGCGGTCTGCCCAGCGCCGTGCTGTCTCCGGTGGGGCACCAGGTCGCCAGCACGACCAACTACTTCGACTTTGTCACGGCTGAAATTAATCTCGATTGCGAGGTGGCGCATTTGGACTTCAACTGGGACAAACTGCGCGCGATGCGCGCGCGCTATGGGACGGCGGTCTCCGTTTTTGACCCCGGATATCTGGGTGCTGTGCTAATAAGCAGCGAGAGCGCAGAGCGCAGCTGCGCAGACTTGGTCGCCGAATTCGATATCGAACTGCTGGACGACTACATGGAGCGTTCAATGGGCCACAGGCGCAATCCCAAGCACGTAGAACGCGCCCTGTGAAGTACTTTCTGCGCGTTGGGTTAACGAGTGGTACGAGTACTGCTGTTTGTTTTGGTGTGAATTACCCATCCTATCGAAAGGAGCAGGTGATGCAGCCCAGAATTAGCATTCGTCGCGAAAAGGTATCGGAGGAAACAAAGAGCCATATCGCTCAGTCGTGCAGCAAGTTGGAAAAGTACTGCGATCGGATCGTCGATTGCGAAGTGAT
>JAYOYH010000047.1:0-35451 GCA_038153405.1 Gemmatimonadota bacterium | reverse complement strand
GCGGCGATTTCGGCCATCGATATCGCGCTCTACGACATCATGGGCAAGGCGCTGGGCGTGCCGGTCTATCAGCTGCTCGGTGGAAAGCAGCGCGATCTCATTCCCTGCTTTGCTACGACGGGCGCCGGCACGCTGGAGGGGCTGGTCGCCAAGTGCAGGGAGCTTATCGGGCTCGATTGGAACGTAATTCGCGTCGGCGGTGCCGCCAGCAAACAGTACGATGACCCGCGCATCTACGAGCCGCGCGAGACGATCGGGATCACGGCGGCGTGGTTTAAAGAACTGCGCGAGGAACTGGGGCCGGATCCCGTGCTCGGCATAGACTACCACCACCGCCTGACGGTGGCCGAGACCGCTTCGTTCTGTCAACGCATGCCCGCCGGCACGCTCGACTTTATCGAGGAACCGATCCGCGACGAATCGCCGGAGGCCTACGAGAGCCTGCGCACCATGGTCGACATTCCCTTTGCCATTGGCGAGGAATTCGCCAGCAAGTGGCAGTTCCTGCCCTATCTCGAGCGCGGCATCACCCAGTTTGCGCGCGTCGACATTTGCAACGTCGGTGGCTTTACCGAGGCGATGAAGGTGGCTAGTCTGGCCGAGTCGCACTACATCGACCTGATGCCGCACAATCCGCTGGGGCCCATCTGCACGGCCGCTTCTGTGCACATGTCGGCGGCTGTGCCCAACTTCGCTTGGCTAGAGCATCGCGTAACGCCCGGCGAGCAGAGCACGTCGCAGGACGAAGAGCTGTTTCCGACGCAGGTCCGATTGGAGGGATCAATGCTGGTAGTACCCGACGCGCCGGGCCTGGGCGTGGAGTTCAACGAGGAGTTGGCCGTAGAACAAGAGTTTAAATACTGGGAGGCGCCGCACTTAAAGCGCCGCGATGGTTCCTACACAAATTGGTAGCGCCGATCCCGTGTGAGCAGGCGCAGGCTCTGCGATATAAGCGGGAAAAGTGCGCTGCGGAGAGAGGTTAATACCGTGCGCGACATTACGTCGTTACTCGACGAAGTACTGCCTGATCTCATCGCTTTTCGCCGCGATTTGCACCAGCACCCCGAGCTTGCCTACCGCGAGGAGCGCACGGCGGCGCAGGTGCTGGCTCAACTGCAGAAGATCCCCGGCATCGATCTGCGCACCGGGGTGGCCGGCACGGGTATTGTCGCTACGCTAGCGGCCGATCGCGACGGGCCTTGCGTGGCACTGCGCGCCGATATGGATGCGCTGCCGATCGAAGAGCAGGGCACGATGGCCTATCGCTCGCAGGTACCCGGCACCATGCACGCCTGCGGCCACGACGGGCATACGACCTGCCTGGTCGGGGCGGCGCAGGTGCTTGCTGCGTGCGCCGACGAGCTGAAGGGGCCGGTGAAATTTATTTTTCAGCCGGCCGAGGAGGGCGGCGCTGGCGGCAAGCGCATGTGCGAAGAGGGTGCGTTAGAGGGACCCGAGGTTGCGGCGATCTTCGGGCTGCACGGGGCGCCCGATATGGAGATCGGGCAGATCTTTTTGCGCACGGGTGCCCTGCTAGCCAGCGCCGACGAGTTCGAAATCGCCGTCGAGGGGTTGGGCGCCCACGCCGCCTTCCCGCATCAGGGCATCGACACGGTATATATTGCGGCGCAGATCGTGGTAGCACTGCAGACGATCGTCGCGCGCAATACCGATCCGCTCGACAGTGCCGTCGTCACCGTTGGCCATATTGCGGCCGGATCGGCTAGCAATATTATTCCGCAGACGGCCAGGTTGGTCGGCACGGTGCGCGCGCTGAGCGAGAAGACGCGCCAGCGAACCATGGACCGCGTGCGCCAGATTGCCGAGCACACGGCGGCCGCCTTTAGTGGACGCGCCGAAGTGCGCTTTGCTGAAGATGGCTACCCGGCCACTCACAACGATGCGCGCGCACGCACCGTTGCCCAACAAGTCGTGGGCGAAGCCCTGGCGGGAACGATCACCGCATTGGAGCTAGAAAAGCCCATTATGGGTGCTGAGGACTTCGCCTTTTATGGCCAGCGCGTGCCGGCTTTTATGTTCGGACTCGGCCTGCGGTCCAAGGGCGCTTCGTCGCATCCCATGCTGCACCAGCCCGACTTTGATTTTAACGACGACGCCATTGCCTACGGCGTGCAGATGCATGTGGAAATCGCGCGGCGCTTTGCCGAAAAATGGTGCATTTGATGCGCTTCTTCTTTACCTCGCAGGGTAGAACAGGCATGCAAGACGCCGACGCCGTGCGCTACTTTGATTTCGACGTGCCGCTACAGCAAACCTGGCAGCCGTGTGCATTTTTCTCCGACGGGCGCCGCGTGCTCTTTTTAAGCATGGAAGAGCGGCGCGATGGCCCCGGTCGTCCCTTTGCCGAATACTACCACAAAACGCCCACCCATTGCTGGATCTACGACGTCGAGAACGGCGCCTTAGAAGAGGTCGTAGCACGAGAGCGCCGCGCTGTCTTTGAGACGCCGCAGCTACTCATAGGCGATGATCGAGTGCTGCTGCAGGTGGTCCGCGATGAAGGTGGGCAGGTATTTAATGTCGCACTCGATGGCACCGACGCGCATCCGTTCACGCAGTTGGGCGAAGGACTGCCCTACGGTTTCTCAGCCAGTCCCGATGGGCAGCGGGTGGCGTATCACTTGGCCAGTCCGCAGGGCTATCAGATTTGGACGAGCGATGCGTATGGACAGAATCGAACGCTTGTAGCGGCCGATCCCGCGCTGCTGTTTTTCGGTCCGCAGTTTTCGCCCAATGGAGAATGGCTGGCCTTTATGGGCTGTCGATTGGCCGGTGATCCCGGCCACGATTGGGCGGATGTCTATATCGCGCGTCCCGATGGCTCGGAGATGCGCGCGCTGACGGAGGGACAGCGATCGTGGTTTGCCGCCACCTACGGACCGCCTGCGCGTCGCGGGGGTGGCTCAAATATAGTGGCTTGGGCGGACGACGGCGCGCTGCTCGTGCCCTATCGGTCGCCGGCGGCTCAGGTGCCGTGGGTTTATCAAGCCCAGCGGCCTGATGTGGACCACTTCAACCGCGAATTCCAGCGAAATAGAGCAAGCGGCGGCGTGCAGATTATTCGCCTGGATAGGGCGACAGCAGCGCGGCAGGCGCTGACGCCGCTGCGGGAAGGTTTCTGGGACTTTCGTGCGAGCGCATCGCCCGATGGGACCAGACTGCTCTTTTGTCGAGCAGAGACGGGCGCGTCGCCTAGCGTGTGGGTAGCCGATGCAGAAGGCAAGGGTGCACGTCAGGTGACCAGCGGTTTGGACGGCAAGGGAGCCGATCACCCGCGCTGGTTACCGCGGGTAAGTTGACAGCGCGCCACCCTACACAGTGTTGAGCGTCAACTGCAACCCTTTGTAGTAGTAGTCTGCACAGAACTCACATAGCGAATGGGTGATTTCGCTTGGTGGGTTAGCAACCCACTCGGAAACCCAATCCCACTGCATATTGCTCTCGCTCTGACGCACTTTGCGGCAGTGAGAACACTGAGCTATTAACCCATTTTTGTTCAAGTAAATGGCTTTTACCGGTTGGCCAGAGCTGGCCGTATGAGTGCGTTCTTCAATCAGGTGATTGATCACCACTATGCCCTTTTGCGGCAGAGGGTATGCGCTCTGCCTAAAGCGCCTGTATAGACTCGGGCTGGAACAGTCGTAGTCGTGGCTCCACGTTTTGTTGTTTTCCATGACCATCGTATATGCATTCAGATAGAATTGGCGCAGGGGCTCGTTCATAAAATTCCCTACGAAGATGCCAATACCCGTGAAGGTATCCGCACTGTTTATACCGCCGTTTGCGCAACCAAAGGTCAAATAGGCCGGATTGACGTAGGCCAAGCACATGGATGAGTCGAGGGCAAAAGAAGGATCAGGGCTGCCTTCGAGGAAGGCAAAGTTCGCTTCGTACAGAATATCGGCAAACCCGTCAGCAATTCTATGCGATGGTGTGGTTTCCATATTTACCCCTCCTCATATACGTTGTCTTGCGGTTGATATGTAAGATACTGGCGCGTGGCGTCGAGATTCCACGGCATATTGCGGTTGTTTGACATGCCGTGCACTACAATACATCCACCCGGCCACGTGCTGCCATCGGCCTCGATGGCGCGCTGAAAGAGTTGACAAAAGTCGCGGTTGGACAGCCACATGCTCTTATACCAGCGGTCGGTGGTACTTTGCCCCTGTTCGCCGTGGGCCTGCGTCGGCGTGCCGGCAGCCGAAAGTGTTTTGGGGCGATTGGCACCGGGCTGGCACCAGCCGATGCGCACGCAGGCAAAGGTCGTCGATCCGTTGGAACGCCGACCCAACGCTTGGCAGTGGCGTTCACCGGCCCACTTCGCTGTGGCATAGACCGTCGAATCCATAGCGCGCTGGCCGGTGTGCCAGAGCGTGCCGACGCCCGGTTCCAACTCCGGTAGCAAGGCCCCTGCGGCCAAGTCGCGGTCTTTGTAGCGACCCATAACGTGGTTGGATGTAGCGAAGATATAGCGCTCTACGGCAGGACTGTCGGCGGCGGCGTGCGCCGTGTTGAAATTCATTGCCGCCGACGCATCGACGTCGCTCCAAGAAGCTTCCGGAAAAGGGTTTTGCGCGGCAAAGTGCACCACGGCTTCAACGCGGTCAAAGGCATTGCGCCAGCGCGCGTCGTCCCAGTCCGTCAAGTCGCAGGTGACGAATTCGATGTCCACCTTGCGGTCGTTGGCTGCATCGCTCAGCGCATCGCGCTGCGCGCGGTCGGCCTCTCTATGATCTAGTGCAACCAAGCGTGGAGCGGTGCTGTGGGTGGCCAGGTGAAGCAGCAACTTCCAGCCGAGATTGCCCAGTGCACCGGTTACGCCGACGCTGCGCGTTTTTTCCGCCATTAGAATATGGCAGAGAACTTGAGGCAGACGGGTCTGGGAACGCTTGCAACGCAGCCGGTCTTTTCCAGCGCTCCCGTATTGGCATTGATGCGGAAGGTGTGAATGTCGTTGGTATCCTGATTGGCTGCCAGCAGATAGGTGCCCGTCGGGTCTATGGCAAAGTTGCGCGGATTCTTGCCGCCGGTCGGTTCGTAGCCTACGACTTCGAGTTGGCCCGTGCCGCCGTCGATAGCGCAGATGACCAGGCTGTCGTGGCCTCTATTCGAGCCGTAGAGAAACTTTCCGCTGGGGTGTACGTGAATATCAGCCGTATGGCTGGTTCCCGTAAAATCGTCGGGCAGCGTCGAAACTGAACCCGTTGCGGCTAGCGTGCCGGCCGCAGCGTCGTAATTGTACGAAACGATCGTATTGCCCAACTCGTTGATGACGTAGGCGTACTGGTCGTTGGGGTGGAAATCAAAGTGGCGCGGGCCCTGCCCTGCCTCGACCTGCATAGAGGGCTGGCTGCCGGCGACCAATTTGCCGCTGCCGTGGTCGATCTGGTAAATTGCGATCTTGTCCATGCCCAGGTCGGGCGCGAAGGCGTGCGTGTTGTTGGGCGATACCATAATCGAGTGGGCGTGCGGTTCTCCCTGGCGCTTGGGATTGACGCTGGAGCCTTCGTGCTGGACAAAATCGCTGGCCTCGCCGAGCGAGCCGTCATCGCGCACGGGCAGTATGGCCACGCTGCCGCCGCCGTAATTGGCGACTAGCACGTAGCGGCCCGTGGCGTCAACGCTGACGTGGCAGGGGCCGGGGCCGACGGTCGATTCGGTGTTTAGATGGGTTAGTGAGCCGCTGGCTGGATCGATGGCGTAGGCGCCGATCGCACCGCCAGGACGCCCGTCGACCTGACCGACCTCGCCAATGACATAGAGAAAGCGGCGGTCGGGAGAGAGGTCGAGAAACGAGGGATTTTCAACTTCGCCGTGGGTGCTGACGGGCGAGAGGGCGCCGCTGGCCATATCGAAGCGCTGGACGTAGACGCCTTCGCTGTCGCTGTTTGAGTAGGTGCCTATATAGACGAAATAATCGCTCATGTCGTAGTACTCCGTGGTAATGGTATTGATAAAAAAGCATACATCGTGCGCTGCAGTGCGCGTGCACGAGGCATGTGCAACAGCGCGGTCGCCGCTTGGCGGTCCCCATTATTTATGGCATAAGATATGTGCAGTCAATGGGTATCTTGCCAGAAGGGCGTGCGATCGCGCTGCGGTTCGGAATGCGCCATGCGAAGAAAATGAGTCAGACTGAGCGGCGCGTCCAGCGCCGCTGCGGTCGCCTATTTTCGCGACATTCCTTTGGTAAAGACCTTGCCCTGAATGATTTTATGCGCCGGTTTGCCCTCCATCATGCGCTGCCGAGCAAATTCTTGACCGCACTGGGGGCAGGTGCAGTCGCCGGCCGTGTGGTCTTCTACAATGCGCTCGACTAGGCACTTCACCAAGCCACCGCGTCCGCCCTTGTGGTATTTGTAGAGCAGCGCCTTGCAGGCAGCGCAGTGTATCGATATCGTGCGGATGTCTTTGCGCGCCAAGAGGTCAGTCTCTCATACCGCGGGGAAGAGTTCCCCTTCAATGAGTTGTCCCTCCTGTAGGTCGAGTGGATCGGTTACGACGTGGTTTTTGGCCACGTAGGTGGTCGTCTGGTCCATGAAGATGACGACGTGCGCCACCCGCGGCACATCCGTTTGGTTGGGCACGGCCATATGCGCGCAGCGCGCGTGGTGGAAGGTGCAGTCGCCCGCTTGTAAGGGCAGCGTTACGCGCTCCTCGTACTCTAGCTCAGGGCATTTGCCGAAGAGATCGCGTCCGTCGAGCAGGTTCTGTGCCGTTAGCTCGGTATGCCGATGTGAACCGGCGATAAAGCTCATGCAGCCGCGCTCCACCGGCACGTCGCACAGGGCGATCCACGCCGACAGAGCGTTGGGCGAGTTGGCGTGCGGCCAGTAGGGCTGGTCTTGGTGAAATTCGGTGGCGACTTGGTTGTTGGGCTGTTTGATGAGAATGTGGTCGTGCCAGAGGCGCAGAGGTGCGCCGGCCAAGCGCTGTGCGACGGCGCCGACGTTTTTGTGCAGCGTCAATGCGCGCATGGCGTCGTCTTGGCGCCAGACGTTGACGTGCTGGCTGAAGACGGGTCGGTTGCGACCTTGGTCAATTTGCGCGCTGGCCGCCAGTGCCGCGTCGTGAAAATGGGCGGCTTCCTCCTTGGAAATAATGCCGGGTATTTTTACAAAGCCGCGCTGGCGAAAAAGGTCTACCTTCTCTTCGCTTAGATTGTCGGGGGTGGTCTGATACATGCTGTTACCTCTGTTGGTGGCAGAACTGCAGGAATGCAGGTGGAGTACGCAAAAATAGCGAACGCGAGAAATCTATTCTCGCAGAGCCATTCCGTCCAGAAAGCCGTTGGAGATCAGGTGTGCTTGCACCGCGTCGATGTCGCGCTCGTCAAAGTAGCCGCGCTTGTCGTGCGCCACTTCCCACGAGATGCGCAGCGTCGGATTGAGGTGGGCCAAAGCGAACGGCGCGGCGTCTTTCAGCGCGTCGCGGAAGGCGCGCTGGCGCGTGCGGTTGTCCTGCGCAGCGCCTGCTAATAGCGGCGGAAAGAGCGGGTCGTCGCTTTTGAGTTTAAAAAAACTCGTCTCGCCCGGCAGGGCTGGACGCAGACTACAGGCCGCCTTGTAGCCTGCTACGTCAAAAGAGCATCGACTGTAAAACGATGCGGCATCCAACGTGCGCAGGCGGTGCGTGTTAATGTGCTGCTCTTCGTCGAATTCAAAAATAAAGCTGTAGGGCGCATCGAAATAGGCGTCGACCCGCATGGGGCCAAAGCGCAGCGCATTGGCATGGGCTTCTAGGCGAGCAGCCAATGTCCAACGCCCTTCGACCAGCGCTGCATAGACGGCTTCGAGGTCGTTCCATACAGCTGCGTACTGCGCCCGGTCTGGCACGCTGGGCAGCCAGTCGAGCGTGGCCTCCAGCGCAAACGTGGCCGGTCGGTCGAAGCGCTCTTCCAGCAGGTGCGCTAAACGTTCGGCTATGCCGCGCAGCTTTTCTCCGCGTCCACTCATGGTGTCGACATGCTCTTATGCAAAGCAATTTCTACGAGGCGTAGTAGGGCATATAGTCGCAACAAGCGCATGGATTCGGATCGTTTGGCGGTGCTCAGTAGGCGACAGCCACGCTGCGCAGCGCCGTGTCGCGGCCGGAATCCGCTGCTAAGTCGATGCGCAACACATAGCTGCCCGGCGGAACGCGCGCGCCATTGGCTGCGTGCCCCGACCAGGTAAAGACGTGTGCTGCGCCGTCGATGTGCGGCGCAGCCAGTTCGGCTATCAGGCGTCCGGCCAGATCGAAGACGCAGGCTTGCGCGGTTCGCTCAGTCGCTTCCCATTTAAAGGGCACGAAGCGAATGGATAGCGCGTCGTTTATGCCGTCGCCGTTGGGCGTCAGCACGGGCGAGGACAGCGCTAGATCACCTATGAGTTCGCTGCTGTCGACCAACTCGGGTAGCATAACGATATTGGCGCGGCGCTCGACGGGCTCGACCGATTGCCACAGGCCGGGGTGTGCACTATAGCCGAGATCCAAGCCGAAGACGGTGGCGTTTTGCACGACGCGCGTCGTGAAATCGACTTCTACGGAATCGCCCAATACCACGGTCGGCAGATCGATGAGGAGCGAGTCACCCCGTTGGTCTAAACGGCTGAGTTCTACGGGCTGGCCGCCGACGCGTACTTCGACGTCGCTGCTGGCAGCAGGCAGGGCAAAGCGCAGGCGATCAAAGCCCGCGTCGCGCTCATCGCTGTGCGTCAAAAGCGTGTAGGTGAAGTGCGTGTCCTCATTGGGTCGCGCGTTGCGCGGAAGGATGTGACCGCGCGCGCTCTGCAATAGCGCGTCCTCGAAATGGATGCTCAGCGCCTCGACTTCCACCGCGACGTCGGGGTCGTCGGTGGAGAGGATCAGCTCCAACTGCACGTAGCGGCGCGGGCTTTTTGAAAGGAACGATTCGCCCGAGACTTGGTAGACGTTACTCCAATCGTCCCAGTCTTCACCCACGATCAGCGTCGTGTCGATGGCGCCCTTGAGCACGTTGGGCAGGCTGTTGTACTTGGTCTCGGTCACTTCGTCGTGCTTCTTGTCATAAAACGTCAGCAGCTGGCGCAGTTGGTTGCCGGAGCGCGAGCGCAATTGTAGCTGAGTGCCGGGTGGAATGTCGGCATCCCAGTGCAGGCTCTTGATGACTTTGGGATACCCATCGCCGCGCTCGGTGCCCAGATCGATAAAATCCGAGCGCATGGTGACCTCGGCCGGATAGCCGGGCGAAAAGAGCATCATTTCTAGACTGCGTGACTCCTGCCAATCGAGGGGTGTCGTGCCGTGCCAGAATAGATGGCGCATTTTGCGCGTTGCAAAGATATAGCGAATCTGGAAAAGTCCGTCGTTGCGCGGATTGAGGTGCGTAACTAGTTCGTCGAAATCGAGTGCCTGATCGGTGGGCGTAGCGCTGTTGCCCGTGCCTCTATCGGCAGAGTAGAGAACTCGATGACCCGGTCCGGAGTTGCCATAAAACCAGATAAAGCTAGAAACGCCCTCGCCGCGGTTTTGGTAGTATAGGAAGAGATCGTCGACGAAAAACGTCGCCCCTAGGTCGACGCTCCACCAGGTACCGCTGCTCTCCCAAGAGGCGTTTGCACCCGCTTCGCCCTCGTGTCCAGAAGTGACGAGGCAGAAGGTGTTGAGGTCGGCATCAAATAGGTTTTCCGGCGTGCCCACCACCGTGCCGTTGGCAAATTTACCGCGCTGCAGCGTGCCGATGCTAATATTGTCGCCGGCGGTTAGCACTTCAATTTCGGCCAGTGCCGCCCCCTCGTTCTTGCCGTCGGCCGTCAGGCTTATATACTGGATGACGCGGTACTTTTGCGTGCCGATGCGCCGGTCTTCGCTCAGCTCGCTATCGAGTAGCATGGTGCTGTCGGTGCCGGTGTATTCGAGCGGGATGACAATGGAGGTCTGGCGATTGGGACGCGTTGTGCGATAGGCGGGAGTAAAGCTAAATATGTCTTCGGTGGCCTTGATGCGCGCACCGGTGGAGATGTATAGGGTAAACTGCTCAAAAGGGCGCGCAAGCTCGATGTCGGGGAACGTGAGGACGATGGCTTCGGCGAGCACGGCGCGCCCCAAGTCGATATCGAGCGACCAATCTTCCAACTGCGCCTGTGGGTCGGGTTGCCAGTAGGTAGTCGGATCCCCGTCGATGGCGTTGGCAGCGCTTTCGCGATTAGAGCCTACGGCCCAGATACCGCCGTTTACCTGGCCGCGCTGCTGCGTGGCATGGGCGAATAGGTGGGCGTCCTCAACGGCGTTAATGCGCTTGCGGAACTTGGCCAAGCGCAGGCGGCCGTCTTCGGTGTGCACCAGGCCGTGCGGTGCCTTCCAGCGCGCCCACTGCTCTGCGCTGTCGAAGCGCAGCTGGTCGCCGTGCGCCCGCATAGACAGTGGGAATAGCAGTGTAAGTGCGCCGATAATCGCTGTTTTGCCGATCACGTTTCCACTCCTCCTAGTAGGCGATACCCAGTGTGAGCAATTTGCGCGCAACCGGTTCTTGCGATTGCAAAACGATTTCGACCAAGTAGAGACCGGGCGGCAGCAGTGCGCCGTACTCATCGCGGCCGTCCCAGCGCACGCGCTGTGGGCCCGAATCCTGCATGGCAAAGGAGCGGGCAGCCACCTGGCGCCCATCGAGAGCAAAGGCGCGCAGGGCGACGGGCACTGGTTCGGGCAGGCGGAAGAGCTGGTAGGATATGCTCACCTCATCGTTGGCGCCGTCGCCGTTGGGCGTGATGACGGGCGTCGACAGCGCTAGGTCCTGCAGCGCGGCCGTGCGACCGGCGCCGAAGACGCGCAGGCTGTTGGTGCCCAAGGCGTTGCTGGCGTCTCCCCCTTCGATGGGCTGGGGCAGGGTTTCGATCTGCGAGTCAAAGACTTCTCCTTCAAAGGTCGTGGCGTAGGTGAATATCTCGGTGGCAAAGACAATGCGCACGGGCGCGGATTGACCGGGCATTACGCGCTGTGGCAAGTGCACTTCGAGTTCTCCATCCCGTGCGTAGGCTGCCGCAGGATCGACCTGCTGCAGCGGTTCGCCCATCTCTAGGCGAATAAAGCGCGCGCGCTGGCCCGTGTGGATGCGCACGGCATCAAAGCCGCGCGATTCGATACCGCTGAAGTCAATTTTCAGATCGTAGGCGAAGGGAATTTCTTCGCCCAGCCCCACCTCGGTAAACCCGCGCGCGGGCTGCGGTTCGTCAAGGCGTGCGACTTCGCCGATGATGCGTCGCGCCAAGAGCGGGGCGCGCTCTATCCACAGGGAATCGAGGCGCACAAAGGAGTCGAAGTCGCCGCTATTAAAATTGACTTTGAGCTGGACGAACGAGCCGCTGGCCAGTCCGAGCGAGCGGCCAGACTGGACGATGGGGGAAGACCAGTAAGTCCAATGCTCGACGTCGTAGCGGATGGAGGCGCGGATGCCTGGTCTGCCCTCCTGGGTTTGACCGCCGCTGACGGCCGGCGGTTTGAGCTCCTTTTCAAAGCGCTCGCGGGTGACGACCCTTTCGCGTCCCTTGTCGGTGAATTCGTGGTAGATATTGGGGTCGTCGTCGCGCCCCGTGCGCACTTCGACTTCCAGCGAGGCTTGGGCGGTTGGGTCCTCTACGGCTGAGCCATCGACCATCCGCATGGGCGTCGTTTGCCAGAAGAGTCGGCCGAAGTTGAGCTCTTCACCAAGATGGATGATTTTGCTGAGATAGAAGGCGTGCTGCGGAATGCCCTCACCAAAGAGCTCAAAGTCGCCCAGCGAGCCGCGCGGCGCTTGGCCAACGCCGAACTGCTCTATGATCGAGGTCTGTGCATCTTGCGTCGACGGTTTGCGCTGGTAGCGCACGTAGCGCACATACTGCTTGGGAAAGTCGATGGAAACGGCGGTGAAAAAATTTTCTCTGACGGCGGCGATGACCTGACCGACGGGTTGGTTCTGGTTGCTCTGGGCCACGGCATCGGTCGTTTCGGCTGAGATCGATATCTCATAGGCGGGCACGGCATCGTCGCGCAGCGGTAGCCCATCGGAGCGAAAGCCCTGTGAGGGGGTGTAAAAGCCGAAGCGGAAAGCCGGTACTGGCACGGCGACGTCAATGGTGTACCACTCCAAGGTGCCGTATGAAGAAGAGGGAGGGTTGTAGGTGGTGGAGTCGCCATCGACCAAGAACGCGCCTTGGTATCCATTGCGAATATCGCCGTCCCAGCGCCGCCATACGCGCGGCCGCTGTCCGTCGAAGTAGTCGAGGCTCAGTGGTTGCTTGTCGCCCGACCAATTGCTGAGAAAGGAAAAGATGCTGCGCTCAGGGGTGATGTAGGTAGGGCGAATGGCCGTGCGCTGCGCGCTGGTATCGACGAGCACGCTGGCCGTATCTAGGCCAGCCCATGACAAACCAGCATTGCCGCCCATCTGCCAGAAGCTGATATCCGCCGTGGAACTGCCAGCCGAAAAGAGCACGGCTAGCAGCCATGCAACTCTCGCTCCATTGCCCATGGGGCGCCTCCTCCTCGGATAGTGCCGAGACCGTAGGGCCGCAATGTAATAAAGCGCCCCGTCCGCTCCTAATACTATCTGCTGCGCGAGACGGAAATAGGCACGCGAGTAGGACCCTATCGGGTGCGCCGATAGGCGAGCGCAGCACGACTAGGCGCTACTCCATCTGGCGTAGATACCCTTAGCGGAAGTGCGCGTCGGCGGCGTGCATTTCGCCCAGGCCCTTTCCGTGCGTCATGCGCATCAGCTCCTTTTGTCGCTGGGTCAGACCGTCAAACCACTCGGGCGGAAAGCCGTCGTGTGGATCGAGCTGAAAGAGCAGCATGTGCTTGCGGTAGTGACCAAAGAGGGCGTGGCGGCTGCGGTCGCTGGTATTGGCGCCGCCGCCGTGCCAGCACTGGCCGTTGAAAACGATCACCGATCCGGCTGGGGCCGTCGGTTGGATCTCGTGCTTGACGTCAAAGCCTTCCGGCGGTGCGACCAGTCCGCTGCGGTGCGAACCGGGCACGACGCGCGTGCCGCCGATTTCCGGCGAAAAATCGTCGAGCATCCACACGGTGTTCATCATGACGGGTGTGCCCATATTGAGCATGGTAGCGGGAATGTCGCTGTGCAGGCCCTGATAGCCGTCGCCTGGGCGCACGATGCGCGAGTTGAGGCTGCCGAGAATCAGCGATCGATCGAGAAAGTGCTCGAGGATAGGCAGCACGCGCGGATGGTCGATGCACTGGTGGAAAATGGGGTCGAGGACGGGCAAGTTAGACACGTGGCGCGCCGAACCGCGGTGGGCGTGCTCGGTGCCGACTTCGCGTTCGCAGCGAATCAGCACTTCGCGCATATCGGCAGCCGCCTCGCTGCTGAGCACGTTTTCCAGCAGCGTAAAACCGTAGACATCGACCTCCGTTATAGATTGCTGTAGCTCGTTCATAGATAGACTCCCAGTGGTGTTTAGATGATCGTGCGTGGCCTACGCGGCGCTGTGGCCTGCTGTGCATCAGCTGTCGAGCACGTCGGCCGCATAGGCAAAGAGCGCTGGATGGCCGCCGGTGTGCAAAAAGACCACCGGGCGATCCGCGTCGAGCCGTCCCTCTCGAATGTGCTCAAAGAGCGCAGACATAGCCTTGCTCGTATAGACGGGATCTAGCAAAATACCCTCGGTGCGCGCCACCGTGCGCAGGGCGTCGAGCCCGGCGCACGTGGGAATGCCGTAGCGCTCGCCGACAAACGAGTCGTCGTTGTCGAAGTCGCTGCCGTGCAGTTCGAAGTCCAGCCCTAAGCGCTGGGCACCGCTGTTGGCAATCTGCGCCATTTCTTCGCAGCGCTGCGGAACGTCTTTCATCGGGCAGATGCCGCGCACGTGCATGGCGCTCTGCAGGAAGGATAGGCCGAGACCGACGCCGGCCTGCGTCGTGTCGAGCGCGCAGAGATAGAAGTGCGACGGGTCGATGTCGAGCGCGCGACACTGCTGGACCACCTCCAGGGCCGACTCGGCGTAGGCGATGGCATCGAGGTCTATAGTATCGGCCTGGCGCGGCCAGTAGACGTTTTTGCCCAGCGCCTCCTGCTCGGCAATTTTGGCCAGTATGGCCTCTTTTTGCGAGGCGTGGTCGTACTCGCGAATAACCGTTACGTGCGCGCCGAGGAGGCGCTGCAACAGGTTATTACCCTGTTGGTCAATGCGGTCGACGGGGCGCACCGGACGCAGGACGAGGTGCAGTTCTAGACCGAGTTTGGCGCAGGCGGCCGATAGCTGCCGACAGTAGTTGCTCTGCACGGCCGACCCGGCGACAACGGTATCGGCTCCCTTGTGCAGGGCGTCGGCCAGGGCGAACTCGAACATGCGCGTCTTGTTGCCGCCCATGGCTAAGCCCGTTAGGTCGTCTCGCTTGATGTATATGGGCGGGCCGCCGAGGTGGGCGCTCAGGCGCGGCAGGTGTTCTAGCGGCGTTGGGCGCACCGAGGCTAGCGGTACGCGCGGTAACTGGGCTATGGCATCCGTGAGCTGCGCTTCTCTCTCTATCATCTCGCATCCTCATCGAGTTTGGCATCGGGTCGGTTGAGACCTGTTTTACGGGCGATTAGTTAGCAGAATGCGCGGCCGGGTGTCAAGCAGGGGGCGGTGGAGAAGCGGGCAAAAACACAGTGCGCCCCCTGTATGGCCATACAGAGGGCGCGCCGCGATGGAGAGAGATAAGGAATATGATGAAGGTGGTGTTATGATCGACCGAAAATGGAAAACCTTGAGTTATTTTGTGCTATTGGACGGCCTATTCTTCAGATGCTTCCAACTTTTTCCACAGCCCGGCGCACAGCGACAAAAAAGACGCCGTAGCCCAGTATTAGGCCATATAGCGAGAGATGAGAGCACAGCGGGCAAGTGCATATATGGCATACAGCGCGCGATTTCACCCCCCAATGCGCCAATAACGCGCATCGGTGCGTCTAACGCCGTGGCGACCGCGGAAAGGCCTAGGTCTATGCGCTATCGGACGGCGTACTCCGGAAAGAGCGCGTCGTGCATATCGGCGCACTGGCGCAGGTGCTGCATGCGCTCGGGGCCGGCAGTAGAGAGCATGGTGGGAAAGTACATGCCGCCGCCGGTGTTGACCTTGTAGCCGCCGGGCGAGTGAATGCTGACGTACTGGCGCAGCGTTTCGATATCCTCTGGCGTCGAGCAGGGGCGCGTCAGGTTCATGGTGAACATGCGCCGCCGCGTCGAGCCACCAAACGAGGCGTGGTAGAGGTCGTGGTTAAAGATGACCAGATCGCCCGGCTGTGTCTCCAGCGCTAGGTTGCCCGGTATATCGCGCGGTTCGACGCCAAACAGCTCGCGCGACTTGTTGAGATCGAGCTTCTGCGCGCGGATAAAGTGATCGGGGTGATGGCTGCCGGGTATGACGCGCAAACAGCCGCTGTCGCGCGTGAGCGGATCGAGGTAGAAGGCGATTTTAACGGCGAATAACTGGCTCCAATTGCCATCGGGATGCCAGCCGGTATCGCCGCTGTAGTAGTTGCCGTCCCCGCTGGCGTAATTAAAGCTCTCGCCGAGCACGCCGTCGCACAGGCCGATGATGCGCGCATCATCGAGCAGGCCGCACAGGCGCGGGCGGTGCTCAATAGGGCCGCCGAACATGGTGCGGCGCGAGCCGTCGTGCTGGTCGCCGCTGCCAAAGTGCTGGATGGAGTAGTCGAATTCCTCGCTGATCCAAGCGACTTCGTCGGCTGAAAAAAGCGCTGGAAAGTGGAGAAAGCCAAAGGTGTTGAAGAAGTCGATTTGCTGCTGCGTTAGCTGCATGGCGCGCCTCCTATGGTTGGGCGACGCAAATATACGGCGACGCCTGAGCCGTGCAAAGACAGCGCGGACGCATCGTTTAACCGCCCGTGCAGTTGTCGGCACGGGCACTCCTATTTAGCTTAGAATCCCTGGGAGAAAAGCAATCCATGAAGCACGTACAGTTGGCCGATCTCATCCCTGCAAACGCAGCGGTTAGTGCGCTGCCCGGCATCCAGTTCCAAACGCCCTGGCAGCGCTTTGACTATGCGGTATTGGCCCCGGGAGAAGAACGGGCCGTCGGCGCGACCGCGGGCGGCGAATGGGGTTACCTCGTGCTCGAGGGTCAAGTAGAGCTGACGGCCGCAGATGCGGTGGGGCGCGTCGTCGCGCCGGGCTTTATCGTCGGTTTGCTATGCGCCGGATACGTGTTCAAAAATATTGGAAATGGTGCCGCGCGCATTCTGTACGTAGAAGTGGCAACCGACGCTGACGGAAATGCCCAGCGCATAAGTGAGGGCGCTTTTGATGGTGGATTGCTCACCTGGCGCGATGCGATTCACGGCGGCAGCGGTCGCATAGCCACGCGCCACGTGCTGCGCCCAGAAGATTTCTATAGCACTTGGACCTTTCTCGACCACGCCGTACTCGGCGCTGGAGGCTCCGTTGGCTACCACTACCACGATGCGCTGGAAGAGTGCTTTGTCGTGCTGCGCGGACGCGGCTATATGACGATAGACGACGAGACGTTTGCGGTGGCACCCGGTTCAGTGACCTGGCAGGGCATCGGCCAAGCGCACGGCATCTACAACCCCGGTCCGAACGAGCTGGACTTTCTGCGCGTGGCCGTGGCGCAGCCGCACGAAGAGTACACGACCATTGATTTGCACGACGACCTAGCGGGCCGTGCGCCCAAGAGGAGGGAGTGATATGAGCCGCGATGTAGCGCAGCGTATGGCCGATGCGGCCGGTGCGTTTTTACAGGCGTTGGCCGCCGATCAGCAGGGCAAGGCACAGCTGGACTTTGCCAATGAAGGCGAGCGCAAAAACTGGCACTACGTGCCGCGCGATCGCCAGGGGCTGCCCATCAAAGAGATGGATGAGCGCCAACGTGGGCTAGCGCAGGCGCTCGTGGCCACCGGCGTCAGCGCGCGCGGCTACGAAAAGGTCCACACGATTATGTCGCTGGAGGACGTGCTGGCCGAAGTCGAAGGAGTTGGACGCCGATTTCCGCGCGACCGCGAACTATACTATCTGAGCGTTTTTGGCGAGCCCGGTGGCGATGCGCCGTGGGGCTGGCGCTTTGAGGGACACCACATATCGCTCAATTATGCCATCGTCGACGGCGAAGTCGCCGGACCGACGCCCCTCTTCTTCGGTTCAAATCCGGCGCAGGTGCGCCACGGCGAGCGCGCAGGCCTGCGCGCGCTGAAGGAGGAAGAGGATCTTGGGCGCCAGCTGGTGCACGAGTTGGACGGAACGCAGCGGGAGCGGGCCGTTATTATGGCCGAGGCACCAGGCGATATCCTGACGACCAACGTGCCGCACGTCGGCGACGAAGTGCGCCCGGAAGGGTTGGCCGGTGCCGATATGAGCGATAGCCAGCGCCATGTGCTGCGCACGCTCGTCGAGACCTATGTTGGCCGCCTGCCCGAAGCGTGCGCGCAGGACGCGCTCCAGCGCATCGACCTAGCCGACTGGGGCAAGGTGCATTTCGCCTGGGCGGGCAGCGAGGAGGTAGGCGGTCCGCACTACTATCGCGTGCAGGGTTCCATCTTCTTGGCCGAGTACGACAACACGCAAAACGACGCCAATCACATCCATGCAGTGTGGCGCGACCTCGAACGCGATTTTGGTGAAGACGCGCTGCGTCGCCACCTTCGCCAAGGGCATTGATAGAAACTCGACCTTTCAGTGGAGTAGCAATGGAAACCGCTGTCGCCGCGCCGCTCGTTACTCAGCGCGCCGTTTTTTACGAAGAGCTGCATCGGCGCTTTGCCCGCCAGCACTTCGACAATTGGGTTGTTTGGGCCGGCAATGAGTGCGTCGATATGGGCGGCGTCGAGTTTGCGTCTACGCTGGCGCGCGCCTATATCCAGCCCGGGCGCTTGGGTGTAGAGGCGCGCGTGCGCTGCGAGCTATTTGTCGCCGCGGTCGATTCGATCCACGTGCGGCCGCGCGACGTAGACGCACGCCTGTGGACCGACGCGCTGGGCGGAGACAGCGGGCGCTATGTGCCGATGCAGCTCGTTCTCGCCGACGATGGACGCCCGGCGCTGCGCGGCAATAACCTGCTCTTTGAGTCGGAACCATTTTTTCTGCAACAGACGGGAGCCTTTAGCTACAGCGTCGAATTTTCTGCCGATAGCCACGTAGATGCAGGACGCAAGGAATGGATTGCCGTCAACGATATCGCCGAGAATCGCGACGGTGTCATAGTCGTCAGCCCGCATTGGGTGCAGCGCGGTCCGGTCATCAGCGAAGTGTGCGCGCGCAAAGTGGGTGCGCGCATTGAAGATGGCGCTTTCCGCAGCGGGCGCATCGCTCACGTGACGGCCGAATTGGATCACATCGCCGCCGACGTGATCTACCTGCTGCCCTTTTATCTGCCGGGCTTTGCCGATATGCACAGCGGCCAAGACGTGCGCAAAGGAGCGCTGGGTAGTGTCTATGCGGTGCGCGATTTCTTTCAAATCGATCCGGATTTAGTCACGCCGCTTGCAGAAGTCGATTGGCGCGCCCTCGCCGAAGAGGGCCTGCTGTGCGACGGCGATATCGACGGCGTAGCAGCAGCCGAGGTGGCGGCGATGTCGGCCCGTCAGCGCGACACGCTGGGGCGCGACGCGTTGGTGCAGGCCGTGGGCCGGGCTGATCTGCGTGCGCTGACGCGCCGAGCGCATGCGCTCGGCAAAAAAGTGATCTTCGACCTGGTGCTCATGCAGACCAGCCGCGACTGCCCGCTCATTGAGACGCATCCCGAATTCTACGTGCGCGATGAGGATGGCCGTCCGGCCATACATCGCATCGCCTGGCTGGTCTACAGCGACGTAGCGCTTTTCGACTTGGTGTTTAACGAGCCGCTGCAGCAGTACCTGCTCGAAGTGGCGCCCTATTGGATGGCAGCCTGCGATTTGGACGGCGTGCGCATTGATGCCAGCCAGACGGTGGACCGGCCTTTCCTGAAGAAAATTAAAAATCGCATACAGCAGCTAAAACCAGAGGCGCTGGTGCTGGGCGAGACGCTGTGTCCGCTGCACGAGGCCGTCGACGTACCGGTCGATATGGTCTATGCGCTGATGGTTGACTTTCACCGCGACGTCGAACATGCGCGCCCGCTCAACGACTTTCTCGAAGAGGTTCACCGCAGCTTTGCGCCGGGCACGGTCGCCATGGCCTATTTCGAAAACCACGATAGCCCGCGCGCCACGCAGGTCTGGCGCGATAAGTACCGCGGGTTGCTCGACGACGACGAAGCAGCGCGCAGCTATTGGCAGGCCGTGCTGCCAACGGATGCTGATCCGGCGCTGTGCATGGCGCTGCTCAAGAATGCCCAGGCGCTGCTAGTCGACGCATCGGCCGGCTCGGCGGCGGCAACGAATCTGACGTGCGCAATGGAATGGGGCAGTGAGTGGGGCGAAGCGGCGCGCACGGATTTTGAAAACGCAACCCTGCTGCAACCGGCACTCAGATGGTGCGCGCCGCACGATGCGCTTATGCGCCTGTACGAACAAGTATTCGAACGGCGTTCCGCATGGCCCGAACTCCACAGCGGCAAGGTCTATTACCACCGCAACGACGCCGACGGCGGCGACGTAGACGATCGCCTCTTCGCCTATGTGCGCTATGGCGCGCAGGGCGCTGTACTGGTCGTCCATAACTTCGATCCGGCGCGCGCTCACTCAATGCAGCTGCGCTTTGACTATTTGCACAGCGCCATCGCGCCGCTTGCGCTTTTTGACACTTGCGAAGTCTTGCATATGGGAACGAGCGTGCCGCTGGCTTGGGCCGATGGCATGTGGCGCGTCGAAATGGCCCCGTTGCAGAGTCGGCTCTGGCGACTTTTCTGAGGAATTCCTACCTTCAACCTATTCGGTCGGCTCCCCCCTCTTTTGGTTTCCCGACAGATAGAATATCGACTATGAAGGTTCGATTCTGCCCGCGAAAGCTATTCGCGCGCGGACTCTGGCCATTTTAAGAGAGGATCATTCAATGAAGAAGACACTGAGCCTGTTCAGTGCCGCCCTCGTGCTGGTTGCCGCCTGCGGCGCGCAGCAGCAGGAAACCTCCAACGTCGTCACGCCCGAAACGGAAGAGGAAAAACAGCTATACGCTATTGGTTTAAGCGTAGCCGGCAATACGCTGGGCACGTTTAAGGGCGAGTTCAATGCCGACGAAGTTGATTTAATCGCCGCTGGCTTTGCCGATGGCATGCTCGAAACCGAAGCAAAGGTCGATATAGCCGAGTATGGTCCGAAGCTGAATACCTATTTGCAGCAGCGCTTTGAAAATGTGCAGAAGCGCGTTGCCGAGCAGTCGGGCGCCGAGAAGGAAAAGGGCAAGGCCTATCTGGAAAAAGCCGCGGCCGAGTCGGGTGCGACCAAGACCGAATCGGGTATGGTCTACATCGAATTGCAGGCCGGATCGGGTGCACAACCCCAGCCGACGGACAAGGTGAAAGTCCACTACACGGGCAAGCTGATCGACGGCACGGTATTCGATAGCTCGGTCGAGCGCGGCGAGCCCGTCACCTTTGGTTTAAACCAGGTGATTCCTGGATGGACAGAGGGTCTAGGCTTTATGAAAGTCGGCGGCAAAGCCCGGCTGATCATTCCCTCCGACTTGGCCTATGGCGATAGTTCGCCGCCCGGTAGCAGCATTCCCGCAGGTGCCACGCTCGACTTTGAAGTAGAGCTATTGGGCATAGAAGAGTAGAGGGCAAGAGAGGAAAAGAGCATGGCAAAGAAAAAGATCGGCGTCATACATTATAATTGGCCCGGCCTCGATTTGGAAGGCTTCGCTCGGCGCGCCAGCGAAATAGGCTATACGCACTGCGAAGTGCGCGCGGCCGATATCTGGGTGGACGGTGAGGTGGATGGGGCGCATAGGGCTGAGGAAGTGCGCGAATTATTGGCGCGCTATGGCATGCAGATATCGGCGGTGGAGATCGGCAACGACTTCCTGCAGGCCGATCCGGCCGACCTCGATATGCAGGTGGCGCGCTACCGAGCGCGCTGCAAGGTGATTCCGTTGACCGGGTGCGATATTGCGCGATCGGACGGAGGCTGGAACCGCAACGACCAGGTGCCGCAGGCGCAGTGGGACGGCATGATGCTCGACGCCTTCCAGCGCGTTGCCGATGGGCTCGAAGCATCCGGAGTGCGCATCGCCCTGGACAACCACGGCGTGACGACCAACGATGGCGACTGGCAGTTGAGCCTCATTGAGCGGGTGGGGTCGCCGCGTCTGGGCGTTAACCTCGACACCATGAATTATCGCTGGTTTGGTCACGATCTCGAAACGATCGATCGCTTTTACGAAATGCTCGCACCGCACGTTTTCCACGTGCATATGAAAGACGGCACGGGATCGCGCCAAGAGTACAAAGGCGCCGCGCTGGGCGAGGGCGAAGTCAATCTAGAATATGCGGTTTCGCTGCTGGAAAAGGCCGGATATGAGGGGGCCTGGACGGCCGAGTACGAGGGTCCGGAAGCCGAGGGCGGCATCGGTTACGAGAAGTGCTATGGCTGGTTGGCCAATCGCCTAGGATAAGGCCGTTCCCAGTAGAAAAGCAAAAGAGGTTGGGAGCATCAGGCCCCAACCTCTTTGCGCACTACGCGTGCTGCGATCTACTTTTCTACCCTGCGCACACTGGAGCGCTGCTTGCGCGCTTCGTCGTCCTGCTCCAGCGTGGCCATCTCGCCATTGAGCCGATTGAGTCGCTTGAGTATTTTCGCCTTCTTGGCCATCAGCGTCACTTTGTTCTGACCGCTTACCGCACTCTGGCTCTGGGCGATTTTAAGGCGGTTGAGTACTTCTTGCTTAATGTGTCCGACGTGCGTGATTTGGTTGCGCATGCGGGTAACCATCTGCGCCGTTACCACCTTGACACCGACGGCGGCAAACATCAGAGCAAGGGCAGCGATCATAGTTGGTAATTCGATATCTTCCATATCAAATCCTTTACATATAACAAGATACAAAGATGCCCTATTTCGGCAAGTTCTTTGCTGCAGCGCGCTGCGGTCTGTTTAAGCAGAGAGATTGACGCCGTTCGCCGCTAGTGCGCGCACAGCGCTGGCGGCGTTGTCAAAGTGCACCGCTTGCATGCCGAAAAGCCGTGCCGCTCGTATACAGCGCGGATTGTCGTCGACTAGAACGCTCTTTTGCGGCGGGCAGTTGAGTGCATCAAGCACGTGTGAGAACGCGCGCGGATCGGGTTTGAGCAGGCCGATTTCATGGGATAGAAAGATGTGCGAAAAGCAGTCGAGCACGCTGCAAATGCGCCCTGTGGCGCGCCATAGCAGAGGATTGTTGTTGGAAAGGGCATATAGCGTATAACGAGCGGCTAGTCGGCGCACTAATTCGGCCATGCCGTCGATTTCGTGCAGGACCAGCGCTTCGTACGCGCGGATGAACGCTTCCCTATCCGCGCGCACGTGCAAATCGGCACAAAATGCGGCAATAAATGCATCGGTGTCTACTTCGCCTCGCTCGTAGGCGTGAAATACTTCGCTGTGCACAAACCAGTTTTCTACGTCTGCAGCGGCGTCGCGTCCCTGCAAGCCGGGCAGCGTGAGTAGGCCGGGCACGCCGGCCGTGCGCACGATCGTGTCGCAGAGGTCAAAAATGATGACGGTCACTGCGCGCGCTCAATTTCTTCGAGTTTTTTGTCTAGGCGTTTGGGTGAGATAGGGTGGGCTGTGCCCAACTCTTGGGCAAAGACCGATACGCGAAATTCCTCGAGCATCCAGCGGTATTCCTCGATGAGTGCCCGCCGCTCCAAGCTGCCGCCCTCTGCGCGGCGCAGCGCATCCAATTCGCTCTGATAGGGTGCGATGAGGGCGGCGCGCTGCTGCTCCTTGCCCGGGTCGAGCAGGGCGCGTTCGGCGCGCAGTTGCAGCGTTTTCAGGTAGCGCTGCAACTGTGGAAGCTGTTCGAAAGGCGTGTGCAGCAGGAAATCGCCCGGCAGCAAACGGTCGAGCTCGTCGCTCATAGCGGCAAATCGGCTTCCCGATAGGCGCAGCGCCTGCCGCTGTGTAAACAGCGCTTCGACCAGTGACAGAAAGCGCTCCGACAGGCCGCGCAGCGATTGGCGCGCTCGTTCCAATAGCTCGTTGAACGCCGCTTCGCGCAGCGGTAGGGGACGAGCGCAGTAGAACAGATAGTGTTCGAGGTGGGCGTAGGCACGCTCGCGCATTTCCTGCGGCGTGGCCAGCGATTGGTAAAGTTCTTTGCAGTGGTTGAGACTCTTGAGTTCGCGCTGCAGCCAGGCCGTCTCGTCGCCCAGGTGCAGCTCGCATAGGCAGGCTAGACCGTTGCGTGCGCTCGTCTCTGCTTCTTCGCGCTTTTTGTAGAGGCGCAGCGAAACGGCGCGTCCATCCCCTTCGCGCTCGAGTCCGGGGTAGCCATAGATCGGCACGCCGCCGACTTGGGCGACCTCGATGCGCTCGGGCAGATCGCCAAAGTCCCACTGCGTTAGCCCGCGCCGTTCCCATTTTTCGGCTGCTTTTTTCCACGCTTCCAATTCGGCCGGTGCCTCGTGTTGGTCGAGCCCTTTCTTAAGCGAAGAGAGGTCTCGGCCAGCGGCCAGCGTCGCGTCGTCGCCGCCCTGGATCTCGACGCGCATGCGCAGGTGGTCGGGAACCTCGGACGCATCCCAATCGCCCAGCTGCACGTCGACGCGATAGCGCGATCGCACGAACTCGTGCAGCGACTCGACAAAGGTTGGGTGCGTGCGCTTGAGTTCGGCGGCTATGGAGCGCGCCTTGTCGGGTATGGGCACTAGCTGTTTGCGCACGCGTTTGGGCAGGGCGCGCAGGAGGGCCAGAACTTTTTCTTGCAGGAGTCCGGGTACTAGCCACTCTAGCACCTCTTCGTCGACGGCGTGCGCCAGTTTGTAGGGCACCCTCAGGGTGATGCCGTCGACGGCTTGGCCCGGCTTGTAGGCGTAGCTCAGCGGCAGCGCGTGGCCGTCCAGATCGAGCGCGTCGGGGAAGTCCTGCCGGTCGAAGTCCTCGCCGCTGCTGCCCAGTATATCGCCTTCGCCCATCAGGAGGAAATCGCCGCCGCGGTTGCGCAGCAAGCGGTTGAGGTCGTGCAGCGAGGAAACGCCTTCGAGTCGTTCGGCGTAGAAGCGACAGGCCGCCTCTTCTACGTCGATTTCGCCGTAGGCGTGCGTGCGCGTTTGCCAGGTTTCCAGCTTGTCGCAGAGGCGTCGGTTGTGCTGTAGAAAATTGTGTTGGGCATGGATGTCGGCAGGCACTAGCGCTTCGCGTATAAAAATTTCCGTGGCCTCGCGCGGATTAATGCGCCCATAGTCGACGCGGCGGTTGAGGACTTCTAAGCCGTAGAGAATGTGCCTTTCACGCACTAGCACCCTGCCAGAGCGCGCGTTCCAATAGGGCTGGTCGTACGATATGCGGCACAGGTGAGCGCCCAATTCGGCCAGCCACTCGGCTTGGATGCGCGCAACCGTGCGCGCGAAGAGGCGCGATGTTTCGACCATTTCACCCGCTATCAGCCATTCGGGCGCCTTGCCTGAGCGCTCCTCTATCTGCGTTTCTTTTTGCTGCCGCTGAAACAGGCCCGAACCGGGAAAGATCATTACTTCGCGGCTGCGCGCCGCTTGATAGATATTGCCCTCTTTCTTTTGCGCGATATTGCTCAGCAGGCCCGTCAGCACGGCGCGGTGGATGGCGTCGTATGTCGCTGGCTCGGCGTTAAAGTGGAAACGGCCGATTTCGCGTAGCGTCTGGTAGAGCTGCGCGTGGATATCGCGCCACTCGCGCATGCGCACGTAGGACAGGAAGTGCGCCTTGCAGAACTTGCGCATCTGGTTTTGTGAGGCTTTCTCCATCTCGTCGTGATAGGCGTTCCAAATGTTTAGATAGATGATAAAATCGGAGCGGCCATCGTGGAAGCGCCGATGCATCTGGTCGGCCGCTTCCTGCTCTTCGAGCGGCCGTTCACGCGGGTCTTGGACGCTTATGGCCGAGGCGATAACCAGCACTTCGGCCAGGGCGTTTTCGTCGCGTGCCTGCAGGATCATGCGCGATACGGTGGGGTCGATTGGCAGGCGCGCCATATCGCGTCCGCGCTCGGTCAGCCGCCTGTGCTCGTCGATGGCACCCAGTTCGCGCAGCAGCTGGAAGCCGCCGGCAATGGCTGCCTTTTGCGGCGGGTCTATAAAGGGGAAGCGTTCGATGTCGCCGAGATGCAGGTCGATCATGCGCAGGATGACTTCGGCTAGGTTGGCGCGTTGAATTTCTGGCTGAGCGTATTCGGGACGAGCTAGAAAGTCCCGCTCGCCGTAAAGGCGAATACAGGTGCCATTGGCAACGCGCCCGCAGCGCCCCTTGCGCTGTTCGGCACTGCTGCGGGCGATGGCTTCAATGGGCAAGCGCTGCGTATGAGTGCGCGCATTATAGCGGCTGACGCGAGCCAGACCGGTGTCGACGACATAGCGGATATTGGGTATGGTCAGCGATGTTTCGGCTATGTTAGTGGCCACGACGATGCGCCGCTGGTCCTGCCGCGCAAAGACGCGCTGCTGCTCGGCGGCGGTCAGACGGCCGAAGAGGGGCAGGATTTCGGTGCTGCGGTAGCGCCGCTTTTCGAGGATATCGCACGTTTCGCGGATATCGCGCTCGGAGGGCATAAAGACGAGGACATCGCCTTCGCGCGCGCTTTTCAACGCCTCGTCAACGGCGCTGACTGCCGCGTCGATATAGGTGCAGTCACCGCTTTCTTGCTGTATTTCGTCGAGCGGCCTGTAGAGCACTTCAACTGGATAGACGCGTCCCGATACCTCGATGATGGGTGCGTCGTCAAAGGCCTTGGCAAAGGTCTGCGTATCGATGGTAGCGGAGGTGATGACGATCTTGAGTTCGGGTCGGCGCTGGCGCAGCAGGCGCAGGTAGCCGATGAGAAAATCGATGTTGAGACTGCGCTCGTGCGCCTCGTCAATGACGATGGCATCGTACTCGCTCAGGTCGCGATCGCCCTGCGTCTCGGCCAACAGCATGCCGTCCGTCATCACCTTGATCAACGTTTCTGGCGAGGTCTGGTCGCGGAAGCGGATCTTGCAGCCGATATGGCGACCGTACTCGAGTTCGAGCTCTTCGGCAATGCGGCGGGCAATGGACAGCGCCGCCACGCGCCGCGGCTGTGTAACGGCGATCTTGCCGCGCAGGCCGCAGCCGGCCTCCAAGCACATTTTGGGCAGCTGCGTAGTCTTGCCAGAGCCCGTTTCGCCGGCGATGACGACGACGGAATTGTCGCGTATGGCCGCGAGGATTTCGTCGCGCCGTGCCGCAATGGGCAGCTCTTGCGGATAGCGGGGCTGCGGCAGGTGGGCGCGGCGTTTTTGCAGCAGCTCCATTGAAGCGCGCGCCCTTTCCAAGAGGCGTTGGAGCTGCTTGGTGGATGGCTGCCGCTTGCGGCGCAGGGTGCGCTCTACGTGGAGGGCGTCCTGCTGCATGCACTGTGGCAGCAGCAGGTGCAGTTCGGCAATCGATGGCCTAGCGGAGGGCGGTTCGGACATGGTCCTTTACGGTGCGAGCAGCGTGTGGGCCGAGCGGTGGGCTTTCCCATAGAAAGCTAAGGGTGGGGGAAGTCTGCGGCAATTGGACGGTGCTACCAAATGGATCTGGAGTAGAAGGCGCGCACGCGCGCATCGGAAGAGACAAGGTCGCAGGCGTGCAGCATGGCCGTGGCGACGATGGTGCGATCGGCGATATCGCCGTGGTCCCAATCGAGCACGAGGTTGCGCAGCCAGCATTTTTCGTCGACCGGAACAATGCGTAGATCGCCCACGCTGTGCAGGCGATCTACGTAGTCGTTGAGGCGCAGCGGCAGGCTGAGCTCGCCGCGCTTGATCTTCTGTCCCAGCTCCCACAGCGAAATGGAACTGACGACCTTTTTCTCGGCCGTATCCAGCGCGCTGGCTGCCGCCGGGGACAGGCGTCCTGGGTCGAGGCTCCAGTAGATCAGGGCACCGGTATCGAGCACGATAGTAGAGGTTTCCGCCATGATATAGCTCTACTTGTCTTTGGCGGCGCCCCCCGCCGAGTGCACGTCGGCCAGGCTACGGCTGCCGACGACGGTGCCGTCGTCGGCAGCGTCGCGTCGCACGGTCTGCAGCATCGCGTAGAGTTCGCGCAGGTTTTTAATGCCCCCTACGCAGACTACGACGGTTACTGCCGTGGTCATAAGTAGGATGACCACGCAGAAGTACCACCAGAACGCGCCCCAGGTTTCGTCGGCGATGTCGGTGCTCAACATGTAAATGGTGCCGATGATAAATGCCGCAAAGAACAGAAATATGTAGGCGTAGGAACCCATGAACAGCAGCTTGTCGTCGCGGGCGAACTCCGGACCCATTTTGAAAATGCCGAAGCCGCGACTCGGGGCGTTGGGCTTGATTGGTGCGCTGTCCTCCTCTACGGCATAGGCACCGCGATGCAGGAGCTGGTCCATGTCAAACTCCTGGCCATCGAGGAGCGAAACGACGACGAAGATGCACAGCGTCGTCAGCATGGTCCAGAAAAACAGGTGCTGTGCGTTGATGGGAAACTTTTCCCACTCGGCCGCTTGGGCCGCCCAATCGGCGGGAAAGAGCTGGGCGATGAGCTGCTGGCTGGATGCCCATTCATAGGTCACGTACCAGCCGGCAATGGCCAACGCGACGCCGATGATGCTTGCCGCCCACGCGCCGTTGGCGCTAGCGCGCTTCCAGTAGAGCCCGCCGATAATGGCCGATCCGGCCCAGCCGAGGTAAATGGTGCCGGTCAGGGCAAAGAACATTAAGATGTCCTGCTGCTGGCCAAAGAGTAGGCTGAAGAAGAAGATGAACAAGCAAACGCCGAATATGGAGGCTTTTAGCAGGCGCACGTGCGTCTGCGGCGCCATCACCTTGTCGCCGAAAAAAGTCTGGCGCAGGGGCATGATGACGTCTTGAATAAAGATGGAACCCCACGAATGGAGGTAGGTGTCGTGCGTCGATATAAAGGCCGCCAGCATAACCGCGGCGAAGAGGCCCATGATGCCCGGCGGCAAGAAGTGCGCGCTGGCCACTGTGACGGTGAGCTGGGTGCGAATCTGCTCGTTGTCAATGCCGGCCAGCGTGTCGTGGGCGGCCTGCGCCTGCGTGGCCCAGTCTGGATGGTGCAAAAAGGCAAACGCGCAAACGGGCAAGAGGGCCAGCGGCAGCGTTTGGGTGATGTTGCGCAGCTGGCCGATAACGCGTCCCATGCGCGCGTCGTGCGGCGAGCGCGCCGAACTAAAGTAGCCCTGACTGCCCTGCCAGGCCATATAGCAGTAAAACGAGGAAAATGCTGAGATGAGGAAGTAGTCGGGGCCAAAATTATCCGTGCCGCCGGTCTTGGCCGGATTGATCAGAGAGGCGTCGCTGGGAGCATACTGGATCGCAGCGGCGATGACGGTGTCCCAATCGAAGAGGAAAAAGAGCATGTAGATGCCCAGCAGGACGAAGACGATATTGACGAACATGCCCTGAATAAAGTCGGTGACCATGACGGCGATTTGCCCGCCCATGAAGGTGAACCACAGCGAGATGCCGAGCAGGGCGATCATAATGAGGGCATAGGTCAGGTCGATTTGCGTGCCCAGCACGACGACGGGCCATTCCGAAAAGCCGCAGTAGTACTGGAAAAAACGGCCGCCCACGGCGGGAAAGAGGGCGAAGTTGATCAGGCCTGAGATATAGCCGACGATGCCGGCGAATACGCGGAACGAGCGGTTGTAGCGGATTTCGAAAAACTGGGCTAGGGTCATGGCGCGCGTCTGGCGAAATCGGTATTGCACCCAACCGGTCGAGGCGATGATGACGCCGATCGGCAGCAGCATGAGCTTCCACCAAGATGCGGTAAAGCCCGCCTTATAGGTCATCTCAAAGATGGCGATGATGCTGATGGCTCCCAGGCCGGACATGCCGTCTGCCACCCCCAGCAGGTACTTGCCGGCGCAGCGGCTGGCCGAGAGGAAATCGGCTACGCTCTGCATATATTTTCTCGTGCTCAGTGCGACGGCGGTAATAAAGCCGATCAGCAGCGCGAGTACTAGCCAATCAATAAAGATCAAAGTGTTTCTCCGCGGTGAGGGATATAGTCAACTGGACTCAGTAAAATCGGCAAAAATGAGCCAATTTCAACTCAAACTCATATCGAAGTTGGATCATCGATGGAGCAACTGTATCGGACGGTGCCCGCCAGGCCGGCAAAGGTCTCCGTGACGCTCTGTGCTGGATGGATGGGAACAATTTGCAATACCGGTCGATTGTTGTCGGTGACGACGAGTGCTTCGCCACTGCGTTCGACCTCGCGAAAGAGGCGCAGCATATGGGCTTTCAGAAAACTCTTGGATACAGTGGGCATCAGCATCGCCTCATGTCTATAGTTATGACTATGGTCATAAAATAACTAAAACAATACTTTGTAGCAATTTTACGCTAAGCATAGAGATTCCAATAGCTCCAGCTATAGGAAGCGGCAACGGCGGCCCACAGCCCTTGGCGCACCCACCGCGGGAAGAGGCGCAGCCCCATAGAGGCCAATCCACACAGGGAGGGCAGGGCGCTGAGCAGTAGGGGTGTGCCGTGCTGGGTGAGCGCATAGGTCACACAGGGAACGAGCAGGCCAGCGATTAGCAGTCCGTGCCGCGCGTCTTTGCGCCAGTCGGCGCAGGCGCGCAGGCCGGCCGCTGTCAGCAGGGCGAAAAGCAAGGTGCCGACCAGCGCCTGCGGCAGGTAGAGGTTGGTGCTGAGCAGGCAGAATGTGGGCAGCAACCGCACCCACTGACCGGCGTGCAGATGCGTCCAGTGGTCGCTCATAAGGTGAATGACGGGTTGCCAAAAAACAAAGGCGAAAAGGGCCAGCACGATTACCTGTGCCGCCCACCAGAGCACTTGGCGCTGCGGGTAGCGCGCTCGGTAGAAGAGCGCAACGGCGCTTTGCAGCAGGGGGAGGAAAACCAAACTGGGCTGTGCGCCGAACGACAGAGCAGAGACGCCGATCCATCCAATGAGAACGCTCGGCTTGCCGCTGCGCAGGTATTCCCAGAACAGCGCATAGCTGAGGGCGACCAGCAGGAGGGCCAGGGTGGCAGGCGACAGGGCGCGGGCTTGCGCGGCGAGCAAGGGAGAGGTGGCCAGCAGGAGCAGTGCGCCGGGCGCGGCGTGGGCTCCGACGAGGCCGCGCAGCATGCGCGCGCCAACGACTAGGGCGATCAGGCCGCAAAGGAGTCCCGGCATGCGCAGCCAGAGGGCGCTCTCGCCTCCACTGCACGCTTTGATCAGCAGCAGGTAGAGCGGGCTATGCCCGTTGGCAAGAATCGTCTGTAGGGGCTCGGAGGCGCGCTGTAGCAGGTGTTCCTCGCCCGTGCTGAGCGTGGCCGGCTCTAGATTGTAGAGGGCCAGAACGACATACGCCAGCAGGCTGAGCGCTAAACCGAGCGTGCCGCTCATTCGTCGTCGGCCCTCCACAGGCGCGGCACGGGTACCGGCGTTTCGGGGATGTCCCAATAGCCGGAATCCTCCGGTGCCTGCGTAAAATGGGGGCAGGTCAGGCCATGGCGATCCCAGACAACCTGTCCGGCGCGCAGCGTCAGCGCGCATTCGAGGCGATAATCGCTTTCGAGCACCCCCCAGCCGCAGTCGCGGTAGCAGAAGCTGCCCTGCAGCACGCCCAAGATGGCTAGGTCGGCTTCGGCGCCAATGCTCAGATTGCCCAACTGCGGGCGCCGCAGCGCGCGTGCCGGTGTGACGGTAGAGCGGTAGATGACCTCTTGCAGGGGCATGCCCATCGCCATGCACTTGGACATGGTGTCGAGCATGCTGTGCACGTGGCCGTTGATATTGCCCATGTGCAGATCGGTGCTAATCGAATCGGGCGGGAATTTGTCTTGCATGGCCGGCACGGCATTGCGATACCAGAAGCTGGCCGCCCCGTGGCCCAAATCAAAGTGGATGCCGCGGGCGCGTGCCGCGCGCATGTACTCGTACACTTTGCCGTTTTCATCGACGACGGGAAACTGGCGCGCAAAGACGTGAGTGTGGATATCGCCGGGGCGCAGATGCTTGAGAATCAGATCGTCGTAAGAGCGTTCGGGCGGGCGCGGCCAGAAGTCGACCATTACCGGCATCTTGCACAACTCGCCGGCCTCTACCGCCTTATCGACCGATTCCCAAGGCGGGTGTTCGGCGTCGAACGGCTCGCTGGTCCAATAGTGCGCCGTCTTAATGCCGACGACGACGTCATCGTGCGCCGAAGCGGCTTCGGCTGCTCGCTTGGCGTCGAAGTTGGAGATGACCTGCTCGGCGCTGTTCATGCCGGGCGCGGCAATGTTGACGTAGGCGAGGATGCGCGTTTTAGCTTTGTCGATGACGGACTCGCGAAAATGGTCGATTTCGTCGGCCCCGGCCGTGCCCGTATCGGCGCAGGTGGTCACCCCCTCCTTGAGAAAGTGCGCGTCGGCGTGCAGTGAGCCGACCATGCTCACTTCCGCCGGGCGCGTGTGGTAGGCGTGCACGTGTATATCGATCAGGCCTGGCGTGACGACTAAATTGCTTGCATCGATGAGTTTGACCGCCTCGTCAGCGGGAATATTTTCCTCTACACGAGCAATGCGGCCGTGCTTGATACCGACGTCTCGCACTCCGTCGATCTCGTTGGCTGGATCGATTACGTGACCGCCTTTGATAAGCAAATCGAGCTTGTCGGGCATAGTTGTCCTGTCCTTTTTATTGAGCCTAAATGGCGCGACGGCCAGAAGATAGAACGCCCCCAGATGGGCGTCAACGCAGTGAAGTTGACAACCCCACTGCAATTGGAGTACAATCTAGTTTACTCGAACACCAATACTATGGAATAGAACATCATGCGTTCTCTAACACGATGTGCATTGCTGCTGTGCTTGGCGCTGTTGCCCTGCGGCAACGGGTGGGCACAGACGGTGTACCACGTCGATATGAAACTCGAAGGAATGATCGATCCCGGCGTATCGGCCTTTGTCGAGCGCGTGATCGAAGATGCGGAAGCCAACGGCGTCGACGCCATTGTCTTTGAGATCGACACCTTTGGCGGCCGCGTCGATGCGGCGACCGTGATTCGCGACGCCATCCTCGATAGCGAAGCGCTGACCATAGCATTTATCAACAAGCGCGCCATTTCAGCCGGTGCGCTGATCTCGCTGGCCTGTGATAAAATCGTCATGGCGCAGGCCGCCACTATGGGTGCGACGACGCCCGTCGACGGGTCGGGCACGAAGGCCAGCGATAAGGTGACTTCCTATATGCGTGCCGAGATGCGCGCCACGGCCGAGCGCACCGGGCGCGATGCAAAAATTGCCGAGGCCATGGTCGACGAGCGCGTCGATATTGTCGGGCTAAGCGCCGAGGCGGGCAGACCGGCGACGCTGACGACGGAGCAGGCCCTCAACTACGAGATGGCCGACGAAACGGCTGAGTCGCTGCGCGATGTGCTGCGCATTTACGACTTGGGCGATGCCGACGTGACAAAGATTGAGCTCAATTGGGCCGAGCACATCGTTCGCCTGCTCACCCATCCGATTGTCACGTCGATTCTCTTGGCGGTGGCGATGTTTGGCTTAATCGCCGAGGTGCGCACGCCCGGCTGGGGCTTGGGCGGCACGCTGGCGCTGGTGGCGCTGGCCATTTTCTTTGGCAGCCACCTCGTCGTCAAGCTGGCCGAGTGGCAGGAACTGGCGCTCTTTGCCGTGGGCTTGGGTCTGCTGGTAATTGAGGTCATTGCCATACCGGGTTTTGGTCTGGTCGGTCTGGTCGGCGTGGGGTTGATGCTCGGCAGTGTGGTCGTTACGCAGATGGGCGATTTTCAACTGTGGAGCGTCGATGAAATAGTGGTTATCGTTGCGCGGCTGTCGGCGTCGATGATTGGCGCGTTTGTGCTGTCGCTGGTCATGCTGCGCTCGCTGCCGCGTATGGCTGCCTTTAATCGCCTAATACTGCATGCGGAGACGCGCTCGTCCGAAGGCTATGTCTCCTCTTCGCGCGAACGCGATGACGAACTGTTAGGCAAGGAAGGCGTCACTGTTAGCGAACTGCGTCCGGCCGGCATTGCCCTAATCGACGGGCGCCGCGTAGACGTGGTTACCGACGGCGACTTTGTCGACGCCCAGCAGTCAATCAAGGTTGTCGAGGCGCGCGGCAACCGCGTCGTCGTCCGTCCGTTTTAGGTAAGGGGGCGCGGGTATGGTCGAATCACTGACCGACGGTAGTGCGGTTCATTGGACCTATTCGTTGGCCCTATTGGTGCTGGGCTTTGTGCTGATGTTGCTGGAGATCTTCGTAATTCCCGGCCTCAACATATTCGGCATTACTGGTTTTCTAGTCGCCATAGCCGGCGTCTATTTCGCCTACGCAAAATTGGGTCTTCTCGCCGCCGTCGTGGTCGCCGGCATCGGCCTATTGGGCACGCTCGTGCTCGTGCGCATAGTGCTTAAAATGCGCGGCTGGCAGCGCCTGGTGCTCAGCAGCTCTACTTCGCGCGACAGGGGGTACAGCTCGGTCAAACCGGGTCGCGAAGCATTGCTTGGGCAGCGCGGCACGGCGCTGACGCCGCTCCGCCCGGCCGGGCGCGCCCAGCTAGGCGAAGAGTCGGTAGATGTAGTTACCGAGGGAAGCTTTGTCGAGCGCGGCACTGCCGTCGAAGTAGTGCGAGTGGCCGGCAATCGCGTCGTTGTGCACGAGGCTATCCGAGCTGTCGACGAGTCGCTGCAGTCCTAACACACTTAACTCCTCGTAAGGGAGCGTGCTATGGAATTACTCTTTCTAATCGTGGTGCTCTTCGCCATCGTTATCTTCTTGGCGTTGTTCACCTACTTCATTCCCATCGGCCTGTGGATTTCGGCCTACTTCGCCGGCGTTAAAGTTGCCATTTTTCGCGATCTCGTCGGTATGCGACTGCGCAAGGTGCCGCCGCGCCAGATAATCATCCCAAAGATCAGCGCCACCAAAGCCGGTTTGGATATCGAATTGGATCGCATGGAAGCCCACTTTCTGGCCGGTGGCAATGTCAACGCGGTTATTTTGGCGCTGATTTCGGCCGACAAGGCCAATATCGATCTCACCTTCGAACGCGCCGCTAGTATCGACCTAGCCGGGCGCGATGTGCTCGAAGCCGTCAAGATGAGCGTCAACCCCAAAGTCATCAATACGCCGCTGATTGCCGCTATTGCCAAAGACGGAATTCAGGTGAAGGCAACCTGTCGCGTGACGGTGCGCGCCAATATCGATCGCCTGGTCGGCGGTGCCGGCGAGGAGACGATCATCGCACGCGTCGGCGAGGGCATTGTTACGACGATTGGTTCGTCCGACACGCATAAAGCAGTATTGGAAAATCCCGATCTGATTTCCCAGCGCGTGCTTGAAAAGGGACTCGATTCAGGCACGGCTTTCGAAATTCTATCGATCGATATTGCCGACGTTGACGTCGGCGAGAATATTGGCGCCAAACTGCAGACGGATCAGGCCGAGGCCGATCTCATGATCGCTCGCGCCAAGGCAGAAGAGCGCCGCGCTATGGCGCGGGCCCGCGAGCAGGAAATGACGGCGCAGGTTGTCGAAATGGAATCGCGGGTTAAAGAGGCCGAGGCCGAAGTGCCGCGCGCGATGGCCGAGGCGTTCCGCAACGGTAATCTGGGTATCATGGATTACTACCGCATGCGCAATATCCAGGCCGATACAGATATGCGCGATTCGATATCGGAAAGTGGGTCGCAGGAAGGCCACACGGAGGAAGACAATTAGTGGAGATCCTACTATTCATCCTCTTTATGCTCTTCAGCGTCGTTTCGTCGCTGCTGGAGCGCCGCAAGCGCAAGCGCGAGTTGGAAAGTGCGCGCGAAGCGCAGCAAGCGCGTGCCCAGCGCATGGAAAGCGGCGCACAGGAAGAGGAGGAAGAGGAGGAAGAAGTGACCTTGGGCTGGCCGTTTGGCGGCGGCAAAGACCCCTTCGAAGACGAGGTGCTGTCGCGCCGCTTTGGCGATGTGCAGCGCTTGGGGGAGAGTACCACCCCATCGTCGCAGCACAAGGCCGAGTCCACTGTCACCGCGACGTATTCCGCTCAGCGCGAGCAGAAGCGCGCCGCTGCGTCGTCGCGTAAGTCCTTGAGCGAAGTGCTGCACGAGCGCGCAAACAGCGCGGGCGGGAGGCGCCCCATGGGCACCTCCCGCCGCGCGGGCCGTTGGACCTTGGATGCGCAAAAAGCGCGCGATGCCATCGTCTACGCCGAAATTATCGGACCGCCCAAGGGGATGCGCGACGAGAGGCCGTAGGCTCTTTACAGGAGTGGAGCGGCGGCTTATTTTTGTTGGCGCTAAAACGGTAGCCGAAGTGGCGGAATTGGTAGACGCGCTGGATTCAAAATCCAGTGTCTTCGCGGGCGTGTGGGTTCGAGTCCCACCTTCGGCACCA
>JAYOYH010000046.1:0-39079 GCA_038153405.1 Gemmatimonadota bacterium | reverse complement strand
CCTTGGAGCTTTCCTCCCGGGGGCAGAAAAAGCACTGCAAATTGCACAGATTGGTACTTTCGATGTTCAGAGAGATCGGGAAGTCAAGCGGAAGCGAAGCCTCGAGACTCGCTCTACGCCCTTCTAAATAGGGGTTGATCGATGTAATGGACATACTCTTGTTGCCCCATCCTGGTTAGTGCACCTAAATAGTCGAGAGCAATTAACTTGCCACAAAGTCGAAAAACACCTTCTCGTTCATCTGGGCACAACCAACAGAGTTTTGATATCTTTAAAGCTCATTCTACACCAAGCCATACCAAATATAGGTAGGTTGGTTTGGTTGAGATAGCACTAAAATCGGGCCAAACTATGCCGAAACATTGATGTGTGCCTTACCATATCTATCGGCGAACAATACAAAAACAGTAGGAATATTTTTCTTGTTCTACAGCATGCCTATCAGAAGAACTTTCTCGTTATTCCGGCCTCCTCTATCGACGAAGCCCTCCCCGTGAACAACCAATCTGCGGAGCAAAAGCGCTTCGGTCGGGATGTATTTATTGCGACATTAGCCCAACTAGTGCGCATGGGTAGGAATGTACTGCTAGTGCCCCTTATAACGAGCAACCTATCTATAGCACACTACGGGGAATGGGAGATGCTCGTTACGGCCATTGCCTTTTTAACGCCCTGGCTCACGCTAGGTTTGGCAAGCGCCCTTATCCGCTTTTTACCAGGTACTCCTCTTGAAGAGATTCGCGAGGGTTTTTATTCCATATTTTTCTTTGTGTTAGGCTGTTGTTTACTGATAGCGGGCATACTTTTCAGTTTCAATGGCCTTTTTGACTATTCCACCGCGTTAGCCTCTCTACAGCGAAATATACCAGTGGTTGTAGTCGTTCTTTTATCCACCATCTTACTCGGTCTAATCCAAACCTATTACCGCGCTTTTCGTCGCATGTTAGTTCATTCCAGTTTGATGTTAAGCCAGCACTTTGTAGAAGCCGTGCTCCTCTTTTACCTAATTCAGGGGGGATCCACCCTTTCATCTGCGCTATGGGTTCTGGGCGCCACGCGAACCGTACTCATGATTGTCGGCTTGGGCGGCATCGTAAAAGAGATAGGTATCATTTGGCCTCGTTTTGACAGAATAAGAACGTATTTGTCCTATTCAATCCCCCTTATGCCGAATGCACTCTTTTATAGATTGTATGATTCATCGGACCGTTTTCTCATTTACACCTTTATTGGAAGTACTGCAGTGGGCAAATATGCGGCTATCTATCTAGCTGGCAGTCTATTTACTACGATTTTATCCCCGATTCACACCGTTTTATTGCCTACGATGGCTGAGTTATGGAATAAGGGCCGCCACAGTGAAATAACTCCATATATTGAGCAGATAGTGCGCTTTAGCGCCCTAGTAACCATACCTGCACTACTTGCTGTAGCCATATTTTCAGATCAGTTACTTAGTTTTCTAATTCAACATCACGCGTCTACAGAGGCTGAGAATTATCTATTAATCTGTATTAGCTTTGCTGTTTTTGGGCTTGCAATCCCTTGTGGAGACCTTCTTGCCGTGGCAGGTAAGACCCGCCTGTTATTCATATTGAATGGAGGGTTGGCGAGTGTCAATGTCCTTCTCAATCTTATACTCATACCTTATTGGGGTATATTGGGCGCTGTTCTTTCAACCCTCTCTTGCCACACACTATTTGCAGTAGTCACTTATTTCTGCGCTCAGTCGGTGGTTCCATTAACATTTCCTAAAGCAGCTATAATTAGGTGTGTAGGGTCTTCCATAATTGCTAGTATTATCCTTTTTACTACTAAGAAAATGGGGATGGAATACTACTACTCCATCCCCATTTTCTTAGCAGTTTATTCTGGACTGGCATTCACCACAAAAGCATTTCACAAGACAGACCTATCGATCTTGTATAGCTTCATAAAACCCAAAAGTCGCAGTTGATTTTAACCGGCTTATTTAAACTGTATTATTTTTCGTCGTCTTCTGAGTAACCCATCATTGTCTCCGAAAGATCCGCTACGCGCTCAGATGCATAACGATCCTGCTGTGAAATATATTGATCTAATTTGTTTTCAGAATGATGGACCATGTCTATATCAGGTTCAAAAACCCTCTTCAGTGCAGCAAGTAATTCTTCTACATTACTTACTCCATTCGCAATCCCATCTGCTATATATTCATCAGCGTTTGCGCAACCGGGGATTTTTATTGCAATAACTCTCTTTTTAAATAGGGCTGCTTCCAATATCGTGGTCGAATACCAGGCTACTAGCACAGTGCAGACAAGTAGCCATGGCTGTAAATTCCCCTCAACTAAAGACAATAGGCCTTCATTTTTTTTTTGTTTTAAATACTGTTCCCACTCAGTTCCAGACTCGCTTGGATGTAACTTTACAACCCATTCCACCTTTCTACACTTTATAGCAGCCTCTATAACACACGCCACAAAGTAATCTTTGTACTCTCGCGTTATAAACGGTTGAGATATCACAAGTATAATGGGATTACCTTGAGGTACTTTGACTATTTCGTAAGGTTCTGAGAATCCAGTCTTTCGCAAAAAACGGAGTGCTGAGTCTTGCGAGGGCATACCAACGACTTTTACATCATCTTTCGGATATGCGCTTACACGAGTCAACATATTCTTTGTTTTCTCACCGTACACAGCCGTCTGAGTTGGAATAGGGCAAGCTAAAGGGTTTTCCATACGGTTTTCGTGACGTACGGCAGTGAAGAAATAGGCCGGAACATGAGCACCCGCAAGCGTACCGTGCTGTAAAGCCAACGTCGGCACATGCTTTTCTTGTCCAACTAGAACCGCCGCCCTGCCGTGGGGGCCTTCCTCATACACAATTATCATCAACTTGGGGTTCCAGCGCTTCAAGGATACTTCTAATGCTTCAAGATATGAAATAGCGATGCCAAAATAATGTTCAAACAAAAATTTGTTCCGCCCACTCAGCAAGGGCGCGATGTCAATTCTTCCATACATAATATTTTTTTCAAAGAGGCCTGCATTTTTCCATCTATCATACATAGCCTCTAAACGGCTTTTATATGCTCGCGTGTTGCCAACTGGAACCCTGGCGATGAGATCCTCCATAGCCGTCCAAAGTACGCTAGGATCTTTCCTTTTTTGAATGAGCCCTAATAGACGTTTCCAACTCGGAGTATTTAACTCAACATCAATACCAATAACTCGGTATCCCCTCTGTTTTAATTCAACCAAACTGCTGCTGGCAACGGAATCTGTGAATACCATGCGTCCATGCTCATCGAGAGCCTCACGCCAATAAAGCATGGAGGACAGAGCCAACACCGTTGGGCGATTGGACGCCTCGTTAGAATGTTTGCCGAAGTTAAGTATGAGGCGCCGCAAGAGACTAGTTACATGAATACCGATACGGTAATAGCCCTTGTAAAAAAGCTTAATTTTTTGGCTATAAGCATATGTACTCAATCGGCTATTCCAAGATCCCCTAATCTTATCAATCTGCATTCCTCTCTGCCTACAAACTAGGTCTATAATTTTATTGGGTAAATCTCTATCCCTATTTAACCGTAAAGGGAAATCAGTGTTTGATGAAGGTACGATGTAGGCTACTTTTTCCACCTCTGTTGTATCTAACATGCATTCTAATGCCTCAACATATTGAACACATCTTTCGATGTCCGGGAATAGTATCGGCAGAGCAAACCACCATAAACTAAAATCTTTGTATTCTAGTAAAGATTTTATTGATTTATTTTGCCCAACAGCCTTCTCTGACCATTGGTCAATCCAAAAAAGGACCTTCTTGCGCAATTCGTTTTCTACATCGGTGGAAATAAAATCAAACAATAATATACAATCATGACCTGCTCTTTTAATTGAATCGGCTATCTCTCGACTTATTGCAATAAAATAGATATCATCTGGAGCACTTTTTTTATACTGTAGAACTGCGGAGATTTCTGAAATGGAACATATAAATACAAACGTATTTAGTGGTTTATATTCGATTTCCATAAAATATTTTACCGTTTAAAGATCGAATTCGGCTACTTCATTAGCAGCCAAGAGAATTTTTAATGAATGCAAAAACGTTAGCTCTCCTCTATTAACAGTTGGTGATTAATACGAATCTGAAAAAGTAAAATTTTATCAATAATCCATTGGATAAAAAAGAGTGGATCTTTGAATCGTAACGGGATTGCCGGAGGCTCTTTTTTCTGGGAGGTTGTAGCGTTATGGAATATATCAAGCAATATTCCCCCGATGTCCCCAAGCGGGCCGTGCAAATGGCGTTTGAGCATAAGCATGAGTATAGCTCGCGTTGGGGAGCGATCCGCTCCATCGCACCTAAAATCGGCTACACCTCGGTTTTGCTCACACCAGTGCGAAAACCGCTGTCAATACCGGCCAACTCGATAGTGTAGCTAGCGCGGTTTTATACGAACAAATGCAACGAGATCGGTCATGGATGGACGACCTCACCTACCCATTTGTAAGTCAGGACTTTACCGTACAAAAATGCAACTCAAAATAAAGACGGTACGCGCGCCCTCCCGGCTTCACTCGGGCAGAAAACCCAAACGTTTGAGAAAGATGCTCAGCGTCATTTCCATGCGCGATTCGTGCTGATTTCGCCACAAATTGCGCAGGGTGCGATAGAAGCGCAGCGGATTGCTGGCATAACTGACGATATAAAACAGTACCAACCCCAGCAGGCGATAGATTTTAAGGAAGCGGGCCGATAGTTCATCATCCCAGGAAACGACATTTTTCAAATCGGCGTAAGAGAGCAGTGCCGCGAAGTAATCATCGGTGAAATCGGCTATTTTACCCTCATCTTTGAGTTCGCCGTACATCTCGGTGCCCGGATAGGGCGAATAAGTCCACACGGATACGTCGTTGACGCCATTGGCGGCCATGCGCGTTATGAATGCCATGCTACGCCAAATATCGCCGTGCGTCTCGCCAGGAAAGCCAAAAATGATATTGGCCTTGACGTTGAGTCCGCTGGCCACAGCCGTGCGCATCGATTCGATCATGCGCGCCGGTTCAACCTTTTTCCGAATGCGCTTGAGCACGCGCGGTGAACCGCTCTCAGGTGCATAGGACAAATTACGGCAGCCCGACTTGTAGAGATAGGGCAAGACCTCTTCATCCAAGGCCTCGGAGCGCGTGCCGCTGGGCAATTGCCAAGTGATATTCAGGTTGCGATCGATGAGTTGCTGTGCAAACTTGATAATCCAGTCCTTGCGTACGACCGCGGTCAGATCGTAAAAATCGATATTGCCGACGGCGTAGCGCTTGATATAAGATTCGATCTCATTGGCTACCAGATCGGGCCGACGCGCCTTCCAGCTCGTAGTCCACATATTGGGACTGGAACAAAAGGTACACTGGTAGGGACAGCCGCGCGTGGCCAGCATGGGAATAGTGCGCCCCCTGTTGACGCCGAAGCTATAGCCCTTTTCCAGGTAGTTTTCCAGCGGCGTCAGATCCCAACGCGGCAGCGGGATATCGTCGATGGCGGTAATCCGCTGGCGGCGCGGTGTAAAGGCCACTCCCCCGGATTTTGCACGATAGGCAATACCGGCCACCCCAGCGATATCACCCCCGAGTTCAACCGTATTGACTAGGTCGACCAGCGTCTCCTCGCCCTCGCCCAGGGCTGCGTAGTCCAGCGCTTGGCAATCATCTAGCGAGAAGGTAGGTTCGGCCGTGATGTGCTCGCCGCCGCCGACGATGATCGCCTCGGGAAAGGCGCTGCGGATAGCCACCATTAGCTTGCGCACCTCGGGCCACTCCGAGGTAAAGAGACAGGAAATGGCCACGATTTGGGTGCGCGGATCCATGCGCTCAACGATTTCCTCGCGGCGCAACCCATTGGCCACCAGCGGATATATATCGCAGTCGTAGGTCTGGTCGAGCGCCTCCCCCACCGCATCAATGATACGCACTTCGTGCCTGGCGTGGGCGACGCTGCCGGCTAGGTACGCCGGCGACAACGGCGGTGTGGCATTGAGGGTAATCGCCGACTTAGAGAACACACTCGGCGGACGGACTATAGTTACAAAGGACATGGCTCTCTCAGTCGATGAAGCGATATTTCACGAGCGTATAGATCGCCTCAAAACCGTCTTTCCAGTGGATTTTCTTGCCGTCGTTGAACTCTCGCGGTTTATAAGAAACGGGCAGCTCTACGATTTTGAGTCCCATCTTGGACAGCTTAGCGGTAATTTCCGGCTCGAAGTCAAAACGGTTTGCCCGCAGCGTAAAGCGACTCAGCAACTCCGTGCGAAAAACCTTGTAACAGGCTTCCATATCCTTGATACGCGTGCCGTATAGCACGTTGGTCAATCCAGATAAAAACCAGTTGGCAAAGGCGTTGAGTCGACTGCGGTGATTGAAACCGTAGACGAAGCGTGATCCGTAAACCACGTCGGCCGTGCCGTCGATAATGGGCTGTACTAGCGCGGGGATTTCCGCTGGATTGAGTTCGAGGTCAGCGTCCTGAATGGTAACGATTTCGCCGCGTGCGTGCTGGTAACCAGTGCGCACAGCAGCCCCCTTGCCCTGATTACGCTCGTGCAGAACGATCTGTACGCGCTCATCCTCCAGTTCAGCCAACACTTGGCGCGTGCCATCATTAGAGCCGTCGTCCACTATTACGAGTTCGATGTCGAGGTCGAGCCCCAAAACGCGTTCGATCACTTGTTGCACCGTGTTTACCTCGTTGTAAACCGGCATAACGACCGTGAGTAGCGCGCGCGTTTCCGATTCTTTTTCTAGTACCCCTGTCCTATCTGTATCTCCTGCGTACACCAGTGAATTCTGGCTCATAATTATTCTCCGTAATATTCTGTGTAGCAACACATGTGATTAAACATATGCGCGCTAAATAGCTCCTTTAAAAAGACCTTCTTTTTCGCTTATTTGCTCGTACCAGTTCCAGTAGCGCTGCAGCCCTTCGCCCAGGCCAATGGCCGGCTGGTAGCCCAGCAGGTCGCGCGCCTTGCAGATACAGGCACAGCGCTTGGACACCTGATCCCAATTGCGCCGCGGCACTCGTTCGACCCCAGCGCCGTTGCCGGCGATGGCATTGATCTGCTCCGCCAGGTCGCCAATGCGCGTCTCCGAACCCGTGCCCAGGTTAAAGACCTCGCCTTCGGCACCCTCTCTGACTGCCGCCAACAGCGTGCCACCAACGACGTCTTCGACAAAGGTGAAATCGCGCGTCTCCACTCCCGAGCCGGTAATGGGCAGAGCCTTGCCTTCGGCAGCCAAGGCGAAGAAGTTGGGTATGACGCTTCGATAGCGCCCGGGCTTATCGCCTGGACCATAAGAGTTAAAATAGCGCACGATCGCCGTCGAGAGCCCGTGCTGGTGCGCGAAGAACCGCACATACTGCTCGCCCAAAACCTTGGTAATGGCATAGGGCGTATCCGGCGCCAGTTCCATATCTTCGCTCAGCACCTCACCACGCCCGCCGTAGACGCAAGAAGAAGAGGCAAAGACAAAGCGTCGCACCGCCGTATCGACGGATTTCTTCAGCAATTTGAGTGTGCCCAATCCGTTAGTACAAAGGTCGTCCTCGGGATGTTCGACCGAGTTTTGATTGGCAAAAAGAGCCGCTAAGTGAAAGACGTAGTCAACCGGCCGAGCGAAGGCTCGCGCTAGCGCGGCATCGGCGGCTATATCGCCTACCATAAAGTCGATCACATCCTCGACGTCGGCCACATTCTCGCGCTGACTAGAAGAAAAGTTATCTACCGTGACTACATCCGCCCCCAGGTATACCAACTGGCGCACCAAATTGTTTCCAATCGCTCCCGCACCGCCCGTTACCAGCACGCGCTTGCCCACCAATGGAATTAGGTCTTCGGGTACCTGTCTGCCATTGTCACTAACCACGGCCACCCTCCTGTGTCGAAACGGCGGAACGGCTCGAATCCGCGCCGCGTGTAACGTCCAACTCGTAAATCTCTAATACGTGCAATCGATTCATCTCCAACGCCAGCGCGCGCATGTTGGCTATAAGCGGCCCTATGCCGGGCAACCACCCTACACTATCTAATACAGGATTGGTTGTCAGAAAGGCCACCTCTAGCAACTTATCCGGTCGGCGGTGCGACAGAATGATCACGGGCTCGGCAGCGCGCCCATAGCGCTGCAACACGGCGCGTTCGCGCGCCGATTCATAGCGTTTGTAGATGGCCAAGTAGCGCGCGTGTCCCAGGTCGCTCTGCGGATCGATATTCTCGATGCCGTTGACAGCCCACAGGGTACGCCCAGCCGTCGAAACGACCTGTTTCTCGGCTCGACTTGCCAACCAAGCAGCGGCGGATTCCCAAGCCGATTCCACTGAATATATCGGCCGAATGTGGGAAAAATTTACCGCTATTACTGCGCAAAGGGTCAATCCCCGCACCCATTTTGTCTTCCAGAAGACCCTGCACCCGATCTCTTGCAAAAGGCGTTCCAGCGCGACGGCGGCCAGCAGCGCAGCCGGCAGCACTGCGCCAGCCGCATAGCGGTAGACGGCCTGGTTGCGGCTCACTAAAAAAAATAACAGGGGGAGCCAAAATAGGACTAGCACAAAGAGTTCGCTATCGATCCGGCGCGCACGCAGCCACGCACCCGTCGCCAGCGCAATCAACGCGCAGACCAGCAGTCCTTCGTGCGCCCAAAACAGCAGCAGGTAGGTGTAAACCTTCAGCAGCAGCGAGACGTCGCCGTCGACGACGGCATCGGCGTGCATGGTCATCTGCTCGAAATAGGTGCGAAACGGCGCGGTCTGCCAGTTCGCCGTCAACGCAAGCACATCGCCCAACGCGACGCCAACCAGTTGGTAACTGACTTCTATGCAGAGAGCGACACCCAGCGCGCCCAGCGCCAGTCCCCCGGCGTGTGCAAGCAAACTGCTCGTCCCCCGCTCTCGCCAGGCACACACCGCCCCGGCCAGTCCGCACAACCCCACGTAGGGCACCAGATTGGGGTGAATGGCCAAACTCGCGCCCCAGACCGCGCCCGTACGCCACAGCTGCGCCCCACGCCACCCGCGCGCCCACAGACGCAGGTAGAGGTCTGCTCCCAGTAGAAAGATCGCCAGCGAGGCCATGTGCGCCATGCCAGTACGCGCGTAGACCAACGCGCTCCCCGAGGTGGCCAGAAACAGCGCTGCCGCTAGGCCAATGCGCGCGTTGAAGAGACTCTCTCCTACGCGCCCCATCCAGTAGATAGCCACGGCAAAGCACAGCAAATTCACGTAGAGAATGGACTGTAGCTTGGCTCCCCACAGCACCAGCGCCACCCAGTATATTAAATCGAAGAGCGGCTTGCTGTAATAGGGCAGCGCAAAGGCAATTCCCTCCTCGTCGTAGCGAGCACGCAGCGACCCGCCATCGGCACTGCCGGTGGCAATGGCGCGCCAGTGCTGACCGCTCCATTCGACGAAAACCTTCAGCGAGCGCGCGGTGGAGAAGTAGGTGGTATCATCGCCCTGGGTAAAGGGAATCCGCTCCAGACCTGGTCCCGCCAGAGCGATGCCCAGCAGCGCAATCGCCGCATAGGCCCAACTCACATGGCGCGACAGGAAAGACATCAGACTTCTTTCACAGCGGCCACGTAGTAATTGGAGCACAGTTTATTGAGCAGAGGGGCCGCCTCGACGACCCGCTCAATGCCACGAAAGGCCCGCAACATGCCCGGTGAGAGAAACTCCGGCACGAAACCCATATAGCGCCCCTCGCTCAGGGCGAAGCCCGCGCGGGCGACTTTGCTGCGGAGGAAGCCGTTGCGCATCAGGCGCGCATTGTCTTCGCCGATCTTGTGCATGTAGTAGTACCAGTATATGTTGAGTGGGTTGGCCTCGTATATCAGTAATGTGCCACCGGGACTCAAGATCCTATGCACTTCGGCGAGCGCCTGATCTACGTAGTTCAGCCCCTCAAAGGCTATATGATGAAATACGTCTACACTAAATACTAGATTGAAACTATTGTCGCCAAAAGGCAGGGTAACACCGTTCCCCTGTAGAAATTTTGCATCCTTATTGCCTAACTTGGATCGTGCAATTTGAACCATACTTTTTGTATAATCCATACCTATTCCATGCACGTTACCCTTGGCCAGAACTTCCTCAAATATTGTACCTGTACCAACACCAAGATCTAAAAATCGGTCGCCCTCTTGCAGACGATCAGACGCCAAAGCAGCTCGACGACTGGTTATATAACTTTTCACCGAATCCGTTATGTACATTGTTTCGTAATATTGTCCCGCCCTGTCTTCCCACCAAGATTGCTGTTTCCTCATATAAAGCGCTAATCCTTGTAAAAAATAATGTCTATTACACACGAGTCTCTTATCATGTATCACACAAAGTAAAAGCCGAATCAACCGGATTCGACCTCGCGCTATCAGAAAATTCCTCCAAACCCATATTCAACAGCAACCTATGCCAAATTCTCACTTGGTTTTCAGGGCGGAACTGCTCGCGAATCTCAGACATCCGTTTTCTGCAACTATGGCGTAGTTGCTCATCTTCAACCATGCGTTGGAGGCAACGGGCAAGGCCGGCAACATCACCGACATCAGCCACGAGACCAATCCTGAGTTTCTCTATCATACTACGTGCGGCACCCTGGGGTAAACATGCAACGATAGGAACCTCTGATTCTATGTAATCAAAGAGTTTCGTCGGAGTAGCATAGGCATAAATTGGATCACTTAGCGAAAAGAAGCCTATATGTGATGATGCTATTACGGCACTGATTTCTTCCTGTGGCAAGAATCCACCAAAGTGGCACCCAACACCTAAATGGCGTCTGATTTTTAAGTTGAAATACGGTGATTCTGGACCATAAAATTGTACGCTTAAGCGTTTTTGCCATCTGCTATCAGTACTGTAGAGAAAATTATACGCTTTAAGTAATATTTCAGGCTGCTGAACACGAGACATGGCGCCTGCATATATGACGAATAACCTTCCTTCATTGCTAACCTCTTTGCTTTGGCTTTTTTGTGAAAGAGGAACAATATTATTTACAACGACTACTCTGTTGGGCAAAAGGTTATATCGTCCTATAATATCTTGCCTAAGTTCTTCAGTTGTCACAGTTACGACACCAGCTTCACGCACAACTTTCTCTTCTATATACCGGTAAAAGGGTTTTAATATACATCGCCATCCGCTCGTCATTACACCGGAAAAATCGTCACGGAAATCGACCAATAGAGGCATTTTTTTTTGTCGACTAACAAGATATCCTAGTATAAGGTCTGAAAAAACTGGATACACCGAAAAGATGACTCCCTTTTCAATAAAGATCTCATTGCGCTTGCGCCAAACACTCCAAGCCCAGTTTAAAAAGTAGCATGGAAATATGCCCAGTATATACAAAGCTGTATTAATCCCCCACCAGTTAGAAGCCTCAACCCGATGGACATTGATATTGGGCGAGATTTCCTTCTCTAGGCTTGCATCTTTTTGATAGGAGATCAGTCCTCCTTCTCTCAATTTCATACACACGACATCTATCGAAAAATTCTTTGCCAAAAAATTAGCAACACATGAATTAGTAATAGCATTACCTCTACCGAATGGCGGGAAACAACACGCTATAAAATAGAGTTTGCTGTACTTCTCCCGTTCCTTTTCAGGAGGGATAGCTGATTTCAAATACGACATATCCATTATCCCTATACAAAAGCTTCAGAAACTTTTTGCGAAATTCTTCGTGCTTGGAATCTGTAAAATACTGTGGAAAAAAGTTGATACGGCCCGGAGGAATGTGTATCATCCGGACGATATGGGTAATACGCAATTCCTTCATACGTTCAAGCATCTGTTCAGCTGTAGCGTACTCTCCATATTGAAGCAATCGTTGATATGGATGATCCCACATGTATTCTCGCTGACAATAATATCCTTTTACAATACCTTGTAGAAGTACTTTCGCATCTGGTGGAAGCTGTCGGTTAACGAACGAGAATGCCTTATAATTACCCTCAGTGGCTAGCAGAAATTGTTCGGAGTCTTGACGGGAAAGAGTAAAGTGGACGGCAGGATAGGCCAGTGCATAACTCTGGGCGAGCCCACATAGAAGCGTTGCTAGAAAAGTACTGTTAAACAGCAACCGTAATGACCGAATCCGATGCGCGGAAAAACGCTGAGCTACCCAACCGGCCAGAATGCTCAACAGTGCAAAAAAAGCTAGATTATAGCGAGGGTTGCCGTCTACGTAGAGAACTACCATCAAGTAATAGAGAGCGCTACCTAAAATCAACCAACGCAACCGGGCCCGACGCCAATGAAAAAGGGCTACCGGAGGTAGAGCCAAATAATAAATTCCCGTCGCTCGCTGCCAACCCAATTGTCCATTCCAAGCCCATTCCCATAGCGAGGTCGCCGCCACATAGGCTAAGTCTTTGATTCGCTCCCATTGCAAACCGGAAGTCTCAACAACAGATGGCATCGCGATGCTAAAGTTGCTCCCATAAGGCAAGCCGCCAAATAATTCATTGGCTACGGGCCAAACGGGATTACCAGCATAGATCAAGGCACGCAAGTACCATGGCATGGCCAGCAAAAGAGCAACCCCACCAAATAGAAATAGAGATCGGGCCATTTTCTTTGGCGGCTCCTTGAGCTTAAGAAGGCGTAAAAAAATCGCCAAAGAAGAGGCCATACCAAGAAACAAGGCGGTATGTTTGGAACCCATCGCCAAACCCGTAAAGATGCCAACCAAGAGCAGCGTACGATCTCCACCTTCTCGCATCCACTTGAATAGCGCCCATAGAGAAAGAAATTGGAAGAGCGCCACCCCGACATCGACATAAGCCAGCGGAGAGAAAAAAATAAAAACTGGTGTGAAGGCATAAATGGCTGCGGCAAATACTCCGACTTGGCTGTTAAAATAGTCTCGGCAAAAGCACCAAATCGCCATAACGGTAACAGCCCCCATGAACCAGTGAACGACCTGGGCGAGAGAAGCTCCGCGTAGACCGATAGCCGCGGTATACAGCATGCCGATGTTGTCCGGGTAGAGCGAGCCGGTCAGGGTTTGCTCAAAGCTCAGATAGTGTTTGATCAGGTATATATTGGGCAGGGCTAGATGGTAGGCGAGTGGGTCCACGGCGCCGTGTGGCGGCATGAGCGCCCTAAGGAGATTGAGCGCGAGCGCTAATCCGACAAAGACAACGATACAAAGGGAGAATGAATCCCATGCAAGTGAACGTTCAGCTAATCGCCCTTGTAGACGACCAGCCATACCAATCAATTGCTTTCTACCCAACAACAAACCGGCTAACAAAAGTACGTAAAACACCGGCTCAAACAGTAGCCCCAATAGCCCTAGGAACATCGTGCAAAGAGCCAAACATCCCAACCCAACGCCGATCGAAAAGACCAGTTCCTCCGCACGCGAAGTACTAGTCGGACCTACGGTGCGTAACAAGGCTAACCCAGCTCCGGTAGACCCCAAAGCCATTAGAACGATGTAGACGAGTTCAACCAAAGAAAGAACTCCAAATATGCGTCAATAAACCCCAGTAGCCCTTGCTGTAGAAAAAGTATCCCATTAGCACACAGGCTCCCAAACCCAACACAAACTCTCCCCACTCAATGAGGGGGTGCTCCCGTTCAGTATCGACTTCTACATCTTCCTTAATGATGGATCGCATCTCAGAAATCAGCTCATCTCATCTTATTGTAATGGGATACGACACAACTCGTTACGGTCGGGTTAGAGGCTACGGGCACCGCAATCATACTTATCCAGACAAGCAGAGAAAACCACCTTCCACCCCGTTCGCTAGGAGGCAGCCGGTAACTGATTTCCAATGCTCCAGTTCCCGCTTTAACGAAGGCGCCGGTTAGGCCCCCACCAACCTTGAAAAGACTAACCGGACCCTCTACCTCTTCAACCGCATGCCAATCGCGAAAAAATTGCTGTGAAACAAATATAAAACGATCGGTCTGAAGTGGCTCGGCAAGTTTTACATGGAGTTGTTCACCTTGCGCGGTGAAAGAAGCAATTTTAGGTAAAGACTTGCGGGGCATCATATACTGGCCACGCACCTGTTCGATGGTCAGAGGATCAATATTGTCTGGGATATTTTCATGCTTAACGACTAGATACCCATCCAACGCGTTGCGCGCCCGCGGGCCAATGGTTTCGAGAGATTCTGTAAGAATAAATACGAACCGCCCCGGCTCGTATTCGGGCAGCAGTACGATCTGCTCAAATACCTTTTCTGCGGCTACCCCCTCACCGACAATGGCAAAGGCGCGTTCGGCGACCTGCGCCGGGACGCGCTTTGTGTTGCGAAAGATAGACTGCGCGAGCAAGCCATCTTCCAAAATCCCTTCTTCTTTGCCACGGGGAGACCAATCCAGCGCAGTCGCCTGCGGCCTGCGATCGGCCGCATCGATGGAGCGCGACAGCACGCGCTCCAAGTGCGCGTCGCGTTCAAACGGGTTTAACCCAACCGCAAACTCTTCATATTCACCCGGCTCTACAATGGTGCCTTTATAAGTGAAGAACTTCAGCGGCACGTCGACATAGCCGACATTAAGTGGGGCCAGCAAGGCACTCATGGGCGTTGGACAGGTTCCCAAGCGAACACAGTGCTTGATTAGGTCGAGGTAGGACTGGTATTCGGGTAGACGCTGGCGCAAGTCGACGACATTGGCCGTGGGCAGGCCGGTTACAACCGGGAAGAAACTCGTGGAGTGATCGGGATTCAACGAAAAAAAACGCGGAGAGAACGGCTCCTTCTCAGCAAGGGGGACCAACGCCCTCCACATCTGCGCCTCTGGCAAATCGATCGGTGCCTCGCGCACCGCACCATACATTCGCACGCCGATGAATAGGACATATAACTCCATAAAACCAGCACCCAGAACAGCGATACGTGCTGTAGAAACACCCTTTTCACCCCATCGCAGATGCAGCCATGAGCGCAGCGATGAAAAGCCCAGTCCGGCCAATAGCGCAAGACAAAACGTCGGAATGATCAATAGGTTATGACTAATGCCAATCCACGGGGCAGCCGGAATATGCGGCATGATCACGAAGAAAACGCAATAACTAACGATGGTCACTGCCATCAGCCACCGGGCAACGGCCTCGTTTCCTTCCGCTTGCCGCAGCGAAAACACCCCCAAGGCGACCACGATTAGCCCAGGGTATTTGGCGTAGAGCAGCTCATGCAGTGAGAGTGTCGGCCAGCGCACCCCGGCCAATATCTCCCAGGCCAATGAGAACCCGTATGCGGGCATGGCGATAAGCGCAAAGGGACTTATATACGCATTTTGCCGCGAGTTGATGGTCATGACTTCCTGGCGCAGGCGCACAGCGCTGATGATATCAAACGCCGATAGTGCTAGCGCAAAAAGGAATATGGCTCCTACAGCCCGTGCGGTCTTGCCCACCCCGGCAGAAGGCGCGAAGGGCATCGCAACAATCGCGGCAATTATCGCCATTTTTATGGCAACCTGCGGATTCGCAAGAATCGAGAGAGCCAGCGTTACGGCCGCCCAACATACGGATTTTAGCGAAAAATGAAGAAGCGACTGCAGGGCAAAGAAAACAAACCATGGGATGAGCGCATAAATAAAGAAGTTGCTTATATACGCTTGGAAATTAGCCGTAAACGTCATAAACCACGACAGGACGTAGGCACCACATGCGGCCAAGGCGCTATACTGGCAACCGATAATCCCTCGCGCAAGTTTAAAAAAGCCCACCGCAGCGACGATATAGAGCGCACACATAACGACTTGCACACCCATAAAATCGCCAAAAATGCGCATAGCAACAGCGACTAATATCCCATCGGACAATCCGGAAATCTTAAAAAAGGGCTGTCCGCTAGCCGCAAAGGAACTCCAATTGGGAATGGCTCCTTCAAAGAGCGTATTCTTTAAGAGCCATCCATTGTATACCCACAGCGAAAGGTCGTAGCCGCGCGAATAGCTGTAGCTAAACAGCCAGTGCACGCCAAGCATAAGTCCAAAGAGGCCGGCCATCAGTTGGCCGAGCAAGTCGCGGTCGAAATCGAGCGATTTACCATCTGCTCGCATGTTCTTCCACGCTATTTGCACACGCAACCGCCGACGATAAGGCAATGGCCCTTAGCCCAGCGCCTGACCAACACCTCTTCCATGCGCCCCAGCGCTAGAAAAACGGGGAACACTACGCGCTTGTACACTTTAAAGAGCCAAGACTCGGCGACGTCGACCAAGTCCGCTTGGGTGTTGTAGCGTTCCTTCTGCGAAGCATAGGCGAGTTTGGTCACGCCTAGCAAAATCTCGCTGAGGAAAAAGTTGGTATAGGCCACGCGCGTATTGGCAATCGACTGCGCCTGCATCAGCTGACACAGCGAATCAGTCGTATAGCCTTCGCGGTAGTTTTTCTGAAACTCGTCCTCTTCGCCGTGTAAGTAGGTCTTGAGCCACGTCTCCGTAAAAACGCCCTCCAGCGCCGGCGTCGATATGACGATAATAGCACCGGCCTTGGCGACGCGCACAATTTCTTTCAGCGCCACGCCATCGTCGGGCACGTGTTCGATTACGTCGGCAAAAATCACCTTGTCAAAGCTATTATCGGCAAAGGGCAATCCGCCGGCACCGGCCGCAGCAAAATCCCCCTCCACGCGCTCGCGCGCGTGCACGAGCGCCCGTTTGCTCATATCGATGCCAACCACGCGCGCGCCGCAGGCACGGGCCAAACCGCTCAGATAGCCAATACCGCAGCCGACATCGAGCAAGCGGTCGCCAGGTTGTATATCCAACAGGCGCAAAATCTGGCGCTCTTTAAAGCGCGTCGTCAGCGAGTACTTTAGCGGATTTTCCTTCATGCAAAGCGCTCCAACAAGGGTGAAAATTCATCCCCATAGCCCGTTGTGCGACAAATGTGCAGCGCGCGTGGATAACCCGTTGTGCGATACCAACTGTGGCGCGCATACCAGGAGGCAACCCATCCCAGCGGCTTAAAAAACCAATCTTGCTGCAGGAACGTCTTAAACACGGGCATGCCGGCAATGCGGTCGCGCCAGCGATATACGACGTAGTCGCCTCCGTGGCCACGCTGAAAGCGATTGCGCTCAAAAGGATCGCCTACGACCTCCACTTCCATGCTACCCAGCCCCCTCTTTTCGGCGTGCAGTAGAAACTCGACCTCGTCGCGCTCAAAGCCCATGTATTGCCCGGCTAGCGTATCGAGTGCGACCAAATCGCGCGAAGCCATAATGCGATCGCAGACCTTGGGTAGGCCGACGCGCGGCCCCGGCCCTTCCATTGCAACGGTCAGATCGGCCACGCCTAGTCGCATGCGCCCGGCAAAATAGGCGTTTACTTCGCCAATGGCCTCGTGCACGACGGGGTGAAACTTAAAGCGCGCGCGCGGCAGCAGCCCCCACTGGTTTTTCATCGCCCCAGTAAACGGCGTTATGCAGTGCGTCTTAATTATCGGCAGCGTAATCAGCGCGTCGCTATCGAGCAGCACCTCGGGCATATCAAGACGACCAAAAATAGGACCGACATTCACCGGCCGCGTGCCGGTTTGCGAAAGGTTTACAAAGCGCGCGCCGTAGCGCTCACCAATGCTCAAAAAACCCCAGTTGCGCACCGCATCGTCGACTTGGCGACTGGTGGCTACTTCGCAATCGCCGTAGCAGATCTCGGCACTTGGATAGCGCGCGCGCACGTGGCGCAGCACGCCTTCAAAGACCCACGGAGAGGTGCACTGCCCTGGCATAACTTCGCGGCTGAGCAAATTGACCTTGAGAAACAGGCTACTCGGCTCGCGGCCCTCGTCCCAAGCGACCAGTTCCATCGCGCGGGCTACCGAGTCGAAAACCGAGTCGCGCGTTTGCTCTACACCGAGAAAGGCCACTGGGCTCTTATTCATGTCCATCGCCGGTTGTTTCAAACTGCACATCGGCCAGTCCGCGCCGCTTGGTCGTGCGCGTCATGCGCTTCCAGCCGCGCCGTGCGCGCTCAAATAGCTCGCCGGTAATGCGCACGGGAAAGCGCTCGACGGCCCAGCGCGCCGCCGGCTGCGCACACATCCAAAACAGGAGCGCCAGGAGCCATTCAAAGGCGCGGCGCTGCCAGGGAATGTCAACGGCCCTAAAGCCGTAGTTGGGCACAGCTCTACCCCTTTTCTCGCGCCGCTCCATGCGCAAAAAAGCCCCGCGCTTTTTAAAGTCCAACATATGCGAATGCATGCCGACGGCCGCCTGCTCTTCGATCTCCTGCAGCGTTAGGAATCCGGCAGCGGCCATTTCATCGAGCAGCGACTCGCCGCGCTCTGTGCGGCCCATCACCAGCGACCAGCCCTTGCCGCGCTCCTCGTACACCGGTGACCACGCATCACCGCAGGCGATATCGGCAAATTCGTTCGCTAAGTCCGTGCACATCGTGCAGCGGTCTACCATGAAAAAAGGAATCAGATAGTTGGCGTAGAATTTCTTCAGAGCGATCACTTCGCCGCTGCGCAGCGTGACTTGCATCTGCCCGGGCCACTCACCGGCGCGATACTGCAGGTCGGCAATCTCCTCTACCGAATGGACGCCGTTGTTGCGCAAAAAGCTGCGCACCGCGTCAAAGTGCAGGATATTGCCACAGTACGAACCAAGGACATAGTCGATCTTTAATGCCGCAGGATGACCTGCTGCCTGCAGTTTGCGCAGCGAGTGCACCTGGCAGGGCAGACCAACATAGGCGAAGCGACCCTCCAATTGGGCCAGTTCGGAAAAGATCGTGTTAACGGGGCTCAGACTGTATTTGCTCTGCGCCGCCGCCTGAATGTCCTCGGCGGTGCGCGCAATAATCGGCTTGGCCACCCAAGGGCGCGCTTCGTCCATCACCAACACGATGGCCCCATCGACCTTGCCCGTCTCCAGCAGATAGTGCAACACGGCGGTAATCACCCCGCCGCTGGCGCCGCGCGCGCGCACGCCCAGTTGACTAGCGTGTCCGACAAATAGGTTGCGCACGTTGCCCAACAGTCGATTGGTTGGCTGCTGGCCAAAGACCTGCTCATTGAGTTGGGCAAAGGGCACGTCTTTGCCCGAACAGCCCTCGTGGCACAAACCGCAGTCGCTGCAGGCATCGACCTGCACCGGCAAGCATTCGCCCAGTACATCATCGATTTTCAGCGCACTGTCTGGGCAAACCCCAACGCAGCTGCCGCAGCGCGTGCACAGCCCTGCGTCAATGACCTCATCCCGCAGTGCGCTGAACGAGGTGCTGCAGGGCGGCTCTTGTCGAATCGTATCTACCACGTTTTAGGCACTCTCTTCCGCTAGGTGCACCTGTCCATCGCACAGATCGATGCGGCGCACTACGCTGTGCTTCCCCATCCCCTGCCACTGCCGAGAGGAGCGCTCGGTTAACTCGTCAACGGCGTAATACTTGGACGAAGCCACGTGGCGCAGGGAAAATTTATCGGCCGCATACGCTCGGCGCGCTCCGTGCTCCAAGGTCAACTCGTCCTCTATCTGCAGCGTCCCCTGCCCCATGCTAAGCTGTCGCGCATAGCGTCCAGGCCCCGCGCGATCGACAAAGATCAGGCGCTTTTTTAGCATCGGTATGAGTCGCTTACCCCACGCACGCGCCAGTATGCGCAGGCCCATATGCTTGAGGGGCGTAACGCGCTGGCGCGGCACTTCGGCAAAGGCGCCCTCGACGCGATAGATTCCCTGTGAACCGCCCCGCAGCGCGTCTGCGCGCAGCCAACTGCTGGCCGATGGCGTGCCGTTGGCCCCTTCTAGGCGGTAGCCATAGTCGCTGAAGACTTCGCGGCCAGCGCTAAATAGGCGCATAACGCCGCCCTTGCTCAACCCGCACACTAGGTGTGCACCGCGCTGGTGAATGCTCAGCAAGCCGGCATCTTCAAAGTAGCGTTCGTGCTCGCTGTCACAGGGCAGCACTGCGCCCTCGAGTTCGTCGCCCGGTGCATAGCGCACGGCGCGCAAAAGCGAGTGCAGCATATTGTGGCACAGGTAGCGATCGTCAAAGGCGCCATAATAAGCCAATACCCCTTGCTGACCCGTGCGCAACCGGCCAAGCATAGCCCGTGCGACGGGCGAGCGGCCGGCCAACAAGCAGAGCGGACTGAGTAAGAAGTACTCCGTGTTGCGCGATCCGTATTGGCCACCCACGCTGCCGTCTTGATGCACGAAATAGCTGCAAAAATCGACGATCTTATCGGCAATATCCCATACGCGGTCGTCGCCGCTCAAGCGCGCGTACTCGAGGAGAAAATCAAGCGTCGTGCTCAGATAGCCCAGATCCGCTCCGCCGTATTCGGCAAAAAAGCCGTCGGGGCTTTGGCGCTGGACAAAGCGCTCGAACTTGGCTCTGGCCGCCTCCCCCATCCACGCCTCGCCCGTAAGCAGGTGGGCGGCATAGAGAGCGGGCATGCTGGCCGCCTCCTGGTTGAGCGCCTCGCGCTCTTCGTTGTGTGCCAAGTAGCGTGCGGCGCGGCGACAGGCGCGTAGTACCGCGTCGTTATCGCAGCCCAACAGCCGACACGCCTCGGCCACGGCAAAGAGCGAAAACGACGTCGGGATATAGCCGTGCTCGCACGGATAATACTCATCAAACGCGCCATCGGCGTGCTGAATGCCCGCCCAAAAGCGCACGCCGGCCAGCGCCCAATCGCGCACCCGCTCGTTCCGATAATACGGGCTGTGCTCCAACGGCGTGTCGTAGAGCAGCGCCAGCGTCAGCGCGCTCTGCTGCAGCACGGCCGAGGAAAAGTCGCGTATTTTGAAATGCCAGTGAGAGCGATCAAAACTGCCGAACGTCAGCGAGTCGGGATCGCGATCTTGCTGACTTAGAATTCGCGGTGCAGTTCCGAGGATAAACTCGACTTCTCGGCGCCAGTCTCGGGTAGCGATGAAATCAACCTCTCCATTTTGCGTTGATACTGCACGAATAGGTCGGCAATAAGCCCCAGCACGCCGACGAGAAAACCGCCCATGGCAATCATCATATCCATTTCCTGCATCGTCCCCGTGCGCCACAGGTTAAACGCGCTGGAAAGCGCGCCGAGGCCCACTAGGGCGATGCTCATCGGCAGAAAAATCTTCAGCGGCTCAAAATAGGTCACCATGCGCGCGACCTGCGTGATGTAGCGGTAGGTGTCTTTAAGTGGGTGGAACTTCGACTTGCCCGCTCGCTTGGCGTAGCGGATCGGCACGTATTCGACACTGTGTCCATTGCACAAGAACGCCAGCGTAATAGTCGTTACGCAGGAAAATCCCTTGGGCAGTAGATCGACGTAGTGCAGGCCGACCGCGCGGCGAAACACGCGCAGTCCCGAGTTGAGATCGGGAATATGCGTCCCTGTTAAAAAGCAGGCGAGTCGGCGGATAAAAAATTTGGCCGGCACGCGCAGCACCTTCATCGTGCCGCGTTCGCTGTCGCGCGCACCGACCACCTGATCGGCATCGATATTGATCAGATGCTGAACGAGGTCTGGGATGCGGCCGTTGGGATAGGTCAAATCGACGTCGGACCAGACGACAAAGTGCCCGCGCGCGGCCAGCGTGCCGGTCTTGCGCGCCGCGCCCGATCCCTGATTGCGCCGGTGGCGTATGAGCCGCACGGAGGCGTGGTCACAGGCCTCGACAAGCTGCGCCGTTGCATCGCTCGAACCATCGTCAACGACCAGCACTTCGTAGCTAAAGCGCGAGGCATCGAGCGCCTGGCACACAATATCCAATTCTTGCTCGATGCAGTGCGCTTCGTTGTAGGCAGCAAGCACGACCGATACGTCGCATGCATCTTGACCTGCGCCTCTCGGCAGCGCAAAGAGTTCGTCCATTATACGTCTTCCCCCGCGTTAAATTCCCTGCTCGCCGAACCGCGTAGTGCCTGCAGGGAGAGCGGACGCGCCCAAAAACAGGCAAAGCCCAACAACCCAGGTACGGCAAAGCAAAAAGCAAAAAAAAGCGCCGAATAGGCCAGCGCAGCCTCCAGACTCTCCGGCACCGCGCGATGCGCCATAATCAGGGCCAATAAGCCCTCGCGCGTGCCCAAGCCGGCAACGGAGAGCGGCAAAAAAGAGGCCAAGCCAACCAACGCGATCGACGCGACCACGTCGGCGGCCGACAGGGGCAAGTAGAGGGCCCGCGCAATGCAAATCGTCTGTGCAAAATAAATGGCGTAGGCCAATAAGGTCAGCGCCAGCGCGCTCTTACCGGCGGCGCGAAACAGCACGCCGACCTGTCGGCCCATCCTGCGTAAAAAAGCCGCTAGGCGCCCGAGGGGCGCTCGGTCTGAAGGGCTCCTTAATAAGGCGCGTCCGGCAAACCACGTCCCTGCGCCAACAGCAAAAAACAAGCCACCAAGCGCCCACCCTCTTCCCGAGGACAGCGCGCCCTCTCCCCAATCCCCCATCCAGCCCAGATGCGCCAACGCCCACAGGGCCACCAGTCCCATGCAGGCGACGTCGAATAGGCGGTCGAGCACGGCGCCGGCCAGAGCTTGGCTCCACGGCAGACCGCGCTCATCGCGGGCGTACAGCGCTTTGGCCAGATCGCCCAAGCGCCCCGGCGTAAAAACGCCCAAAAATACGCCCGCGGCATAGGCCGTCCACGCTCTGCAGGGCGAAAACGCCACCCCGTGTACGCTCAAGAGGCGATTCCAACGCCAGGCACGAACGGCGACCATTGCCACCGTAAATACAGGCATAATAAATAGATAGTGGAGGTTCGCACCGGCTATATATGCGTGTAATTGACCCCAATCAGCGCGGGTAATCAGCCAGGCTAAAAGGCCCAAGCCGACGGCACGGACGGCCTGTGCCCAGTGCAGCTTCACGCCCTTTCTCCTTCAATAAACCACATTTCGAGCATGAGCAAAGCCCATAGCTGCTGGCTGTAATCGCGCCGCTGGGCGACGTGATGGGACACCATCGACTCCAGCGCATCCGGCGCAAAAAGGCCGCGCTGCAGAGCGCGGGGCGCCAGCAGCACCTCTTGCAACCAAGGGCGCAGTGGACCGCGCAGCCACTCGCCCAGCGGAATGGCAAACCCCTGCTTAGGTCGGTCGAAAATGGCCTTGGGCACATAGCGCTCGGCTAACGCGCGCAGCAGCACTTTGCTCTGCCCATAGGTATATTTCTGTTGTCTAGATACCTGCGCCATAAATTCTACGACCTCTTGATCGAGGAGGGGCGAGCGCACCTCAAGCGAGTGCGCCATGCTCATGCGATCGACTTTGACTAGTATATCATCGGTTAAGTAGGTGCTGAGATCGGCGCGCAGCATAGCCTGTTGCCCAGCCCGCGCCGCCGCTTGCCAATACTCGGTATAACTTGGTTCCGCCCTCTCCCTACTGAGTGTATCGGCAAAATTTTCCGCATACAGCGCCCTTTTTTCTTTTTGGGTAAAAAAAAAGCCCAACTCGTGTGCGGCGCCTCGCGCACCGCGCGGGCAAACTCAATAAAGCGACGCCCCTTCTTGCGCCAACTCCGGCCATAATAGCCGTCGGGCTCGGGCAGTTGCTCTAGCGCCCACTCGCCTACCGCACGCCCGGCCCAGGCCGGCCAGCGATTGTAGCGATCGGCCAGCAAGCGCGCCTGGTAGCGCCGATAGCCGCCGAAGATTTCATCGCCGCCGTCTCCGCTGAGCGCAACCGTTACGCCCCGTCGCGTCATGCGCGCTAGGTGATAGAGCGGAATGGCCGACGAGTCGGCGAACGGCTCGCCAAAGTGGCGCAGAAGCTGCGGGACGAGCTCTTCCACTTGGTAGTCGACGACGCATTCTTCGTGCTGCGTTTCCAACGCGTCGGCGACCTGGCGCGCATAGGCCAGCTCGTCAAAGGACGATTCGGAAAACCCAATGGAAAAGGTGCGCACGCGCTCGTGGCCCACTGCGCGCATCAGCGCAACGATCAGGCTCGAGTCCAAGCCACCGCTCAGAAAGGCGCCGACCGGCACGTCGGCCACCAGGCGCAGGGCCACCGCTTCGCGCAGTAGTTCATCGAGGCGTTCGACCTGCTGGTCCAGCGGCGGCGGCGCTGCGGGCTCTTCGTAGTCGACCTGCCAATAGCGCCCTGTGCGCAGCTGCCCATCCGAGAATACCGCCCAAGTGGCCGGGGGCAGTTTCCGCACTCCCTTATATATAGTGCGTGGATGCGGCACAAAGAGATAGCTCAGGTATTCGTCAATGGCCTGCGGGTCGACTGCGCGCTCTACTTCTGGATCGCAGAGCAAACTATTGAGCTCGGAGGAAAAGCTGATCCCGCCCGCAGTCTGCGCGTAGAATAAGGGCTTTTTGCCCAGCCGATCGCGCGCCAGCACGAGTTCGCGACGCCGACCATCCCACAGCGCAATGGCAAACATGCCGCGCAGATGGGCAAAGCACTCGACGCCGTGCTCTTCGTAGAGGTGGAGGATCACTTCCGTATCGGAATTCGAGCGCAGCACGTGGCCTCGCTCGCGCAGTTGGCGACGCAAATGCCGGTAGTTGTAAATTTCGCCGTTAAAGACGACGCGCAGGCGGCCGTCTTCATTTTCCATCGGCTGCTGTCCTGCTTCCAAGTCAATAACGCGCAGACGGCGCATGCCCAAGCCGACATTCTCCTCAAAGAAAAAGCCTTCTTCGTCCGGGCCGCGGTGAACGATGGCATCGCACATGGCGCGCACAGTGGCTTCTTCGACTGGACGCCGGCCATCGGCGCGCACCGTTCCGACAATGCCGCACATATCAGCCTCCCTCGAGCACGTCGGCGTAGAGGGCTTGCAGCGCCTCGGCACTGCGCGCCCAAGTCTGGCCACTCTCCTCAACATGCCGGCGCGCCTGAAATCCTATTGTGCTGCGACGAGAAGGATCTCGGCGCAGCAGGGACAGCGCCGCGCGCAGCTGCTCGACGCTGCCGCGATCGACGAGCAGGCCCGTCTCTCCGTCGCGCACCAGCTCCGGCGTGCCGCCAACGCGCGTAGCGACGACGGGAAGGCCGCATGCCTGCGCCTCCAGCACGACATTGGGCCTACCCTCAGAATAGCTGGGCAGCACTAGAGTGTCAGCCGCCTGCATCCACTGCGGTATTTCCTGCGAAGGACGCCGACCGACAAAGCGCACGGCGTGCGCAACGCCTAGTTCCGTGCAGCGGGCGTTGAGCTCGTTGAGGAGGGGTCCATCGCCCACGAGCAGGCAGATCCAGTTGGGCTCCGCACGCCAGGCAGAAAGCGCTTCCAGTAAGATCTCGACGCCTTTTACCGGCACGAGGAGGCCGACAAATAGGACGGCGAAGTGGCCGGTGGGTATATCCAACACCCGCCTCTGTTCTTCTCGGTGGCCAGGGCAAAAGCGCTCGTCGACGCCGTTGTATATCACGGCAATTTTTTCGCGCTCGACGCCCCCTGCCGCCAACTGCTCTCCGATGTCGGCACTCACGGCGACGATGCGATCCATGCGCCCGGCAATGTAGCCGTTCAAGCGGCGCAGCACGCCCTTGTTAAACAAGTTGACGTCGCTGCCGCGCACGCTGAGTACGATCTTTTTCTTGCGCCCCAGTGCCCACAGGGCCACCAATCCCGACACGGTCCAATGACAGTGCACCAAATCGGCTCGCCCTGCGCAACGCCGCGCACCCAGCGCGTAGCCCAATAGAAAAAAAGGCAGCTCAAAACGCACCAACCAGCTGCGCCGGACATTGGTTGGAATACCGCCGCCGTAGGCTACTCTCTGCAGCGCGGCCGGCCAAGCATAGCGAAAGCGGCGCACGCCAACGCCGCACACCTCTTCGCTTCGCGCAATCCCGCGCTCGTGCGGTGCCAGCACTTCGACGTCCACGCCGCGCGCGACGAGAGCCCGCGCCTGCTCGAAGACAAACGAACCAAAGAGATCGCCGACAAAGCGCGGGAAACCGGTCGTCAGCATCAGCACTCTGGGCGACGTCATTCGCTCTCCTGCATGTCGTAGAGCATGGCAAAGAGCAGAAATTGGATGCCCATGATAATCATCAGCGCGCAGACCACCGAGCGCGGTCCCGTCACGCCTTCTCCTGTAAACTGCTGGTAAATGAGGAACGCGCCGTAGAGCACGCCCAGCGGCAGCAGAAATAGGCCAAAGAGATAGAAGAAGAACAGCGGGTGAAAGTCGCGGACGAGGTATTTGCTGAGCAGGCGCCAGAAAAAACCGCGCACCATCATCGGCGTAACGCGCAGGGCATAGTCGACCCCTTTGATCTGCGATTGGCGCTCACCCTCTAGATAAATCGCCCGACGCGGCACGTCTTTGACGCGCAGGCCATAGGCGTTGAGGCGCACGAGAAAGTCCATCGGATAGCCGTAGCCCTTCCACGCCTTGCCCCAGTCGATCATATCGATGGCGCGCTTGCTGATGGCCGTATAGCCATCGACGACGTCGAAGATCTTGTAAAAACCCGAAGCCATCTTGGTCATGATCGAAATGAGCGCATTGCCGATAAAGCGCGTCCACGGCATGCCGTCCAGACCGACCTGCGGCATGAGAAAGCGATTGCCCTTAGCGTAGTCAAAAGCGCCGCTAGCCACCGGTTCAATTAGATCGTCGACGACCTCTAACGGCATCTGATTGTCACCGCCGACGACCACGGCGATATCGTACCCGTCGGCACTCGACTGCAAATAGCCGGTGATAATCGCCGCACCTACCCCTTTGTTGGCTTCGTGGCGCAGCAAGACCACGCGCGGATCGCTCTCAGCAAAGCGCTCGACCACGGCGCAGGTGCTGTCCTGACTGGCATCGTCAATTACATACACCCGATCTATCGTATTGGGCACGCCCTCCAGCGTCGGACGGATAAGGCGCTCCTCGTTGTGAGCCGGAATGACCAGCGATATTTTTTTATCCTTGTACACGGGTAACTCCCATTTAGTCTATATCGATGCTAACGCCTCCGCGCTCCAACGAGCGCGACGCCGCTTCCAGCACCTCGACTACGCGCAGGCCGTTTTCGCCATCGGTAAGCGGCTTTTTGCCCTCGGCAATGCAGTCGACAAAATGCTGGCATTCGGTGCGCAGCGGTTCGGAAAAATCGATGCGCGGCAGCAATACGTCGCCGGCGCGCTGAATGAGCTGAAACTTGCCAAACGAGTCGAAATCGCCTAGCGAACCGTCGATGCCGCGGCGGTCAATCCCCTTGTCGTAGAGCTGTATTTTGGCTTCCGTGCTGGCGTCGTCGTAGACGGCCATTTTTTCGCTGCCCACCACCGTCATGCGGCGCACCTTGCTCGGATCGAGCCAGCTGACGTGCACGTGCACGGCAATGCCGTCGTCGAATTCCATATTGAGGTAGACCACGTCTTCAATCCCCGGCTGCAGATAGGTATAGCCGCGCGCATCGACGCGCCGAGGCCGTTTCTTCAACCAGCGCAGAGCGATGGAAATATCGTGTGGCGCCAAATTCCACAGCGCGTTAATATCGCGGCGCACAACGCCTAGGTTGAGCCGCTGAGAATAGATGTAGTAGATCTGCCCCAATTCGCCGCGCGCGATGCACTCGTCGACGTACTGGACGGCGGCGTTGTATTCAAACGTGTGGCCGACCATGAGCACCGCGCCCATATCTTCGGCGATGCGAATGAGATCGCGGCACTCGTCGGCCGTCTGCGCCAGCGGCTTTTCGACAAAGACGCTCTTGCCGGCGCGCAGCGCCTGCTGGGCCAGCGCATAGTGGGAAGAAGCCGGCGTGGCCAGCGCAATTCCGTGCACGGCATCGCTGGCCAGCGCGTCGTCGATCTCCGAGGCAAAGAGCGCGCCGGGATAGGCCGAGCGCAGCCGATCGAGGCGCTCGCCGTCGCGGTCTACCACCCCGACTAAGCTCCCCACAGCCGCAAAGTTGCGAATTAGATTGGGGCCCCAATAGCCGGCGCCCACTACGGCAATGCCCACCATATTAAATCCCCGTATTATCCCGTTAGGCTAGGCGCCGCGCCGCCACTACGACGCCGCGCCCCCACGGCCAGCGGGCAAAGAGCTCGTCGGCCCGCAGCGCCCAAGCAATGCTTTCTACCACCAGGCGATGGCGCCCGGCGCGCGTATCGGCGCGCCCTTCGCGCTGCGCAATGTCCTGTCCCTGCGTGCGCAGCAGCCAGGGCGCAAAGAGCAGGCGATGGTAGATGCGACCCAGCGGAAAGCCCCATACGCGCACCCGCTCGACGGCGAAGCCATTATCGGCAAAGAGCGCGGTAAATTCTCCGCGCCAGTAGCGCTTTACGTGGCGCGCCCAATCGTCGCTAAAGTCCCACAGGCGCGGATTGAGCGGGACGCTGGCCACCAGCGCGCCGCCCGGTTTGAGCACCCGGTGAAACTGGCGCACGGCCGCCTCGTCGCCCCCGTCTTGGGGCAGGACGTGCTCGAGCACTTCGCCGCAGACAAGACCGTCAAACGCCCCATCGGCAAAGGGCAGCTGCGTCACGGAGGATCGCAGCACGTGCAGGCGCTCTTGCCAACCGCGCTCAGCCACTTTTTTCTGCACGGTATCGACGAATTCCGGCGACTGTTCCACCGCGTCGACCGCGTAGCCGGCCGCGCACAAATCCAGTGCCATGCTGCCGCTGCCGCAGCCAGCATCGAGCACGCGGCCCCGCTGCAGAAGGGTGCGAAATAGGCGCATCAGCAGCCGCTCGCGGAACAGGTGCACGGGACCGCGAATCTCACTCTCGCCCCAGCGCGTCCGTACCATCGGCACGTTAGCGTCCACGCCCAGCCATCTCACGCTCTAGACCCTCGACAAATTCGCGGCCAATGGCCTCGCCCGTAGCGTGTGCCCTATAGCGGGCATAGCCGTTTTCGCCCAGGCGTTGGCACAGTTCGGGCTGGGCGCGCAGCTGTTCAATCGATGCGGCCAGCCCCTGCCCATCGCCGGCCGGACAGAGCAGAACCGACTCGCCGTCGACTAGTAGCTCGCGGATAGCCGGCGAGTCGCGCGTAATTACGGGACGGGCCAGGGCCAGCGCGCCGAACACCTTGTAGGGTATCACGCGCGAAGCCTTGGCTGTCGCGCCAAAAATGCCCAGGCAGACATCGGCCTGGCGCATCGCTTCGGCCAGCTGCTCGACGCTGTACCACTCGTCGATAAAGCGCACCTGTTGCAGAGCGCTTTCCCCCGCGCGCCGGCGCACGGATTCAAATTCTTGGCCCTTGCCAATCAGGGTAAACTCAACCGGTGCACCGCGCAGCACCTCAGCCGCTTCAACGATAAACTCGGCCCCGTGCAGCGGCACATAGGTGCCAAAGAACAGCACCCGCAAGATGGCGTCGTCTCGCCTCTGCCATGCGGCCGGCTGAAAGCGATCAAAAACGTTGCCCACCATGCTTTTGCGAAAGGTATCTTGCGGTAGATCGAACAGTTCGGCATAGTAGGCAGCCAATGCGTTCGTATCGACCAGCACCCAGTCGGCACAGCGGAAGGCGAGCCGGTCAATGGCGTAGAGTAACCGCGCGCGCACGCTCTTTGGGCCGACGCGCCCTCGGTCGAGCACGACCGTGTCGTAGAGAGAGATAAACGATACCAGCACCAGCACGCGCCGCGAAAATAGGTTGAGCAACCGCGCGAGAACGATATCCAGATAGCCGGGATAGCCCACCACGACGACGTCGTGCTCGCCGCAGCGCAGGTATTGCCCTAATAGGCGGACATAGCAACCCAGCGCGCGCAAACACCAGCGCAGCCAGCGCCCGATCCCGCCGCCGAAGGCGCGGTGTAAAAAGCCCTGCCACAGTTCGACGCGGCAAACTCGGACCTGGCGCGTAGCCGCGCGCGTTCCCTCGAAAAGAACTCCGTTGACCGGATACGCATCCGATAGGACGTAGGTGCCAAAGAAGACGATATGCATTGCAATCACGCGCTCTCGGCCCGTTCGGAGCGCATCAGCGCCACCTGCTCGGCAATCAGCCCCATCATGAATACCATGACGGAAGTCGTAAAAAGGAGCATCGACATATTGGTGAAGCGGTGTTCGGTAAAAAACGTGTAGCCGTAATAGCCTACTCCCATAAGAAATAAATAGGTGCTGACGGGTAGGAATATTTTTAGCGGAGCGAAGAGCATGCAGATCTTCATGATGACCATGAGAAATTTTGGTCCGTCCGATAGGACGCGTATCTTGCTCTTCCCCACTCGCTTTGGAGCATCTATGGGAATGTAGGTAACGCTGAAACCGGCGCGCAGCATGCACAGCGTAATCGTCGTTGGGTAGGAAAATCCGTTGGGCAACAAACCGACAAAGCGCTGCGCAACGCTGCGCCGCATCGCCCGATAACCGGAGGTTAAATCTTCGATTGGCCGACCCGTCACATAGCTGGCAAACGAGTTGTATATGCGGTTGGCCAAGCTCCGGTGCCAGCCGGCCTGAGAAGCGCGACTGCGCGCACCCACCACCATATCGTAGCGAGCGCATTCGCTTAAAAAGCGCTGAATGTCCTCCGGTCGATGCTGGCCGTCGGCATCCATGCACACCAGCACCTGGCCGCGCGCATGGCGAATACCGGTCTTTATCGCCGCACCGTTGCCCATATTGTAGGGATGTTCAAGGAGGCGCACCGCGCCGCCGACCGCGCGCACCGCATCCGCCGTCCCATCGGTCGAGCCATCGGAAACGACGAGAATCTCGTAGCGTCTTTCGAGCGCGTCGAGCTCCTCTCTCAAGCGATCGAGCACCGGACCGATGGCACCCGCTTCGTTAAAGGCCGGCATGACAATGCTAAAATCCAATTCGCTCTGGCTCACATCTCCCCCAACCAACGGCCTATGCCTTGCCAAAGAGAGGGAGCTCGCGACGCAGCTGCCCCTCGAGTTTTGCATGGCACGAGGCGCAGACGGAAACGAGGTTTTCCAATTTGTTGGCTTCGACGTTGGACTTGAAACTGCGATAGGGGATTTTGTGGTGCACGTCGAGCTGGCGACCAATCTCTTCTTCGCTAACGCCACAGACTCGGCAAGCATAGCCGTCTCGCTCGCGCGCCCGCCGCGCCTGCTGGTCCCAGTTGGCGCCCCGCCGTCGGCTGGACAGGCCAAGACGTGGCTGGAAGTCCGGCTGCTGCTCGACCCACTGCTGGCGGCAGACCGCACCGCAAAAGTGCAGGTCGACCATCTCGGCGTACCAAGCCGGTACCGGCACAGCCCGGCGACAGCGCACACAGGCCCGTTCCACCTCGGTCCCGCTCGAGCGCACAGGACGGCTATCGCCAAACTCAAACCCCATTTGGTCTGCACTGGACATACGCGTGCCGCACTAGCAAGGGGATGCTATATGTGAAACAAGGGGATACGTCATCGGGCGAAAGAGAGCCGCCGCGCGGCGCTTCCTGCCCTTGGGGGTGTAGACCCAATTATATAGTTGATATGGGGTTTACGTCAAGCCGAGCTATTCGACTATAACAAAATCGACCTCGAGCGTATCGCGCACGGTCAGCGCCTGGGCAATGATTTCTGCGCGCTGTGGACGCCCGTCGCCCGGACTGAGGAGAAAGGCTATGGCCAACCCATCGCGCGTCAGGCTGGCGGCGGTTATCTCGCCTACGGTAGTGGCAAAGACCACCAGCGTGCTGTCGGCTACCGGCTTGTTGCCCTTGCGAATCGTAGCCCACACCTCAGCCGTCGCCGTGCTGTCGTTGGCCGATATGCGCGCTGGATAGGAAGCCAACTCGATCGTAATCTGCCGATCCTGCGAGCTGGTTGGCGCCACCGACAGTGCACAGCCTACAGCCAGCGTCGCCATGCAGACTGCCGTGGCCAAAAGGCCGGCGGATAAGGCCAATCGTTTCATGGCAGAAAGTCGGGTGGAACCCAGGTAAACTGCGAGGCCATCGAGGCCAGCATATTGTTGACGAGGTTATCGAGTGCTTGTTCTTGTACCCGCTGCAGATCACCCGCCGATGCGGTAGCCGTCACGTCGCGTCGGTCGGGTGGCAGCAGGCGCATCCCCTTGCGCAGGCGACTAAACCCCATCGCCTCCTGTGAGAAGGCCTGCATTTGCGTTTTGGTATCGTCGAAGACCAGCACTCGATAGCGCAGACCAACTTCCACCTGTGCCTCGGGCAATTTGACGACAAAGGGCACCTGCAGACCGGCAAAGCGGTCGACTTCAAAGTTGGATACTACCCCCGTCACCACCACGTCTACGCCGAGTTTCTGCGCCAATTCGAGTGCCTCCCGCGGTTTGAGAAAGCCCTCCTTGGGGATATCGGCAAAGCGCTTCAAATCGACCACTTCAAGGCTATCGTGCGGTTCGAACTGCGTTTTGATCTTCTCGACTAGGCGCTGCCCGGCGCCAAACTCTTCAAACCCTTCGAAGTCGACGATGGCTAGACGCAGCACCTGTGCGGGCTGGTAGAGTCGGCGCGGGGGCTCTTGGGGCTCGTAGAGAGCAAAGCGCGATTCGAGGCGGCGGCGCCCGGTAACAAACCCGTGCATGCGCAAACCAAAGGACACCGACGAGGAAACGGGGTAATCGAGCATGCCCATCAGGCGGTTGACCTCTAACTGCACCCCGCGAAAGACGTTAATGCGCACGCCAAACTTTAAAATACCCTTAGCCTGCGCCTGTTCGGCAAAGGCCACCTGCGACTGGTACTCGCCGTTAAAGCTGAAGCGGCGGTTGGCCCTTCCTACTTCCAAGCCGAAGCCATAGATGAGCTGGGCCAGCACTTCGGGATTAGCCGAACGATAGTAGCCGCCGTTAAAGTAAAACGACACCTTTTTGAAGTTCATATCGCTCAGAATCTGCAGGCCCATATCGAGCGACTCGCTGCTGAACGAGCGAATGCCGCCAATTTTGTCGATCGTGTGCTGCCCCTTATAGCCAAAGGGCAAGCCGAGCAGAAACTGATAGCCCATGTAGAAACCACTCGGCAATCTGCCCGGCCGCGATATCTTTAGGCCCAGCGTAGGATCGCCAGAACCGTATTTATTGAATCCACCCGCCGCATCGAGCAAAAAAGGCACCGCAAAGCTCAACTCCATCGCCTCGCCCAACCCGTAGGCAAAACCGTAATTGCCGGTGTAGATCGTCCCATCGCCCAATTCGGGCACGACAATGGGGTCTGAGCGGTGCGTCATGCGCATGCGAAACCGCCCCTTGCCCAGCGGCTCAGCGCCGTGCAGCAAGTCCAACCCCTGCCCCATCGGCGGACTAATCGCCGCATTGATCGGGCGGCGCAGCAGCGACAGGTTCTGGCCGTTTGCCGCCTGTAGACCGGCAAAGAGGCTCAGCAGCAAAATGGCGTAGGAGAATATTCTTCTCACCTCAGAACCCGCTCCCCTGCTCCTGCTGCAAATCGATCGCCGCTAGGCTCAGTTCCTGGAGCAGTTGGCCGGGATCGCGAAATGCAAATTCTTCGTTTACCATGCGCAGCTGTGCAGAGGCATTGTTGGGATCGGGTCGGTCGATCGCGCTGTAGCGACCCAGCTGAAAATAGGCTTCGGCTAAAATAAGCCGCAGATGGCGATCGTCGAAGTTATCGTGCCCCATTTGCCGCTCTGATTCGTCGATGCGGAAGGACGAGTTATAGTTGGCATCGACGGACAGCGCCTGAATGGCGAACTGGACGGCCTCGTTGTAGAGCCGCCGCGCCAGCGCCACGCCCGCGTAGCCTGCCCACGCATCGGCATTGCGGCGATTGAGTGTGGTGGACTGCTGAAATGAGGTGGCCGCCGCTTCCAAGCTCTGCATTTGAAAAAAGGCCCAGCCAAGGCCGTTGTGCGCCTCGGACTTTATCTCGTTGAGAATGGACTCCGGCCCCTCGTAGGTTTCGGCCTTTTCGAGCGTATTGGTGAAGAAGTTAATAGCCCCTTCGTAGTCGCCGTCGTTGTAATTGCTCCAATCGATGGGCAGGCGATCGCGCAGCTGCTGCTCCTGTTTGAGCAGTTCCTGCGGCCCCACGCCGCTGCCGCCGCCACAGGCCACCAGCGCACTGCCGATCACGGCCAATCCCAGCAAATATATCGCGTTCATTTTTGCTCCCTACTTCAGCAGCGTCATGCGCCGCACGGAAGTAATTTCAGCCGTCCGCAGACGGTATATATACACGCCCGAGCTAACCCCGGCCCCGTTGGCGTCGAGCCCATCCCACACAATCTCGTGCCGTCCCGGCGCCATCACAGCATCATTTAGCAATTCACGTACCACTTGCCCCGCGCCGTTGAAGATGGCCAGATGTACCGCTTGAGCTCGACCCGGCACGACGAAGGGGATAACCGTTTGCGGATTAAACGGATTGGGATAGTTGGCCTCGAGCTGGGCCTGCTGCGGCAGGGTTGAACCAGCACCGCGCCAGCTGGTTTCATTGCCAGCGCGGTCGCGCACGCGCACCTCAACTTCGACCACATCACTGTAGGGCAGGTCCTGTGGCACCCAGCGCACAGCTTCCCCATCCCACGTGCCGGCGTGGCGCCCTCCGTCGACCCACACTTCGATTTCGCCCATTCCACTGCCTTCTTCAACCACTGCGACCGGCCACACGCCCAAGCGCGCGTCGGCAGGGCCAAGGGGCGTCAGGCGCGGTGCGAGGACATCGCGCAGAATGCCAAAGCGTCCCAGCGACTCTATGTCCACGGCTCCGTCAACAGGCCCCAGATAGCGCCAACGGCCCCCCGCGCGCTGGTAGATTCCATCGCCACGTTCGGCCGGCCCACTCCAGCTAAGCAAGCCCCTTTCGGCCAGCGACTCCCCAATAGGAAAGGCGTTAATTTCCCGTTGCAACACCAGTTCTGCGTCAGAAGCCCATTTGCCGCGCCCGTCGGGTTGGGCTCGTTCGCTCTGCAACACCACGACTTTTCCAGCACTCAGTGCATCGGGGGCCAAGTCAAGGCGTGCGCCGCCGTGCGCTAGGGCTACGCGCTTGCCCAGCTGCACGCTGGCCAAATCGACCGAAGCCGTATCGTTGACGTTGGTGCCCAATTCGGTAAAGGCCTGCGCCTCAAAACTAACTAGGCCACTGGCGCCACCGTGCAGCTGCACGCCCCCCGACCAGATCAGCACACCCCGCGCCTCTAAATCGTCTTCAATCTGCCGCACGGCCACCGTGCTATCAATCGTTTCAAAGGAGCGAATGACGTTGGGCGTGCCGGCCAGCGCGCGGCGGGCAACGACAAACACGTCGATATAGCTGGGCTGCATCGGATTGGGCACGATCTGCAGTTCGAGCGTGGACTCATCGATCGGTTCGACTACCGTCACCACCAGCGTTCCTTTAGCGCGGAAACCGCCGCTGATATCGGCAAAGAAGTTCAGGCTATCGACCCCCACGCGTTCGCCGACCCCGCGCACGCGCAGACGGTGCGGTGGAACGGGGTCGATAAAGGGCTGCGTAATGCTCTGGCCGGAAACCGACCAGGTCACCGGCGGTGCCTCGTTGTCGGTGGACAAAAATTCGAGCGGGAGAAAATCGTTCAAAACGATAGAGCTATCGCTGCGACCGGCGGAAAAGATGACGGGAGGAAACTCCTGTAGCCGGCGGCTGGCCAGCGCCGGGTCGAGCGCAATAACCCGCACAGTATCGCGGCCGACAATGCCGGTTTTCGTATTCCGCGCCGTGAAGACGACCTGCACCTCTAGCGTATCGTCCGAGATGGCCTGCACCGCCTCGTCGCTGGTTACGCGAATAATCAGCCCCGATTCGACAACCTGCTCTACGCTCCACTGCACGAGCGAGTCCGGATTCGTCGTTCGATCCTCTATATAATCATTTAGGTTATAGTCTCTAAATGTTTGTCCTGCAATGAACTGTATATCAGGAATTGATAACAGCCGAAGCACTTCGCTTTCCCCGACGACGCGCAGCACCATCGTCGCCGACTGCACGCGTCCCAGCGTATCCTGCGCCGTAAAAAGCAGCGAATCCGTGCCCGATTGAAAACCGAAAACGGAGACGATATTGCCCTCCCGTATGCGCGGTGCCGAGCTATCGCCCGCTAGCAGTGAGACTTCCCACGTCAGGGTCGTCAGATCAAAATCGTCGGGGGCAATAACGTAGTCGTCGAGGTCGAATAGATCGGGCCGCTGGTTGACGCCAACCTGCAGTCCCGTTGGCAGCGGGCGAATGCTAAACTGATCGGGCACGCTGCCCCCGCCCGAGCGAATGGATACCGTAATGGTGTCAACAGCCGACGTGCCGGCCAGATCGGTGACGCGAAAAATTACCGGCTCGGTGGCAAAATTGGCCGTTTCCGGAACGAAGAAGGTGACGATGTGGGTGATGGGATCAATCTGCACCTCTAAATTATTGCGCGCGTAAATATTCGACCCCGGCAACTCCCACACGACCTCCGTGTCGCTGTTGTCGGAATCGAAGTAATAATCGTCCAAATCGATTTGCTGGTTGATCTCGCCCCGGTCCATAACCAGATCGGGAATGCCGCCGGTTACCGGCGCACCGTCGGACGAATAGATGCGCAGTGTAAGCGTATCCCCCTGCCCGTTGGGGTCGGCGACATTGAGCAAGACCTGCTCGTAGCCGATAAAGTCGAGCGGAGCCGCTACGCTAAGCTGACCACTTTCGCTGATGGTGATCGCACTGCGCGTGCCCGAAGGAATAGTCCACTGCAAATCGCCGAATGCATTGTCTGGATCGCTGACGAACTGCTCCAAGTCTTCTAGGTGCGGATCGCCCCCGGGAAAGAGATCGATCTTTATATCGGTCCGCAATACAGTGGGCGGCAGCGCTTCGGCAGATGTAAAGAACAGCACCATGACGTCCTGCAGGCTGTCTGGATCGGTGACGACAAAACTAACGCGCCCATCGCCGGTGTAGTCGGAGCGACCTTTGACCGCCACTTCTAAGCCCGCCGCCGTGCGCGTGGTATCGACGGTAAAATGGCCGTCGGGATCGTCGGTCCAATTGAAGAGCAAGCTGTCGACCGGCGTATCGCTGTCGGTGACGATCTCCTTTAGCAGGTACACTTTAGACCCGCCGCGGCTGATCTTGGGTTGGCGCTCTTCGCTCTCGAGCGTAAAGCGCGGCGCATCGGCCAGCGCGCGCACGCGCACAATAACGCGCAGCGTATCGTTGCCGCCGCGCAGGCCGTCGGTGGCCAGCACCCGCAGCGAATCGGTCCCGCTGAAATCCTGCTTTGACCACACCAGCAGTTCGTTGGTCTGCGACGAAACCTGAGCGCGCAGGTTGGGCGTCTGCTCAACGCCGAAGTTGAGGGCGAGAAAGCGCAGCGCATCGCCGTCGGGATCGACCACCCAGTCGTCTAAATCTAGTGCGACAAACGCGCGGCGCACGCTCGGTTCGGTGCCAGGTAAGTACGAATATACGTCTTCGTCAAAGCGCACCGTATCGCGGCGTACCCCATCGGCATCGCGCGGAAAGGAGAAGACCGGCGGGTTGTTGACGATGATATCGGAAGCGTCCTGCACGGAGAGCACGGGCTGTCCCTCAATCACCGAACTGGCTGGTTCGGTCGCCGTCCAAAATACGCGCTGGCGACCCGACCAATCGGGATGCGGCACGATCTTTACGCGACTGGTCAGCGGATCGATTTCGATATCCATGCTGTCGAGTTCAGCCGGCGATACCGACCACTGTATGGAGTCGAGATTGACCGAGGGGCGCGCGCTCTTTATGTAGCGCGACAGACGCCCAATTTGCGTGCTGTCGGCTTCGCCGGGCTTGAGAATCACGTCGGGCACATCGAGCAGTTCCATGCCCGTGACCGATATCTGCATGCCCTGAACGGTGATAAAACGCTGCTCGCTAATCCCATCGGATAGCACGAGGCGCGTTTCCAAAACGGCGTTGTCGTTTACCTGAATTTGTCCAAAGTCGATGGGCTGCACGCAGACCAGCTGGAAGGTGGCCACCAACCCCGATCCCGTGCGCACGCGATCGCCACCGCCGCCGATCACCACCCCGTATTCGAGCTGCTGGCCGGCAAACGAGCTGGCAATGGATTCGCTCTCGGGGATCAAGTCATTGGCCTGCTCACCGGCTCCCTGAAACAGCGGTCCGGCGATAAAGGGCTGCACGCCGGGCTGCCCCGACGTTTCCCCGGTCGTCGGGCGTTGGTCAACCACCTGAAAAGCGTTATCCGGCACGGTGATAAACACCGACATACCGGCCGCTTCAATGCCGGATATCTCCGCAAAAACTTCGATCGTGATGGTCTGGCCGACCTGCACGCTGACCTCGCGGCGATTGGTGCCCGCTTCGCGCAGCTCGAGGGTCTGCGCGCCGAGGGGTGCGCAAACGCCCAGTAGAGCGAAGCAGTAAAGCAGCAGTAGACGCCAATGCATGTTCATAGATGAGTCCCGTAGCTACAGAGCATATGCCAAATCAGTGCAAATTGCATGCCGATACGTATCTACCCGGCAATCTACTTTCCCGAATTCATTCCCTCCGCTCTATTTAGAACATCTCAGCGTGTGTAGTAGTTTCTTATCTCTCTAAAATATCGACCGCTCTACCCAAAAGAATGAGAAGTTTTTTCCCACCAACGCAAAAGCGCCGCAGGAGTTTCCCCCTGCGGCGCTTTGTGCCTTAAGACGGCTCTGGTCTTATTTGACCAGCGTCATCTTGCGGATCTGCGAGAAGTCTCCCGCTTCCAGGCTGTAGAAGTAGACTCCAGAGGAGACACTGTGTCCAGCCTCGGTCTTACCGTCCCACTTGATTCGGTAAGCACCTGCCTTCATCCGGTTGTCGACCAGCGTGCGGACCGTCTGGCCCAGCTGGTTGTAAACCCGCAACTCTACGTCGCGCGCCGTCGGGATATCGAAGCGAATCTCCGTCGACGGGTTGAAGGGATTCGGGAAGTTCTGGTGCAGAGCAGCTACCAGCGGCAGCGCCTGCGCCTTCTCGACCCGCATTACGGTGCCCAGGTAGGCACTGTTGACGAACTGGCCTTCGAGCACGTCGATCTCGCCGGGATGGTCGGCCAGTGCCATAAAGCGCACGGTGACCAACTCGGCGTCGCCACTGGCAGACCAGTTGCGACCGATGCGACCCGAAGCCACCTCAACGCGACCCGGCTGAGCGTTGCTGAAGAAGAGCGCACCCTTCGCGTTGTTGGCGAAGACGTTGCCTTCTACCACGGCCTCGTTGGGCAGCAGCTTGACCCG
>JAYOYH010000045.1:0-39458 GCA_038153405.1 Gemmatimonadota bacterium | reverse complement strand
GCGGTAGTAGGTCAGCGCCGGCCGCTGCAGGCCGTGATGGGCGAGAAAGTGATCGTAGTCGTCCGGATCGGGACCGTGGTGACCCTGCTGGTAGTTTTTATTCTCGACGACGAGGCGGTAGTCAAAGCCGCACGGCAGGCGAATAGGCGCGGTGTGCATCTTGCCGATATTAGCCGTGCGATAACCGCCGGCGCGCAGCCGCTCAATCCAGTTGGGCTGGTCGGGCGCCAGCCATGCCTCGTTGCGCTCAATGCCGTGCGTATGCACGTACTGGCCCGAAACAATGCTATTGCGCGACGGACCACACACGGCCCCTTGGGCAAAGGCGTGGTTAAAGGCGACGCCGCGCGCGGCCAGCGCGTCGATGTGCGGCGTCTGCATGTGTTCGTAGCCATAGCATCCCAGCGTGTCCCAGCGCTGCTGGTCGGTCATAATGAGGACGATATGGGGCTGGTCCATGCACGGCTTTCTGCGGTGGAGTAAAAACGCACACCCGCTATGCGACGTGCGCTATCGGCGTTGGCTCAAAATAGGATGCGGTGGAACGGGGAGCAACTTACCGCACGCAGCAGCTAAGCAGTAGGCCCTCATATGACTTGTCTCACGACCACATGTATTTTTTTTTACCCCTGAACTCGTCGCCTCTAGTTATACGATACAGGACGTTGCCAAAAAAATACACCAAGGCCTTGGTATGGCCGTCTTACGGAAGGACTGTACTACCATGAAACCTCTAGCGCGCCTCCAACAAATATCCGTACTAGTCGTCGGGATAGTGCTCTGCGTATGCCAATACAGCAGCGCACAGCTAGCCGAGGCTTATGCAAAGGAAACAGGCCAAGACGGAGGAGGGAGAGTGTCAGACCACCTCCTCTCGCAAAGCAAGGCCAACTACATCCAAGCGCGCATTCCCGGCCATCTCGGACTCGACGGCGCAGGCATCATCGTCGGCATTGGCGACACGCGATATATAGGCGAAACGCATATTGACATGCGGGGACGGCACACGGTAATAGATCGCGACATAGGATGGAGCACCCTCACTTGGCCCCCGACGAATCATGGGAACCACACTTCCGGAACCATCGGCGGCAACGGCAACCGCCATCCGCGCTTTGCCGGCGTCGCTCCCGGCGCTACGATATACTCAGCCAATACGAATAACATCTGGGAAATGGGTCTAACGCTGGCCAAACCACCCCGTATTCTGAGCAATTCATTTAACAGTTCTGACCCCGTGTATACTGATTGGTACGAGCAGAAAGGACGCTATAACAGCAACAGCCAAGAAATCGATGCGCTCTGCCTCGACCATCCCGACAAACTCTTCGTCTTTTCTGTTGGCAACTCGGGCGGCACGCAGGAGGGCTATCCTGAAGACTACCTAATGCTCAACCCTTCGTATGGCTCAGCAAAGAATACGCTGGTCGTCGGCCGACTTGGCACGCCAGCGTACTATGCGACAGCCTCCCCGTTCGGACCAACACGCGACGGCAGGATCAAGCCCGACCTCGTCGCTTCACACGACATCATTGCACCGGTAGACAATCACGTGTATGAGTACAAACAAGGATCCAGCATGTCGACTCCGCTAGTTTCGGGCGTGGCCGCGCTGATTGCACAGCATTACAGAAACAACAACGGCGGTGAACATCCAGATGCAGGGCTGTTAAAGGCCATCCTCATGAACTCAGCCGACTACCTAGGCTCTCCAGGGCCGACGTTTGCCAGTGGGTTTGGCGCCGTCAACGCGCGGCGAGCAGCCGAAATCGTGGCGGAGCGACAGTTCTATGCTGGGCGCATCACCCAAGGTCAGCGCAAGATGCTGCAGATCACCGTCCCAGAGAATATCAATGGCAAGAACATCGCCCAGCTCAAGGTCATGCTCTACTGGCACGACGCTCCTTCCGAGCCCTATGCAGCCTCTGCACTCGTCAACAACCTAGACCTAACGATAGACGGCGGCGGCGCACAGCACCTGCCTTGGGTCTTGGACTCAACGCCGGCCAACGTGAACCAGCCGGCAACCCGCGGTATTGACGACTTGAATAACGCCGAACAGGTAGCTATCGACGCGCCCGCAGCAGGCGTATACGAGGCCGCCGTGACGGCCAACAATGTGCAGGATGGCCCCATTGCCTACTACTTGGTCTATTCATTTGTGCTCGACGAGTTGCAGCTGACCTTCCCGGTGGGCGGCGAGAAGTGGTTTTCGGGTCAAACGAGGCATATCCTCTGGGACTCCGCGCGGCGATATCCCAACCGACTGTCGGTTGATGCCGAATATTCCACAGACAACGGAGCGACGTGGACCGCGTTAGAATTTGATAGGACGCGCGTATATCAGAGTGCGACCACGCATCGCGTATGGCAAATCCCCTCTCTGCCACTAACGAGCGCCATGGTGCGTTTGAGCAAGAATGGACGCATCTCGGTAAGCCAGTCCCTCACTATATCGCAACCCATAACGCTAGCCATACAGACCACGGGCACGAGTGAGATCAGCCTCACATGGAACGGTATTGATGGAGCCGATCGATATGAAGTACTGCACTTAGTCAGCAACGATAGCTGGCGAGTCCTTGCAAAAACGACCGAGACCAACACCACCCTATCTTATGACGATCTAAACCAGCGCGAATCCTGGTTTTCGGTGCGCGCTGTGAGCGCAGACGGCAACCTGCGCTCGCAGCGGGCCGTAGCACAGCGCCACGTGTGGATAAACGCGCAACCGGTCGCCGTCGACGATTATATTGCTCGGATTAATTATTCCACCAATTATCTCGTGGAACCGCTAGCAAACGATACGGATGCAGACGGTGACATACTGCAGATTGTTTCTGTGGATTCTTCCCCAATGGCAGAGGTTTCCCTTAGAGAACAGTATGATAGACCCGTTATATACTACGAACCCAATAGAAGATCTTTTACGGGCATGGATACAATAACCTATCGCATTACGGACAACCGCGGTGGCCTAGCCGAAGGAACGATTTTTATTGGCAGCGAGGAAAATGTACCCACGGCCGTAGAAAACGAGAAGAGCAAAGCCGTGACTTCCAACTTTGCTCTGGCTCAGAACTACCCCAACCCATTTAATCCGGAAACAGTCATCGCGTTTGACTTAGCCACAACATCTGATGTGACGTTAGGCGTGTACGATGCCACCGGACAACGAATTACGACACTAGTGGATGGAGTCCGCGCAGCCGGACAGCACGTAGTGCGCTGGCAAGGTGTAAATGATTTTGGTCAGCCAGCAGCATCGGGCATCTATTTTTACCGACTCAGCTACCTCAGCGATGAGGGCGCGCGCAAGCAGCTATCGCACAAAATGGTCCTGCTTCGTTAGAGTGAACTAATGCGCGAACATCAGATTGATAACCGCTTTTTGCGCGCGCTTGACCGCACGTGCAAAAAGGCGCTTTATACTTCCCCTAACGAGACGCGAGCGAGCGAGCACGACCCGTTCACGAAAAAAACCACCGTCAATTTTAGAGAAAGCCGGACGCTATGAGCAGCGAAGCCCGTCCCCCCATTTTCCGCATGGCGCGCGAAGATGTGTGGGAATTTCCCCGCCCCAATATGGACCTAGTGCCCGAGTTAATTAAGTACTCGGCGGCCACCGTTGCCGTGGTAGCCCGCAACGTCGTGGGCACGCCGAGCACCTTCTTTAACGGCGTCGCGCCCCTTTTCCGCGGCAAAGGCCACGATATTCTGGGACCGGCCATTACGCTGCAGTACGCCCCACAGCGCCCCGATCTAATGCCCACCGGCGAGTACGCCAAGGTCGAAGACCAGAACCACCGCATTGCGGTCAATATCACCCAAGAGGGCTACGTGCTCGTCGTCCAGGCCGACGGCAATACGCGCAGCGGCGTGCTGGGCGGCAATATGATGCTGGCCCTGCAGCACAACCGCAAAGCGGCCGGACTCGTCGTGCACGGTGTGGTCCGCGACTACGGCGAAATTTCTCAGCAGAACTTTCCCATCTGGACGCAGGACGCGCGCACGACCACCGACTACGACGCGCAGCACGACTTGGCGCCCCTAGCCGTCAACGTGCGCATTTCCGTGGCCGGCCATACCGTAATGCCCGGCGACTGGATCCGCGCCGACGACGACGGCGTGTGCTATTTCCCGGGCGATAAAATCGAAGACGTGCTCGACGGATGTAACAAGCACTGGTGGGAACCGGCCGCACGTCACTTCCTGATGGAAGGAGGTCACCTGACCGACTGCTATCCGATGCCGGAGCGCCGCTGGGCCGAAGCAGCCGCCTGGCAGCGGGCCAACGGACACTACGTGCCGGACGATATCGGCTAGACGTTCGCGCTCTATGCATAGAAAACGGGCGGCGCTCTGAGCGCGCCGCCCGTTTTTTTGTTCTGGCTGGTTCGGATTAAAGTAGATCGCCAAAGAGCGAGCGATTCCGCGTCTTGAGCTGAAAATTCTCGTGGCTGCGCATCGCGTGCAGGTCGGCAGCGACCAGATCCTGCACGATCATTTCGTCGCGTATTTCCTCGACCTGCGTGTGGCAGAGCACCTCGGCGTTGGGTGCAATGATAATCGCACCACCGGGATGGTAGGGCTGGTTGACGTGGTCTGGAGGCAGCGATTGGACGACGCCCGCCTTGCCAGCCTGATCGGTGGCCAGCACAAAGCCGTAGTTTTCCCACGCGCGCATGGTATAGCGCATCAGCAGCTTGTGCAGATGCTGGCGCGCGTGGCGCTCAGAGGTGCGATCGCCGTCCTGCCAGTGGCACTCGCGCATGGCGTGCGGCATTAGCTGCACTTCGACGCCCTTGACGAGCAGCAAGCGCGATAGCTCGGGAAACTGGCTGTCGTAGCAGATCGTTGTGCCAACCACGCACTTGCCGATATCAAATGCTTCTATCGCATCGCCGCCGGTGTAGTGGTTTTTCTCGTCGCGCGATAAATGGATCTTGCGCTGCTTGCCAATAAACCCATCCGGGCCAAAAAGCACCTGCGCGTTATAAACAGCATCGCCGTCGCGCTCGCTAAGACCCGCTGACAGGAACAGGCCAAATGTCTTGCTCAGTTCGGCCAAGCGTCGACAGCTGGGTCCGTCCGGCACCGCTTCGGCTAGTGCCTGCGTATTCGGCGCGTTGTGCCCGTGGATTACCAACTCGGGAAAGAGGATCAGCTCGACGCCCTGCTCGGCGGCCCGACGACAGAACGTTTCGATCGTCGCCAACGAGCGCGCCGGTTCACCCAAAAAACCATTCATGCTAACGCATGCCACGCGTATATCCTGCATGGTAGACCTCTGCTCCCCTCTATGGGGGCGCTATTGCGACACGAATCAGCGACAAATCCGTCGTCCAGCGGTCGCTCTCGTCGAATGTCTTGGCAAAAAAGCGCGGCAGAAACACCAGCAACTCGCCGGTCTGGCGATCGGGGCGCGCGTAGAAATTGGACAGCGTCAGCATCTCGTGCTCCCCACTGTTTCGCGCATCGATCGGCTGCAGCGACTCGCGCAGCAGCAGACCGCTCTGGCGGTCCACTTCGACCAACACCAGCGGGTAACGCGGGCGATTGCCCCGAGGGTTTTCGCCGCAGATATTGCCAATCCACAGCAGGCGGCCGTCCGACCAAGGCACCAGCTGCGAGCAGGCCGACGGCGAGAACGGCACTTCGCCGTCGGTATAGGTCCACGGGCGCGGCGCATCCCACGTTTGGCCGCCATCGGCCGACAGGGCCATCCACTTGTAGCCGGGCCACTCGGGCCGCGCGTCGTTGCTGCCGCGCATGATCATCAGCAGGCGGCCGTCATCGAGCTCGGCGATCGTCGGCTCGATCAGCCCGCGCGTCGTGCGCTCGGAATCGCCGCACACGCGCTCGGAGCAGCTCCACGCCAAGCGGCCGTCGGGCTGCCAGTGCCCGATCAGCAGCAGGCAATCGGTGTAGGTAAAGCCAGCACCGGGATTGTGGTACTCACCACTTTCGTCGACCGGGCTGCTTTGCACCGGCACGAGAATGGCTCCGTCGCGGCGCGTCAGCGGCACCTCGCCCAGATCGCCGATCATCACGCAGTTCTTGCCGATGTGCACGCCGGGCAGCGGGTGCTGCGCGTCGAATGCCTCTCCTGCGCAAATAATCTGCTCATCGACGATTTGCTTATAACCGCCGTCTTCAGAAACGGCGTAGTGCAGCTTCCACTGGCGCATGCCCTCCAGCGGCTCGTCCGTCGGCAGCACGCCCTCCGTCCACACCTGTATGTAGCGCCCCGTCGGCGGATCGACGTAGCCGCCGCGCACGTGGCGCCGGCCGGTGCCTCCCTCGGCCTCAAAATGCATGGGCCAAGCCTGCGCCTCGCTCCAGGTCTGGCCGTTATCGGGCGAGCGGCGCACATAGGCCATGTCCGTCGTGTCGCTGCGGCTAGTCAGACTGTGTATGCCGATTAATTCCAATCCGTCGCGGGTGGTGTAGTAGCTGCCGCCCGTTACGCCAACGCCGCGCGCTGGGGAGGGGACAAATACTTCGCGGGAAACGACGCTAGCTCGCACGAGATCTCCTCGGTAGAAACGGCCCACGCGGGCGGGTTACGGTGTGCACACGTATCGTTCAGGGCGACTCGACGACGACTTCCGTGCGCACTGAATTGGCGATAAAGCACTCTTGGTGGGCCAGGTGGTGCATCTGCTCGAGCTGCTCGGACGTGGGCTGCCCGTCGCCGCCAAAGACAATCTGCGGTCTGAGCACCACGCGCGTAATGGCCCATTTACCGCTTTCGTCTTTTGCCAACTGGCCCACGGCATCGTCCTCGTATCGATCGACGACAAAGCGCTTTTTGGCCGCCACGGCAAGAAAGGTCAGCATGTGGCAACTCGATAGCGAGGCCACCAGCGCTTCTTCTGGATCGACGTGCCCGCTCTCGCCCAAGAAGGCCGGCGCCGCCGATGCGGAGACGCTTACGCCTTTCTCGACAAAAGTCCAACTATGGTTGCGCGTATAGGTCTCGTATTTAAAGTCGTCTGTGGTGCGCTGCCAAGCTATTTTCACCGCGTGTTCCGACATAGTTAGATCACTCCCTTTACTGCATCGCATATACATGAGCTACAGCGTCATTTGCTCTTAAAAAAGGGCGGACCGTCGCCCTGTGCAACAGGAGAGATCGCGCTCATGCGGCTGTTGTAAACGCACACAGGGGGCGCTTTGCTTATCTTTGCTCTATGGTTATCCGCATTATAGCTATTCTGCTCTTTGCCCCGCCGTTGGTCGTCGGCCTAGCCGCGGGCCTAGCGCGCGCCGGTTGGGATGCGTCTTTTCTGCCCAGCGCCGGCCTGGCATTTCGCCACGGGGTGTTGCTGTGCATCTGGCTAACGGCGCTGGCCGGACTGGAGCGGGCGCACCGACGGGGGGCGCTGTACGCACTGTGTCCGCTCGCCTTGGCGCTGAGCGGCATCTGGATGATTACAGCGCCCTTTGCACGCGGACCCTTTGTCCTGCTGCTGCTGGCCACTCTGCTCCTACTGGTGTTCAATATCGTCGGCGCGCGCGGGCGCCCACCCGAGGTTTCGACCTGCCGCATTGCAGGAAGCGCCTTCTTACTGGTTGGCAACGCACTGCTCTTCCCCGACATGCCTTCGCACGTGGTGACGAGCTGGTGGCTAGGGGCAGCACTGTTCTACCTGATGGGCCTGCACCTAGAGGGCCGCACAACCGTCCTTACGGCGGGCGATCGACTGCTGTTCTACGCGCTGATCGTGCCCGCGCTGCTGGGTGCCCTACTGAAAAACTACGCGCTGGGATCCGAGTTTATCGATCCCTACAGCGTTACACCCGGCATGCGATGGGGCGGCGATCGGCTGCTCGGACTGGTGATGTGCGCAGCGGCAGCATGGCTTTTTGTGCGCGACAGCAGCGATGGCTGGCAGCGCCTGTGCACACTGGGCGGCAGCTTTTTCCTTGCCTTGGCCGGTGGCCTGGCGCTCTATACGGGAGAGATCCTCGCCGGTCCGCTCTACCAAGCCATCGTACACGCCTTTTTCGTGGGATTTGCTTTCTCGCTGCTGCTAGCTCGCTTCCACCTCAATAGCTATCTGGCACTGACCGCGTTACTGCTACTCTATGCGGCGCTGCTGGCTTGGATTGTCGGCGCGTTGAACGGCGCACCGGCGCTGGCCGATGTCGCTCGCACCACTACGGCGCCGTGTCTCGTGCTGCTGACGCTGCTCGGCCTGCGCCAGCAGCACCTGGCGGCGCGCTACCCGAATTGACAAGGCGCACCCTACAACCTACCGTGTAGCCACATCCCGTAATAACGACCACATCTCTTTCGCTCCTGCGCGCATAGCTATCCACCTACCGATGGGGAGACCTACGTGAACGTACTAATAACCTCAGCTGCTTCGCCTACGGGTGCACTACTAGTGGCCGCTCTGCAGGGCGAATACGCCGTGCACAGCACCGATCTGCACGGCCGGGCTAGCGGCAATATCACCGCGTGCAATCTGGAACACGACGAAGCGACAGATATCATCGTCTCCGGCATCGACGCCATCGTGCACGTCGGCTATGAGGGACAAGACGGCGGTGAGACGGCGCTTGTCGACTACCATACGCGCCGCACCTACAACCTGCTGTATGCGGCGGCCAGCGCCGGCGTGCAGCGCGTGGTCAATATCAGCACGCTGCGCCTGTACGAGCGCTACGAAGAGAATCTCACCGTCACGGAAAACTGGCGGCCGCTGCCCGTTGCCAGCGAGCCGCAGCTGCTGGCCTGTCACTTGGGTGAAATCGTGGCCAAAGAGTTTGCACGCGACCGCCTGCTGCGCGTGCTCAACCTACGCTTGGGTTTTCCCTTTGTAGCGGGCAATACGGCCGCGGCCAACGCCGGCGATCAAACTGCCGCCGTCTCTACGGCCGATATAACGCATTCGGTGGCGCGCGCGCTGCGCTGCGAACTCGACTACTGGCAGTGTGTCCATATCCAATCGCCGGTTGACGAGCAGCGCTTTATCACACAGAGAGCGACGTCTATGGGCTTGCTGGGAGAGGAGGTGGCCGCGTGAAGATTCTACTGCTAGGGGGCAACGGCGCGCTGGGACCGTGGGTGGTCAAGGCACTAGAAGACCGCCACGCGCTGCGCGTCACCGACGTAAACGAGGCACCGCCCGGTTTTCGCCACGACTATATCCAGCTCGACGCATCCGATCTAGACGGCGTGCTGCACGCCGCCGAAGGTATGGACCTGATCGTCAACCTCTCGGTGCTGCGCCAGGACCGCAAGATCGCCTTTGACGTCAACACGCGCGGCAACTACAACATGATGCTGGCCGCCCGCGAGCATGGCATCGCGCGCGTTATAACGACGGGACCGCACTTCCAACTGGTCGGCCCGCAGTACGAGTACTGGGATTACGATCTGAATCCAGATATGCCCCCTGCGCCCGGCACGCGCCTCTACGCACTGTCCAAGTCGCTCGGCGGGGAAATTTGCCGCGTATTCAGCGATCAGTACGGAATTGAAGTGCTGACCATGCTGTTTTACAATATGCGCCATCCCGATACGCTGCGCGTGCGCCGCGATGCCGGACCCCGCCGCGACGTTGGTCCGCACAGCGACTTCACGCCCTTCACCGTGGCCTGGCCCGACGGCGGCGAGGCCATACGCTGCGCCATCGAAGTCGAATCGGCCAAGCTGCCCTCGCGCTGCGAGACCTTTTTCGTCTTTGCCGATCTGCCGCACCGCCGCTTTCGCAACGACAAGACGCGACAAATCCTCGGCTGGCAACCGCGCTACCAGCTAGAGGCGATGTGGAACAAACCCTGGAAAGTCGAATGAGCAATCTATACGAAGAGCGGGCCCCAGTTGACGGCCTGGTCTTGACCGGGATCGCTGCCCAGCGCCTCGAGGACGAGGCGACGAATCCCGAGTAGCTCATCCTTGCCCTGCGGCACTAGCGTATTGAGCAGCAGGCGCGGCAGGTGGTTGGCCAGCCACTGCTCGACAAAAGCGGGCGGTGCCTCCAAGCGCAGACAGGGCCAGATAATCTTGTCGGCAACCATGCGCTCGCGATTGAGCAGGCCAAACGCCGTCACCGGCTGCTCGTTAAAGGTGCTGCGATTGACCAGCACCAACCGCGCACCCGCCAGCAGTGCCTCGACCGTCATAACGGCTTCGCAGGCGTGGCGGAAATAGGCGTCTTCACCCACATCGCACATCAGCGGTTTGCCGAGAAATACGGTCCCTGCCGTCGCGCGGCTGAACAGCTTGAAGCCCGAGTGAAAGTCCGGATATTCCTCGAGTGCCGTCGCATATTCCAAGCGCAGCGGTGCGCCGCTTTGGGCGGCGTGATAATAAAGCGCATCGAGCAGCACGCGATCGGCCAGCTCTTCTAGCTCGCCGCGCAAAAAGCCCATGGGGCGATGCTTGGACATGCGCCGACCCAATACCAGCACCTCGCCCCCTTCGGCATCGCGCGCGTGCAGAGCGGCGCGCAGTAGATTGAGCAGCTCGTTGGCAAAGTGGTCGCCGTCGGAATCGACCTGGACAAAGTAGTCCAAACCCTCTCGCTCCCACAGCGCGGCGACGCCGTTTCGAACGCCGTTGAGCTTGCCCTTATTCTCCTCCGAGCACGCCGTGCTGGCACCGCACTCTTCGGCTATCGACCGCGCAATTTCCCACCCATGGGCCGCTCCGTCGACGCTCAGACATACACTGCGCGGATCGTCTACCAGCGCGGTATAGGCGCGCGCCGTATCGCGCAGCAGCTCTTCGCCCGGACCAGCATCTGCGCCAGCGGGAAAGTAGACCGGTATGACAATGCCCGTGCGGTTTCGCTGCACGCGCTGGGCGTGTTCCAACAAGTGGTGTGGCATAATACCTCATATGCGATAGCGATTCGTTTAGCTTCGAGCGCGCGCTGCTAGGCGAATGCAACATGCAGTGGGAAAAGAGTTGCAGCGGTTAGTCCGCTGTAGGACGGGGAGCACTGCACTGCCAGCAGTCGGTGAACTGGCCCTGTATCTCTTCGCCGCATCCAGTGCAAATCCACGGGCGGCTGGTTGGGCCCGTTATGTAGAGCAACTTGCTGAGCAGGTTTTCCGCCTCGGCATATTGCTCTGGGCGAAGCACCCAGAGCTCGGGCCAGCATTCGATGGGCGGCAGCTCACCCATGCCCATGGCAAGGTGTTGACCGCGCAGCTCGCAGTCTATGCCACAGGCCTTGAGAGCGTTCTCTAAATGGCTTATCAGCGCCAGGTCTTGCGTAGTGTACAGACGTTTCATCGCGCGAAAAAATGATCCCACCGGCTCGTGCTATCGGCCCATACCTCGCCCCGGCCGGTGGCTGCGACTCGGTTATCCCGCGCCAATCTGGCCCTTGTCCAACGCGGAGTCCACCGCCGCACAGACGGCCAGCGACAGGCGCTCGGCGTTGACGTCCGTCTTAACCAAATAGCTGTGTGCACCAGCCGCAATGGCCCGTTCCACCCAATCGTTGTCATCTAGTCCCGTCAGGACGATAACGGGGATATCCGGAATAGCCGCCTGCAGGCGTTCGAGCGTAGCCAAGTCCTGGCTATCGGGCAGGATGAGATCGAGTAGCAGCACGTCAAACGCGACCTGGCGCGCGCGCGCTATACCCGAGGCCAGGTCGTTGGCGACCGATACGCTAAAGCACGGCCCCTCTGCCCGCTGCAAAAAAGTCTGCAGCAGGTAGATGTGCATGGGATTGTCTTCGATGAGCAGTACGGAAATGGGGTTGGGCATTATCACCTGTGATCACCGCGTATCGTTCGACCAAATATGGCGCGACGGCGTTCACAGCACAATTGCTAATTGCTGCTTTGACACGCCAAAGGCCTCTACTTAGCCTATAGCGCTCATGCCACCCACTGCCGCCGCGCGCCCGCGCCTCTTTTTCGGCTGGTATATCGCGCTGGCCGCCTATGTCATCCACGTGCTCAACGGCGGCCTGCTCTTTCACGCCTTCAGCGCTTACATCCTGCCACTGCAAGCCGAATTTGGCTGGAGCCGCGCCGCGGTATCCGGCGTTTTTTCCATGGTGCGCGCCGAGAGCGGCATACTCGGTCCCCTGCAGGGGTGGCTCGTCGACCGCTACGGCCCGCGCCTCATGATGCGCGTCGGCATCGTGCTGTTTGGAATGGGCTATATCGCCTTTAGCCGCATCGATTCCATCGCCCAATTCTACCTGGCTTTTGCGCTGATTGCCCTCGGCTCAAGCCTCGGCGGCTTTATACCCATTGCCACGACCATCACGCACTGGTTTGTCCGCAAACGCGCCACCGTGCTCGGAGCGACGATGACCGGCATGGGCGTCGGCGGTCTGCTGGTGCCGATTATCGTCTGGAGTCTCGACGACTACGGCTGGCGCGAAACCGCCTTTTACTCCGGCTTGCTCATCTGGCTGGTCGGCCTGCCCTGCACCCAGTTTATGCGCCACCGTCCCGAACAGTATGGCCTGCGCCCCGACGGCGACAGTGCACGCGCTGACGGGGTGGCGTTGGAGCACGGCGAGGACGAGGTGCAGTTCAGCACGCGCCAAGCGCTGCGCACGCCGGCGTTCTGGTTTCTATCGGCAGGACACGGCGCTGCGCTCTTCGTCGTCGGCACGGTGCTAGTGCACCAGATACCGCACATGATCGAGCACATCGGTCTGACGGCCGAACAGGCGGCGGCAAACGTCACGCTGTTGCTGGGTTTTTCCATCGCCGGCCAGCTGGCTGGAGGCTGGATTGGCGATCGCATAGACAAGCGCTGGACCATGATCGCCTGCATGTGGATGCACGCCGTGGCCCTAGTGCTGTTCGCCTATGCCGACTCGCGCTCCGACACCGTCTTGTTTGCCGCGCTGCACGGCACGGCATGGGGGGTGCGCGGCACGCTAATCAACGCCATCCGCGCCGACTATTTCGGACGCGCATCGTTTGCGACGATTTCGGGATTTGCCTCGCTTATCATCATGATTGGCATGACGACGGGGCCGCTATTTGCCGGCTTTTTGCACGATGCGCTGGGAAACTACAGGCAGGCCTTTGTCATTTTGGCGGGACTGGCCGCGCTGGGATCGGGCTTTTTGTGGATGGCGCGCAAACCGCAGCAGCCCACGCGCTGAGACCAAAGATTGTGCTTTAGTCTCGCAGGGGTATACTCACCTTACACGATGTTCTCGGGAAAGGACCGCGCCCATGGCCGCCCTGTTCGTCCTCATCGCCCTGCTCTGCGCACCGGTCTGCGCCCAACAACCGGCCGGCTACGCAGCGGATGCCGATCAACACAACGCACCGCTCGTCGGCACGTGGTTCAGCAGGTCGCTATACGCGCACGACGGCGAAGAGGGCGTGCCGCTGTGGCAGCGGGTTGAAATTCGCACCGACGGCGAAATGGTGCACGACTACTTTTACACCGATCCGTCTACGGCCGATTCGATCCCTGCAGAGCGCCTATTCTCGCGATGGAGCGCCGGCGAATACACCGACCCAGATCCGATTCAGGGCACCTATCGCGTCATCCGCATCGCGCCTTATGAAGCCCATTCGCGGGTCGCCGGCACGCGCGAGTACCGCCGCATGCGCGGCAGCTTCATACCCGTCTATCGGCGCTTTTCCCTCTCCGAGGTCGATCACTCGCTATCGCTCTCCGAACCCGTAGTGCTGGTCGTGCCCTTTGTCGACCAACTACTCTCCTTCCCACCCGATGCCGCCTTCCTCAACTACACGCGCTATGCGCCAACGGCGCTGCCCTCGGCCGTAGCGACCACTAGTTGGGGGTGGCTCAAAGAACAGCACCGCCACTAGGTGAAACCGCTCCGGACGCAGCGCGGCAAGACTGCGGGCGCTAATCGATGATTCTGTCGACGATGCGCTCGGCAGCCTCATCGATCGACATTGCCGTTGTATCAATGCGGATCTCCGGCATTTCTGGCGGCTCGTAGGGACTGTCAATTCCAGTGAAGTTTTTTAGCTCTCCAGAGCGCGCCTTCGCGTAGAGACCCTTTACGTCGCGCTCTTCGGCCACCTGCAGCGGCGTGTCGACGAAGACCTCTATAAATTCACCCGGCTCCATCATCTGACGCACCATTTCGCGCTCGGAGCGAAACGGCGAGATAAAAGCCGTGATGACGATGAGGCCCGCGTCGGTCATCAGCTTTGCCACCTCGCCGACGCGGCGAATGTTCTCAATGCGGTCGGCCTCGGTAAAACCCAAATCTTTGTTCAGGCCGTGCCGGACGTTATCTCCGTCGAGCAGAAACGTGTGGCGGTTCATGCGGGCAAGCCGCTTCTCCACGGCATTGGCAATGGCCGATTTGCCCGCGCCGGACAGGCCGGTCATCCACAGAACGACCGGCTTTTGATTTTTGAGGCGGGCCCGGTGCGCGCGATCGACGTCCATGGCCTGCCAGTGGATATTTTGCGACCGCCTCAGCGCAAAGTGTATGAGTCCCGCACCAGCAGTGCCGTTGGTCATTTTGTCGATGAGGATAAAACCGCCGAGCTCTCTGTTCTCAGCGTAGGGGACAAACGGTATGGCGCGATCGGTCGTCACGGTAACCACGCCGATGTCATTGAGTTCCAAGGTCTTGGCCGCCGCGTGCTCTAAGGTGTTGACGTTGATCTGGTACTTGGGCTGGGACATCGTCGCAGAGACCGTTTGCGCGCCGATTTTCATGTAGTAGGAGCGGCCCGGTATGAGGTGCTCTTCGTCCATCCAGATGAGCGTAGCTTCGAACTGGTCGGCCACTTCGAGCGGATCCTTGGCCGCCGCAATGACCTGCCCCCTAGAGCAGTCGATCTCGTCTTTCAAAGTCAGCGTTACGGATTGTCCGGCGATGGCCATCTCTAGGTCGCCGTCAAAGGTAACGATGCGGTCGACGCGCGACGTCTTTCCAGAGGGCAAGATACGCACTTCATCGCCCGGCTTTACCGCGCCGCTGGCCACCTTACCCGCAAAGCCTCGAAAGTCGAGATTGGGCCGGTTGACCCACTGCACCGGCATGCGAAAGGCCGCGCGTTGCTCTATCTGCTGATCGAGCTCGACCTCTTCTAAGTGCTGCATCAGCGTCGGGCCCTGGTACCAGGGCGTATGGGTGGAGAGCGCGGTTATATTGTCTCCCTTGAAGCCGGAGATAGGAATAGCGGTAAACCCCTCAACGCCAATCGACTGCGCAAAGGCCGCGTAGTCGGCTACAATCGCTTCGAAGGTTTCGCGCGCGTAGGCGACCAAGTCCATTTTGTTTACGGCCAGCGCGATATTGCGGATGCCGAGGAGATGGACCAAGTAGCTGTGGCGCCGCGTCTGGGTCAGGACGCCTTTTCTCGCATCGATTAAAATAACGGCGAGCTCGGCCATGGAAGCGCCGGTAACCATATTGCGGGTGTACTGCTCGTGGCCCGGGGTGTCGGCGACGATGAACTTCCGCTTCTCCGTCGCGAAAAAGCGATAGGCCACGTCGATGGTAATGCCCTGTTCGCGTTCCGCCGAGAGACCGTCTACCAACAGCGCGAAATCGATTTCCTGTCCCTGCGTACCCTGCGTTTTGCTGTCGGCCTCAAGCTGGGCCAGCTGATCCTCGAAGATCATTTTGCTGTCGTAGAGCAGGCGCCCGATCAAGGTGGACTTCCCGTCGTCTACTGAGCCACAGGTAATAAAGCGCAGCAGCGACTTGCGCTGATGCGCCTCGAGATAGGCGTTGATGTCTTCGGCAATCAGCGCGTCTGCTTTGTATACTGAATCGTCCATGTACTAGTGCACCGCTCTTAGAAGTAGCCTTGCTGTTTCTTCACTTCCATGGACGCGCTCTGTTCGTTGTCGATGGCGCGCCCCTGGCGTTCAGAGGTCGTGGTCAGAAGCATTTCTCGGATAATATCGGGCAGCGTGCTGGCATCGCTCTCTACGGCACCCGTTAACGGGTAGCAGCCCAGCGTCCTGAATCGGATGGAGCGCGTGACCGGCTGTTCTCCTGGCGCGAGGGGAAAACGCTCGTCGTCGACCATCAGAATCAAACCATCGCGCACCACCGTCGGGCGCGGCGCCGAAAAGTAGAGCGGCACAATTTCGATGCCCTCTAAGTGGATGTACTGCCAAATGTCAAGCTCGGTCCAATTGGACAGTGGAAAGACGCGAATGCTCTCTCCTTTGGCCTTTCTAGCATTGTAGAGCGACCAAAGTTCAGGGCGCTGTGATTTGGGCTCCCACCGATGCTGTGCCGTGCGGAAGCTAAACACGCGTTCTTTGGCGCGTGACTTTTCTTCGTCCCGTCGCGCACCGCCGAAGGCCGCGTCGAATGCCCACTTGTCCAGCGCCTGCTTCAGGCCTTCTGTTTTCCACAGATCGGTGTGCAGCGCACCGTGATCAAAGGGGTTAATACCTTTCTCCATGGCCTCGGGATTGTGATAGACCAAGAGCTCCATTCCCGCATCGTTAGCGGCTTTATCTCTGAGCCTGTACATATCCTGAAATTTCCACGTGGTGTCCACGTGCAGGAGCGGAAAGGGCGGAGGCGCCGGATAGAACGCCTTTTTGGCCAGGTGAAGCATTACGGCACTGTCTTTGCCGACGGAGTAGAGCATCACTGGATTTTCGGCTTCCGCCACGACCTCGCGCATAATATGGATCGCTTCGGACTCTAGGCGAGCGAAGTGAGTGGAATGCGACATAAAAAATCTCCAAACGCTATGTGCTTTTTAACGGCGCCGCAGCTGCACCCGCTTGCCTTCGCGCAGGCAAGGCAGCGGCGCGGAATCTCAGAGGACCCCGCGCCTGCCGACGCCCCTCTGGGCGCCCCTGCCGAGCGCAGGCGCTCAGCTCAGTCCAGCAATTCCTCGACGCGCTCGGAAGGACGAGCGATAACGGCGCGTTCGCCGCGCACGACAATCGGCCGATTCATCACTTCGGGATGAGCAACGAGCAAACCGATAAGCGCTTCTCGATCGCCGTAGTCATCGATATTTAAACCCAGCTTGCCAAAAGAGCCCGGGTGCAGCATCTCTTTGGATTCGACGTCGAGAAGCTCCACTACGTGCCTGAGCTTCTCTTCGCTGAGCGGACTATCTATGTATTTAACAACGTCGAACTCGACGTTGCGGTCGCGCAATATGTTTAGCGCGCCGTTGGACTTGCTTCAGTTGGGGTTGTGGTATACGGTAATTCGGTCCACGGTGTCATTCTCCTATTGAACTGAGATCGGCCAATCGCGCTGTTGCTATAGGCACGCACGACGCGCTAGCTATCTAATGTAGATAACTGCGGATTGCATACAAGACCTCGTCGACGCTTTAGCGCACCAGGTCCGTGGGAAATCCGCGCGGATCGGCCACGTGCGGCGTCACATCGCTCGTGCCCAACTGCCAGTCGAGCAACGCCTGTTCTAATGAGCGCTGTGCCGCGTCGTGTTCTGCGCGCCCATATGCGTTGTCCAGTTCGTGCGGATCGGCAGACAAATCATAGAGCTCGTGGCTGCCGCTCGAGCGCCGCACCAGCTTGTGGGTGGCCGTGCGCACCATCTGCGCCCGGCAGACGCTTTCGGGATGTTCCTGCTGCTGCAGGCCCTTGGGATAGTAGATGCCGTCGGGATCACCAGCTACCCCGTCCGAGGGTTTTCCTTCAAAGCAGTGCGGTTCGTGCAGATCGTAGCCACCCTCGGCAAAGACCGCGCGGTCGGGATCGGCACTAGCTCCGCGCAGTGAAGCGACCTGCGAGCGGGCAAAGTGCGTGTGCGCGGCTTCGATATCCGCTAGCTCCAGCGTTGTTGGAACAATATCAAAAAGCTCTACTGGTGCATCGACCACATGGCCTTTTTCCATGCCCGGCACGCGCATGATAAGCGGCACGCGCGTCAACGCATCGTCGAGCCCGCTTGGCCACTTTTCCACCAGGCCGTAGTCGCCAGCCCAATCGCCGTGGTCGGAAAAAGCGACAATGGCTGTTTCGTCGGCCAGTCCAGTTTCTTCGAGCGCATCCATCAGCCCGCCCAACAGGTAGTCAACATAGGACGTCATCCCTAGGTAGACAGCCATGATTTTGCGCAGCACCGCTTCGTCGGTGTGTTCAATGTCGCGGTAGCGGCGTATGAGGGCGTGAAAGTCGGGCGCACCTTCCCCCCGCACCGGACGCAGCGCCGGCAGATCGTCCGGATGGTACATATCGTGCCACGGCTGCGGTGCGTGGTACGTTGGGTGGGGAAAGCTGGTGGCCAGAAACATAACGAACGGCGGATCGTCCGCCCGGCGTTGGCGTATGACGTCCACAGCGCGTTCGTACAATTGCTCATCGCGCGAGGGCCCATTCATCGGGCCGCGCAAAAAGCTGTAGTACCCCGGTTCGCCGCGCTCGAAAAGGGCCGGCGATTGCCCGACCGGTTTCTGCGTGCCGTATACAGCGGTGACGGACGATGCAAAAGCGCCGGGGGCCAAGCAATCGTTTTTGCCAAACCAGTGCACATCGTAGCCGCTCTCCTTCAGATAGCGCATGGTATTGGGCTCGTGCGGCTGCAGCGGATTCCACAGGGTGCGGTGCCCGCTCACGTGCGGATACCATCCCGTCATGAAAGAACAGCGCGAAGGCGTGCACACCGTGTGCTGCACGTGGCACTGGTCAAAGCGCGTGCCCTCGGCTGCTAGGCGGTCGAAGTTCGGCGTCTGCGCCAGCGGATGGCCATAGCAACCCAGCACGTCTGCGCGCATTTCGTCGGGGTTTACATAGATAATGTTCAGAAGAAGGTGCTCCGCGCTATGGCCATTTCGGCCGTTCCATGCTAAATGTCTCGGATACGACGACGTAGTCGAGATAGCCCAAGCGTCCCAGCGGCCGCATGGCGACTGTATCGACAAAGCCGTCTTTCAAATAACCATCGTCGATATGCACGCCGACGACCCGACCAAAAACAGCCGTGTTGGGTTCGTCGTCGTCAGTCTCTAGCTGCACAGACTGGGTGAAGACGCATTCTAGATGGGCCGGACTCTCGGCCACGCGCGGTGGCCGTACGACCTGCGAGGGCGCCTTGTGCAAACCGGCGTACTCGAACTCATCGATGGCGCGCGGTGCCGGCACCGCCGATGCGTTCATCGCTTCGCGCAGCGCCCACGTCGCCAAATTGACCACGAACTCACCCGTCTCTATCGCGTTTTTGATCGAATCTTTTAGACCGCCAAAGGCATGGTTGCCCGTTCCCGAAAACATTACCTGCGGCGGCGTATACGCTACGGCGTTGAAAAATGAGTACGGCGCCAAGTTGACGCCTCCCTCGGCATTCAGCGTGGAAATCCAACCGATCGGACGCGGCACCACGAGCGCGTTGAACGGATTGCGCGGCAGGCCATGGCCGTCTTGCGGTCGATAAAACATTTAGTCGTAGCTCCCCCTTTTGTGGTCTCCCAATAGCCGCAGCTGGCGCGGCGTCGCCTGCGCAAGCAGCGCCTCGTCGAATTGAAAGCGATTCAGGTACGGCGGGAATTTCTGCGTTATCATGCGCTGTGCATAGTGCACCTGCAGCAGGTAGCGCGTCTGTTGGCCGGTATTAGCGGTGCCGCGATGCCATACCTCCGAGCGAAAGAGCACAGCATCGCCTGCCTTGCATAAAATGCTCTGCTCCCCAACGCCCTGCCAGGATCGCTCGCCGCTGCGCGGTGGCCGGCCGGCTCGATGGCTACCGGGCACGAAGTTGGTCGGTCCCAGTTCGGGGTAGATATCGTCGAGATAGAAGTGCAGCGTAGAAATAAAGATCGGAATCTGCACGCGCTCGTCGAGCATGATGTCTTCGGGCAACGTCAGCGGCTGCCAATCGGCGTGCAGCGACTGATCCGGCCGTCCCGGGCCGGTAATCCAAGCCGTCATGCCAATGCAGTGGCAGTCGCCTCCGTGTATGGCCTCGACGACTTCAATGATGCCTTCGCGATCGAGATATCGGGCAAAGAGCGGATCGCGGTTAAACGCGTTGTTCGTGCTCTTGTTTAAAAAGCCGTCCTCAGCCGGATTGGAGTACCCGTCGTAGCTGGCCGGATTTGCCGTCAGTGCATCCATCGCACGGCGCATAGCGGCGACCTCACCGGCGCTGAGCGCCGCGGGAAAATAGGCAAAGCCGTCATCGCGCATAGCGCGCACATAGCCGGCCAAATCTTCTTGAGCCACTAAGGGCAAAGGCGTGCTCATGTCGTGCGCTCCTTAAAGAGCAGGGCAAATAGCGCAAACACGACAGCGGCCATGAGCGCCGGTACGGGCCATATGTGCCCCCAGCTATGGCCGCCGTCTGTGCTGAAATGCTCGACTATGCGGCCCGAAATCTTGGCGCCAATCAGCGCTCCTACGCCATAGGTCAGCAGCGCGATAAAACCCTGCGCACGGGCGCGAATCTGCGGACCGGCGCGGCGGTCGACGTAGACCTGGCCGGTGACAAAGAAGAAGTCAAAGCAGATTCCGTGCAGCAAAATACCCCCGTAAATCATCCAAATCGCACCATCGGCAAAGAGCACGTAGCGCAGGGCCCACGCAGCCATGGCAATCAGCAGCATCTTTTTTGTACCTAGATGGCGAAAGAAAAAAGGCATGAGCAACATAAAGAAAATTTCCGACATCTGACCAAACGTCATTTTGCCGGCGGCGTTTTGCACGCCAATTTCATTTAAAAACAGATTGGCAAAATTGTAGTAAAAGGCCAGCGGAACAGACACCAGCAGAGAGCCTACGGCAAAGACGGCGAAGGATCGGTCGCGCAATAAGGCCAGCGCCTCGAAGCCCAGCACGTCGGCTACGCCCACTTTCTGCCCGGCAGCGCGCGGTGGAGTACGCGGCAGAAAAAAGGCGCAGACTCCGGTCAGCACAGATGCCATGGCCGCCATCTGCATGGGCTGTACGGTCGATTCAATTTGCAGCGTGCCAACCAGCCAACCGGCGACAATCCAGCCCATAGTGCCCAATACGCGCACCTTGGGAAATTCTTCGCCCGCGTCGTCCATCTGGTGAAAGCACACGGCGTTGACTAAGGCGAGCGTGGGCATGTAGCAGAGCATCATCAGCAGGAGAGCATAAAAGAAAGCGTTGGGGTCTTTAATCGTGGAGGCCAGGAGCAAAAAGCCGGCCGCCAGCAGATGCAGGACGCCGAGCACGCGCTGTGCAGCGAAGAAGCGGTCGGCGACCAAGCCGACAAAAAAGGGCGATACCAACGCCGCCCAAGCCGCTGCACTATAGGCATCGCCAATATCCGTGCCGCTAAAGCCGATGCTCGCCAGATAAGTACCCAGCGTCACATACCAGATACCCCAGGCAAAGAATTGCAGAAACATCATGCTCGAAAGCTGCAGGCGTATTCTGAATTCCATCTACGTGCCTCCCCACGTGGGACGCGCCCAATAAACGGCAATGCGCGGCGACAGTGTTCTTTTGTAAATCAATGAGCTTGTCTACCTGCATCTGCCCAAGCCGCCATCTGGCGCTCTTGTGGGCTGGCATAGCGATCAAACCAGTCGCACAGGTGCGGTTCCATATCGTCGCGATAGCGCGTCGGTTGCAGTAGCGCCCTATAAATTGCGCTCAAATAACCCCAGGGCAGGAGCGGAGCATCTGGCATATCCCGAAGCCGCCAAAAGGGCAGCGAACCCTGCTGGTGGTGGTGGCTGTGGCGGGTCAATAAAAAGGTGATCGTGCCGCTCATCCAAGCGCTGGAATTCCACGAGTGGCGCGGTTCAATGGGCGCATTGGGCACGCGCACTAGGCCGTAGTGTTCGATGTAGTTGACCGTCTCTAGCAGCACTTTGGCCCACAGCATGGCCAGCAGCACGACGACTGCACACAGCGCACCGCCGACGCTGGCCGCCAGCAAAGGAAAGACGGCCGAGCGCGCAAGCGCGCGAAGATAGCGATTATGCGGCGACCAAGGCGATCGGTTCAGCTTGTCCAGCCGCTGCCTCTCAATGCGCCAGGCATTGCCGTACTCGCCCCACGTCGATCGCACGATAAAGCGGTAGACGCTCTCGCCGCGGCGCGCGGTCGCCGCGTCGTCTAGCGTGCCCACGTGCCTGTGATGCCCGTGGTTATGCTCGATGGGAAAAACGCTGTCCATGCTCAGCGCCATGAGCCAGTCGCCCACAGTGCGGAGCCAGTGGGCACGCGGACGGTGCATGCACTCATGTGCCGCACTAGTGCCCACGCCGCCAATGAGCAGACCGACGCTGAGCACGACGCCGAGCAACTGCAGCGACGCATAGTCCCAGCGATGCGCATAGGCAGTCCAATTGCGCAGTATCCACTCCGGCGCGTGCTGCGCTCCAATGGCGATGCTGAATACCGCCAGCAGCAGCAGGATAATCAGGGCGGGAAGCACGATCCATAGCAGCGCGTCGGCAACGCGCGGATCGGCTTCGCGCAGGTCGGCCCGATCTTGGGGACAGAGTCGATCGCCGAGCGTGACCAGCGCAGATAGGCCGATAAAAAAGACCCACGGCCACCAATAACCGGCGTATAGCGATGCGGCGCACAGCGCCACCAATGCGTGGGGAATGGCGAAGCGGATCAGTAGCATAGAACGTCGAAATATCGCGATAAGAGGCATTGCTCTAATGTAGCGAAGCCTACACTCTGCACAATCGGTCTAAAAGCGGGCGGGTGCTATGCCATTGCGTTGTCACGAGTCCATGTATTTGTGCTGTTTGAGTGCATCGCAGACGAGCGCGGCCTCGCGTTCGGCTTCGTCAATCAGGGCGTCGATTCCATCGAACTGACCTTCGCGACCCCGGTCTTCAATCTGCTGACACAAGGCGGCCAAACGCTGAGCCCCCAGATCGCGACCGTTGGCTTTAAAGGTGTGTGCCGAGCGCTGCAATTCGGGTCCCTGTTTATCGGCCAACAGCTGGCGCATCTCTTCGACAAAATGGTCCGACTCGTCGATAAATAGCTCCATGACCTCGCGCAGCGAAAAGCCGCCCGGTGCGTCCAACGTATGGAGCTCGTCCAAGGTCTCTTCGTCGAGGATTGCCAGCGACTGCGCGTCGGTATCTGCCGGTGCGCTGACCTCTTCTAACACCGGGGATTCGGCATCGAAAAACTGCCCCAATAGTCTATGCAAAGACGCACGCTTAATCGGCTTGGCCAAGTATTCGTCCATACCCGCAGCCAGACACTGCTCGCGCGTGCCTTGCATCGCATTGGCGGTCAAGCCGACGATGGGCACATGTTTTTCCTGCGATGCTTCCAACGCGCGAATGCGCTGCGTCGCTTCTATTCCTCCCATCACCGGCATTTGCAAGTCCATGAGAACCAAGTCAAAAGGTTCTTCCCGCACGCGCTGGACTGCTTCCTCTCCGTTGGCAGCGGTTTGGCAGGTGCAGTTCGTCTCTGCGAGTAAACCCAGCGCAACTTTTTGGTTGATTGCGTTATCCTCTACCAGCAAGATGCGTTTACCCAATAGATCGAAGTGCTCAATGCTAGCCGCCGCCAGCGGATCTACCAACGAGGAATCAGACCCTATGATCGAAAAAATGGCATCCAGTAGATCTGCGTGTAAAACGGGCTTGCGCAGGTACACTCGCACTCCTCGGTCACGCACGCGCTGGACTAATTCTACATCATCAACCGAAGACAGCATCATAACCGTGGAGGCAACTACGTCGCGCGAAGCGGGCAGTTCCAGCAGAAAGTCCAACCCATTCATTTCGGGCATCATACCGTCTAATAGAATCAGCTGAAACGGTTTGCCTTGCTCCTTCGCTCTGGCGATGGCATCCAACCCTTCTATAGCCGATTCAACCAATACCGGTACCATATGCCAACGCCTTAACAGACCATCGAGAATTTTGCGGTTTGTCAGGTTGTCGTCCAACACCAAGACACGCAGACCGTGCAAAGACTCCAGCGATGGCAGACTCTCGACTTCCGCCTCCGTTGACGCTGCAAAACGCGCCGTAAAGTGAAATGTGCTCCCCTTGCCCTCTTCGCTATCAACCCAGATGGAACCGTCCATCATATCCACGATATAGCTGCAAATGGTCAAGCCCAATCCCGTGCCACCAAAACGCCGGGTGGTAGATGCATCTGCCTGTGAAAAAGCATCGAATATGTGTTGCTGCTGCTGCTTGGCCATGCCGATGCCCGTATCGCTCACACTAGCGCGTAGAACGATGCCCTCATCGTCAGAAGATTCAACGCCTATGCGCACACGCACTTCGCCCTGTTCGGTGAACTTTATTGCATTGCCCAACAAGTTGATCAACAATTGGCGGAGGCGCACGGGGTCACCCTTGAGCATTTGAGGTACATCGCCATCTATTTCGCAGAGCAATTCCAAGCCCTTGTTGTGAGCGCGAACGGAAATGGGACGGATCGCGCTCTGCACGATAGAACCAACCGAAAAATCGATATGTTCAAGAGTGAACCTGCCCGCTTCTATCTTCGATACATCGAGAATGCTATTTATTATCTCGAGTAGATCATCGGCCGACGCACCGATCGCATTGACATATTCGGTTTGCAGCGGCGTCTTCTGCGTGTTCTTCAGCAGTTCGTTCATGCCGATGATACCGTTCATCGGGGTGCGAATCTCGTGACTCATATTGGCCAAAAATTCACTTTTGGCAATATTGGCTTTTTCCGCCAACTGCTTTGATTTAACCAGCACCGCATTATTTCTAGATAGAGCAACGGAGGCATTGCGAAGTGCTTGTTCTCGCTCTTCCAGCTGATTTATCGTATGTGCCATTTGCTGGTGTCGCCGACCGGCAATCCCAAAGGCCAAACCGAGAAAAATGGGCGCTGTGTTGATAATCCAATGCAGCGGTTGAGCTCGCTGTGCTGCTATAGCACCGTGAATACTCATTGGATAGTCGGATATGTAGACGTCTAGCAGGGTTGCAATAATGGGAAAACTGAACCCAAATCCAATCCCAAACACCGTGTATACCCGCGTGAAGTTTAACTGCGACTTATGGAATGCGACGATGGCAGAACGTGGCATTGATTCACCTACATAAAGGCAATGGTTTACAAACCTTGACTGGCCGATACGTTCTATATAAAATTCCTGCACGATGCAGAAATTAATTAACAATACAATAGCTAAATCAACGATCTTGGTAACCGCGTAAGCGCGTGCGAAACGCACTCGCGCAGTTCTATAACAACTTGGAGCAGCTCAATGAGTAAACCTCGCGTGCTTGTTGCCGAGGACGCAACAATCAGTCGACGCAAGATCATAGCCATACTCGAAAAGCTCGACTGCGAAATAGCGGAAGCGGAAGATGGGGAAACGACCATTTCTCACTGTGAGAGCTTTAAACCCGAACTTATCGTATTGGACCTGTACATGCCTAAAAAAGACGGCATCGAAGTACTGCAGATACTGCGCGCCAATCCGCAGTTTAAGCAAACCAAGATCGTCGTCCTTACTGGCGAAGCAAATACGATAATAGTCCGCCAAGCCATTGCACAAGGTGCAAATGACTACCTGTTGAAAACCGATACCCTCAGCAATTTACGGGATCGGCTAGAAAAGCATATCGATGCCATACGGCAAAGCCCGCCAGATATAGAGTAGGCCGTTGGGCTTTGCGCGTAGGCCATTTACGCCATCAATAAATAACGGACAATTTGTGTTCGACAACGCGCGGATTGTCGCCAGCCTGCATCGCCATCATCGCTTCAATCACTTTGCTGTATCTCACTCCGTTCTCATGTAGCCTATCTTGATATCTTCGCTCGTGCTCGTGCATCAGCGACTTGGTCCACGTCTCCAAGATATCCATAATCAACCCCGGTTCGGTGCCGTCTACGACGAGATGAATGGCCATCTTTATGAAGGGGTCGACCGCTGCGTTGCCCACGCTCTCCAGCGATAAGATCCCCCGCTTTCTCGCCCTTTCGGCCATGCCAACAAAGAGCTGATGGAGTTCGTCGTAGCTCAGCTCGCCCAGCGTTTTCCGCGCCAGGCGCAGCAGCGCCTCGTCCTCTTCGCGCTCGACACCGCTGGGCTTGTCGGCCTCTTTCTGCTTGGCCGTACGCCTATTCGAGGGCTTGGGCGGCCACACCACCAGCCCCTTTTCACCTAGCTGGACGGACTGCTTGACGATGCGATACTGTATCTCGTCAACCTTCTCGTCGCGCAGTGGTCCCAAAAAGCTTATCTCATCTTTTATGAATTGCCGCACGCGTTCGGACATATTGCCGAGAATCTTATCGCACACCGCTTTGCCAGCTCCGCTTAGCGCGATGACGAGGTCCCGCTGATCGACCTGGCGCAGTAGAACCTGGATTTCGCGGTCGGTAAAATCCACCAGCGCGGCAAAGGGCGTTTTTACGGCTGAACACAGCATGTCCCAATTGGAAAAACCGTACAGGCGCGCGATGACGTGCTGTGCATCCTGCAGCACAAAGCGCTCTTTGGGCATTTCTTCGTCGGACTTTTTCGCCAGGCGCGGCAGGTGCAGGCGAATGCGCGCATAGACTTCTACGCGGCCGCTTTTGTACTCTTTCTGGAGGTCTTTGGCCTGTTTCTTGAGCTGCTCAAGGTTGGGCCTTGGAGGTAGGGTCTCAGCCATCGTACAACCTCTTTCCGTTATGGCACCAGCTGTCCGCCCTCGACTGGTAGAAAGAAGTTGCTATGTGCATGCTGCGAGGTGAGGTAGGCTCGGCCTTTCCCGCGGACTTGGTGGCGCCCTCTTGTCGCCTGTGAGAGTACGTTATGCAATCGCCTGCCAGATGTCAACAACGCAAACGGCGCGAAACGCTCGATCGCGCTCGCGCCGTTCCGTCTCTGTTAATCGCCCTTTAGTAGTAGGGATTTTCTCCCGAGTCGTGATCGGTCACATCGACAACCTCTTCTACCTCTGGCACGCCTTCCTTAATCATGCGCACCACGCCATCGCGAAGCGTCACGCTGGCCATGCCACAGCCCTGGCAGCCACCACCCAACTGCACGTAGACGGTGCTATTCTTGACATCGACCAGATTTACTGTACCGCCGTGGGCAGCAACGCCCGGATTAATCTGCTTTTCAATTACCTCGTGCACGCGCTGGGCTAGGTCGCCTTCTAAATGCTTGGGCAGTTTGCGCGGGCGTTCGATTTTAAAACCGCTGCCCATTAGCCCGTCGACGTAGTCGACGGTTGCATCTTCGAGCAGGTCGATGCTGTCGGGATCCATAAAGACGTCAAAACCGTCAAAGGATACTCTTTCGTCGGACGCTTCGACTTGTTCCTCGGATACAAAGGCCAGTTTGTAGTCCACTTTGAGCGGCGACTCCGAACGCGCTCCAATGCGCAGTCCCTTGATCGGCCTGTCGTTTTTAGCGACAAGCTCGGCAATTTTCTTTTCCGCTGCTTCCGTTACTGTGATCATAACATACCTTTCGCGCAAAAGATCCAACATACGCAAGGAAATGTACGCGCAGTCCATGCGCGGTCAACCCAATCCATCATATTACTTCGATACGCAGGTGATTTGAGAGACGCTCTACCACCCGATATATTACCTTCTCCTCTCTACTGAACAGGACGGGAACGTCGAGAAAGGGATGCAATGGAGAAATTCGCACCGCTCAATATGAGCCCGGAAGAACTCGTCGAATACACGCCCGAATGGCAGGGCGAGCGCTTTGACGATGGCCGACCCAAAGTGTCCGACGCTATCATCGAGCGCATGCGTCAGGTCACCATTACACAGGCCTGGGGCGTAGTTCGCGGCGACGGCTACGAACACCAATTCGAAGGCGACTGGCAGTGCACGCATCCCGGCGGCACGCTATGCGGGCGCGCCATAACCGCCATGTATATGCCGCGCCGCCCCGTTATGCGCCGTATCATGGAAGAAAAGGGCGAGCGCACGGGACAGGTCGGCGACCAGATCTCCTGGCCCATCGACGCGCTTGTACAGGGCGACGTCTACGTGGCCGACGTCTTTGGCAAGATTGCCCAGGGACCGGTGATCGGCGACAATCTGGCCACGGCCATCTACGCTAACTCCGGCAACGGCGTGGTACACGACGCGGCCGTGCGCGATTTGGAGGGTATCGAGGAGTTAGAGGGCTTTACCAGCTTTGTGCGCGGTTGGGACCCCTCTTTCGCCTCGCCGACCATTATGCTAGCCGGCATGAACTGCCCAGTGCGCATTGGCCGCGCCACCTGCATGCCGGGCGACATTGTGCTGGGCAAGCGCGAAGGCGTCCTCTTTATTCCACCGCACCTAGCCGAAAAGGTTGTCACAACCTCCGAGGTGATTCGCCTGCGCGATATGTTCGGCAAACTACGCCTGAACGAAGGCACCTATACGCCGGGGCAAATCGACCGACGCTGGTCAGACGATATCGAAGCCGATTTTTCGCGCTGGCTCGAAGACCACATCGACGAGCTACCGGTTCCCAAAGACGCCATTCAAGAGCTGTTGAAAAATCGCACCTGGTAAAGAGAGGACGCACGGCGTGCCAATCAGTGCGCATATAGTCAGAGCAACACGCGCATGCGACTGACGGTCTCAAGCGCAGAGCAGGCAGCCGGCGAGCTAAAGGACGCTTCCCTGCAGCAAGCCCTGCGCATGCTGCGCGACCTCGGCTTTGTCATCGTCGAAGAGGCCGTGCCACGCGCGGCCATTGATCCGGTGCGCGCACTGTACGAGCAAGCCTGCCAACACAGCAAGCCATTCAAGAGCCCACCGCTCGCCATGCCCTTTGTCGACCCTCGCCTGGTTGCCAACGCGTTTGCCCTGCAAATCATGCGCGCGGCGCTGGGCGATAAGATCGCCTGGGGACTTTACTACATTAACGCCGTATCGCCGCAGTCCGGGCATGAGGCACCGCCACACCGCGACGGCAATCCCCTCTTCCCCGAACTGCCTTTTGCCCTGCCCGTTTCCGGCCTGTCCGTAGACATACCGCTGGGCGCTTTCACCGAAGAGAACGGGGCCACGCGCCTGTGGCCGGGCACGCACTTGCTGGTCGATAACCCGGCGTCCGAGATAGGCCACCTAGACGAGCGCAGTCAGCACATGTCCGCCGTGCGCATGACCATGCCGATCGGATCGCTGTGTCTGCGCGACATGCGCCTGTGGCACGGGGCCATGCCCAACGCCACCGACGAGACGCGCGCCATGCTCTCTCTGGGCTACACGCGCGTTTTTCCGCACGCGCACGAGCGCCTGCCGCTGCCGACCGAACACAAAGCCGACTGGTCGGATGCAGCGCGGCGCGTACTCAAAACCGGCTACATAGACAAAACGCCGCGTCGATGAAAACAACCTATTTCATCGACGCGGCGTTCTATTAAATAGTAGCGGTCTGTCCCGGAGTGATTTCCGACACCGAGGTGCTAGATTTCAGCTCTGCCCAACCCATCGAAGGGTGAAACCGAGTCGCATTTGCGCATTCCATCGAGTTACGCGACGCGCGGGCATGAGACGGCACCGGGGCAGACCCCATGTGAGGAATATATTTGCCTCGAACCTCATTTACTACCCCTCAATGCCGGCATTTGAAAAATTTTTAACGCGAAGAACTGAGCGCGTAAAATGCGCCTTTGGTACGCCTCAGGAGCGCTTTTTGCGGAAGAGGCGCAGCAGGGCATCGCGGAAAGTCAGATTGAGCGGAAACCACGCGAGCGCATGGACGAGCTTGAGCACGGCGAGCAATGCGTTTTTCATCGATAGTGCACGCATTTAAAAGAGCTGGCGCGCCACAGCAGCCATATACTCGGGCTCGTCGTCGTGGCGAAAGAGAAAACACACGCGACCCTGCCCATCGATGAGGTAGGTATAGGTCGAATGATCGACAAAATACTCGCTCTTACCGTCTTCTTTATTTAGCGCGTAATGCCCGCCGTACTGACGCACCACGGCATCAATCTCTTCGCGCGTGCCGGTTAGGCCGACGGCATCTACCTGAAAGTACGACAGGTACTCGGCCAGCTTTTCTCGCGTATCGCGCTCGGGATCAACCGTAATAAAAATCGTCTGCAAATCCTGCGGCTCAATCTCCAACAGTTCGTAGACACGCACCATCTTCGACAGGGTGACCGGACAAATATCGGGGCAGTAGGTATAGCCGAAAAAGAGCATGGCCGGACGCCCCTCTAGCTGCGCGAGTTGAAAGGTCTCACCGCGCTGGTCCTGCAGCGCAAACGCGCCGCCGATACCGCCGTAGTCGTTCAGCGGCGGCACATTCTGCGGCAGGGCGACCGGCGTATCGCGCGGCGTCTCATCGACCGGCTCTTGCGCACAGGCCGCCAGCGTGGCGCACCCCATAAGCAGCAGGCGCACACATCGATAGACTCGGTGCAAACGGGCACGCTCAGTCGCCATAGCCCCCCCTGCGCACCGCCGCCTGCACGCTGCGCTCGGTCCCATCGCCAAAGCGCAGTGTCAACTCGACCTGGTCGCCGTGACGAGGCGCCTTTTCCATGCCGATCAGCATCAGGTGTAAGCCGCCCGACTGCAGCGCTGCGCTGCCGCGGGCCGGCACCAACACCTGTTCGACCTGTCGCATGCTCATCGTCCCGTTTTCATGAGACATAGTATGAATCTCAACCCGCTCGGCTACGGGCGATTGGGCGTCGACCAGGGCTACGGCTTGGTCCGAAGCATTTTCCAACACCATATATGCCGCGGCGATCGGATGACCACCCGGCGGCTCGCGCACCCACGCGTCGCGCACCGTTACCGGCGCACCGTCTCGACCGGTGCAAGAAGTCCACATCAGCCAAGTCAGCGCGCTACACAGAAGCTTGCTGCGCATCATCTCAAGCCCCGGGCGGCATGATGAGATACTCGCCCGGCCTGATTCCGTAGCTGGGATCCATCGCCCGATAATCGACGCCGGCGCGCCCGTTCCAATCCCAGACGACGCGGCCGTCTTTGAGCGTCAGTTCGCACAGCAGGCGTTCGCTGCCGTCGAGTCGGCCGCCGAACGAATCGGCGTAGCCGAATTGGCCGCTCATCTTGTTGAGAACGGCCACATCGCCGACGGCGCCGACGCTGAGATGGCCCAGCTCCGGATGGCCGATTTCGCTGGCCGGGTTGATGGTAGAACAGCGAATAACGTCCTGCAGCGACATGCCCATTACCAGAAACTTGGACATAGTCGTCGCCATATCCAACATGCCCATATTCATGCACAATACGTGTAGGTCAGTCGAGATAGAATCGGGATAGAAGCCCTGGGCAATGGCCGGCACCGCGTTGCGAAAGCAAAACGAGCCGCCGCCGTGCCCCACGTCGAGGATGATGCCGCGCGCCCTCGCTTCGTGCAGATAGGGCAATACCTTGCCATCGGCATCAAACCACGGCGTGGGTCCGCGAAACACGTGCGTGCTGATATCGCCGGGACGCAGCTTTTCCCCCAGCAGTTGGTAGTAGGGCCGCTCGCGTTTAAAAAAGCCAAAGTCGATCATCACGCGCGTATCGGCTCCGACGGCCGCTTCTAAGCAGCGATCGACCGAAATCCATTCGGGGCCGTAGTAGTGGGCCGTCTTAATGCCGACGACCACGTCCTCGTGCGCGCGCGCGCAGGCGGCCGTCCGCTCGGCGTCCATATCGTAGGGGTTTTGCTCGTGATCGGTGTCCGTCATGCCGACTCCGCAGATATTGACCAGTGCAAAGAGGCGCGTTTGCACGCGATCGATAACGCGGTAGCGAAAATCCTCGAAGTTGCGCCAACCGGCGCTGCCCGTGTCGACCATCGTCGTCACGCCAGTGCGGAAGGAAAAACCGTCGGGCAAGATGCTGTTGTCGCCGGCCCATGCATCGCGATGACCGGGCGTGGCGTAGGCGTGCATGTGAATGTCGACCAGTCCCGGCACCACATAGAGTCCGCTCACGTCGATGCACCGCCCCACGTCTTCGGTGGGCAGGCCCGCCGCTACGGCGGCTACTTTGCCGTCGCTCAGCGCGACGTCAAGCGGCGCGTCAATGCCGTTTTTCGGGTCGATCACATGACCGCCCTTCAAGACCATATCAAATGCCATAACTCTCTCCTAACTTCTTTGCTATGACCGATTGTTACGCGTCGATTTTCAGCGCGCGCCGCAGCGAGCCCTCTTGGGATAAGGCCTGCAGCGTCTCTTCGTCACCCAAATGCACGCCGTCGACAAAAATCTGCGGCACGGTCGTGCGGCCGCCGGAACGCGTGACCATCTCGCGGTAGGCGCGCGTTGGCAGCTTCCAACCCAACACCATCGGCACGCCCTTGATCCGATAGGAAACCCCTAACTCGTCGAGCATTCTGCGCGCCTGCCAGCAGTATATGCAGAGGCGACTGAGATAAATTTCCACGCGTGCCACGAGCCGTATGCCCTCTAACTAGCCACGTCGCTCTGGGTCCACGCGCCGTCGATCAGCCGCCATATGGCCGACGGATTCTGGTTGCGCAGTTCGGGCGGCAGGCGGTGTTCGCGCACGTTGTCGTAGCTTTCCAGCATGGCAAAGCGCACGATAGAGGCGGGTATGCCCACGGCCGTGAAGCCGGGGTGGCCCGTCGAGGGGTAGGGACCGCCGTGGTTCATCGAGGGTACGACGGCCACGCCCGTCGGCATCTTGTCGTTGAGCAGTCGACCAACCTTTTTGCGCAGTATGGGCGCTATCCGCACGTAGAGCGATTCATCGGCCCCCGCACTGTCGCTGTAGATGCAGCCGGTCAGGTTGCCCTCAAAATGGCGCGCAATCTCCACGGCCTGATCGTCATCGTTGGCGACGACTAGCAGGCTCCCATTGCCAAAGGCCTCCGTCTGCAGCGCCTCGGGATCGGCTAGAAAAGCGGCGCCGGACACCTTCAGCAAGGTGTTATTGAAACTGTATCCATTGCCGCCGCCGGGCTGTCCGCCGATGACGATCTCGGCACCGGCCCTTTGCAGCGTTGCGACGCTCTCGACCATATTGCGCTCGACGCTGCCCGTCAGTAGCGTGCCCACCGGCGCGCTGCCAAACTTGTCGCGGGCCTGCGCGACAAAGGCGGCGGCCTCCGGCCCATCGACCAGCACGACAATGCCCGGATTGGTGCAGAACTGACCGGTGCCCATCAGGCACGAGGTGAGAAATTCCTCGACGATGGCCTCGCCGCGCTCCTTGAGCGCGCCGGGCAAGACGTAGACCGGATTGATGCTACTCAGCTCCATGTAGACCGGCTTGCCCGCCTTGTCGGCGGCTTCCTTGAGGACCAAACCGGCGCCGCGCGAACCCGTATAGCCCGTCGCGGCTATCTTGGGATGCGAGACCAGACGCTTGCCCACGTCGTGGTTGGTACGATAGATCAGCTGCACAGTAGCATCCGGCATGCCCGTGTCTCGAGCCGCAGCCAGCGCCTCTTCAGCCAGCAGGCGCGTCGTGCCCGGATGCGAAGAATTGCCCTTGCCGATCACGGGATTGCCGGCGGCAATAGCCGCGGCAAAGTCGCCGCCGGCCACGCTGTTAAAGGCCAGCGGAAAGTTGTTGGGGCCAAAGACGGCCACGCCGCCGCCCAGCGCGCCAAACTTCGAGCGGATGCCGCTGGCCGTGTCGATGACCGGATGCGTCCACGAGCGCGCGCGCACGGCCTTGGCCGCCTGGCGCAGCTGGGACGTAGTGCGCGGCAGCTCGACGTCTTTTAGGCGCGGCGAAATGGGCAAACCGGATTCGCTAAAAGCCATCTGGCAGATTTCGTCACCGCGCGCCTCAATGCGCTCGGCAAAGTGCTCGAGAAATTGGGCGACGATCTCGTCGCCGATCTCGGCAATTTGTTCGGCGGCAACGGCCGCCGCGACCACTGCCTCTTCGACGTCGGCAACGGTGCTGACGGGATAGACTTCGCCCGTTTTCGCTTTGGTCGTTGGATTGTCTGGTTCAAACGTGCTCTCTGCGTCGGCGGCACGCCACGTTCCAGCGATGAGTACGGGTTGCACTTCAGCCATGGGTAGATCCTTTGCTACGCGGTTTCAAAAAAGTCTTTCGCCTTGGGTTATAGGCTAATAAGTATAGCAAAGAGCGAGAACGGTGGCTAATTCGCGTCTGCTCAACAGAAAAGTCCCCGCCGACTGGAGCCGACGGGGACCGCGCGCTGCCAATGACCTGCTCAGGCTGGACCAGCGTTGCTAAAAACGCCCTGCCCCTCAGCCGGCGTCCGGTAGCCGGCCACCATCATGCCCGGTCGACCCCGGCTCTGGCCGCCGGTTTGCACGTTGTCCGGGGCGCGATAGCCCACGCGCACTAGGCGCCGCTCTTTGGCCGTCTGGTTTATATGTGATCCGTGCACCGTGTGGATACAGAAGCACACCACGTCGCCGCGCTTGGCCGGCACGGCGACGGTATCGGCCAGCATGTACTGATCGGTGGGAAGATGCGGCGTGCATGGACCTTCTTCCGTCTGGGTGATGTGTTCCAATGCCCCCTGCTTGTGGCTGCCGTCGAGGAAGCGAATTTCGCCGTTCTCGTGGCAGGTATCGTCGAGGTGAACCAATACGTCGACGTAGCGCCCGTCGACGTGCTGATAAAACGCCCAATCCTGGTGCATTGGAAAGGGATGACCGGCCTCCGGCGGCTTGATGTGCATCGTCGAGTGGTGTAGCTCTACGTCCGGTCCAATAAGTTGGCTAACGGCCGCTGTGAGGCGCGGGTTGGTCACGGCGCGACACCAGGCATTTGAGTAAAAGTAGAGATCGTGCATCGCCGTTAGCTTGGAGGCCTTTTCCGTCTCTTCGTCCATATACTGCTTGCGCCACGGGCCTGTCCACCCCTTGTCGGTGGTCGACCAGTCCACTACCAAGCGTTCTAGTTCTCGCTCTAGTTCATCGGTTTCCTGCTGGGTAAACACTTCGGGGATGTGCACATAGCCATGTTCGTGGTAGAATACTACCTGATCGTCGTTGAGCATGTATTCCTTCTTTCTATTGGCCTACGCAAAGCATATCGCATTTACTTAATTTAACCAGAGCGGTGTCCATTCTCAACCGAGCAGCGCTCTTTTCAAATACCTATGCCGACGCATTCGATCCGCTCGCTACAGCAGCGCCTCTTTGCCCCTATCGACGCGGCCTCGCTGGTCTCTTTTCGCATCGTCTTTGGCCTTGTTATGGCCTGGGATATGTATGGCTTTCTGAGCCACGGCAAAGTCGACTTCCACTTTGTAGAACCCGTTTTTTACTTTAAATACCTCGGCTTTTCCTGGATCGAGCCGTGGCCGCAGCCGTGGATATACCTGCATTTTTACGCGCTGGGCGCGCTGGCCATCTGCATTGCCGTTGGTCTGTTATACCGGCTTGCCGCAGCGCTCTTCGCGCTCGGCTACACCTACGTATTTCTGCTCGACCAAGCGCAATATCAAAACCACTACTACCTGATATGTCTCGTCAGCATCCTGCTCGTATGGATTCCGGCTCACCGCGCGTTCTCGCTCGACGCGCGCCTCTTCCCGAGCATCCGCTCGCCGTGCGTTCCCAGCTGGTCGCTGTGGATCTTGCGCGCCCAGATCGGGCTAGTCTATTTCTACGGCGCCATCGCCAAGCTCAACGCCGACTGGCTGCGCGGCTGGCCCATGCGGCAGTGGCTGCCGGACAGCCTCTACCTGCCCCCTCTTTCCGGGCTGCTCGACAGCGCGGCGGCGGCCTACGCCTTCAGCTACGCTGGACTGCTGATCGACCTATGCGCCGTTCCGCTGCTGCTGTGGCAGCGAACGCGCGCTGGTATGCTAGCGGCTTTGCTGGCATTTCACCTCATCAACAGCCAGATCTTTTCCATTGGCTCTTTCCCCTATTTGGGCGCGGCCCTGAGCCTGCTGTTCTTATCGCCCTCTTGGCCGCGCGCGCTGCTGCGTTGGCCGGTGCCGCTCGACCAGCCGGCGCGGGAGATGACTGCGCCGCGCTCCCGCTCGGTCGTCACCGCCTTGCTCATGGCCTACCTCGCGCTGCAGGTGGTGCTGCCGCTGCGCCACTGGCTCTACCCGGGCAATCCTAGCTGGAGCGAGGAAGGCCATCGCTTCGCCTGGCATATGAAGCTGCGCGACAAGACCTGTCGATCGTCTTTCCTTTTGGAAGAATCGACTACCGGTCAGCGCTGGCGCGTTCATCCGCGCAAGTACCTGACCGAGCGCCAATCCGAAAAAATGGGTGGACGCCCCCACATGATCGCCCAGTTCGCGCGCTTTCTCTCCAATGTCGAGCGGCGACCAAGCGACGCGGCGATAGCCGTATACGCGCGCGTCGAATGCTCGCTCAACGGCCGCCCCTATTTCCCACTGATCGATCCCACCCGCGACCTGGCCCAAGTGGACTACGGCCTAGCCCGGGCCGAATGGATCCTGCCGCTGCCAACCTCGCGCGCCGGAACGCACCGGCCGTAACCGCTCAGTATGCCTCGAGCAGCGGCAGCGCCGCAGCGCCGAGCGCAAATCGCTCATAGATGGCACGATCTGTGAAATTCTTGTGTTATCAAGCGCCTTAGAGCTATTTTATGTAGTATAATTCCAGCGAAAAAAGGCATTATGGAAGACAAAAGCGGTAGCACCCCGGAAGAAGAAGCTCAGAGCCGACGCGCCTTTATTAAGAAGATGACCTATGTGGCGCCGGCCATGGTCACATACAAAGTGGGCGAGAGTTGGGCCGATGACGACGATGGCGGGGGGGGGAATGGCAAAAAAAACCAGAAAAACCAGAAGGGCGCATCGCCCAACCCCGGACTGAGTAAGAAGTACCGGGTCGAAGACGACGATTGAGCCACTACAAGAAAAAAGTCGGGGCGCCGTCAGGCCACTCCGGCTTTTTTTGCTGCATCCGACTCAACGACCGCCGACCAACCGAGCAATGCGCGATGCCATCTTGTCCAACGGCACCTGCTCGTCGGCCAACCCCGCTTTGACCGCTTCTCCCGGCATGCCAAATACGATGCTACTGGCTTCGTTCTGGGCCAGCACGTACGAACCGCGCGCTTTCATCGCCGCGAGACCCTTACTCCCGTCCGAGCCCATACCCGTCATAATAACGCCAAGCGCTTCCGGGCCATAGACGTCGGCGACGGAGCGAAAGAGATAGTCGACCGATGGCCGACAGTGGTGTTCGGGTGGATCGAGCGTCGTTTCCAATACGACGCCTCCGGCATGGCGCCTGACGCGCATATGCAAACCGCCCGGCGCAATATACGCGGTGCCGCTTTCCACCCGTTCCCCATTATGCCCTTCCACCACCCGCAGCGCACTTTTAGTGTTGAGCATCGTCGCCAGTAGCGCCGTAAACGCGGACGGCATGTGCTGCACGATTAGCACCGGCACGCTCAGGTCACCGGGCAAGTTCGGCACCATTTCGCCGAGGGCATTTGGACCACCCGTGGAAACGCCAATGGCCACTACATCAATCGCCGATGGGGGCGCTTGGCGCGGCGACACACTGTGTACAGCGGGCGCGGCAGGCGTTTGCGGCCGGTGCGCGTGGGACAGCGCACTCACCGACTGATGCGTAAAAAAGGCCTGCACCACGCGCCTTAGATCGGCTTTTAACTTATCCTGTTGAACGGACTCGCCGCAGTCGGAGGGCTTGCTGACGAAGTCGAACGCACCAGCCTCCAGTGCCTTCATCGTCTTTTCCACCGCTAGCGGCTTAACTGGACACACCATGACGGCGCTGGTTTGAGGATGATATTGCAGCATCTGATGTAGCGCAGCAATGCCGCCGTCGTCTGGCAATTCCACATCGAGCAGCGCAATGTCGGGCTTGAGTTCGGCAACCCTTTCCAAGGCGGCTTTGCCGCTGGTAGCCGAGCCCACAACGCGCACGCCCGGCAGGTCGCTCAGCGTGCGCGTCAGCGCTGCTAAACACTGGCTATCCGCGCATACAACCACTATCTGCAGCGTGCTCACATCCCCTCGCTCCAACGCAGCGTGCATCGAAAGGCAGCAGGGCCCATCGGCAGCGACCGTAACGGCACCCAATGCCTGAAAAAAAAGGAGCCCGGCCTCTTGGCACCGAGCTCCCTTTTGTGTGCTACCCTACCTTTAGTAGGCAATGCCAACCGGCCGCAGGTGGCGAAAGGTCTTTAGCTCCGCGCGCAGCGCTATTTCGAGCAAGTACATGCCCGGCGGCAGCAGCGAACCTTCTCCGTTGCTGCCATCCCACTCTACGCGCTGCGGACCCGCGCTCTGCATACCCAGATCGACTCGTCCGACGCGGCGGCCCTGCAGGTCGTAAATATTGAGCTCGACGGGGATCGCTGATGGCATGCGGTACAGCGTGTAGTCAACGCGCAACGCGTCGTTGATGCCGTCGCCATTGGGCGTGACGGCGGCTGAGGCAAACGTCAGGTTCTCGATAATTTCACTGTTCTGCTGGTCGGCTCCGAGCACGCGCAGGGTGTTGGTGCCAATGGTCTCCGTGGCATCGCCCGCCTCTATCTGCTGCGGCAAATTGGCGCTTTGGGTATCAAAGACTTCGCCGGCAAAGGTATTGGCAAAGACAAATACTTCGGCACCAAATACGATGCGCAGCGGAGCGCTGCTCTGCCGCGTGACGCGCCGCGGCAGGTACACGACGAGTTGGTCTTCCTCCTCGACGATATCTGCCGGTTCCACCTCGACAAGCGGGTCGCCCATTTCTAAACGCTTAAAACTCGGGCGGCTGCCAGTGCGAATGCGCAGGGCGTCAAAACCGCTCTGGCCAACGTTGTCGAATTGGGCGCGGATATCGTAGGTAAAATCCGTCATCTCGCCCAGCGAAACTTCCGTCAACCCGCGTTCGGGATCGGTATCATCGGAGCGCGCGATTTCGCCGACGACCTGCAGGGCCAGCGGCGCTGAGGTTTCCACCCACAGCGAGTCCAAGCGCACGAAGTCGAAGTACGACTCGCTCTGCAGCGCAATGCGCGCCTGAATATGCGAACCCCGTTCCAGCGGTGCCTGCACGCCCGGCTGGGTGATGGGGAACGACCAGAACGTCCAGTTTTCCGTGTCGTAGACCACAGAGGCGCGCAAGCCGGGTTTGCCCTCTTGAATGCCGCCACCTGTCGCCTGGTCGGGCTGCTTGAGTTCATTCTCGTAGCGACCGCGCGTCACGACGCGCTCCGCGCCCGTATCGGTAAATTCGTAGTAGACGTTGGGATCGCCGTCGCGCCCGGAGCGCACTTCGACTTTCATCGAGGCGTTAGCGTCGACCACTTCTTCCGCTACGCCATTGACGTAGCGCATGGGCGTCACGCTCCAGTGAATATTGCCAAAGTTAACGATGCGGCCCAAATCCATGACCTGAGATACGTAGATCACGCGGCGCGGCACGCCCGCTCCCTTGAGTTCAAATTCGCCAATCGTACCCTGCATAACGCCGCGCACGCCATCGTCGATCGAAGGTTTGCGCTGCAGGCGAATAAAGCGCACGTACTGCTTGGGGAATTCAAGCTGCACATTGGCTTCGTAGTTGAGCGGAAAGTCGGCCACCAAATGCTCCAACCGATGGTAGTCGCCGTCGCCGTTTTCCTGGTTGAGCACCGGGTCGAACTCCTCGGCGATAGAAACCTCAAACGCCTTGAAGATATCGTCGCTCAGCGGCGTGCCGTCGGCGCG
>JAYOYH010000044.1:0-40057 GCA_038153405.1 Gemmatimonadota bacterium | reverse complement strand
CATAAAAGCGCGTATTATACAGCCGACCTCGCGCTTCGAGAGCCGAAGCATCCAATGTCATGGAGACCTTTTCACTTTTCATCGTTCACTCCTCTGCATCCACGCCGTCGCACCCGGCCTGTGAGCCCTTTTGCATCGGCCAATGTGGCTGTTATTCTGCTTCCTGGTCTATTCCTACCGCGCGCTCGGCCAATACGCATGCAACCAGACCCACCAATACGCTCAGGGCACCCCACTCATACATAGCGGCCGCTCCCACGCGCTCGAGCAGAGCGCCACCGGCCAGCGCTGCTGCCGTGCCGCCCAGCCCAAAGTTTACACCGCCAAACAGGCTCTGCGCCGTCGCCCCTGCACCGGGTGGTGCGATGCGGTTGGCCCACGAAACACCGGCCATCCACATCAGAGCAAAAGAAGGACCGTGCAGCAGTTGCGCACACAGCGCATGCCACGGCTCGGTCGCCAGCGAATAGGCTAGTAGGCGCAGCGCCGAGGCCAACAGAGCCGCCAAAAAGAGCGTGCGCGCTCCCCAGCGCCGCATGGCACGCTCGGCCAGCGCAAATGCCACTAACTCGCTCAGGGTTGCCATGCTCAGCGCCCAACCCATCATAGCACGCGATGCTCCCAAGCCATCCATATAGAGGAATAGGTAGTGGTGGGCAAAGCCCAAACCAACGCCGCCGATAAAGGCCAAGAACAGAAACAGATGCCAGCGGCGATCCCTCAGGAGCTGTTTTATACCACCGCGGAAGGGCCCGTGCAGCGAGGCCGCACGCACGGGTAAATAGGCAATAACGACCAGACATAAGCCCATGAGCAAACCATAGCTACGGAATGCCCAGTCCAGGTTAGAGCGCTCGACAATCCAACCGATGAACGGGCCAGCCACACCCCAGCCCACCGCACCCCACATGCGAACCTTGCCATAGCGCGCGCGCTGAGCGCCGAGCATCTCCAACACCGAGTGATCGACCAGCGGCACGATGGGCGACATGAAAAAGGCCATGGCAAAGACCAGGGGAATCAACCAGAGAAAAGCGCTCAGCGACGGGAGCAGCTGCGATAGACCAATCGACCCTACAATGGCCAGCAGCAAGACGGCCCTGTGCCGCCCCGTCGCATCGGCCAAACCGCCCCACAGCGCGCCGCCGATCAGCACCATCGCCGACGGGATGCCGGCCAGCAGACCAATCTGGTCGCCGTTGAGACCAATCTGGTCGTAGTAGAGTGGCACAAAGGGAAATAGGCACGCGCCGGCTCCGTAGTAGAGCGCGTAAAACGCCTTGGGCAGGCGCTCCATGGCGCGCGTATCGCACTCACCTTCTCCGTCCGAAACCATCGCCACCGTTCCCTCGTATGTATGCGATTTCGCAGGAGGGCAAATATACGCGACGGTGCGTGCAGCAGAAATGGCTGCTGCATGTCATCTGCGTTTTGCGGCACGATGTGCTCGTGCACCTAGCGCGCGCACGAGCCATGTAAACGGATATATGTGGGAATGCATGCTTGCAGTCAGCGGCTACGCCAGACGTTAGGCTTTTTGCTGCTGCACGCGTTCGAGGGCTTGCCGCAGCTCTTTGATGCGCATGGGCTTGGTCAGCACGCTATTAAAACCCATAGACAGAAACTGTTCCACGCGCTCGTACTCGGCATGTGCCGTAAAGGCAATGACCTGAAGATTGGGTGATATGTCGGGGTTCTCTCGCACCCATCTAATCAGTTCGGTGCCATCGTGCTCGGGCATTTGAATGTCGGTCAGCACCAAGTCAAACGCCTCGTTCTTTATGTGCTCATAGCCGTCTAGCGCACTGCTTGCCAGTGCGAGATCTACGTTCAACTGTTTGGCCATAGCCCGCATGAAAAACTGATTTATCTCCATATCCTCGACGTACAATACGCGCAGCCGCTCTGTTAGAGCCATTTCCAGCGGCGCTTCATCGGATACCGCAACCCCCAATTCAGCCACCGGCAGCTCCAGCGCAAACGAGAACGTGCTGCCTTCGCCAGAAACACTGTCTATCTCAAGGCGCGATTCCATAGATTCCAACAGGCGTTTTACAATGCTGAGCCCCAACCCGGTGCCGCCAAACGTGCGGCTATAGCCTTCTGTGCCCTGGAAAAAGGGCTCGCCAAGCCGGTGGATCGTGTCCCTATCCATGCCTATCCCCGTATCGGCAATGGAAAAAGTGCAGCGCGCGTGGTCGTCAACGACCTCTGCTCGCACCGTCAGCGCAACTTCCCCTTCGTGCGTAAATTTGCTGGCATTGCCTATCAGATTGACGAGTACCTGCTCTAAACGCTGCGGATCGACGCTGACCCACAGTCCCTCGCACTCGGCATACTCAATGCGCAAGCGAACTTTACCGGAATGAAAAAGCGGTTTCACCACACGTTTAAGGCGCTGTAATAGCTCGATCATATTGGTGGCTTCAGGGCGCAGCTCAACACCTTGACTAGCAAACTTTTGGTAGTCCAACAAATCGTTTATTAGCGTCAACAGCGACCGGGCAGCAACTAGGCCATTTTCCACAACTTCAAGCGAATGAGCCGACATATTCATCTCGTCAGCGGTCTGCAGCTGCAGTTCGAGCGAAGAAATAATACTATGCAGTGGCGTGCGCAGTTCGTGACTAACGGATGAAAGAAAGTTGTCTTTTGTCGACAGCGCCTCTTGCAGTTTGGCCGTCCGCTCTCTAACGCGCTCCTCTAGCGAGGCCATCAGCTCATCGTTTCGACCCTGCTGATCCAGCAGGCTGCGCTGCAGGTTCTGTAGCGAATTGTGCAACTGGCCAATTTCGTCTTCTCGAGGAGCCAGATGCAGCGATGCCTCTAGCCCGCCGGCTCTCATAGAATCGGCCGCCGCTGCTGCCTGGCGAATGGGCTGAACCACAGACCGAGAGATCGTTCGATAGCTCCAGAACTGGACCAACAAAACAAACGCAAAGGCCATATAGATCGGCCTATTCAGCTGCCGTGTCTGTGACTCGAACAAGGTCTCATCATAGCCCACCACGACGCGCCCACTAAACAGCGTCGTTTCAATGGGATGGTCGTGCATCAGATAGCGTTCGGGATCTGCTGTGAAGGTGGGATCGTCGGCTAGGTGGCTCGGATAAATGGAAAATCGTTCGCTAACGCCATCTTCATCGACGTATATGGCGGCAAAGCTGACGTTGGGATGCGATTCCAAAAGACGATTTATCATCGAAAGAGACGAGAAATCTTCTTTTTCTATGGCGATTTCGACGCTATTTGCCGCCGTCAGACTAATGGAGCGCAACTCACCCATTACGTCTTCGAAAAAAGATGCCTTCTGCTGCTCGGGTACTGCATATAGAAGCGTGAACGCAATCGCGAACAGGGCTATGCCGTAGGGCACAACCAGCTTTAATAACAGCGAAGAGGAACCCATTATTGCCCGTGCTATATGTAGCAGATCAAGGCGCGACCGGAAGAGGCGACCGCGCAAGAGACTGACATGGATCCGGCACCGGTCCGTAAAAGAGTGCGAACGAACCACGCGTCACCCTGACCATCTCGCACATTTCTTCGGGGTTCTCCGCATATAAGGGAGGATTACCACGGCCGCTAAATACAAGGCGAACCCAGTGTCGCTGCAGCGATGGCCCCTTGCCCACAAAGAAATCTTTTTCTGTCTGTTTGAAAAAAGGATGCTTGCGGCCGGGTAGCACTACCGTCAGTATAGTCCCGTCCGACCAACTGCGCTTGCCGCCGCGCACAATATCCGCCACTTTAACCGAATCCGGTAGCAGACTAGGATCGACATTGGCAACAAGGACTTGCTTCTGCTGTGCACTGTCCTCGCCGAGGACTTCACCGGGCATGGAGAAGACAATAGCACCCAGGGCCATGACAAATGCAATTCCACTCGTTCTGTAGTAGCTCAACATTTTACATCCCCACAGCTAACTGAAAGACCAAAACGGAGTGAAATTCCTCTTCGTGATTCGTCGTAGAATCCCTATGTAGTTCAAACTGCGTTTTTAGCGTCGTTCGCACATCGGGTGAAAATGCAAACCCCAGTATGGATTTCACAACGGCAGTGGTTTCTTCATCCGCTTGCGCTCTATTTGCAGAAAGAGCATCGAGGCCAACGTACGGCATCATACTCTCGCTCAGCTTGTAGCCTACATATTGATACAGTGATACTTTACGCACCTCAGGCGCGCTATCTTCTGCCTCGGAGAACTTGGCTGCCAGTTCGAGTAAACCGCGGAAGCGATCGTCTTCCATGTGGACAGACGCTGTGTGAAGACGCAGGAGCGGCTTGGCGTCTCGAATGCCATCCAAGTACGTCGCCGTGCGGAACGTCCAGTTTTTCCAGGAGTAGATCAGCGCGATGTTCAATGACTGAAGCCCATCTGGAAATATCTGATCTCCATCCTCACTGCTGGGCACGGCATGCCTGCCGGAACCACCAAACACGTCGTACTGCAACGCGCCAGAGCCCAGCGCCCCGCTAAAGCGCGCACCGATGTCGTGAATGGCAAAAAATTTGTCGCTGAAGAACAAGGGACGATCAATGGTGGGAAAGAACAGGCGACCGTGATGAAACCAGTCGTTCCAATAGTTTACCGGCGTGTGCAGCTTGCCAAACTCAACCCAGTGGCGTTCGCTTATCTCGTAGCGAACGACCAAACGCTCAAGCTTAAATTGATCCTCCCTGTAGTGGCGTGACTGCAGCGTGTGCTCACTTAGCATAGACACTCTGGACGTGAGTTTTCCCCGAGTGAAAATCGACGTTTCCCCAAGCGAAAAGCCATCTTTGCCTATCCCTATGTGCGTCTTGTCCGAAGACAGCACCTGGCCGTTCAAGTAAGAGAACACGCCTACATACCACTTATCCAGCATCACGTCCAACGCTGCTGCCGGTGCAGTGAGTGCACCTAAAAACAGCGCAATCCATACTATCCTTCTACAACTATCATCTCTGGTAAATGCCATTGTCTTCTTTCCTTAAGCGCTGTGGAACCCACCGTGTAGAAGTCAACATTGTTGTCACAACATAAGCAGAAATTGATATATTTCAATAATTAGGGCTCTTCCGCTGCGCACGCGCAGAAATACAATAGAAGGAGATAGGCAATATGGCCAACGAAAAAATGCACGTAGGCGTTCAGGGCATCGGCACCTCAAAAATGGAGCTACAGTTTCTCATGCGCCACGGCGTCACGCATATGGACGCTCGGGTTGACGGCAACGATGCCAACACGCTCGCTCGCCACAGGCAAGAAGCTGCGGACGAAGGCGTCAGCCTAGAGATGATTCACTACGATCCGGCGCGCAGCATCACGCTGGCGCAAGATCCCCAGCGCGACCGCGACATCGAAGAATACTGCAGAGTGATTGAAGCCGTCGGCAAGGCGGGCCTACGCGGCATCAACTACAACTTCTGCGTGCTGCCCCACCAGCGCACCCCGAGCACGCCCGGCCGCGGTGGCAGCAGTTACAGCACCTTTGATATGGCAGAGTACGATAACGAAACGCTCAGCGAGGCCGGCGTCGTTAGCCGCGACGAAAGCTTTGATCGCGCCGGTTATTTTCTTGAGCGCGTCATTCCCGTTGCCGAGGCCAACAACGTGCAATTAGCCAGCCATCTCGACGACCCGCCGGCGCCGGTGCTGCGCGGCGTAGAGCGCTGGAATTGGCCCGTTTTTGACGGTCTCAAGCGCTTTTCTGAGCTGGTCGATAGCCCCAACCACGGCTTCAACTTTTGCTGCGGCGTAGCGTCGGAAGGCCTCGAAGATCCGGGCAAAGAACTCTACGAAATCATACGCTACTTTGGCGAGCGCAAGAAAATATTCAACATACACTATCGCAATATTCGCGGCGGCCTGCACCAGTTCCAAGAGGTGTGGCCCGACGAGGGCGATCTCGATATGTACGAAATCGCGCGCGTGCTGCGCGACGTCGAATACCCCTACATGCTGATGCCCGACCACGCCCCCGGACACCCAGACGATCAGGCACCCGAAGGCGTGTCTGGCCGCGTGCGCCAGGCCTGGGCCTTCCAGTTTGGCTATATCATCGCGATGATCGAAGCCGTCAATAAGGGAGGCAATTGAGCGCGGAGTGATCTACCAGCGGTAGAATAGTCCGAAGTTGGGTATCGGACGGACGGCGAGACCATCGACGTCCGAATCGACGTAGAGGGCGGCAGGAAAGTCCATATACATCGCGAAATTATCTAAAAAGCGCACTTCTAAGCCAACGCCCGGACCCAACGCCAGCACGTTGCGTTCCGTGGTCTGATAGCCACAATCCCACTTGGGATCCTCGAACGCGGAAGAATCTTTAGCCGGATCTTCGACCACCCGTGCACCGCAGTCCCAGCGCTCGTAGCGATCGTAGTGGTGGTTAATTTTCACACCCATCGAAACAAAAGCGCGCCCGCGCTTACCCTCGTTGAGCGTCTTGAACAGGGCCGCGCCGGCAAAGAGTTCGCGCCGATCGGGTGAGACATAGGGAAAGCCCGACACCTGCCATCCCATCCCGCTTGCGTATTGGCGGGCATAGGAAAGGCCCATCCCGTGCGTCGAACCGGCGACAAACCCCACGCCGTGTCCTTGCTCGGCCCCAACAGGAACCGCCAGGGCTACGGCTAAGGCGATGGCACCAAGCATCCATTTTTTAGGGTACTGCACACGGCGATCAAACATAGCGGCCTCCAGATGAGCGGCAACGCAGTGCGGGCATGCGAAACGGGCATTACATCCAATATGTTTGAGACGGACTAAACGCGCACGCGTTCCGTCGTCTCGTCTTCCACTTCGTTGGCAATCACGTAAAAAACGAGATCGTCCGCATCGCTGGCGTTGCGAATGCGGTGCCGCGTGCCGGCCGGCTGCATAAAGCAGGCGCCCTGACCCACCTCTATTTCTTCGCCGTCGCGTTCGACGCGAGCGCTCCCTTCGACAACGATAAAAAACTCCCAGCGTTCCTTGTGCGCGTGCACCGGACACGGCCGTGCGCCGGGCGGCACGCGCGTCAGCTCGACGTCAAACGGGTGGGGGGCATCGCCCGTATTGCCCAGCGCTACAGACAGGTGCTGGCGATAGCGCTCATAGCGCTGGTCCTGCCAGTGCCACACTTGGTGCTCTACCTCTACGTCGTGCTGATTAACCATCCAATCGGCCATAGTGCTCCTCCATATATTACTCTTTTTTCCCTTCCAACGTCTGATACGGTTCCCACGCCTCGCCCAATTCAGACGCCCTGCGCTCCAACGCGGAGCGCCAGCCGGCAAACGCACCTGACTTGATCTGTCGAACATCAAACGGCGCATAGCGATCTTCGAGCGTGTCGCCCAGCGTCTGCGTCGCCGCCCAGCGGTCCCAGGCCGTTTTCATCCACGCGTGCGGCAGTGCGTCGCGCACGGCCGGATCGAGCTGCCAGGCGCTGCGCGCATCGGCTACTTTGGGCGGCTCGTCCGACGGCCCCTTCCACTTGGACCAGCCAATCGACAGCGTGTTGCGCTCGCGCTCGGGCACCGTACGGCCGGTGTGAATATTGGAGCCTATGCGTATGAGCGCCTCGCCGGCGCGCAGGCGTACGGCGACCTGGTCGGGCAGCGGACTTTCGCCGTCCCAACTCGGCGTGTAGGGCACGCCGGCGTCCTTCATGTTCTTAGGTAGCAGGACATCGTGTTCAAAGGGCGTGCGCCAGCGATTGTGGCTGCCGGGTATCAGCTCGTGGCACTCGTCATCGGTCAGCGCCAAAAACATGCTGACGCCGCTGCGCTCGTGCACCGCCTTGGCATTGTTGGCGCGGATTTCTTCCCAGCGCGCGCGCTCGACTTCTTCGCTGTAGGCGTCTATTCCGTCATCGCGCTTTTCCTGCGAAAAATAGGGCCGCCCATCACCCCACCACGTCACGTCGCGGTGCCAGCCGAGCTTGTGCTCGCTGCGGCGCGGGTTGCACCACAACAACATGCCACTCAGTGTCAACTCTTCTGCCGACAAGCCGTCGCACCAGGAGGCGACGAAGTTGAGCATTTCGTCGGAGCCGTGGAACTCGGCAAAGCTCGGCTCGCCAAAGGCCGGATGAATAAGCCCGCGAATGGCCCACGGTTCGTCTTCCTTTGCCCGGTGCACATAGCCCTTTGACAAATCGAGCTGGCTATAGCCCAATTCAGGTGCGCTAGCCTCCGTCAGGCGGCGCCCCGCCTCGCGCAGAACGGATATCCACGGGCTATCGACAAAGTCGTTTACGATGACGAAGCTGTGCTCTTCCAAATAGGCCAAGCGCTCGGGCGTGGCGCCGGGCGCCGCGTGTTCCGGGTTAAAGTCGGCAAAAGCCGGGGCGCGATAGGGTTGGGCGGTCGATTCGGTCATGCGCTCACCTCGCAGTGGGTAGGGGCCTGCTCGAAAAGTAGATGGATCTGGGCGCGCATGGGAACACCGCCTACGCTGCGCATTGCGTCGTAGTTTTCGAGGGCAGGCAGGAAAAACAGAGCGCGCACGCGCGCCCTGTGGCGGCTAATCTAAACCGGTCCAGCGCAGACTGTCAATGCGGCGATACAAGACCGAAGCGCGCGCGTAATGGACGACCCTATTCTCACCTACCCAGCAGCCAAACGCCCTCGCCCAATCCGTTGCCGTAGGCATACCGTGCGATCCAAAAGAGCGCGCCGTTTTCGCTGCAGCTGTACCAAACGCACCGCGCATCGCCTGACAGAAGGGGCACGATTTCACATATTTGGGTTAGCACACTAAAACGCACGGGAGGAGATATGGTTTCGAGAAGGCGCTTTATCAAAGCGGCTGCAGCCGTCACGGTGGGATTTGCCGGTCTGCAGCGCCACGCCCTATGGGCCAATACCTCAGCGGTGGAGCACGGCTACGGCGCCCTACTGCCCGATCCGGAAGGCATTCTCGACCTCCCCAAGGGGTTTTCCTATCGCGTTATTTCGCGCACGGGAGACGCCATGGACGACGGTCTGTTGCTGCCCGGAGCGCCCGATGCCATGGCGACGTTCGCCGGCCCCAATGGGCGCACGCTGCTGGTGCGCAACCACGAGCTGACAGCGGGAGCCAAAGCAGCGGGGGCCTTTGGCGAAAACAACCAGTGGGTCGGCAAGGTGCCCAAAGAGGAGTTCTACGACTGGGGCCACGGCACGGATCCCGCGCTCGGCGGCACGACGACCGTGGTCATTGCCCCCAACGGCGAAGTCGAACGACAGTTTTTGAGCCTGGCAGGCACCGTGCGCAACTGCGCCGGCGGCCCAACGCCGTGGGGTTCGTGGATCACCTGCGAAGAGTCGGTGCAGCTGGCCGACGAACTGTACGAGCAGCACCATGGCTATAACTTCGAAGTGCCGGCGCGCAGTGAAATCGGCCGCGCACAGCCCGTGCCGCTGCGCGACATGGGGCGCTTTAATCACGAGGCCGTCGCCGTCGACCCACAGTCCGGCATCGTCTATGAGACAGAAGACCGCGGAGACGGCCTCATCTACCGATACATTCCCAACACCAAAGGCCAGCTGGCCTCCGGTGGCCGTCTGCAGGCCTTGGTTGTGCAGGACGCACCCGGCTTAGACACGCGCAACTGGGAAGAGACTTTGGTGCAGCCCGGCCAGCCGATGCCGGTGCGCTGGATCGATATGGAAAACGTGCGCGCACCCAAGGACGATTTGCGCCTGCGCGGCTTTGAGCAAGGCGCGGCGCGCTTTGCCCGCGGCGAGGGCATGTGGTACGGCCGCGAGGCCATCTACTTCGCCTGCACCAGCGGTGGCCCCAACCGCAAGGGCCAGGTCTGGCGCTACATGCCCAGTTCAGCTGAAGGAACGCCCGGCGAAGGCGAGAAACCGGGCCAGTTGGAGCTCTTTGTCGAACCCAACGACGGCGGCATCATCGATATGGCCGACAACCTGACCGTCTCTCCGTGGGGCGATGTCGTCCTATGCGAAGACGGACCCGAAGATCAGTATCTAGTCGGCGTCACGCCTGAGGGCCAGTTTTATCAGCTAGCCCACAACGCCCATAACCACTCCGAGTTTACCGGCTCCGTCTTTTCACCCGACGGGCAGACGCTCTACGTCAACATACAGAATCCGGGCCTCACGCTGGCCGTGCGCGGTCCGTGGGTTTGATCGCATAGGCGATCTCTGTCCAATACCCTCCTATGTCGTGCGCACCGTTGGCCGCAGTCGCCGACCAACGGTGCGCACAAGCTGGCCGCACGCGATCGTTTTCGGCGCGTTGACAGCCACTGGCCTCGCCTCTATCATCCGTGCACTCGATTCTATACACGGGGAGTTTGCCATATGTCGCGCGCATGCCAAACGCTCGCGCCGAGCGATATCGATCACTTTCTCGAGAAGGGCTACGTCGTCGTGCGCGGCTGCTTCGACCGCGCCTTCGCCAACGAGTGGACCGACCTAGCGTTTAAGCGCTTGGGCTACGACCCCGGCAATCCCACCACGTGGAACGAGCCCCGCGTACACCTGCCGTCGATGAACCGCGTGTCCATCCGCCAGTTGGCCCCCCGCGCATGGGGCGCGCTGTGCGATCTGGCCGGCGGCAGCCAGCGCATTGCCGGCGACGAGCCGTCGTGGGGCGATGGCCTGATCTGCAACTTTAACTTGCGCGCCGACGAGCCGTGGCAGGCTCCCTCGTCCCAGTGCCCTGGCTGGCACAAAGACGGCGACTTTTTTCGTCACTTTCTAGACAGCCCCGAGCAGGGGTTGCTGACCATTGTCATCTGGTCCGATATACAGCCGCAGAGCGGCGGCACCTTTGTCGCCTGCGATTCGGTCCCCGTCGTCGCGCGCCATTTGTTGGCCCATCCCGAAGGCCTGTTGCCCGGCCAGTTCAGCGGCCTGATCGATGCCTGCTCCGACTTTGTCGAACTGACTGGTGCGATCGGCGACGTGGCCATACTGCATCCCTTTGTTCTACACGCTGCCTCCAACAATCCGTCGGGTCGCGCGCGCTTTATTACCAACCCGCCCATATCGCTAAAAGAACCGATGAACTTCAACCGCGACGACCCCGCCGACTTTTCACCCGTCGAACTCGGCGTGCTGCGCGGGTTAGGCGTAGAGCGCCTCGACTTCCAAATCACCGGACAGCGCGAGCGGATCGTTCCCGAACGGGTCAAGCTCCAGCAGAACATGCTCGAGGAACAAAGGGAGCGCCTGGCCGCAGCGGCGCAATAACCTGCGAGAACACCCACCATGCCCACCTACAAAAACGCCCTCTTTCTCATCGCCGACGACTGGTCGCGCTTGGCCTCCTGCTACGGCAACGACGTCGTCAAGACGCCGCGCATCGACGCCTTTGCCCAGCAGGGCGTGGTCTTTGATCACGCCTTCTGTACCTCGCCATCGTGCGCCGTTAGCCGCGCCTGCATTCTCACCGGCCAGCACAGCCACACGCACGGTCAGTACGGCCACTGCCACGGCATACACGGCTTTCGCACTAGCGCATCGATGACGTCGACCCCGCAGGCCCTGCGCGCAGCCGGATTCGCCACGGCCTGCATCGGCAAAAAGCACGTCGAGCCGACGTCGGTCTACCCGTTCGAGTTTGAGCCCAAAGTCAATCCGCGCTCTCCGGCCGAACTGGCCGACGCCGCGCGCGCCTTTCTGCGCGACAGCAGCGACCGCCCGTTTTACCTGCACGTCGGCTTTGCCGATCCGCACCGAGCGGGTCGCGGCTTTGCCAACGACCGGACGTGGCCCGGCGTCCCCGAGCAGGTCTACCGACCGGAAGACGTCGTCGTTCCCGACTTCTTGCCCGATCTGCCGGAAGTGCGCGCCGATCTGGCCGACTACTACCAGGCCGTCTCGCGCTTTGACCACGGCATTGGCCTGCTCTTGGACGCCCTCGACGAATCTGGACGGGCCGACGAAACGCTGGTCATCGTCACCACCGACCACGCCATGCCCTTTCCCGGCGCCAAGGCCTCGTTTTTCGACAGCGGTCACCACTGTCCCTTCCTAATCCGCACGCCCGATCTGCAGCGGCGCGGCATCCACCATCAGGCGCTGATTAACTGGACGAATATTCGCCCAACCGTTCAGGACTGGTGCGGCGTGCCCGCGCCCGACGAACTGCCCGCGCAGTCCATCCTGCCCATCCTTGGAGAGCCCGACGCACCTGGCTGGGACGAGACCTATTTCTCGCACTGTTTTCACGAGGTCGTCGACTACAACCCCTACCGCGTGCTGCGCGGTCGCCGCTATAAATTCGCCCGTCACCTATCGGCCGGCCTGGACACGGCCTTTCCCACTGACCTGTTCCGCTCGCGAACCTGGACGGCCGTGCGCGACAGCAACGCGCCGCAGATGGGCCTGCGCGATACGCGCCACGTCATTGCGCGCGCGCCGGAGGAGCTCTACGACATCGTCGAAGATCCGCAGGAAACGCGCAACCTCATTGACGATCCGGCTCATCGCGCCGTCGCCGAGCAGATGCGGCAGCGGCTGCTCGACTTTCGCCGCCAAACCGGCGATCCGTGGCTGGAAATAGACTTTCAGCAGGGCATGATCGGCGAGGTCGATGCGCGCTAGGTGTCTGCCAGCGCCATGCGATTTTATCTTTGGACAACACTCTCATTGGAGCGATAGATATGCACACGCGTCCGCTGGGCAACACGGGGCTGTTCGTCTCGGAAGTTGGTATGGGATGCAACAGACTGGCCGAGGCCCAGTGTCCCGAATCGCATTGGATCGATCTCGTGCGCGAAGCGGCCGATCTCGGCGTGACGATCTTCGATACGGCCGAAGCCTATCAACAGGGGGGCAGCGAGGCCATCTTGGGGAAGGCGTTGGGCAACGACACCGGCGTCTACATTGCCAGCAAAGTAGGGGGCAGCTCGGGCAAGGACTTTTCAAAGGCACACGTGAAAGCGGCCTGTGAGGCGAGCTTGAAAAGGCTGCAGCGCGACCGCATCGATCTCTATCAGCTGCACAGCCCCAGCCGCGACGACATGCAGAGCTACGACTGGGCGCTTGGCCTACAAGAGCTGCAGGAAGAGGGCAAAATTGGCGCGCGCGCCGTCGCCGTCAACAGCGCCGCCGACGGGGTGTGGCTCCTCGAACAGAACCTCGTCGAAGCGCTGCAGATCACCTATAACCTACTCGATACATCGGCCGCCGAGACGCTCTTGCCGCTGGCCGAGGCGCAGGGCGTTGCCCTGCTGTGCAGGCTGCCGCTGGCGCAGGGCATCCTCAGCGGCAAATTCGCCCCTGGCCAAGAGGTACCCGATAATCACCGCGCCGCGCGCGCCGGCAAGAGCATGCAAGAACGCATTGCGCGCGCCGAAACGCTCAAGCCGCTCGGCGCTCAGTACGAAGGCGGGCTGACGCGCCTAGCCCACCACTTTAGCCTAAGCGCCAGCGCGGTTTCGTGCACGATTCCCGGCGCGCGCACCAGCGCGCAGCTGCGCGAGAACGTCGCTTCGTCCAACGGCGGCGCCCTCAGCGCCGAGTGGAAGGCGCGCATCGCCCAAGTGCAAAAGACCTGGGATTCAGCCTAGCTTCAGCCGGTTCCTTCCCGCAGGGCCTCGTAGGAGGCAATGCCACCGACCAAATCGTACACCCGTCTGCCGCGCTGCATTAGCATACTGGCGGCAATGGACGAGCGGTAGCCGCCGGCGCAGTAGACGACTACCGGCCGGTCTGCCGGCACCTGATCGACTTCTTCCCTCAGGCGATTGAGGGGAATGTTCTGGCTGCCCGGTATGTGGAATCCCTCGCGCTCAGATGCCGTGCGCACGTCTAACACCCACAGCGCATCGCCCGACCACTCGTTTAAGTCGCGCGCCGTTATCCGCGCCACGCGACCGATGAGATCGGCCCGGTCCTGCAGCGCCAACATGCCGTCCTGCAAATAGCCCAACACCCGATCAAAGCCTATCCGACCCAAGCGCATGGCCGCCTCTTGCTCGCTGCCGGGCGGTGCGATAATGACGATGGCACGGTCGCTGTCCAACACCGTGCCAGACCACGAAGCATAGCGGCCGTCGAGCGCGACATTTACGCTGGCCTTGAGGTGGGCACCGGCAAAATCCTCCGCCTCGCGCACGTCCAAAATCTGCGCGCCGTCCTTCTGTAGCGCCAGCACGTCTTCCAGCGACAGCGCCCGGTAATTGGCGGCTAGGTTATCGTCTAAGATGGCCCGTTCGCGCGCATTCATCTCGGCATCATAGCTAAAGTAGGCCGGTGCTTCGGGCTGGTCGGCCGTGACCATACTCACAAAGGCGTCGCGCGACATAGCCTGCAGCGCGTAGTTGTAGCGCCGCTGGTTGCCCACGGTTGAAAATGTCTCCTCGCTGAGGCTGCGACCGCACATCGAACCCGCTCCGTGTGCCGGATAGACCAGCGTTTCATCGACCACCTTGGGCAACAGCTTGTCGTGCAGCGACTCGTAGAGCATGCCGGCTAAGTCTTCGGCCTTCCAACCGACGGACGCGCCCAAATCGGGGCGACCGACGTCGCCGATAAAGAGTGTATCGCCGGTCAGCACGGCGTGGGGTGTATCGGCGCTCTCCGCCAGATCGTAGATCAGTATGCAAACCGACTCAGGCGTGTGGCCCGGCGTCTCTATGGAGCGCAGCAGCACCTGGCCAAAGCGCACTTCGCTGCCGTCGCCCATAGGCGTGAACTCGTATTGCGCCTCGGCGCGAACGCCCAAGTAAATTTGGGCTCCCGTGCGTTCGCGCAGTTCCAAATGACCGGCGACAAAGTCGGCATGGAAGTGGGTGAGAAACACGTGCCGAATCTGCAATCCGCGCGCGTCGGCATCGGCGATGTACTGGTCTATATCGCGCTGCGGATCGATGACGGCGGCCGTGCCCGTCTCCTCATCGCCCAGCAGGTAGGAGGCGTGGGCTAAGCATTGGAGATAGTATTGCTTAAGCAGCATGGTCTTTCCTCTCGGTTAATGCGGCAGGCGCGGACGCAGCCACGCGTATAGGTACGCCCCGCAGAACGCGCCCAAGAAAGAAAACGCCGCCCAGTACTCGCCGGCGCCAATTTGCGCATAGATCGGTCCGGGGCAGGCGCCGGTAACAACCCACCCCATGCCAAAAAGCACGCCGCCAATTACCACGCCCTTGTGGTAGGACTTCTCGCGGATGACCACTTCCCTACCTTCCAGCGTGTGTAAACCCAACTTCTGGATCAGTAGAATGGATACGGCACCAACGGCCACCGCCGAGCCAATGATCAAAAACATATGCGCTTCTTCAAATCGAAACATCTTCTGAATGCGAAACCAGGAAGCCACTTCTGACTTGGTCAAGACGGCGCCAAAAATGCTTCCCGCCAACAGGGAAAAAATGAGGTTCATCTGATCGGTCCTTTGAAAAATAGCGCCTAAGGCGCTGGCGCCCATAGGTCCAACGCATTGATCGCGATGAGACCGCCGATAAAAAAGCATATCGTCGCCACCAGGCTGGGCCACTTTAAGCTGGACAGGCCCATTATAGAATGGCCCGACGTGCAGCCGTCGGCGTAGCGCGTGCCAAATCCCACCAGCAAGCCGCCGATGAAAAGCCTTAGCCCACCGCTCCACTGGTGATAATGGTCTGGTAATAGGCGCACGACCGAATCGCTCAAGTAGTGCGACGCGATAAACGAGCCGGCAATCACGCCAACTACAAAGACCAAGCTCCACAGTTCGCTGCGCCAGTCGTTTTCCCTGAGGTAGGCGATGCTTGTCTTGGGCGAGCAGATCGAACCCAGATGGCGGAAACTGCTCGATATGCCAAAGGGCTTTCCCACCAACAGCAGCAAGGCCGGTACGGTGAGTCCGATGAGCGGCCCGCCTATATACCAGGGCCAAGGTTGGGTCAGTAGTTCCATATGCCTCCTATATGTGATATGATGCCTGCTGTGGCCGGTTGAGCGCCTCAACGGCCTCGTGCGTGCTGGCGTATATGCGCCCCGCTTTGAGCCGGCGCGCAAATTCCGTTTTGGCAAAGCTGTCCATTACCGCTTCCTTCACTTCGGCCAAATGCATGTCTACCCCAGCCGAGGCGAGCTCTTCATTTAGCCGTTCCAGCGTCTCTAAGGCGCTGGCGTCGACATAGTTGACCGCACTACACACCAGCACCAAATGATCGACCTGAGGCCGTTCAGCCACCTCGTTGAGCAGCTGGCGTTCCAGCTGGTTGGCGTTGGCAAAGTAGAGGCTCTCGTCGACGCGCAGTATGAGAATCGATGCATAGGTCTTCACTCGGTGGTGCGCGACGCTGCGGAACAGTTCGCCGTCGTCCAATCGCCCCAGCTCGACCACGCGCGGCTTGCTCGTGCGCCATAGAAAGAGCAAGAGCGATGCGCCGACGCCAATAGCGATGCCGCGCTCCACGCCCAAGACGAGCACCGCCGCCAAAGTTGCCACCAGCGAGGCGGAGTCCGCTTTGCTGTAGCGCCACATATGCAGGACGGTGCGCAGGTCGATAATATTGGCGGCCGCCACGGCGATGATCGCCGCCAGCGCCGCGCGCGGGAGGTAATAAAATAGCGGGGTAAAGTACAGCACAACCAACGTGATGAGCAACGCCGTGATTATAGAGGCTAAGCCGGTATTGGCGCCGGCGGCAAAGTTGACCAACGAGCGGCTCAACCCACCCGTCACCACCACGCCCCCGGACAGGGCAGCGCTCAGATTGGCCGCGCCCAAACCGAAGAGTTCCCAATTCGCCTCAATGCGCTGGCGGCGGCGACTGGTCAGCGACTTGGCCACGGCAATACTGCCGGTAAAACTAACCAGGCTGATTGCTAGGGCCAACGGAAACAGATCGCGCAGCACGTCCACCTGCAGCGTCGGCAGGGCCAACGAGGGCAAGCCCTGCGGCAGCGTGCCGACGACGGCCACGCCGGCGCGATCAGACCATTCCATGCTCCACACCGCGAACGCTGCGATGACCACCAGCCCCAGCGGGGCGCCCTGCACGAGCGGTATAGCCAGCTTGTCGGCAACGCCCATGCCGCGCAGAAAGCGCTTAAACGGCCCCTTGCACAGCAGCAAAAAGGCGATGCTGGCCAGTCCGATGCACGCGGTGTACGCGTTGGCCTGCGGTCCCTTCTCGATCAGGTTGATCACCGACGAGTAAAAGGCGTCCTGACGCGGTAGCGGTATGCCCAACAGATGGCGCAGTTGGTCGGCTATGATAATCAGCGCAGCCGCACTGGTGTAACCCGATATAACCGCGTAACTGAGCAAGTCGGCCAAAAAGCCGAAGCGCAGCAGGCCCATAAAAACCTTTATCAGCCCCACCAGCATGGCCAGCGCGAGCGCCAATTCGACGTAGTGTGCACTGCCCGCAGCAGCCAGCGGCGCCAGGCCACTGGCCACCATGAGCGAGGTGACGGCCATCGGTCCGACCGACAGGGCGCGACTGGTGCCCAGCAAAGCATAGACGATCAGGGGCAATATGCTGGAGTAGAGGCCCGCCTCGGGCGGCAATCCGGCCAACATGGCATAGGCCATGCCCTGCGGCGCCAGCATAATGGCCACGACGAAGCCCGCCGTGCAGTCGCCGGCCAGATCGTCGCGGCGATAGTGCAGTATCCAGTTGAGCGAAGGCAGGTAGCGGTGAGAAGGAGCGGCTGTTCGCGCGGAATTGCTCATAGGCATCGCTTTGACATATTGGTGCTGAAAATACGCGACGAGTGCTGTCGTAAAGAGGGCGTAGCAACTTGTAGGAGAGCAGCGACGGACACATTGACGCGCGACACGCCTGAAGGCGATGGCCCTTTTATCAGTAATATATATAGAACACCTTTGCTTTCCGTTGGGCAAGTGCGCCGTGCCAGATACGGCCCCTACACCGCTCGTGCTCTGCCGAGCGCATCGCTCAGCAGAAGGCTGGCATGGCCCGCAAACTGCCAATACGCGTGCCCCGCCGACCATTCAATGCGGATCCGCGGCCGTTTTTTAAGATCGGCTACCGTCCTTACGGCCCTATCGCCTCCATTGATAAGGGTGGGAAATCGCATATATTGTCCTCTGATATATCGCCTTTCCATCGCTCCATGCACTCTTTTCGTCACGGCGCACTGCTGTGGCGGTGCGGCGTCTCTTCCGCTCGCTTTCAAACGGTTAGATCGCTTCAGGGCCGTCGCGCCGTCTTCATTCTTCGGAGTTACACCATGCGACTGCGCACCATCGGCACTGCCCAAGTCTCGGGACTCTGCATCGGCGGCAACCCGTTCTCCGGCTTTTCGCACCAGAGTCCCGAGCGCAATCGGGAAATGCTCGACTATCACACGCCCGAGCGCATTCACGAGGTACTCCGCACGGCCGAGGAGCACGGCATCAACGCCTTTTTCGGCCGCACGGACGATCACGTATTCTCCGTCCTCAAAGACTATTGGGACGGCGGTGGACGCATTCAGTGGTTTGCCCAGGTGTGCATTGAGCGCGGCGATCCCGACGCCTGGCGCAAGTGGCTGGACGGCGCTGTCAAACTGGGGTGCACCGGAGCCTATATCCACGGCGGCGTGGTCGATAACTGGCACGCCAGTGAGCGTTGGGACCTCTTTGAAGAAGCGCAGCAGCGCATGGATGATGCCGGTATTGTCAGCGGCTTTGCCGCTCACCAGCCGCGCGCGCAGGCGTGGATACGCGACCACCTGCAGCCCGACTTCCAGATGTGCTCGCACTACAACCCGACGGATCGTTCGCGCGATGCCCACCACAGGAGCGAAGGCGAGAAGTGGGAAGAGGAAGACCGCCAGGCCATGCTCGACGTCATCGCCACCATTGCCCGCCCCGTCGTGCACTACAAGATCTTCGCCGGTGGCAATAGGCCCGTAGTCGAGGCCTTTGAGACGCTGGGCGGCGCCATGCGCGAGAACGACGTGGCGCTGATCGGCGTATTCCTCAAAGACGATCCCGATATGATCGCCAAAGACGTCGACTTATTCGACGAACACGTCGAGGGCGTGTTGGCCTAAAGTGCGCTGACGCAATGAACGAGGAACAGTACAGAAAGGGCATCGAGCAGTTCGCGCAGATGGTCGGGCGCAGCTCCATTGACGAACTGCGCGCGCGCTTTCAGGCGCTATCCCCGGATTTCGAGCGCGCCGTTATGGGCTTTATCGGCGGCGAGATATGGTCGCGACCCCAGCTCGACCTGCGCACGCGCAGCCTGTGTAGCATCGCCATCCTATCGGCGTTGGGTCGGGTCAACGCACTTGATCTCAACGTGCGCATGGCCATCAACAACGGCGCGACGCGCGAGGAAATCGTCGAGGTCTTTTTTCAGGTGGCCATCTACGCCGGCTTTGCCGCCGCCTGGGATGGCCTGACGCGCGCCGACCAGGTCCTGCGCGCCATGGAGAGCGAATGAGCGCTGTAGCGCAGCCACAGCCACTCGACTTGGACAGCGGCCTGCTGAGCCTCGGTTTTGATGCCTTTCGACCGGGACAGCGCGAAGCCATTGAAACGCTGCTGCACGGCGGGCGCCTGCTGCTGGTCGCCCCCACCGGCGGCGGCAAAAGCCTGACCTACCAGCTGCCCGCCGCGCTTCTTGAAGGCACCACGCTCGTCGTCTCGCCGCTTATCTCGCTCATGCAAGACCAGGTCCTCGCCCTCGAAGCGCGCGGCCTGGCCGCTACGTATTTGGCCTCCACGCTCGCTGCCGACGAGCTGCGCCTGCGCATGCAGTCGGCAGCGGCCGGCCACTACAAAATTGTCTACGCGGCACCCGAGCGCCTGGTACACAGCGGCTTCCGCGCCCTCTTGCGCCAACTCAACTGCCCCCTTGTCGCCATTGACGAAGCGCACTGTATTAGCGAGTGGGGACACGACTTTCGCCCCGAATACCTGCAAATCGGCAATTTAATTGAGGACCTGCCACAGGCGCGCGTGCTGGCCTGCACGGCCACGGCCACGCCCGTCGTGCGCGATGAGATTCTCGAGCGACTCGGTCTGCCCACCAATACGCCGCAGCTAGTGCGCGGCTTTGCGCGTCCCAATCTGGCGCTGCGCGTAGCCGAAGCGCCCAGCCGCGCCGAGCGCACCCGGCGCGTCAATGCGCTGCTGGGCGAGTCACTGGGTAAACCCGGCGCCAACAGAGGAACGGCCATTATTTACGCACCGACGCGCAAGAGCTCCGAAGAGGAAGCGGCGCGCCTGGCCGGGGAGGGATGGCGTTGTGCCGCCTATCACGCCGGCATGGAAGGCGAACAGCGCGATAGCGTGCAGCGCGCCTTTGCCGACGGCCAGCTCGAAGTCGTGGTCGCCACGAACGCCTTTGGCATGGGCATCGACCGCAGCGACGTGCGCGCCATTGGCCATCTGGCTCCTCCCGGCTCCGTCGAAGCCTACTATCAAGAAGTGGGGCGCGCCGGACGCGATGGTCACGACGCCATTTGCCTGCTGCTGATCGGCCCCGGCGACATGGCCCTGCGCCGTAAGCTGATCAACCTCGACGGCGAGGGCGATGCCGCGCAGCACAAGTGGAATCTATTTCTCGAGCTCATGCGTTGGTCGGAGGGCGGCTCCTGTCGCCACGACGCCATCCTGCGCTACTTCGGCGACGAGGACGAAGTGCTCTTGGGCTGCGGTCGCTGCGACGTCTGCACCCGCTTCGAAGATGAAGAGGCCAGCAGTCCCGAGGAAGTTAGCACCGTCGTCCGCAAGGCGCTGTGCGCGGTAGCGCGCCTGCACGGTCTATTTGGTCTGCAGGCTGTAGCCAAACTACTGCACGGCACGCAGGACAAAAAACTGGTTCGCGCCGGATTCAAAGAAACGCGTTCGTGGGGCATGCTCAGCGAGTACGATGAGCGCTGGATTGTGCAGCTCCTGCGCCGCTGCGTGACGGCCGGGTGGATGGACTTTCACGGCGGCGATCGCCCGCTCGTCGTGCTCACCGAGGCCGGCAACGACGTCATTCACGAGCGGCGGCCGGCGCGCCTACTGCTGCCACCGCGCCAGGGTGCGACCGCCGCGCTGCCCGCACACGCGCGCCTGAAAAAACGCCGGGTAGACCACAGTGCGGATTTAGTGGGCAACGATAGCGATCTCTTTGAAGAGCTGCGCCGCCATCGCATGGAAGTGGCGCGCGAAGAGCACGTGCCTCCCTACGTAGTCGCCTCGGATCGCACCCTGCGCGACATCGCGCTGCTGCGGCCATCCACGATCGACGAACTCAAGCTAGCGCACGGCATGGGACCGGCCAAAGCCGAGCGATACGGCAACGGCCTGCTTCAGGTTGTGCGCCAGGCGGTCTGATTAGAAAAGCGGAGAAACGTCGATGGAGCGGGTGCATTGGGGCATTATTGGCTGCGGCGACGTCACCGAAGTGAAGAGCGGCCCCGCTCTGCAAAAGGCCAGCGATTCGGCACTGGTCGCCGTTATGCGGCGCAGTGCCGACAGGGCGCGTGACTATGCCGAGCGCCACGGCGTGCCGCGCTTCTACGCCGATGCCGACGCCTTGATTGACGACCCGGAAGTCAACGCCGTCTACATAGCGACGCCGCCTGATTCGCACGCCGAATACACCGTGCGCGCGGCGCGCGCCGGCAAGCCCGTCTACGTGGAAAAGCCCATGGCGCGCACCCATGCGGAGTGCCTGCGCATGATCGAGGCCTGTGACAGAGCACAGGTGCCGCTCTTCGTCGCCTACTATCGCCGCGCACTGCCCTACTTCCTCAAAGTAAAAGAACTGGTAGAGAGCGATGCGATTGGACCGGTGCACTCCGTTCACATCACTCTGCTACAAAAGCCGCTAGCCGTAGACCCCGCTCACCTGCCCTGGCGCGTCGACCCTGCCATTTCCGGCGGCGGTCTATTCTTTGACCTGGCCTCCCATCAGCTCGATTTTCTCGACTTTCTTTTTGGCCCCATCGAACGGGCCAGCGGCGCGGCCGCCCATCGCGCCGATCTCTACGCCGCCGAGGATACCGTCAGCGCCGCCTTTCAATTTTCCACTGGCCTGACGGGCAGCGGTGCGTGGTGCTTTTGCGCGCACGAAAACCGCGACCGCATCGAGCTCATCGGCGAAAGAGGCCAGATCGACTTTTCCACCTTTTCCTTTGCCCCCATCGTCCTGCACAGCAGCGGCGAGCACATCTTTGATATAGCGCCTCCCGCACATGTTCAACAGCCGCTCGTCCAAACGGTTGTCGACGCTCTGCTCGGCAAGGGGCACTGTCCCAGTAGCGGCCAGAGCGGCGCGCGCACCAGCGCTATTATGGAGCAAATCGTCTATGGCCGTTAACAGGGGCACGCAGGTGCTGGAAACGACCTGCACGCTGCCGCTGGGTATCGACGAAGTCTTTTCCTTTTTTGCCGCCGCCGAAAATTTAGAGCGCATCACGCCACCCGAACTGCGCTTCCGCATCGTCAGTCCCACGCCAATCGACATTGCTCTAGGTACGCAAATAGACTATCGCCTCCGTCTATTTGGCCTACCTTTTGGCTGGCGCTCGCTCATATCGCGCTGGGAGCCACCGCACGTCTTCGTCGATGAGCAGGTCGTGGGCCCCTACGCCCTCTGGCACCACACGCACACTTTCGCGGCTACCTGCGATGGAACGCACGTGACCGATCGCGTGCTCTACCGCCTGCCGCTGTGGCCCCTCGGACAGATCGCTGTGCCCCCTGTGCGCTGGCAGTTAAAACGCATCTTTACCTATCGCCAGCAGAGCATGCGCCATATCTTGCTGGGCGAAGAGATGTGCTCCGCATAACCAACGCCGCACATGCTGCGACAATTTATTTGGGTTTGCCACAGTTTTTCAGTATCTATTGGTGGGTATTTGCGCGATATTTCTGCAAAATATCGCTGCGAAACTACCTACCGCACGGCGCGTGCCAAACGCGTCTTGGTCTCAACGATTGAGGGAGGGAACGATACATGCTGTTTCAACGGTTGTCAGCCGGCGCAGTGATCGCGGTCCTCGCTGCGGTCTTCCTACTGCCCGACAGCGCCCTGGCACAGGAAGGTCTCAACGCGGGTGATACCGCGTGGATACTCATCTCTACTGGGCTCGTGCTATTTATGATGATTCCCGGCCTGGCTATGTTCTATGCCGGCCTAGTGCAAACGCGCAATGTTCTGTCGGTTTTCATGCACTGCTTTGGCATCACGGCCGTAGTGACCGTGATCTGGACCGTCTTCGGCTACAGCCTAGCCTTCTCAGGCGGCAACCCCTTTCTCGGCGACCTCTCCAAAGCACTGCTCAGCGGCGTCAGCGGCGACCAGCTCTCCGGAACTATTCCCGAGCTGGTTTTTTTCGTATTCCAGCTAACGTTCGCCATTATCACACCGGGTCTAATCGTGGGCGCCTTTGCCGAGCGCATGAAGTTTTCCGCCGTGCTGTGGTTTAGCGGCCTGTGGTGCATCGCCGTCTACCTGCCGATCACGCATATGGTCTGGGGCGAAGGCGGTTATTTTGGCGCCATGGGTGTCAAGGACTTTGCCGGCGGGATCGTCGTTCACATCACGGCCGGCTCGGCGGCACTGGTTGCCGCCATCCTGGTGGGCAAGCGGCGCGGCTATCCCGAGCGTCCCATGCCGCCGCACAATATGACCATGAACCTCATCGGCACGGCCATGCTCTGGGTTGGCTGGTTTGGATTTAACGGCGGCAGCGCGCTGGCGGCCAACGGACAGGCCGCCATGGCCGTCGTCGTAACGCAGATATCGCCGAGCGTTGCGGCGCTGGTGTGGATCTTCATAGAGTGGATTAAAAACGGCAAGCCCAGCGCACTTGGTTTTGCCACCGGCGCAATTGCCGGCCTGGCGGCCATAACGCCTGCATCCGGCTGGGTCGGTCCTCTGGGAGCCGTTGTAATCGGCATTGTCTCTTCGCTAGTCGCCTACTGGGCCGCCACCTGGCTCAAGCGCACCGCCGGCTACGACGATGCGCTCGACGTGGTGGGCGTGCACGGATTTGGCGGATTGGTCGGCACGATCCTCGTGTCCTTTTTCGCCTCGTCGGCTCTGGGCGGCACCGAGGACGGACTCGACATGATGGGCCAGCTCAGCGCACAGCTCATCGCCGCGGTGGGGACGGCCGTCTACACGCTGATCATCTCCTATATCTTGCTCAAGATCATTGACGCGGCCATCGGCTTACGCGTCGACGAGGAAGTTGAGACAAACGGCCTCGACCTAGGCGAACACGGCGAGGTCGGCTACGATATCTGAGCCTCGCGCACGACCTTACGCAGAGCGCCCCACACCGTCAGACTGCGGCGTGGGGCGCTCTGCGTAAATGCTCTCTGGGAAAGCACTCCTCTATTGCGTACCCTCTCCTCTATGCTACTCCGCACGCCCCATCCCTGCACCGGCTGCTGGCGCACTACTCTGCTCGTTTCGCTCTGCCTGCTCAGCGCAGTCCACGCCGAATCGCCGCTGCATCAAAACCCTCTCGACGATATGCTCGATACCATTTTTTCCAAGTCCGCCCGCAAGGACCCAGCCATCTCCGTTTTACTGGCCGCTGCACCGCCCTTGCTATCGGTCCAGGGGCTGGGCCAAATCTACAACGGCGACGTGGGAAAAGGGCTGTTCTTCTTTGGTATTGGCCAGGTGAGCATCGGCACATGGCAAACCGCCGTCGACGACAAGACGGCCAATATCGCCCTAGCCGTCTACATGGCTTCCTGGGCTTGGACCACAATCGACGCCTACCGCTCGGCCAAGCGCATCAATCGGCAGCGCGGCCACGCAGCATACCGACCGCGCGTCGGACTTCACCGGACTTCAGTCGACCCCTAACTCGCCGTAGTAGCTGCGCGGATAGAGCACAAAACGCGCGTAGCGCTCGGTGTTGAAGTACTGCTGCGCCGCACGCTGCACCTTATCCGGCGTCAAGCCACTGACCAACTCTTCGTAGCGCAGCAGCTGGAGCGGATCGGTGCCATCAATATCAAAGCCCTGCAGCGCCCCGCGCCAGAAACCGTTTTCCTTCAGATCGACTTCGCGCGCACGCCTGCGCATTTCCTTCACCTTGTCGACGTAGACCTGCGTAGTCCCCACCGCCTTGAGGCTATCGATTTGCTCAAAGACGACGCGCGTCAGCTCGTCGGTGCGATCGGGATCGCTGCTAAAGCCAATGTTGACGCTGTACTCCTCGCGCGGGAAGTGCTCGAGACTGGCGCTGACGCCCACTCCATAGGTGCCTCCCAAATCCTCGCGCAGCACCTCGCGCAGCTTGATCTGCAGCACGGCGGCCATCGCATCAATAGCGAAGTTGTTTTCCCAGCCGTCAAACTCGAAGGGGCCGCTAAACACGATGCGCGACGTGCTCTTGGGCTCGATGCCGGCGTAGACGAGTTTCTCGACCACGCCTTCAGGGCCGCGCATGTCGATATCGCGCCACGTCTCCTCGCGCCCCGCAGTGGGCAGCGTAGCCAGATAGGCACAGGCGAGCAACTCCATCTGCTCCAGGTCAAAATTGCCGACAAAGGTAAAAGTGAAATCGCCGGCATCGGCAAAGCGCGCGCGGTAAATCTGCAGCGACTTCTCCATATCCATTTCATCGAGCAACTCCATGGACCATGGCCGCGCCCTGTGATGGTGCGATGACATCGTCACCTGTATGGTATCGCCGAAGGCCGTTTCGGGACGCGCATTGCGGTTCTGAATCGATCCCCCAATGCGCTTTTTCAGCGCCTGAAAAGCCGTGCTGTCGGCACGCGGCGCGGTAAAATAGGCGTAGATCAATTCAAACATGGTCTGCAGGTCTTGCGGCGAAGCCGAACCCGAAAGGCCCTCCTGCAGAGTGCCGATCGACGGTGAAACGCCCACTACCTTGCCGGCCAGTTTCTTTTCTAACTCAATCTGATCAAACGCGCCAACGCCGCCCTCGCGCACGACGGAGGCAGCCGTTGCCGCCGCAATATAGTCGGCATCCTCCACCAGCGAATGGCCGCCGGGGCTGTGCGACGAAAACAGGATTTCGTCGTTTTTAAAGTCCGTCGCCTTGAGCTGCAGGCGCACGCCGTTGCTCAGCGTCCACAGCGCTACGCCCAATTCGGGTATGGAATCGCGCGCGGCGATCTGGCCCGGCGGCGGCAGATTGTCTACCAGCGGCGCGTCCGAAACGTCTTCGCGGTAGGGCTCTACCTGGCGGGACTCCACGCGCGCAAACACCGCCAGTAGCTCAGCTTGTGTCGGCACGCGCACGCCCGCGCTCTCCGGTGCGTCCACGGTGATAACGCGGTTGCGGCCGCTGTTCCACTCGCTGGCCAGCGCGTTGACATCCTCCAGCGAAATGGTCGGCACGTGCTGCTGGTACAGCGCGTATTCCTCGGCCAGACCCGGTATCGCCTCGTCTATGAGCAGGTGCCGCACGTACTCGCCGGCAAAATTGCGCGACGGCTGCTTGTCGCGCTCGCGATAGGACTGCTCCATGCCGCGCAGCATTTCCTTCTTGGTGCGGCTGAGTTCGGCCTGAGTAAAACCATGCTGACGAACGCGCTCGGCCTCGGTCAGCAGTGCTTCGAGACCGGGCTCAAAGCCGTTGTTCTCCACGGCCGCGCCCAGCGAGACAAACTCTTTTGTGCGCAACCAGCGGCCCTGTCCAGAGCCGGCGCCGAGAAAGGGCGGTTCCGGCAGGCGCGTCAACTCGGCAAGGCGCTGGTTGAGCATGCTGTGATAGAGGCGCTCAACAATGGAGCGGCGATAGGCACCAACGGTGCTGCCGTCGCGCACATCCTGCTTGGTGTAGATGCTGACGATGTTCTGCGTCGCCTCGGGATCGGAGGCGATGGCAAAGAGCGTCTCCTCGTGGTCGGGCACGGGAAACTGGGCGCGGGGGCGCGCGTCTTTGGCCACCGGCAGGCGCGAAAAGTACGCCTTAGCCAACGACTCCATATATGACTTCTCAAAGTCACCCACTGCGACAAAGCCCATTAGATCGGGGCGATACCACGTTTCGTAAAAACGTCGCAGGGCCGCGTGGTCAAAGGTCTCGAGCACCGCCTTTTGGCCGATCGGAATGCGTTCGGCATAGCGCGAATCCCGCAGCAGAACCGGGACCTGCTGATCGAACATGCGCCGCTCGGCACCGCGCCCCAAACGCCATTCCTCAATGACGACGCCGCGCTCCTTTTCGATTTCTTCCCCTTCAAAACGCACGTTGTGCGCCCAATCTTCTAAGATTTGAAACGCCGTCTCTATGACTTCTGTGCTGTCCATGGGTATCTGCAGCATATACACCGTCTCATCAAAGCTCGTATAGGCGTTCAGATCGGGTCCAAAGCGCATGCCGATGCCCTCGAGATAGTCTACCAGCTCCTGCTTGTCAAAGTGCTCCGTGCCGTTAAACGCCATGTGCTCTGCAAAGTGCGCCAAGCCCTGCTGGTCTTCGTCCTCTAACACCGAACCGACGTTGACGACCAAGCGCAGTTCGGCGCGGTTTTCCGGTTTGGCATTTTGGCGAATGACGTAGCGAAAACCGTTGTCGAGCACGCCGGTAGTCACCAGCGAATCGACGGATAATTTCTGGGCAAGTGCCCCGCTGTACTCGGCTATAGGAGCGGGCTGTGGCGGTGGTGCCGTTGCGCAGTGTTGTAGAGAGAGAGCGGCGATTGCCGCTATATACAGGCTCTTCATAAAGAATCCTCAGCGATGGATAAATGCACGCTCCTGTGCAGAGCACACAGCTGGTGGGAGTATACCAAACGGATAAGGCAAAACAACTTTTGCCGCAAACGAACGCGGCGCCCAACGCCTATCCGCTTGCCGAAAGCACAGCGCCGGACTATCGTATCTCCTTCCCATTTCACTTCATCGGAGACAGCATGCAGCACGCCGATGTCATAGCGCTAGCGCGCGCACTGGCCGAGCAGTTTGCCTCCCGCGCCGAAGAAGCCGACCGCACGGGCACGCTACCGGCAGAAGACGTGGGGGCGCTCAAAAAATCTGGCTACCTTGCCATGAATATTCCGCGCCAGTACGGAGGCCCCGACCTGCCGTTGCGCACCTGCGTCGAAGCACAGCTCGAACTGGCCAAAGGCAGCTGTTCTACTGCACTAGTGGCCGCCATGCAGCTGCAGGTCATGGGCGGAGCGCGCATGACCCGGCCGTGGCCCGAAGCACTCTATCAGCGCCTGTGTCGCGAAGCCGTAGCCGGCGATATGCTCATCAACTCGCTGGCCTCCGAGCCGGAGATTGGCAGCCCCTCGCGCGGCCGCTTTTTCGCCACCACGGCGACCCGCACAGACGATGGCTATATCGTCAATGGCCGCAAAGTTTGGAGCACCGGCGGCGCGCACCTGACCCATATGATCGTCGGCGTCACGCTCGACGACAAGCCGACCAACGTGCTAATCGAGAACAGTCGCAGCGGCATTGAAGTCGTCGAAGCCTGGCGCGATGCGCTGTCCCTGCGCGCGGCCGACAACCACGATGTTTTTTTTCGCGACGTCCGCGTGCCGTTCGACAATCTGGCCGCGCGCGATGGAGCACCGCAGCGCTTTGTGCCCTGGGCGCCCATGCTCTTTGCCACGCCCTATTTGGGAGCAGGCCTGGCCGCACGCGACGCCGTCGTGCGCTACGCGTTGGAGCGCGTTCCCAAAGCGCTGGGCAAGAGCATTGCCACCCTGCCCAAGATTCAGCGGCTTATCGGCGAAGTCGATATGCAGCTGATGGCGGCCCGCGCCCTGCTCTTGGAAGTGGCTGAAGACGAGAACGCGGCGGCCGCGCGCGTAGCCGCCGCCAAGCAATTTGCCGTCGAAGTGGCCAACGCCGTTACGGATCAGTGCATTCGCATTGCCGGCGCCGCCGGTCTCAGTCGCAGCCTGCCCCTGGAGCGCCTCTTTCGCGACGCGCGCGCCGGCCACATGCACCCACCCAACGGCGATACGGCCTACGAAACCATTGGCCAGGGGGCCATCGACGCGCTTGGCAAGCCATAGCCCTGGCCAACGGACGCGCCGTTTACCAGGCTGCGCAGATGGACGCCGCGGCTTTAGCACGCCGTGATCTCCCCCGACGTTCTGCTGCCTTTCTTTGCCGCTTCCATTGCCCTCGCGCTGGCGCCGGGGCCGGACAATCTCTTTGTCTTGACCCAATCTGCACAGCATGGGCGCGCGGCCGGCATCGCCATCACGCTGGGACTGTGCAGCGGTTTGCTCATCCACACGAGTGCCGTGGCCCTAGGGCTGGCAGCCATCCTGCAAGCCGCTCCCCTAGCGCTGCACATCGTGCAATCCATTGGCGCATTCTATCTACTCTACCTGGCCTGGGGCGCTTGGCGTGCGGCCGCACAGCCGCTGCCGACCGCACGCAGCAGCGTTCTCAGCCGCTTTACCCTCTATCGCCGCGGCATCGTCATGAACGTGACCAACCCCAAAGTATCGCTGTTCTTCCTCGCCTTCTTGCCGCAGTTTGCCGATCCTGAACGCGGCGCTCTGACCGGGCAGGTCGCCGCGCTCGGCGCCGTCTTTATCGCGGCCACGCTGCTCGTATTCGGCGGCATCGCCGTGCTGGCCGGCACCCTCGGCGAGCACTTACGCCGTATGCCGGGCGCCCAGCGCACGGTCAACGCGCTGGCCGCCTGCGTATTGGCCGCGCTGGCGCTGCGACTGCTCCTTGCCGTAGGCCCGTCAACCGGGTGATAGCGTTGCCCGGCTCTTTTGCCATACCTACATTCCCCCGAAGCCCAACTCGGCGAGACGCTATGGCGTCCCCCTCCGGCCTCCTTACTGCACTACAGCACCCAAACAGAATCTTTTGAGAGCCGACCGTGAATAGCAGCACAGATCACACCACGCTGCCCGTGCGCCGCGTCGCCGCGTCGCTGTGCCAGCACGTGCGCACGGGCAATCGCCTAGTGCTGACGGCTCCCACCGGCTCGGGCAAGACGACGCAGGTGCCGCAGATTCTATTCGACAGCCAGCTCATCGACGGCGAGATCGTCGTGCTGCAGCCGCGCCGACTGGCCGCGCGACTAGTGGCGCGCCGCATCGCCGAGGAGCGCGGCGTTCCCCTTGGTGGCCTCGTCGGCTATCAGACGCGCCACGACCAGCAGATCAGCTCCAAAACGCGCATTCTCTTTCTCACTGAAGGGCTCTTCCTGCGCCGACTGCAGAGCGACCCACAACTCCAGCGCGTGGGCGCCGTGCTGCTCGACGAGTTTCACGAGCGCAGCCTGGCCGCCGACATGAGCCTAGGGCTGGTGCGCCAGCTGCAGGAGGCCAGCCGACCAGACCTACTGCTCGTCCCCATGTCGGCCACGTTGGACGCCAGTGCCCTTTCTAACTGGCTCAGCTGCCCGGTGCTCAGCGCCGAAGGACGGACCTATCCGGTCGATATGCGCTACCGACCAGCAGGCCCCCACACCGCACCGTGGCAGGCGGCCACAGACGCACTCAAAGAGCTGCTACAAAGCGAAGGAGAGGGCGATGTTCTTGTTTTTATGCCCGGGTCGTATGAAATACGCCGCACCATTCAGTGCATGCAGGAGCAGGTCGATGGCCGCGAAGGGCTGGCCTTCTACCCGCTCTACTCGGCGCTGCCTGCAGACGAGCAAGACGCGGCGCTGACGCCGGGCGCGAGACGACGCGTCATCGTCTCGACCAACGTCGCCGAAACATCCATTACTATTGAGGGCATTCGCCACGTCATCGACAGCGGTCTGGCGCGCGTACACCGGCACGACCCGCGCCGCGGCATTGACGCCCTGCTCATAGAAAACATCAGCCGCGCTTCTTCCGAGCAGCGCGCCGGGCGCGCCGGGCGCACGGCGCCGGGCACCTGTACCCGCCTGTGGTCGCAGGACGAACAGCGCGCTCGACCGGAGCGCGACGCGCCGGAGATTCAGCGCTTGGACCTAGCCGATGCCCTGCTGCAGCTAGCCGCTCTCGGCGTCGATGCCGTCGAGCACTTTCCCTTTCTCGACGCACCCGACGGCGATGCCGTTGACCGCGCGCGCGCGCTCCTGCGCGACCTCGGCGCCCTCAGTTCTCACCACGCCTTAACTTCCACCGGTCGGACCATGGCACAGCTGCCCTGCCATCCGCGCCTGAGCCGCTTTATCATAGAGGCAGCGGACCGCAATGCCCTGCAGCGCGCATGCACCTGGGCCGCTCTCATCGGCGAGCGCGACGTCTTACAGCGACCCGTGCGCGGCGAATACCGCGAAATGGATGGCGACCTACCGTCCGATATCGAAGTGCGCGAACGCGCCCTACAGCGCGCCGAAGAAACCCACTTTGACCCCGCCGCCTGCGCGGCGCGCGGCATTAACGCCCACGCGGCGCGCCAGGCCAGCCAAACGGCCCGCCTCTACCGACAAGCCACGCAGCGCGCCGGACTGCTGTCTAAGGGACGCGGCCGCAGTGCCGACCTAGGCAAGGCCCTCCTCGTCGCCTTTTACGACCGCGTCGCCCTGCGCCGCGGTGGACGCGAAGACCTCCTGTGTGCCATGAGCGGTCAGCGCCGCGTCGAACTCGATCGCGACAGCGCTGCGCGCAGTGCCAACGCCTTTATCGCCCTCGAAGTGCGCGAGCTCGAAGCGCGCGGCGAGAGCCAGGTGCGCACCGCTCTGTCGCTGGCCAGCGCGATCTCCACAGCGTGGCTTGAAGAAGTGCACTCGGCGCGCATATCCATCGGCGAAGAGGTTCGTTGGAATGCGCGCGAGCGCGCCGTCGAAGGCGTTGAACAGCATCTCTACGGCGATCTCGTGTTCTACCAGACCCCGCTGGACGCGGTGCCGGCCGCGCGCGCCGAAGAACTCTTAGTCGAGGAAATTGTCGCCGAGCGCATTCGCCTAGAAAAATGGGATCGCGACGTCGAGCAGTGGATCTGGCGCACGCGCCTTGTGCAGCGCCTCTTTCCCGATCGGTCGCTCATCGCCTACGACGACGACGACCTGCGCGTGATCTACCACGAAATTGTCGCCGGCGCCACGCGCTACAGCCACGTCCGCACGCGTCCCTGCCTGGGCTACGTGCAAAACGCCCTGCCCTATAGCGAGCAGCACTTTGTCGAGCACATGGCACCGACCCACTGGCGCCTGCCGGCCGGACCGCGCATGAAGATCGAGTACCAAGCCGAAGGGCCGCCGCGCGGGCGCGCCAAAATTCAAGAACTATACGGCCTAGCGCAGACGCCGCGCATCGCCGGCGGCAAGCAGCCGCTGTTGCTGGAAATCCTCGGGCCCAATTTTCGCCCAGTTCAGGTGACCGACGACGTGCAAAGCTTCTGGCAAAATACCTATCCCGAAGTGCGCAAAGAGCTCAAGCGCCGCTACCCCAAACACGAGTGGCGCTGAGCCAAGCAGTCTCGCTCTTCGGCACGGCGGACCAGTAGACCTGTGCGCAATTTGACTTTTCTGCCCCACACAGCCTGCTTAGCACCAATTTTTTGCGGCGCGACAAGAGTTGCCCTATTTTTTCTCTCTCCAACTGTGCAGTGCATGCCGTATTTTTGTGTTCTCGGTATCTTCTCTGTCCTTTTACTATACCCAACCGCAACCAAGATAAGTTTATGTCCAACACATTCCGCGTAGCACTGACCCGCGATTTTCTCAAAAGCGACGGCACCATCAGCTTTGGCGATATCGGCCTCGACCGCCTCGACCGCACGCCCGGCATCGAATGGGAGTTTCTGAGCGAAGACTGCTCGCCCATCTATGGCGACCAACTCTGTGACTACGATGCCCTGCTGCTGCTGGGTTCTCAGATCGACACCAACAGCGTCGCCGACGGCGAGCGCCTCTCGCTTATCGCGCGCTTTGGCGTGGGCTATGACAACGTCGACGTAGAAGCGTGCACGCGGAACGGCATCATCGTGACGATCACGCCCAACGGCGTGCGCCGACCGGTGGCCGTGGCGGCGCTGACCTATATGCTAGCGCTTAGCCAAAAAATGCTGATCAAGGATTCGCTGGTGCGCGAGGGCCGCTGGAACGATCGCATGGATCACATGGGCGTAGGCCTGACCGACCGCGCCGTTGGCCTCATCGGTCTGGGCAATATCGGTCGCGAGCTCTGCGGGCTGCTCCATCCTTTTGGCGTGCGCGTGCTGGCCAGCGACCCGCAGAGCAGCACCTACCACGCCCAGCAGGCCGGAGCCGAACTGGTCGACCTCGGCACGCTGCTGCGCATGTCCGACTTCGTCGTCGTCTGCTGTGCGCTCAACGAGCGCACCCACCACCTAATCGACGAAGAGGCCCTGTCGCTTATGAAGGAGAGCGCGTACTTAATCAACGTAGCGCGCGGACCCATCGTCGATCAGCAGGCCCTCACGCAGGCCCTGCAGGACGGGCGCATCGCCGGTGCCGGTCTCGACGTTTTTGAAAAGGAACCCATAGACCCAGACGATCCGCTGCTCGAGCTCGACAATATCATCGTCTCGCCGCACGGCCTGGCTTGGACCGACGAGTGCTTTGCCGGCATTGGTCGCAACGCCGTGGCCGCCATCTGCCGCCTGGCCGCCGGGCGCCTGCCCGAATTCATCGTCAATCCGGAGGCGGCGCGCCATCCGCGCATGCGCGAAAAACTGCGCGTCTACGCCGAGCGCGCCCAACCCCGCAGCGAAAGACCCGACTCATGAAGAGCAACCCCGTAAAGCGCGCGCTGGCACAGGGCAAAACGTCCGTCGGCACCATGGCCTTTGAGTTTTGCACGCCCGGACTGGCCCGCCTAGCCGCTAATGCCGGTGCCGACTTCATCATCTACGACATGGAGCACACGGGCTGGAGTATTGAAACGGTGCGCAACCTGATTGCCAGCGGCGACGGTGCGCCGATCGTTCCGTTTGTGCGCGTACCGGCTACCCAGTACCACTTTATCGCTCGCGTCCTCGACGTGGGCGCCATGGGCATTATGGTACCCATGGTAAGCGATGCCGCGCAGGCCGAAGTGATCGTCCAGTCGGCCAAATACCCGCCGCTGGGCCAGCGCGGCGCGGCCTTTCACATAGCACACGACGGCTATGTCGGCGGCGACGTATTGCAGAAAATGCGCAGCGCCAACGACGAAGTCGTACTCATTGCGCAGATTGAAAATCGACCCGGCTTGGAAAACGTCGAGCGCATTGCCGCTATCGACGGCATTGATATTCTGTGGATCGGCCAATTTGACCTGAGCAACTTTCTCGGTATTCCCGGTCAGTTTGAGCACCCGACGTTTCTCGGTGCACTGGAGCGCGTCGTGGCCGCCTGCGAGCGCCACGGCAAGACGGCCGCATTTATGGTTCCCTCCGTAGACGAGGGCGTTGAGCGCATGCGCCAAGGATTCCGCTGCATCGCCTATTGGGGTGATCTGTGGATCTATCAGCAGGGGCTCAAACAAGGCGTCGCAGCGCTCAAAGACGGTGCGTGGCGAAGGTGATTACCGCCGCGCGCTGAGCCCATTCCTCCGCGCACACCGCCCCTCGCCGCAAGACACCTATGCAACACATCGAACTATACCGAGAAGCGGGCCGCTATGCCGGCTGGCCTGCCAACTACGGCATTTGGTCGTGGCGGGAAGAAGTTGTCGTCAGCTTTGCGCTGGGATTTTACGACGGCGACAACAGCGGCTTTCACAGCGCCGATCGCAATCGCCCCTTCGCACCCATGCAGGCGCGCAGCACAGATGGCGGTCTCAGCTGGCAGGTCGAACCCTTTCCCGGGCGCACGCCCGCAGGCCGCGGCTTCTCCGCTGACGAACACGTCAATCCACCGCTAAAAGTAGCTGCTGCTCTCGACGGTGCAGATGGCCCTCAGCCCTGCTCGGGCGGCATCGATTTCGCCCATCCCGACTTTGCCCTCCTATGCGCGCGCTCTGGCCTGGGCGAGGGCACGCGCTCGTTTTTCTACTACTCCCTCGATCGCTGCCGCAGCTGGCGGGGCCCCTTTGCCCTGCCCGACTACGGACAAAAGGGCGTTGAGGCGCGCACCGACTATCTGGTCGACAATGCAACTTCTTGCACCCTCTTTCTCACGGCAACCAAGCGCAACGGCAGGGAGGGACGCGTCTTTTGCGCGCGCAGCACCGACGGCGGCAGGCATTTTGAATTTCTCTCCTTTATTGGCGCAGAACCCGAGGGGTTTGCCATTATGCCGGCCAGTCTGCGCCTGCCATCGGGCCGCATCCTCGTGGCGCAACGCCTGCGCACGGGCTCGCGCCAGAGTGGAGACGAGGGCAATTGGATCGACTTCTACTGTTCCGACGACGACGGCCAGAGTTGGCGCGGCCAGGGCCAACCCGTCGGCCCAACCGGCACGGGGGGCAACCCACCCACCCTCACCCTACTGGCGGATGGACGCATTGCCCTGGTCTACGGCTTTCGCGCACAGCCCTACGGCATCCGGGCGCGCATCAGCAACGATGGCGGCCTGCACTGGGGCGCAGAAATCGTTCTGCGCGCCGACGGCGGCTGCCGCGACCTGGGCTATCCGCGCACCGCGGTCCTGCCCGACGGCCATCTGCTCAGCGCCTACTACTACAACGACGCACCCGACGGCGAGCGCTACATAGCCGCCACGCGCTGGATGCCCTGAGCGCGGACCCGCTCCTTGCGCCAAAAGGCGCCCATTCTTACATATGAGAACTACTCTTCGCGCGGAGCATGTATGTCGGCCAATATCCTTCTCATCGGCGGTAGCGGGTTCGTCAGCGGCACCCTAGCCCGCATAGCTCTGGAACAGGGCCACCGCGTCTGGACGGTAACCCGCGGAAAGCGCCCGGTCGCCGACGGCGTGCAGGCCATTGTCGCCGACCGCAAAGAACGCGACGCCTTTGCCAGCGCCGTGCGCGCCGCCGACACTCGGTGGGACCTCGTCGTCGACTGCATCGGCTTTCAACCCGACGATGCCCGCCAGGACATCGATGTGCTGACAGACAGGGCCGACCACCTGGTGTTTATTTCCACCGACTTCACCTTTGATCCGGCCCATCGCCGACTGCCGCAGAGCGAAGAGACCGAACACTACGCCACGAGCGGCTATGGCGGCGACAAGCGGCGCTGTGAAGAAGTGCTGCTCAACGCCGATACGGGCGATATGGCCTGGACCGTGTTACGGCCTTGCCATATTTACGGTCCGGGCTCGTTGCTGGGCTGTCTGCCGGCGCACGGACGCGATGCCGCGCTCATTGAAAAGCTGCGCGCCGGCCAATCGCTAAGCCTAGTCGGCGGCGGTTACTTCCTACAGCAGCCCATCTTCGCACCCGATCTGGCCGCCCTGTGCCTGAGCTGTCTCGGCAATGCCAACACGCGCGGACACATTTTTTGCGCCGCCGGACCCGACGTCGTCGAGTCGCGCACTTACTACCAGATCATCGCCGACTATTTGGACACACCGCTAGTCGTTGAAGAGCTGCCCGTCGACGCCTACCTGCGCGACAACCCCAACTCGGCTCCTTTCCTCTGCCACCGCATCTACGATATGAGCAAGCTCCAACAGAGCGGCGCAGCCGTGCCCAATACGCCCCTCGCCGATGGTCTGCGCCAGCACGTAGACCGTCTGCTGCACGCCTGAAGGCTGCGAGTCCTCCCGTGAAGCGCCCGCTCACCGACGGCGAATTGGCCCACTCTCGGCGCGAGGGCTACGTCGTTATCGACGATCTTTTCCCCTGCCACGACCTGCACGCCGCCTGAGGAGATTGACCTATGCGCATTATCGACGCCCACGTACACGTGTTGGCGACCTACGAGCCGATGGATCCCTTTCCCGACACCGGCCGCGTCGACCGCCTGCTGCACCTAATGGACGACGCCGGCGTGGAAAAGGCCGTCATGCTGCCCGTCGTCGCCCCGTTCTCACCCGATAATAACGCCGACTGCGCGCGCTGGGCGCGCGAGCACGCCGACCGCCTAGCCACCATGACCGACGTGCCGCTGCACGAGGCGGACGCGGCCGAACGCGTGGCGAGCGCCCGCGAGGAGTACGGCAGCGTGGCCATCAGCTACTATCCCAACAGCGCCGAAATTGCTTGGATGTTAGACGACGACCGCGCACCGCTGTGGCAGGCCTTTGTCAGCAGCAGACTAGTCTGCAATCTGCAGGTCACCCCACCCAACTACGGCACGCTGCTCGAACTGGCGCGGCGCTATCCCAGCGTGCGCTTTCTCTGCAACCACCTCGGCCTGCCGTCGTCGCTCGACCCGACCGATGCCACCTACGGCGGTCTTTCTGCCGCCGCCGCGCTGGACAACGTATACGTCAAGGCATCGGCCTTTTACGCAGCTGCCGAAACCTCCTGGGATCCGCGCTGCGCACGCGCGCTCGGCTATTTTGCATCGCTGGTCAACGCGATCGGCGCCAAGCGCGTTGTGTGGGGCACCGACTGGCCTCCCACCAGTCGCCACCTGACCTATCGCCAAGCACTAGAAGTCGTGCGCACGTTCTCTCCCGATTTGGACGATGCACAGCGCACCCTCATCCTCGGCGCTAACGCAGCTGACCTGTTGGACATCTAATGCACGTAGAAATGGACCCTCTCGACCTCACTGTACGCGACTTGAACGCCACCTGTGCATTCTATACGCGCGTGTTGGGTATGTGCGAACTGCGCTCGGATAGCGGGGATCGAGCGCTGACCTTCGGTGGACGACAGATCAATCTATGCCTCGACGGTCAGGACGCCGAACCGAGCGCGCAGCAGCCTACGTCTAGCTCGGCCGACCTCTGCTTTATCACCAGTGAACCGCTGGCGCACATAGCCTGCCGCCTACGCGACAACGGAGTCTCCGTAGAAGACGGGCCCCTTGAGCACACGGGGGCTGACGGACCCATTCTGTCGATTTACTTTCGCGACCCGGATGCCCACCTCATCGAATTGTCCAACTACTTATAAGTGAGTCCAAACCGTGCAACCACATCCGCCCTATCCAGAGGAAAACCTCAAGCACTACACGTGCTACCGCGCCGTTGGACCGATTGTTATCGACGGCCATCTCGACGAAGAAAGCTGGCAAAAGGCGCCGCGTTCGCCGCGCTTTGAAGACCTCGAAGAGCCCGGACGACCCGCCCTATTCGATACGCAGGCGGCCATGCTGTGGGACGACGAGCACCTCTACGTCGGTTTCTGGATCGAAGAGCCCGATATCCGCGCCACGCTGACCGAGCGCGACTGTATGATCTGCCGCGAAAACGACGTCGAGATCTTTATCGCCGGCCAGGACGCCTACTACGAGTTTGAACTCAACGCCCTCGGCACCATTATGGAGCGCTTCTACATCTGGCAGGATCGCTACGTCGAATCGGGCTACGCCGATATACCCGAATTTGCACTGATTGACAACGGCATTATCGACACGCTTGGCGGCCAGTGGAGCGGGCACAAATCGGCGCGCGGACGCCGCTGGTGTTTCCGCTCCTGGGACATGCCCGGCCTACAGTGGGCCGTTCACCTAGATGGCACCATCAACGACAGCAGCGACGTAGACCGCGGCTGGTTTGCCGAGGTCGCCTTCCCCTGGAAGGGACTCAAACACCTGGCCGGCGATCGCTCGTTGCCGGCTAAAGAAGGCGACGTGTGGCGCATGGACATATCGCGCTTTCAGTGGATTGAAGAGGGCGGTCGCCGCACCTGTCCCGGCTGGGCGTGGAACAGCCACGGCGTATACGATTCACACACGCCCGAGCGCTTTACCTATATCCACTTCAGCGAGAAAACCGTCGACGAGGTGTCGGTATGACACAGCGATTCCCGTGCAAGCGCGCCCCCGAACCATTTACCATAAATGGCGATCTAAGCAAAGCGGCGTGGCGCAGCGCAGAGCGCACCGCGCGCTTTGGCTCCATAGACAGCGGCAACCTCGGCTTTTTCGATACGCGCAGCGCACTGCTGTGGGACGAGCGCGCACTCTACGCGGCGTTTTGGCTCGAAGAACGCAATATCTACTGCACGCACAGCGAGCGCACCGGACTCGCCTGGTCGGAAAATACCGTCGAGCTCTACATCGCCGGACCCGGCGCCTACTACTCGCTAGCCATCGCCCCAGACGGCCGTCGCTCGGAAATGTTTTTTATCTGGAAAGACGCCTACGCGCGCGGCAGTCGCTACGACGTGCCCGAGTTCGACCTAGCCGTGCACAAGCCCATGGTCTTTGGCGGCGATGGCGGCCCGCACCACGAGCGCGGTATGCGCTGGGGCTTTTTCGACTGGACATTCCCCGGCCTAGAGGTCGCTTTACAAATCGACGGCACGCTCGGCAAGAGCTCGGATATCGACCGCGGCTGGCAGGTAGAAATTGCCCTTCCGTGGGACGGGCTATCGCGTCTGCTCGACGCACCGCTGCCCCCGGCACCGGGCACTGCGCTATCAATCGCCTGCGCGCGCTGCCAGATGATCGAGCACCGCGCCACGTCGTTTCTCGCCGTATGGACGCCTCTACCCATGCCTCCGGACGGACTGCACATTCCGGAATCTTATCCGCAGTGGACGTTGGCCGAATGAGTGCATCTTGCATGCTCACAGCGCGCCAACAGGAGCCAACGCGCTAAGCTGCATTTGCACGCGATCATCGCTCGCTTTACCCTCTCCCCACGCCTTTTCGCACACTGACGGGAGTTCGCTATGCAATACACCCTGCTTGGACGCACCGGCGTCCGCGTTTCCACGCTGTGTTTCGGCACGATGTCCTTTGGCGGTGAAGCGGATGAGAAAACGTCCGCAGCGATGTATCGCCGCTGCCGCGAGATCGGCATCAACTTTTTTGACACGGCTAACGTATATACGTCCGGACGCTCCGAAGAGATTCTTGGCACGCTCATCGGCCCCGAGCGCGACCAGCTCGTTCTCACGTCCAAAGTGTGCGGCGCCATGGGCAGCGATACCAACGACCGCGGCCTTTCCCGCCGTCATATCAGTGCCCAAATCGAGGCCAGCCTCAAGCGCCTGAAGACCGATCGCCTCGATCTCTACTTCGTGCACAACTTCGACGACGAAACGCCCATCGACGAAACGCTGCGCGCGCTCGACCACCTCGTTCAGCAGGGCAAAATCCTCTATCCCTGCGTCAGCAACTGGGCCGCCTGGCAAATAGCCAAGGCGCTGGGCATCAGCGCGCGCGAAGGCCTGGCGCGCTTTGAGTGCATCCAGCCGATGTACAACCTGGCCAAGCGCCAAGCCGAAGTCGAAATCCTGCCCCTAGCGCAGTCCGAGCAGCTCGGCGTCATTCCCTACAG
>JAYOYH010000043.1:21988-41203 GCA_038153405.1 Gemmatimonadota bacterium | reverse complement strand
GCCGTAGTAGGCGCATATGTGTTCGACGAGTGCCGGCACGCTGCTGTGATCGGGTTGGACGTGCACTGGCAGACCGCGCGCACGGGCGGCGGCGGCGGTGGTGGGACCAATACAGGATACGGCGGCGCGCTCAAATAGCCGCTGGGCACCGTCTGGCCCTAGGACTTCGTAGAGGTGATCGACGCTAGATGGGCTGGCAAAGACGACCATGTCGATTGCCGCCTCGCCGTCGAGCGCTGAGCGCGTATCGATCGCGGTCGGCGGGCGATTTTGGTACGCCGTCACCCGCTCGACGCGGGCTCCGCGCTCCTGCAGGAACTCGACTAATTCGGTGCGGCCAATGGCCGAGGTCGGGAAGAGCACGCGCGCGCCCTGCATATCCAGCTCGGCGAAGGCCTTTGCTAGGCCCTGCTGCGATTGCTCGGCGGGCACCAAGTCGGCGCGCAGACCGCATACGGCTAACGCCTCGGCCGTTTTGCTGCCCACGGCGGCGATGCGCAGGTGGGCCAGGGCGCGCGCATCGAGTTGTAGGGACTGGAGGCGCGCAGAGAAAAAACGCACGCCGTTGGCGCTGGTAAAGAGCAGCCAATCCCATTCTGAGAGGGTGCGCAGCGCGGCGTCGAGCGGGCCAAGGTCATCGGGTGCAGAGATGTCCAACAGGGGGAGAATGCGCGCTTCGGCACCGGCCCGCTCCAGGTGCGCGACCAGTTCGGCGGATTGCTCTCTGCTGCGCGTGACGAGTACGGTGCGCCCGAATAGGGCTCTGTGCTCGCGCCACGCCAGCTGCGAACGCAGCGATACGACGTCGCCGACCACGATGAGGGCCGGCGAGGCGATGCCGGCCTCTTCGGCCAATCCGGGCAGAGTGGCTAGCGAGCCTTCAACGGTGCGCTGGCGCGACCAAGTGCCCCACTCAACGACGGCCGCTGGCGTGGTGGCTAGTCGGCCATGGCGCACGAGGACGCGGCAGATGCCGGGCAGGGTGCGCGCTGCCATAAAGACGACCAACGTGGCGTCGAGTTGGGCGAGGGTGGGCCAGTCGACCTGGCCGTTGTCGGCCTCGGGATCTTCGTTGCCGGTGACGAGAACGGCGGCCGAGGCCAGGCCGCGGTGGGTGAGGGGAATGCCGGCGTAGGCGGTCGCGCCGGCGGCCGCAGAGATGCCGGGGATGATTTCGAAGTCGATACCGGCATGGCTCAGGTGCAGCGCTTCTTCGCCGCCGCGTCCGAATACAAAGGGATCGCCGCCCTTGAGGCGGACCACGACCTGGCCGCTGCGTGCGCGTTCGGACAGTTGGTCGTTAATTTCTTCCTGTGTGGCGCTCGTGCGACCGCCCCGCTTACCGACGTAGATGTGCTGGCAGCGCGGCTCGGTTAGGTCGAGGAGCCGGCGATCGAGCAGTTCGTCGTAAAAGACGACGTCGGCGCGCCGCAGGGCCTCTGCTCCTTTGCAGGTCAGCAGGCCTGGATCGCCCGGTCCAGCACCGACGATATAGACCATGCCGGGCGTAGAGTGGATTGAGGCGTCGACCATTAGCGCTCTTGGATAATGGCGTCGGCGCCCTGTGCGCGCAGATCCTCTGCCAAGTCGGATCCGAGCGCTTCGGCGCGGTCGGGCGGCGCGCTGCGCCGTGCGTGCAGGAGCGGCGCGCCGCTGGGATGTCCGACGCGCCCGTCCAGCACCAATTGGCCCTCTTCAATGCGCGCCCATGCGGCGACGGGCGCGTGGCAGCCTCCGCGCAGGGTGCGCAGCAGGCTGCGCTCGGCCGATATGGACTGATGGGTGCTGGCGTCGTCCAGGCCCGCCACGTACGCGCGCAGCGGATGGTCGCAGCGCATCTGCAGGCCGAGGGCGGCCTGGCCAGCAGCGGGTAATATGTCGGACACCGGTAGATAGGCGCTAATGTGTCGCCGCCAACCTAGGCGGTGCAGTCCGGCGGCCGCCAGCAGAATGGCCGCGCATGCGCCCTGGGCAACTTTGTCGATGCGGGTGTCGAGATTGCCGCGGATATCCACGAGTTCGAGGTCGTCGCGCAGGGCGCGCAGTTGAGTTTGCCGACGCGGGCTGCCGGTGCCGACGACGGCGCCGGCAGGCAGTTCGCTCAGCGCGCTGTATTCGGCGCCGGCCACCAGCGCGTCGCGCACATCTTCGCGCGGCGGCGTGGCGACAATGTCGAGATCGGGGTGGAACTGCGTTGGCAGGTCTTTGAGGCTGTGCACGGCTAAATCGACGCGCCCGTCGAGCAGGGCGTTTTCCAATTCTTTGGTGAAGACGCCCTGGCCGCCAAAGCTGCGCAGGGAGTCGCCACTGCCATCGCCAGTGGTGCGAATAATCGCGATCTCGACTTCGAGGTCGTCGTGTAGGGCGCACAGTTGGTCGCGCACGTGATGCGTCTGCGTAAGAGCCAGTTTGCTGCCGCGGCTGCCGATTGTGAGTTTCACTCGTGTGGCTTCTTTTAATGGTGCGGTGTATGTGGAAAGTGTATCAATATAGCGAAACTGCTGCTGTCAGCAATACAATGAGCCTTTGATGGGTAAAGAGGTGTTTTGAAGGACGAAATAGAGGGGAATGGTGGGCGCGTTTCGCGGCGTTTGCTGGGCTGTGTGGCTGCGTTTTGGATGCTGCATGTCGTCGCCCTATGGGCGCCTCTGCCAGCGCTATGGTCGCTCGATCTACTCGCCTACGGACCGGATTGGTCGCGGTGGACCTTTGTCTTGGGAGGAGCCGCACTTGCACTGCTGGCAGGCCGTCCTGCGCTAGTGCGTTTGGTCGCACCGATGGGGTCTGCACTAGACCGACCCCTTGTGTTGGGGGTTCTGTATGTCGGGCTGTTTGTCGCCCTGCGTTCTGCGCTGCATCTGCTCGGAGACGGCTACCTGATGCTGCGCGAGGTGGAGATGCGCGCTGTGCGCAGCGGCAATGAGCCACTGGCTCTGTATGTGCTCGATCAACTGCATATTGTCGGCCTGCGCCTGGGTGCTAATGCCGAGCAGGTATTGCGCACATATAGCTATGCATCGGGAGTGCTCTACGTGCTGCTGGCCTTTTCGGCGGCGGCGGCCCTACGCGGCGAGAGCGCCGAGCGCAGATTGGTCACTGCCGCGCTGCTGACCGCCGGGTATATGCAGATTTTCTGCGGTTATATCGAAACCTATGCGCTGCTCTTTCCTGGCATACTGGCGTATGTGCTGATTGCGCTTCGCTACTTGAGAGGCGGAAGATACCTTCTTGGGGCACCGCTGTTTCTCGCCTTGCTGACGACCTATCACTACATCGCTTTTATGCTGTCACCCTCGTTACTCGCGTTGGCGTGGAGCGCACGTCAGCGCGGTCAAAGCGGTTGGGCCATTGCCTTACAACTGCTGCCGTCCCCCTTGTTCGGCTTGGCTGTGCTGCGTGCGTTGGGCATTGATCCACTCGCCTATGCCAGCGGTCTGCGGGGGGGCCACATTCTTCCCATCACAGCGCCGCCCGACTTCGCTCAGGCCTATGGTTTACTCGCCCCGGCCCATTTGTTAGACATGGTCAATGTCTTGCTGCTGGCCGCGCCGATTGGCGCGCTGCTGATATGCTCTGTGGGGATTCACCGGCGCCGCGATGCAGCTGCTGTTTTTCTTGCGCTGGCCGCGCTAGGTCCGCTGCTGTTTTCCTTTTGTGCCAATCCAGAAATTGGAGCGTTTCGAGACTGGGATATACTCTCTGCTGCGCTGTTGCCAACGCTATTATGGGTGTTGTATAGCGCGCGCCTAAACCGCTTGGAGCCCGCCGGTGGGATGCTGATCATAGGTGCAGTTGCACTGCATGCGCTGAGTTGGTTGGCGCTTAATGCGGATGCGGAATCGGCTCTGTATCGCTACGAAACGCTGATGCGCAACGGAGCGCTATCGCAGCACGCGCGCTCATATGGCTGGGAGAGCGTGGGGAGTCACTATCGTCAGGCTGGTCGACACGAAAAAGCGCGTGGGGCATTTGCCGCGGCGGTGGCCGCCCATCCGGGCAATGTGCGCCATTGGCAGGCGCTGGCGGCTGAATACGCGGCCGAGGGAAACGACGCGCAGGCCGAACGGGTTTTGCGCGAGGCGCTGCAGCGCCACGCAGGACATGCGCCTCTTTGGGACCAATTGGGTTCGCTATACGCGGCGCGGGAAAACTGGACTGCTAGTGCTGCTGCCCATCGAAGGGCAACGGAGTTGGACATGGGTTTTGGCGTATACTGGTTTAATTTGGGTAATGCGTTGATGGGCAGCGGGCAGACGCGCGCAGGAGTAGAAGCATATCGCACGGCGCTGCAGCGCGGCGAGGTGCGCGGCGAGATCTACTTCAATCTGGGCATGGCGCTGCAAGCGCAAGGGGAATTCGATGCGGCAATTGAGGCGCTGCTATTGGCGGCCCAGCGGCGCTACGCACCGGCGCATTTTAGATTGGCGCTGCTCTACCTACAAGCGGGGCAAAGGGACGCTGCACGGCATCAGGCCGAGCAGTTTTGGGCGGTAGAAGGAGCGAGCGCACGCGCCGATCAGTTGCGCACGGCACTGCAAAACTAAAAAAACGCCGCTTGGCAGCGCCTATTTATCCCAGCGAGCGGGTGGCAAGCCCGCCGCGCTGAGAGGAATGGGCTACTGCTAAACGGCGTTTTTCTGTTGTGCGGGGGGCGGTGGGTTATTCGAGTGCGCACGACGCACTCCCCGCAGTGCGCCGCGCGCGTTCCGGAAAGATTCTCCACTACCCACCATTGCTGTATATAATGGGAGAATCGGCTCCGGTGTGTGATTGATTAGAAGCTTTTACCTATGAAGAGGTATGGGGTCTTCGTGTCAGGATTGATGACGTAGGAACCGAAGTAATCACCCTGGCTAACGTTCAGTGCTATGTTACATAACATGGGGTCTCCATCACTCGTGTACACCTTGTTCCCTATGCCCACGGCTAGACCTACTTCAGCATCACCTACAGATCCGAGATCCATACCAGCTTCAAGATACACGTCTGTATCGGCACCCATTACGTTCACCGCGCCTAACAGGCTTAGGCTGCCTGCTTCGAAGCCAACCGTGAGCTCGATTATATGATCGTCTACATTGAAAAAATCTACTGGAACTGCTTCTTTCCCAGGGGCTGTTTCGTCTTCCTCCGTTGTTGGATCATCTTCCACGGCTCCTACAGCTTCTGAACTATTGGTTCCCGGGAAAAAGTAGCTAGTGACCGTGACGCTCACTGGCCCGGCCGAGTAGCTCACGTAAAGGTCATTCTCGTTAGCTCCATTTGACGTTAAACCCCATGAAGACCACGCACCAATCTCAACTGCACCTGCAGCGTAGGAGATACCTGGTTGGATGGAGACTCCGTCTCCGAAATCTGTTCCACGCCATACATACCGGCTAACTACATCTGCGCCAATGCTGATTTCAGCAGTAGCGGGGACTGAAGTCAGGCCAATGCTCAACAAGGCTGCATAAAGTATTAACTTCTTCATGTGGACTCTCTCCTTAGAGGGTTTGGTGGGTAAGATGCCCGTCGGGGCTATCAAGAATCAAATCAAGGTGTAGCCGTTCGGCGCGACAAGGGGAGGGTGGGTCTTGCCGCGCCGAACGGTAGTGGCGAATCAGAGAGCACCCTCTCCGGTTTCGCCTGTTCGTATGCGCACCGCGTCTTGCACGGGCGAGGAAAAAACTTTTCCATCGCCGACTTTGCCCGACTTCGATGACTCGACTATGGCGTTAATTGCCCCGTCTTTGTCTGCGTCTTTCACCACGACTTCGACCTTGATTTTGGGCACGAAGTCGATGCGGTACTCGGCGCCGCGGTAGACCTCGCGATGGCCGCGCTGGCGGCCAAAACCGCGGATTTCCGTTACGGACATGCCGACGATACCAATTTCTCCGAGGGCCTTTTGCACGCCTTCCAGAGCGGAAGGACGCAAGTATGCTTCGATTTTAAACATGGCGTATTCTCCTTGGTCACAAGCGCTCTTAGTTGTTTATGTGCTGGAAGTCGGCGTAGGCCGGCTGACCGTGTTCGCTCAAATCGAGGCCCTCGTATTCCTCGTCTTCGTCGACGCGGAAGCCGAAGGTGACCTTCGCAAGGGAGGCCAGAATGAGCGAAATGACAAAGGCAAAGCTCGCATAGCACAGCGTGCCGAGAAGCTGCGTGCTAAAGGTGTGTTCGGGGTTGGTGCTAAACAGGCCGACGGCCAGCGTTCCCCAGATGCCGCAGATGCCGTGCACGGAGATGGCGCCAACGGGATCGTCGATCTTGATGCGGTCGATAATGACGATGGCAAATACGACGATGGCGCCAGCGATCAGGCCGATGAGCATGGCGCTGCTCCACGTCACGGTGTCGGCGCCAGCGGTGATGCCGACGAGTCCGGCGAGAATGCCGTTTAGACCCATGGTAATATCGGGTTTCTTCAGGTAGATATAAGAGGTAATAATGGCCGCCAGGCAGCCGCCGGCCGCCGCCAGCGTAGTCGTGACAAAGACCAGCGATACGAGGGTCGGATCGGCGCTGAGCACTGAGCCTCCGTTAAAGCCATACCAGCCCAGCCAGAGCAGGAAAACGCCAATGGTAGCCAGCGGCATGCTGTGGCCGAGAATGGGGCGGATATGACCGTCTACGTATTTGCCCATGCGCGGTCCGAGCACCAGCACGGCGCCCAGCGCGGCAAATCCGCCGAAGGCATGCACGAGCGAGGAGCCGGCAAAGTCGTAAAAACCCATCTGGTCGAGCCAGCCGCCGCCCCACTTCCAGGATCCGGCGATGGGATACATAAAGGCCACGAGCAGCGTAGCGTATAGCATGAAGCCGGAGAGTTTGACGCGTTCGGCGACGGCGCCGGAGACGATAGTGGCCGCGGTGGCGGCGAACATGGCCTGAAAAATAAAGTCGGACCAGTAGGTGTAGTCGGCGTATTGATTGGTCAGATTGGCAACGTCGCCGTCAAAGCCAATCCATCCCTTAATGGCTAGATATCCGTTGAAATCGCCCGGATACATGGTGTTGAAGCCGGTCAGGGCGTAGGAGACGATGCCTATGGATATGATGAAAAGGTTTTTGAAGAGAATATTGACCGTGTTCTTCTGGCGCGTGAGACCGGTCTCCAGCGTGGCAAAGCCGAGGTGCATGATGAATACCAGGGCGGCCGAGATCAAAATCCACAAGTTATCGATCATAAACTTGGGATAGGCCAAGGGCATGGCCTGAAAAGCCTCCATGGTCGTGAAGTCCTCAGCGTGGACGGTGCTGCTTCCTGCTGCAATCAGCGCAGATAGCGCTGCGAGTGCTGCTGTGCGGAGATTGGGCATAGTATCCTTCCCTTTGCGGTGCGTTGCTACTGATCTCCCCCTCTGCCGCGCCTAGCGGGGTAGCGCTGTGTGAAGAGCGCCCGGCGGTGGGAACGAGTGAGAAAGCGCGCTAACGTTTCAGCATTGGGATAGCAAGCGGGGTGCCAAGCGGAAGGAGTGGGCACGAATAAATTGTTTAGCTCTTTTAAAACAGCTAGTTACCGCGATGGAAGGCACATGGAGAGAGGACTAAAAAGAAACAATAATGTAGTTTAAAAGCTTTGTAAAACTACGTTATTGTTGTTTTTTACTCTTGTATTGCTTGGGCTCGATATCCAGTTTTTGGATTCGATAAGAGAAAATGCGCGTTGACGTGCCAAGGATGCGCGCGGCTTTGGCCATATTGCCGCGCGCGTTCTTAAGCGCTTCGATCAGGATCTCGCGTTCGTAGGCCTTTATAAGCACCTCGAAGGAGCCGGCCACCGGGGTGTTAGTCGCATCGGCCGTCTGCAGCGACGGCGGCATGTGATGGCCGTGCACCACGCCGTCGCTGCTGAGAATAACGGCGCGTTCGATGCAGTTTTCCAGTTCGCGCACGTTGCCGGGCCAGTGGTAGCTCATCATCATATCAATGGCCGGAGTTGAAATGCGGCGAATTTCGCTGCTGTGCTGACGAGCGTACTTTTCGAGAAAGTGGTCGGCCAGCAGTAAAATATCCGATTTGCGCTCGCGCAGCGGAGGCATAAAAATCGGAAATACGTTGAGGCGGTAAAACAGGTCTTCGCGAAAAGTGCCCTCGGCTACGGCTTTTTCTAGATTGACGTGGGTCGCGGCGACAATGCGCACGTCGATCGGGGTCGGGGCATCGCTGCCGAGGCGTTCCACTTCGCGATTTTGCAGCACGCGCAGCAGCTTAACCTGGACGGCGGGGCTGAGTTCGCCAATTTCGTCGAGGAATATCGTGCCGCCATTGGCCCGTTCAAAACGGCCTATTTTACTGCCCGACGCACCGGTAAAGGCCCCCTTTTCGTAGCCAAATAGCTCGCTTTCAATCAGCGTTTCGGGCAGGGCGGCGATGTGGACTTTGACGAAGTTCTTGTTGGCGCGCAGGCTGTTGTAGTGCAGGGCGTCGGCCAGGAGCTCTTTACCGGTGCCGCTTTCGCCGCGCAGCATGACGGTTGCATCGCTGGGCGCGACTTGGCGCACCAGCTCGCCGATTTCCTGCATGGGCCGCGCATTGCCAATCAGGTTAGCCGGTTGAAAGCGCTCGCGCAGTTCCTGTTTAAGGCGCTGATTTTCATCGACCAACTGCATTTGCTCGTCGCGCGCGCGCTTGCGAGCGGCAACCGATTGGCCGATCATGACGGCTATAATGGAAAGTAGGCGCACGGTCTCCTGCAGCACGGGATCGCTCTCGTATGGCGTGTCCACGCTGAGGGTGCCGACCACTTCCTGCGATAGGGAGATGGGCACGCAAATAAAGGATGTCTGCTCTTTTTCGTTGCCGTGGGCTCCGGTGCGGTTGAGAAAGAGAGGCTCGCTGCTGATGCGCGGCACGATGACCGGTTTGCCGGACTCTACGACTTTGCCGGTAATGCCCTCGCCGACCTTGTAGCGACCGCGCTCTATTTCGCTGCGCGACAGGCCGTAGGCCACATCAATGGTGACTTGGTCCGTTTGCTCGTGCAGCAAGCTGACGGTGGCTAGGCTCATATTGAGTCCTTCGCAGATGGCTTTGAGGATTTGGTTGAGCGCCTCCTCAAAATCGGTCGTTTCGCCGAGGATCTGACCGATGGCATGCAGGGCAGAAATTTGCTGACGCGCATTGGGCGTCGAATTGGTCAACGTGCTCATGGGCTCCATTTCGCACAAATATGTGATATAATTGAGGTAATTTAAGACAAATTTGTCGATTTGTAAATATGCAATGGAGTGAGGCGCACGGCGTGCCGTGAGGTTCCTTTGAAAGGCGCCCCTGCGCGTATAGATGCCAGCCAGGTGTCTCTACATCGAGTGGGCGGCGGCAATTGACATCGCCTAGGGTGCAAGGTATCATACCGGTGTGCGGCGTTGCGTTTGCTGCGGGGCGAAGGAGAACAGGATGAAGCAAGATATCACAGAACTCTTGAAGGAGTGGGCGTTCGATCCGGAGGCCAACGTGCGCAAAATACGCGGTGAAGATGGCGTGGAGAAAATCCAGGTGCGCATTGACCAGGGCGCCTTCCAGGGCATTCTACAGCTCGATTTAGACGGGCGACCCGACGGAAGAAAGCCGCATGGGAGCGATTTTGCCCTTGACTACTTTCGCGCAGAGCAGGAGCGCCAGGGCAATGCTGTCAATGCGGATAGAAGCGACTTTTTGCTTGAACCGGCAGATTGCAAAGAGCTGTTTGAGGAGGGCGCGCGCCTCTATGAGCGCTACGTTTTTCTGCTGCAGTTAAAAGACTACGGTCGCGTAATCCGCGATACGGAGCGCAATATGAGCCTGTTTCGCTTTGTCAATCGCTACGCCGCCGAGGAAGACGATCGGCTTAATCTAGAGAAGTGGTGGCCCTATATCTTACGCATTCACGGGACGGCGCGCGCGATGCTGGCCTGCGAGGACGACGCCTACGATCGCGCGCTGGAAATCGTCGAGGAGACGCGGGCGCACATTGGCCAGTGCCGCGCCGTCGATGCGGAGGAGTTTCACGCCGAGATGGAGCGCTCGGAGCAGGCGCTGGACGAATTGCAGCGCGAACTGCAGGACAAGCGGCCGCTCAGTCGCCTTGAGCAACTCGAGCGACTGCAGGAAGAAGCAGTGGCGCGCGAGGATTTTGAGCGGGCCGCCCTGCTGCGCGACGAGTTGAGAAAACTGCAAGAAGAGGGATAGGTCATGCGCCAAATCGACATCGACAAGGAGCGCCTGCGCGCGGCGTTGCCCTCCTGGGATAAAATCGCCGTGCTCATGGTGGCCCTAGGCGATGAGTTGGCCGCCGATCTCATGCGCCAGCTCGACGACGACGAGGCGGCCGAAGTGGCGCAGGCGCTGATCGATTTAAAGGGCGTGTCGAAAGATATGCAGGACCGCGTGCTGGCCGAGTTTGCCGCGGCGCTGGAAGGCGATGGTGCGGTTGCCGGTGGCGTGCACTACGCCCGCCAGGTGCTGGAGCGCGCGCTGGGACCAGAGCGGGCGCGCGCGATGCTGGAGCGTGCGCTGGGTGAGCCGGCGGCGGGATTTGCCCTGCTGCGCAATCTCGATCCCCAGCGCGCTGCTCCCTTTATCGCGCGCGAGCATCCGCAGACCATCGCGTTGATCCTATCGCAGCTGGCCACAGAGCAGGCTGCTGCCATACTCGAGTGCCTGCCGGGTGCGGTGCAGGGCGAGGTGGCTCATCGCATCGCCACGCTGGGAAAGGTCGATTCGGAGATCGTGCGCGCCGTGGAGGAGAATTTGGCCGAGCTACTCGCCGCTGCGCTGGACGGCGAACATCGCGTGGGCGGGTCGGAGACGCTGGCCGCTATTCTCAATGCGGGCGGCGGCAGATTGGAAAAAGGCGTGCTGGCGCGCATCGATGAACAGGATCCCGAAGCGGCTGAAGCGGTCCGTCGCCGCCTGCTGTCGTTCGACGATCTGGCACGTCTGCCCGAGCACGACGCGCAGATGCTGCTCGAGCAAATTGATATGGGCGACCTGCGCCTGGCGCTGCGCGCAGCCGATAAGGCGGTGCGCGACGCGTTTCTTAGCGCCATGTCCGAGCGGCGGCGCGCGCGTTTCATGGAGGATATACAGGCGCTGGCACCGGTGCGCATGAGCGAGGTGCAGGCGGCGCAGGACCGCATTGTGCAGGCGGTGCGCGCGTTGGAAGAGCGACAGCTGCTGCGCGTTCCGCGTTCGGTAGAAGACGATCCCTACGTGTGACGCGCCGTGGGAAAGTGGGTATGGTCTAAGAGCTCGTCGACGCTGTTGGTAACCTGCAGCAGTCGGCGATGGACCGGTTCGGCAAAGCGCTCGCCGACGCAGTGATCGAGAAAGGCTAGCAGGGGGTCGAAATAGCCGCGCACGTTCAGCAAAAAGAGCGGTTTTTGGTGGAAGTCGAGCTGGGCCCAGGACAGCGTTTCGGCCAGCTCTTCCAGCGTGCCAAAGCCGCCGGGCAGCGCGACGTAGCACTGCGCTCGCCGCGCCATGGCGGCCTTGCGCTGGTGCATATCTTCGACGACGAGCAGTTCGCTCAGGTGCGGATGCGCCCACTCGCGCTCGACCATGGCACGCGGGATAACGCCGATGGCGGTGCCACCCGCTGCCAGGGCGGCATTGGCCAGCGCGCCCATCATGCCCACGTGGCCACCGCCGTAGACGAGGGGCAGATCGCACCGGCCAAGGGCCGTGCCAAGCGCTCGAGCCTGCTGCTCGTAGGACGGGTGGGCGCCCGGGCGCGATCCGCAGTAGACGCAGACGCCGAGCGCACGGTCGTCTCGCATCAGCGCGCGCGCTCCTGCAGGCGCAGATAGGCCTCGTTGATTTCCTGCATGAGTTCGGTGTCGCCGTCGGCGCGATCGGGGTGAAAGCTCAAGGCTAGCTCGCGGTAACGGCTGTGGATCTGCGCGAGGCTGGCCCCGTTGGGCAGGTCGAAAAGGCGATAGTCGGCTTCATGTGCGGGGCGCGTAGGGCGTTTTGCGCCCTGGGGCTCGGCATCCATGTGGGATGCATAGCGCTCAAAAAACGCCCGCCGCTCGGCTTTGGGCTGGGCGGCAAAGCGTCGTGCCGCTTCTTCGCTGGTAAAGGCCGACCACAGACCGAGCCGGCCGATGGCGCTCAGATCTTCGCGGCTGAGCAGGGACTGCAAGTATTGGCGGGGGCTGCGCGCACGGCGATTGGCGGGCTGTAGAGACCTCTTGTTCATAGCGATAATTAAACACTCGAAGGGCGTTTTTAAAAGTCCGTTTATGGGTGCTGCTCGCCGCGGCAGTCGCGCGCTTGCATATCGACGGAATTGGATATACTCGAGAGATACGCCTCCCATATGAAACTACCCATCGGCGAGGTCTATCTCTCGCGCGCGCTGACCGTCGGCCTTTGCTGCGTTCCGCTGGTCCTCCTCTACGTCAATACATCGTTCATATTTCCCTATTTCACGGGTAAGGCCTTCGCTTTTCGCCTTGCCGTATCGCTGCTCTTTGTGCTTTGGTCGGCCATGGCGCTGCTGTCGCCGCGCTATCGCCCGGCGCGCACGCCCGTGTTCGTGGCGCTGAGCGCAATGGTGGTCCTATGGGCGTTAGCAACGGTGCTCAGTCCCAATCCGTCGCGCGCTTTTTGGTCGAATTTCGAAAAGATGGACGGATTTATAACGCTGCTGCATCTGTATCTGCTATTTGTTATGGCGGCAGGTCTGTTCAGGTCGTCGCGCGACTGGCATGTGTTGATCGGCGGGCTTGTTGCGACGAGTTCACTGGTCTGCGTGCACGCCGTTTTGGAGCGCAACGGCGTGTTTCTATGGGTGCCTGGGGCTCCGCAGCGCGTCCAGTCTATAACCGGAAATGCGGCATTTCTCGCCCCGTATGTGTTGCTGCACTTTTGGCTGACCGCATATATGGCGCACGTCTATCGAGCGCGACGTGCGCTGTTGGCGGGCCTGTTGGCGCTCTCTCTCCTGCACTTGGTCGTGCTGTATTATACGGGCACGCGGGCGGGTGTCGTCGGCCTGTTCCTCTCCCTTATCCTCGTCTGCCTGCTGGCCACTATATTCTTTGCGCAGCTGTTTCCGCGCGGCAGTCAACGCGTGCGCGGCGTGCTGGCTGCCGCGTTGCTGATCGGCGCTCTATCTCCGCTGGTGGTGTGGCTCCAGAGGGATGCTTCCTGGGTGCAGGAAACCTATCTGCTCAAGCGCTTTACCAACCCAGGGGAGTTGTTGGACGATTACGAGGTCTATGCGACGCTCGGTACGCGCCTGCGCACTTGGGGTATCGCCTGGCGCGGGGTGGTCGAGCGGCCGCTGGCGGGATGGGGCATGGACAATTTTTACTTGGTCTTTCAGAAGTATTACGATCCAGCTCTATTTGCAAAGAGAGAGCCCTGGTATGATCGCCCGCACAACAATCTGCTGCGCTGGGCCCTCGACGCGGGCGTGCCCGGTTTATGTGCGCAGTTGGCGGTATTTGCGGCCGCCTTTTTCGCACTTTGGAAAGGTGTGCGCGGCGGCCTGTGGTCGGCGTTTTCCGCGCTGTTGCTGTCGGGTTTTTTTATCAGCTATTTGGCACAGGGGCTGTTATCCTATGACACGCTGTACGTGTATATCCCGCTTTTTGTCCTGCTGGCCTACGTGGGAGCAGGCCGCGGGCAACCAGATGTACCCGCGCAGGCCAAGCGATGGTCGATGTGGAGCGCAGTCGGCGCGTCTGCGTGCTGCGCGCTGTTTTTTTACGGCGTAAACGTCGTTCCCCTACAGCAGATCGTCGCTTTGGAGCGCGCGCAGGTTATGATGGATCGCTTGGTCGATGGAGAAGTTGTGGAGATAGCGAATATGCAGTCCGCATTTGATCGGGCTATCGGCATGAGTGCGCTGGGCCGCGGGGAGGTGCGCGAAGAGTTGGTCCGTGCCGCGTTGGTTGCCAATGATGCAGTGGGTATAGATGCATTGGACAAAGAGCGCTTTCTGCGGCACGCACTGCGCGAAATGGAAACGGAACTTGAGCGGCCTGCAAAAGACACCCGAATTTTGCTGATGGCTTCTGTGGTGGCACAACGAGCGAGTCGTTTTGATTCGTCGCTCTCAGGGCGCACGGAGGCGCATCTGATTGAAGCGACGCAGCTGAGCCCGACCAAGCAGCACGTGCACTTTTCGTTGGCTCAATTTTACCTCGATCGGAACGACAGGGGCCGAGCACTAGAGATATTGCGAAAAACGTGGGATATGGATCGCCGCTATCCGGCTGCAGCGCGCCATGTGCTGATCGTCGCGCTGGCCGAGGGCAGAGCCGATATCGCCTTAGAAGTAGAGCGCCAGATGGATCCTAAGCGTTGGACGGGGGATGATCTGCGGGCGATTGGCAAAGCGTATTGGCGTGCGCGGCAGCCCCAGGAAGGTCAGCGCTATTTCGATCGGCTGCGCCAGCTCGAACCGCAGAATGCCGAAGCGCAGTTTTACAGCGGCGTGCTGTCGATCGAAATGGGGCAGTATGCGCCGGCGGCGGAGTACTTTGCCGAAGCGGTACGGCTGGACTCGACTCGGCGCGACGACGTCCGAAGCTACCTAGATGGGGTTAGGGCACGCAGCGGTGGACAAGCGCCGTGAAGAGTACTGTACAAGCGCACGGGGCGAGATTTCCATAGTGGAAACCCCGCCCCGCTGTCAATGGGTGCTATGAGCGCGGGGCGCTAGTAGACTTCGGTTTCGTCAATCAGCGCCAGCAGCGCCTGATAGCGAGCCGGATGGCGCAGCTTGCCGAGGGCGCGCTCCTTGAGCTGGCGCACGCGCTCGCGCGTGAGGCCCATCAGGCCGCCGATCTGCTCCAGCGTTAGCGATTCGCTGCCGTCCAGGCCAAAGTAGAGGCGGATGATGCGCAGCTCGCGCTCATCGAGGCTCTCTAGTACTTCTTCCAACTGAGCGCGCGCCGACGTCTCCAGCACGTGGCTATCGGGCGTGGCCTGGTTCTCATCGGCGAGAATGTTCAGCAGACTGCGCTCGTCGTCCTCCTCAAAGGATTCGTCGAGCGAGCGCACGGAGCGCGCGCTCATCATCGTGTCGAGAATTTCCTGCTCAGGAATATCCAGCTCGCGGGCAATTTCTTCGATGGCTGGCTCGCTCTCGCGGCCCTGGCCTAGCTTGCGCGAGGCCTTGGAGATGTCCTTCAACAGACTGAGCTTGTTGAGGGGCAGGCGCACCGTGCGCGCGTGCTCGGCGATGGACTGCAGGATCGACTGCTTAATCCACCAAACGGCGTAGGAGATGAACTTGTAGCCCTTGGTGCCGTCAAAGCGCTCGGCGGCCGTCAGCAGACCGACGTTGCCGGCGCTGATCAGGTCCGACAGCGAAAGACCGCGATTCTGGTAGTTCTTGGCGACGTCGATGACAAAGCGCAGGTTGGCATTGACCAGCTCGTCGCGGGCGACCATATCGCCTTCCAAAATGCGGGCGGCGAGCTCGACCTCGCGCTCGCGGCTCAAAGGGCGCGAGTCGGCGATATCGTCGAAGTAGAGGCGCAGCGTCGTCTCTTCGTCGCTGAGAATTTCCTGAATGCTGTAGGCCATGGTGTGTCCTTCGTATGAGGTGAAGTTCGCTATCTTCAGACGGTTTCCAGCAACAGCTCTTGCATGTGTTTGGCCGACTGCGCTTGCAGTAGCGCATCTCTGCGCTCAGCCTGGCTCAGTATCTGCGCCAGCGACCCTAGTAAGTGCAAATACGAATCCGGCGCGTGGGACGGCACGGCGATAAGGCAAATCAGGCGCACGCTTTGCCGCTCGTCCCCAGAGGGAAAGTCAATCGGCGTCGCAGTCCGGCCCAGGGCCAAGCCCAGCGCGCGCACGCCGCGACTGCGCGCGTGCGGCAGGGCGACTTCAGTGCCGAGAATAGTGCTCTGCAACTGCTCGCGCTCCAGCACGGACTGCAAAAAACTCAGACTATCCTCGACGATGCCGCGCCCGTGCAGCCGATCGACGAGCTCTTTGATTGCACCGATCTTGCTCGTAGCGGATAGCTCGGGCAGCAAGAGGGCTGGATCGACGACATCGGCGATAGCGAACGGTTGCGCAATTTTTGCATTTGCCCGCTGGGTCGCGAGATGAATTGCCGTCAAAACAAGCCTTTTTAATCGGTTACGCGTGGGTATCGGAGTGCATAAATTGCACGTGGTGCCGGCCCCTTCGCAGATACTGCACGCGTTGAGGGCGGTAGTAAATCATGCTACCTACAGCTTGAGTCATTGTAAAACAAGGTGTTACGCCGATGTGCGTTCGCGCTCAAAAAAAGGCGCGTTTTGGCGTTCAGGAGAGGGGTGCAAAAGGAGTGCCAGCGTGCTGACTTCGGCTTTAACTAATTGTTAAATAATAATTTAAAAAAATACGAAGTGCGATGCGACTGCCGTGCTTAGCGCATGGTGGGGAGAAAAGTGCAAAAAATGCACCTAAGGGGCGATGGCGTACTCTTTGATCTTGTATTGAAGCGCGCGCACGCTCATACCGAGAATGTCCGCCGCTTTGCGCCGATTGGAGGTTACCCGCTGCAGCGTTTGGCGGATGAGTTCGGCCTCGACCTGGGCGGCGCTGGAACCGAGGCGTACGCTAAAATGGCTTGGTTCTACTTCGGTGACCTCGGCCAGATGGGGGGGCAGGTGCTGCGGGTGGATGACCAGATCGGGTGCGGTGACGACGAGGCGTTGGACAATATTGCGCAACTCGCGCACGTTGCCGGGCCAGGCATGCGCTAGCAGGCAGCCCATGGCCTCGCTGCTAAGGCGCTTTTGCGGACGCTCTTGGGCGCGACAGGCCTCGTCGAGAAAGGTCTCGACCAGTACGGGAATATCTTCTTGGCGCTGGCGCAGCGGCGGAATGTCAATGGGCACGACGTTGAGCCGGTAGTAGAGGTCCTCGCGGAACGAGCCGTCGCCGACGCTGCGCTCGAGGTCGCGGTTGGTGGCGGCGATAATGCGCACGTTGGCGTGGCGGACCTGCGGTTCGCCCAGCGGCTGGTATTCACGCGATTCGAGAACGCGCAGTAGTTCGACTTGGTTCTTGACGGGCACCTCGCCGATCTCGTCGAGGAAGAGCGTGCCGCCTTCGGCCAGGGCAAAGCGACCGGGTTTGTCGGCGTGAGCGCCGGTAAAGGCGCCGCGCTTGTGGCCGAATATTTCGCTGGCAAAGAGCTCTTCGGTAAAACCGCCGCAGTTGACGGCAACAAAGGGCTTGTCGCTGCGCTTACTGCGCTCGTGAATAGCGCGGGCCACGAGGTCTTTGCCGACGCCGGTTTCGCCCCGCAGCAAGACGGGTACGTCCGACTGCGCCACCTGCTTGATCAGCTTGGAGGCCACCTGCATGCTGTCGCTGTGCCGCACGAGGCGGCGAAAGGGATCGCCGTTTTCTAGGCGGCTGTGTAGCTTGCGGTTTTCCGTTACGAGGTGAAGGCGGTCGAGGGCGCGCTCGGCGACGAGGCGCAGGTGTGCCAGGTCGACGGGTTTGGTGAGAAAGTCGTGCGCGCCCTTTTTCATCGCCTCAACGGCCGTGCTGACGTTGCCGTGTGCGGTTAGAATGATGACCTGCGTATCCGATTCACGCCGGCGCAGTTCCTCTAGCAGATCGAGACCCGAAGGGCCCGGCATGCGCAGGTCGAGAATGGCCAAATGGTAGCGTTCGGTGCGCAGTCTTTCGCGCGCCTGCTGGCCGTCGGCGACGGTTTCCACGCGGTCGGCTACCGTCTCCAGCGCCTCTTTGAGCCCTTCGCGGATAAAGACTTCATCGTCGGCAATGAGTATGTTGACGCGCTGTTTGGACATGGAGTAGGTGCTCTTATGGTTGCGTTGTCAGACCGGGCAGGTGGATGGCCAGCAGCGTGCCCTCACCCGGGCGACTGTCGACGCTCAGCGTGCCGCCGTGCTGGTGCACAATGCGCTGGGCAATGGACAGGCCCAGCCCAGTGCCCTCGTCTTTGGTAGTATAATAAAACTCGAAAATGTGCTCCAGATCGTCCGGGGGAATGCCGTGGCCATCGTCGCCGATCTCGATGATGATATCGCCGCCATCGGCGCGCGCGCGCAGCGTTACATGGCCCTCGCTGTCGACGGCTTGAAAGGCGTTGATGAGCAGGTTGAGCAGGCACTGGCTGAGCTGGTTTTCGTCGGCTTCAAGTGGGGGTAGGTCTCGGTCGGACTCTAGGTGCAAATGGACCGAGCGTTCGCGCGCTTCGGGCGCGACTAGTTGGTAGATGCTGTCTACCAGTTCGTTCGGGTCGAGCTGTTTGAGGTGAAGGGCGGGCGGGCGCGAAAAGCGCAGGAAGTTCTGCACAATACCCTCTAATCGGCGCATCTCGGTGCGGGCAATATCGAGTCGGCGGCGGGCCTTGTCCGACAGCGACTCGCTCGTCTTGTCGAGGTCTTCCTGCAGCAGCTGTAGCTGGATGTCAATGGCCCCCAGCGGGTTGCCCACCTCGTGGGCGACGGAGGCGGCCAGGCGGCCGAGTGCGCTCATTTTTTCGACCTGTCCCATATGTCGTTCAGCGCGCTTGAGATCGGATACTTCTCTCAGCGTCATCATCGTGCCGAGGGGGTTGGACTGCTCGTCGAGCAGCGCGGCGGCGTTGACCCGCAGCCAGTGTATACGCCCGTCGTGCGCGCCGTGCTGTACGTCGGCATCGATGACGGGCTGGCCGGCCAGGGCTGTTTGCGCCACGGCGTGCAGCGGTGTGCTCGGGGCAAAGAGGTCGGACAGTGAGGCGTTGCTCGGCAGCGCGCAGTCGAGCAGGCGGAGCAGGGCGGGATTGGCCGTTTGCACGCGCCCCGCGCCGTCAAATACGACGACCCCTTCGCTGAGGTTGGCGACGATATAATCGGCTCGGGACGGTTGGTCGTTCAATTCTATTGACAGGTCGGGGGGATGGAGTAGCTTCTCTTGCCATGCTTAAGAACAAGGAAGAGATCGCCGAGCACAAGAGGCGCAATCGCGAGATGTTTGACGCCATTGCCCAGCGCTACGACGTGCTCAATCACCTGCTGAGCGGCGGCATTGACATCTACTGGCGCCGGCGTGCGCTCGACAGTCTCGAGCTCGAGCAGCCAGCGCGGATTCTCGACTTAGCCACCGGCACGGGCGACTTTGCTCTAGCGGCCGGCCGCCTGTCGCCGCAGCGCGTCGTCGGCGTCGATGTGGCGCTAGAAATGCTGCGTATAGGCGTGCGCAAGGTGCGCGAGCGCGGGGGGGCCCCCCCCCACCCCGGGGGGCCGTGGCGGAGCGTGCAGGTACGCGACG
>JAYOYH010000043.1:0-21978 GCA_038153405.1 Gemmatimonadota bacterium | reverse complement strand
TTTTGGGGGGGGTGGGGGTTCTTGCGGGCGGGCGTCTGGGCCGGGGCCGGGCGGGCGCGCGGGGCCCCCCCCCCCCGCTGCTGGGGGGCGATGCCGAGAGCCTGCCGTTTCGCGACGAGAGTTTTGACGTCGTTATGGGCGCTTTTGGCGTGCGCAACTTTGGCCATATTCCCAGCGGTCTGGCCGAAGCCTTTCGCGTGCTGCGACCGGGCGGGCAGATTCTCGTGCTCGACTTCTGCGAACCGGCCGTGCCGCTCTTCAAGCAGCTATACCTATTTTACTTTCACAACGTGCTGCCGCTGGTCGGCGGTCTGATTTCTGGCCAGCGCCAAGCCTATGCCTATTTACCGCGCTCGGTCGGCGCCTTTCCCCAAGGAGCTGCGTTTGTGCGCCTGCTCGACGAGGCCGGCTTTGTCGAGTCGTCTGCCACGCCGCTGACGATGGGGATTTGCAGCATTTATCGCGGTCGTAAGGCCGTAAGTTGACGAAAGAAGAGACCGTTGGTATTATGTTAGCAATCGACCTTTTACAGGGGGAAATGCGTGGTTTTTGACGCCATTATAGAACGCGCCGGACTCGCCGATATATGCGAGAAAGTGCGCGCCGGTCAGCGCTTGAATAGCGACGATGGGCTGCGACTCTACGCCTGCGACGACCTGCCTATATTGGGCTATATGGCCAACCTCGTGCGCGAGCGGCTCAACGGCGACACGACCTATTACGTGCGCAACCAGCACATCAACTATACCAATATTTGCAACAAGCTGTGCAAGTTCTGTTCCTTCTACGTCAAGCCCAAAGACGAGCGCGGCTACGTGCTGGAACCCGAGCAGGTCGCGCAGCGCGTGCGCGAATACGCCGAGATACCGATTACCGAAATTCACATGGTAGGTGGGGTCAACCCCAAACTGCCGTACCAGTACTACATCGACGTGCTAAAGGCGATGAAAGCGGCGCGTCCCGAGGCGCACCTAAAGGCCTTCACGATGATTGAGATTGCGCAGATTCAGCGCATAGCCAACCGGTCGCTCGAAGAGGTCTTTGCCGATATGAAGGCGGCCGGTCTCGAGTCGCTGCCCGGCGGCGGCGCCGAAGTATTCAGCGACCGCGTGCAGAGCGATCTGTTCTGGACCAAGGCCGACTCCGAAGACTGGCTGCACATCGCCGCGACGGCTCATCGCAGCGGGCTGCCCTCTAATGCGACGATGCTCTACGGACACATCGAAAATACGCAGGAAAAAGTCTACCACCTGACGCGGCTGCGCGACGTGCAGGACGAGACGGGCGGATTCTTGGCCTACATTCCGCTGTCCTTCCATCCCGAGCGCACCGAGTTGGCCGATCTGCCCGGTCCCACCGGCTGTCTCGACCTAAAAGAGATCGCCATCGGGCGGCTGATGCTGGACAATTTTCCGCACGTCAAGACGTTCTGGATCATGAATACGATCGAGATTTCGCAGACGGCGCTGTGGTACGGAGCCGACGATATCGACGGCACTGTTATGGACTACGAGATTACGCGGCGCAGCTATGAAGAAACGCAGCAGCGCCTGACGCAGCGCGCGTTTCTCGATCGCATTGTCGAGGCCGGGCGCAAACCGGTTGAGCGCGATACGCTCTACAACGTCGTTGATGACTCGGCCCTAGCGGCTGCGGGAGGGTGAGGGTGATCGACGATATCGCCGAAAAGGTCTATGCAGGAGAGCGCATCGATCGCCAGGAAGCGCAGCGCCTCTACGCCCATGCAAACGTGGCCGAGTTGGGCATGCTCGCCCACTGGGTGCGCACGCAGCGGCATCCCGAACGGGTCGTTACCTACAACATCGGTCGCAATATCAACTACACCAATGTCTGCTGGGTCAAGTGCGACTTCTGCGCCTTTTATCGCAAGCCGGGCTCGGACGAGGGCTACGTATTGCCCAACGAGCAGATCTTTGCCAAGATCGACGAACTGATTGCCGTTGGCGGCGATGAGCCCAAGTCCTGCGAAATTCTCATGCAGGGCGGACTCAATCCCAAGCTGCGCTTGGACTATTACGAGCAACTGCTCTCGGCCATTCGCCAGCGCTATCCGCAGGTGCAGCTGCACTGCCTGTCGGCCACCGAGATCATCTATATCGCCCATCTGTCCAAGCTGTCGCTCGAGGAGACGATCCGCCGGCTGCGCGACGCTGGGCTGGACTCCATACCGGGGGCCGGTGCTGAAATACTGGTCGACGAGGTGCGCGATATTATTGGCTTTCGCAAGGACCGCACGAGCGAGTGGCTCGACGTGCACCGCATTGCGCACGGCTTGGGCATGCGCACGACGGCGACGATGATGTACGGACACGTAGAAACGGTCGAGCATCGCCTCGAACACCTGCAGCTGCTGCGCGACCTGCAGGACGAGACCGGTGGCTTTACCGCCTTTATCGCCTGGAACTTTCAGCCCGACCACACCGATCTGGCCGCCGACAGCGCGCGCTGGAACGGCGTGAAAGCCACCGGCTACGACCATTTGCGCACCGTGGCGGTTGCGCGCCTCTTCCTCGATAATTTTGATCACTTTCAGGCCTCGTGGGTAACGCAGGGGCCCAAGATCGCCCAGGTTAGCCTGCGCTATGGAGTCGACGATTTCGGCAGCACCATGCTGGAGGAAAACGTCGTTAGCGCGGCCGGTACAAGCCACGCCGAGCAGATGACGCTGGAAGTGATGGAGCGCCTGATCGGCGAGGCCGGCTTTGCGCCGCAGCGCCGCGATACGCGCTATCGCCGCGTGGGGGCAACGGCCTCGGAGCCGACCCGGGCCGCACTGCCATGAGCGTCCGCCTGGGGGTGGTTTCCTTTCTCAACGCCCGTCCCCTCGTCCATTCGCTGCAACGCGACGCGCGCTTTGATCTGACCTATTCCGTTCCATCGCGCTGCGCCGCCGATCTGCAGACCCTGCGCGTAGACGTCGGCCTGATTCCCTCCATCGAATATGCGCGCAGCGCCGAGCCCTATCAGATCGTTCCCGGGTTGGCCATCGCCGCTACTGGTCCGGTGCTCACTGTGCGCCTCTACCATCGCACTCCGTTGGATCAGGTGCGCCGGGTAGCGCTGGACACGAGTTCGCGCACTTCGGTTGCCCTGCTCCGTATTTTACTGCGCGAGCGCTACGGCTTTGAGCCGGTGTGGGTGGAGGCTGCGCCCGATCTGGCGGCCATGCTGGCTGAGGCCGACGCGGCCTTGCTCATCGGCGATCCCGTCTTTGCCCAGCTCGACTGCGGCGTGCCCAGCCTCGATCTGGCAGAGGAATGGTTTGCTCACACCGGGCTGCCCTTTGTCTTTGCCTTCTGGGTTGGCCACCGCGGCGCCCTAGACGGGGAGCAGGTCGCCGCGCTGCAGGAGGCCATGTGCGCGGGAGTGGAGCAGGTCGATGCGATTGCCGCACAGCATGCCGCGGCCAACGGCGGCGATGCGGCGCTCTACAGGCGCTACCTCAGCGAGCATATTCGCTACGCTATGGGCGAGTGCGAAGTGGAGGGACTGCGCCTGTTTTACGCCAAAGCGCATGCGCACAGACTGATCGGATCGGTGCCGTCGCTGGATTTTTTTCCGCAGATGGCGCTATGAATTTGCTGCAGTCGGTCCATACCTACGGGCGCATGATCAAGTTCTCGCACAGCATTTTTGCCCTGCCTTTTGCGCTGAGCGGCGCGGCGCTGGCCGCCGCCCAAAGCGGGATTAGCGCGCGGCAGATTGCCTGGATCGTCGTCGCCATGGTAGGGGCGCGCAGCGCGGCGATGGGCTTTAATCGCCTCGTAGATCGCCGCATTGATGCCGACAATCCGCGCACGGCCGGGCGCGAACTGCCCAGCGGTCAGGTTGCCCCGTCAGCCGTCGGTCTCTTTGTCGTCTTGTCCAGCTTGGCGCTGGTCGCCGCGGCGTGGCAGCTCAACCCGCTGTGCTTGTACCTATCGCCGCTCGTGTTGGGCATACTGTTTTTCTACTCGCTCACCAAGCGCTTTACCTGGGCTTCGCACCTAGTGCTCGGACTGAGTCTCGGGGGCGCGCCGCTGGGGGCTTGGATCGCCGTGACCGGATCCTTTGCCCTGCCCCCCGTGTTGCTGTGTGCCGCCGTGCTGGCCTGGGTAGCGGGATTCGATATTATCTACGCCTGTCAAGATCGCGAGCACGATGTGCGCGTCGGATTGCACTCGATTCCCGCGCGTTTTGGCCTGGTCGGTGCCCTGCGCGTGGCGCGCTTGCTGCACGTTGTCGCAGTTGCGCTTATGGTGGCGCTGGGCTGGCATGTCGGCATGGGGTGGGCCTACGCGGCGGGCGTGTTGGCCATTGCGCTGCTGCTAGTGTGGGAACACCGCTTGGTCAGCCCCGACGATCTGGCGCGCGTCAATATGGCCTTTCTCAATCTCAACGCCATTATCAGTGTCGTGTATTTCATTTGTACGCTCATCGACCTGCTCGCCTTTGGCGACGGGGGTGCGCTTCTGATCTGGGAGGAGGGGGCCTCGTGAAAGAAATCGTCGTCGCTGTAACGGGCGCCAGCGGAGCAATCTATGCGGGCCGCTTGCTGCGCGCGCTGTTGATAGGCGGGCACAGCGTCCACTTAGTGCTGTCGAAATACGGTCGCTACCTGCTGCGCGAAGAGTTGGGCTTTCAACCGGGCAGCGAATCGCTGCGGGCGTTTCTCGCGCGCCTCTATGGCGAAGAAGTGATGGTCGGCCAGCTGCGCGAATACGCCGTGGCCGATCAGTCCAGCGCGATTGCCAGCGGTTCGTTCGATACGGACGGCATGGTGATTGTACCCTGTTCGATCAAGACGCTGTCGGGCATCGCGCACGGGCACGCTGACAATCTAATTGAGCGCGCCGCCGACGTGGTCCTCAAGGAGCGGCGACGGCTCGTCCTGGTGGTGCGCGAAACGCCGCTCAACCTCATTCACCTGCGCAATATGACGGCCGTAACGGAGGCGGGGGCTGTCGTGCTGCCGGCCATGCCCGCCTTTTATCAGGGGCCGCAGACCTTTGACGATCTGGGTGATTTTATCGCCGGGCGCATCTGCAGTTTGTTGGGTATCGAACACGCGCTCTTTCCGCGCTGGACGGGTTCAAAGGGCGCAGCAGAAGACTAAAAAAAGCAGCGCCGACCTACCCGAGGAGTGGGAGGCCGGCGCTTGGCTGGTGCATCGACCTGCCCGGGGAGGGGGAGGCCGATGCGGGGGAGAAGGGGCCGACCTACCCGAGGAGCGGGAGGCCGGCCTTCTCTTTTGGTCTTATTGGTCGGCGGCGCTGCCCAACTGGGCCACGTCTGCCGAAGGGTTCGTCTGTTCGACGAGCGGGGCGTTTTGCACCGCCAACTCGATCAAGAGCGCGCTCAGGCTGGCCAATAGTATGCAGAGCAGCAGCAGGCGCATGCGATCCGCGTAGGACGTTTCCGTGCGGTTCATATCTTCTACCAATCCCTGTATAAACAGGACCCGGAGGCCATCTGCGCGAGGAGCGGCAGATGATGGGGAGGGGAGGACCGCCTCCGGGTCCCAGACAAGAGGACCATTGTGTCTGCCCGTCCTATCGCAAGGGGTGTGCCCGCTTGGTGATGAGAAATATGACGAAGAATGCAAATAATTATTTTTATTTATCTTAAGTAAAAAAATAAAAACAAAAAAACTATGTAATACCATGTGATTTTTCATGGGATTACTCGCCCCATATAGGGTCTGATAGCGGGGTATGCACAAGATGTGGAAAGGGACGCAGCGGGGGTGTGAGGACGGGTGGGAAAAAATGTGTGGCTAGGGAGAAAAAGCTTCCCTTGGGGAATATGGGAGCTATTCTGAAGGGAAAAACGGGCTACCGTAGAACAAATTCAGGCGGGAAAGCGGCTGTGCTTAGGGAAGTATTTTCCCCTTATGTGAGTTGATGCAATTCGCTGCGGTAAAAGGATCGCGGCAGCATGCCGTTGAGGCGCGTTCCTTCCTCTTCGACCATGGCTCGGCACAGCGACCAGGTTCCATAGCGACAGATGACTTCGCCGCGCTGGGTGATCGGTTCGTCTAGTGCTACGTGCTCGCCGGCAAAAAGGGAGCACGCCTGCGACCAGTCTAGATCGACGTAGCGGGCGGTGGCCAGATGGCCCCACAGCGCGACGGCCTGCTGCGTCAGGTAGAAGTGCGTCCGATGGCGCCGGCCAAAGCGCATGCCCCCGCGCACGAAAAAGGGCAGATGCTTTTCGATACTATCGCTGGCGGCCGGCTGCATGACGAGGTGGCGTCCGCGACCGGCCACGACTTGGTCGGCGGTGCGCGGTATGGCAAAGTGCCACAGGCGTTCGAGCGTGCGGCAGGCGTCCAGTGTCTGCTCTTCGTCCGATTCGGCGCGCAGCCATGCGTGTGCGTCGGAATCGACCTGGGGCCACTGGGTGGGTGCGCGCTTTTGCAGGTGGGCGACAAAAGCACCTTCGCTGTCGTGCACGTGCGGCCAAACGCGCGCGGCCAGACCCAGTGCAGGGGGCAGGTCAGCGGCAATGGCTCTGGCCAGCGGCGGACCGGCTCGGCCGGCAACGGGGAGCAGTTCCACCGCTTCGCCGTAGCGATGAATGAGGGCGAGCAGCACGTGTTCGTTTTCCTCTAAGGACAGTGAGCAGGTCGAATAGACCAGCGTGCCGCCGGGGCGCAGCATGTGAAAGGCGGCGCGTAGCAGGCCGGTTTGCGTCTGCGCCTGGCGCTGTGCGTCGTCCGGCGACCAGTAGCGCAGCATACTTAAGTCTTTGCGCACGATACCGTCGCCGCTGCAGGGGGCGTCGACTAGGACGCGATCGAAGAAGTTGTGGAAGTGGCGTGCCAGCATCGAGCCCTGTGCCTGCGTAATAACGGCGTTGCCAACGCCGCAGCGCTCGAGGTTGCCCACTAGTGCGGGGATGCGCTTTTTGCTCATTTCGTTGGCGACGAGCAGGCCGCTGTTGCGCATATGGGCGGCCAGCTGAGTCGTTTTGCCGCCCGGGGCAGCGCACAGGTCGAGGACGCGTTCGCCCGGCTGCGGCGCGAGGGTTTCGACGGCCAGCATCGGCGCTGTGGCCTGCAGATAATAGGCCCCGGCCGCGTATTCGATGGTGTGGCTCAGGCGCGTCTCAGCCGCGGGAAACGCATAGCCGTTTGAACACCAAGGAACGGGATGCCCGCGCTCTGCCAGCGTCGGGTGAAGCTGCTCGGCTTGGGCGATCAGCGGATTGATGCGCAGCGACGGCGGCAGCGGGGTGCGCGAGCAGTCGGCAAAGGCGCGGCGTTCCTTCTCGTCGGGTAGCAGCAGGCCCAAGTGGTCCAAGAGAGGCTGCAGGCGATCGGGTGAAATGTGTTGAACTGTCATCAGTAGATCAGTAAATAACTACTATATAGCGCCATTTTGCCGCTGCCACTGTGCATGAACACGAGCGAGCCCTTCTTTCAAACCTGTATACTGGAAGTCTGCAAATGCGCGCTGCGTTGCGCTGCTGTCAAACGGTCTGTAGCCACCGTGCGGCATGGGGCCTTGGCGGGGAGAACCTTTTACGGAGACTTTTTTGTTAAATAGGTCTACGGTTATTTCGGCTATTTCGCGAAACGAGGTGACGGTACCCGTAGCAATGTTCAGCACACCCTCACTCTGATGACATAAAACGCGATAGACTAATCCGGCTATATCTTCGACGTGAACATGGTCGCGACGCTCTTCGCCCTCGCCAAACAGTACGATATCTTCACCCGCAACTGCTAAACGGCGGAAGCGGTTGGGGCCATAGCCATTGTGTGGATCCTCCAGGCCGTATACAAGAGTGGGGCGTAGAATGGCCAGCGGTGCTTTGGCCACTTGCGCTAGCATTAACTCACGGGTTAGGTGCATGGCGCCGTGCAGCGAACCGGGTTCAGCACAAGAGTTTTCGGTAAGTGGCGTTGTGGAATCGGCATACACGGCGTCTGAGCTGATGTAGATGATATGCTTAGGCTGTTTTTGCTCTAAAGCAGAGCAGACGTTTTTCATCATGGCGATGTTGTCTAGCAGCATATCATTATCTTTGACAGGAGCGCGTGCAGAGATGACTACTAACGCATCATCAGGCTCTATGTGTCGGGCGAGCGTCGAGGCAGCATCTTCACTAAGTAAGTCGATTTCGCTCCGCGTAAGTCCTATGACGGGCACTTGCTGCTCTCGTACATGCTTTAGGCAAGTGCCTCCGATGAAACCACCCGTTCCTAGAATTAAAACTCGATGAGGAGATTCGGGAACCTCAGTACCGTGTGTTAGCATACAAGTAATCCTTGTTTGACGTAAAAGTTGATGGATTCAGTCGATTGGTTGCGATAAGATTTTGCTCTCTAAGACAATCACTGCGTTATTCATGGTTCGTAGAAGTTCAATAGGCATGCGTATTATGGCAAGGAAATGGCGGACGAGCTTCACTACATAGTTAGCGATTTACACCTGGGGAATGCCTACTTTCACCAGCGCGCCTTTTGCGCCTGGCTCGGCGCGCTGCCTGAAGAGGCGACGCTGATTCTCAACGGCGATGTCATTGACGACCCGCGTCGCGCTCTGCCGGCAGAGCACGAGGAGGTATTGCAGCAGCTGATCGCCGAGTCACATCGGCGCCGGATAATCTGGGTCTACGGCAACCACGACGCCGGTTTTCACATCGACGATGCCGGCGCGATCGAATTCGTCGACGAATGGGCAATCGAACGGCAGCTGCTCGTCGTGCACGGCAACGATCTCGATGATGTCATGCCGCGCCACGGCGTATTTAAGTGGCTATTTCGCCGCGTGCACCACCTCTGTGTGGCGCTGGGCTGGCGCGATATGCACGTGGCCGAATACGCCAAGAAGTGGGGTCTGCTCTACCGGGTGCTCAACGAGCGCGTGGCGCGCAATGCGCTGCGCACGGCAGCCGAGCGGGGCTTTGCCGCCATTACCTGTGGCCATACGCACGCGGCGATGGATATTGAGCGCGATGGCCAACGCTATCTCAATACGGGCGCGTGGACCGAGCGGCCGCTGCACCACGTGCGCATCCAGGGCACCCAGATCGAGCTCTGTATCTACGAAGACGAGTCGGGGAATGCCTAAGTGGTTATGCGTGCTGGCCGGATGTCTGTTAGCGGGCTGGCCAGCACCGGCAGCGCCTGGTGAGCTGCCGTGGCCCATGCCCATAGCGCCGGCGCTGTCGTCTTCGTTTGGCGAGTCGCGCACGACGGCCTTTCACGCCGGCATCGATATCAAAACGTGGGGGCGCACCGGCTACGAAGTGCGGGCGATCGACGACGGCTATATCGAGCGCGTGCGCACCTCGCCGTGGGGCTACGGGCGCGCGGTGTATCAGCGCCTATCCGATGGCCGGATGGCCGTCTACGCCCATCTGGAGGCCTTTGTCGGCCCGGCCCTGCAGCGCGTCAGGGCCGCCCAGCAAGAATCGATGCGCTACAGCATTGACCTGTGGTTTAAGGAAGGTGAGATCCCGGTGCGCCGCGGTGAGGTCATCGCCCGCAGCGGCGAGAGCGGCGCCGGGCCGCCGCACTTGCACCTGGAGCTGCGCGATCGCGACAACATTCCAATCAATCCGCTGCTAGGCGATTATGCGATAGACGATGCAACGCCGCCGGTGCTAAAGCGCTTGGCACTGGTGCCATTGGGGAGATACAGCCGCGTCGACGGTCGGGCCGAGCCATTTAGCGTCGCGCTGCGCTGGGACGAACCGAGCCGTTCTTTTGCTGCGTCGGATACTGTCCAGGTGCGCGGTCGAATTGGCGTAGCGGTCTTGGTATGGGACCGCGCCGAAGCGGCGGCCAACAAGCTAGCGCCGCACCAATTGGGTCTGCGCGTCGACGGTCAGGACGCGTTTCTCGTATCCTACGATCGCATCTCTTACGCCGATGGGCATCAGGTGCAGTTGGATCGCCTCTCCATCGACTATCCCGGCGGAACGGGGCGTTTCCACGCCCTTTTTCGCCCGCCCGGCAGCCGTCTTGAATTTTATCAGCGTCCGGGCGATGGGCTATTGCGCAGCGCCGTGGGCACCGGCCCAGGCTTTCTATCGGAGGGTGTGCACCAGGTTGAAGTATTTGCCGTCGATGCCAACGGCAACCGCGCGCGTGCGCTCCTGCACATCGCCGTCAACGACGTCCCCAGTCTGCGCACCGTCGCCGTGGTGCCGCAGGGCGATGGCTGGGCCATTGAAGGAGAAATAGCCGACGGCGACGATGCCCTTCTAAACAGCGTGCTCTACCACCGCAAAAAAAAAGGTGTATGGAAGCAACACAGCGCGCGCCAAGTGGCAGCGGCTTCTGGTCTACTGCGCTGGGATGTCGGCACGGAAAAAGGGCTGTGGAAGCTGCAGGTGCGCGATGCAAAGGGCGGGGTGGATTCGCTCGTCTGCGCGGTGCCGCCTACCGACGCAGATGCGCTGGCTGCTATGCGGGTGGCGCGTCGGGCGCGCGCCGATGCGGTTCAGCTGGTCTTGCACGTTGGCGATGCGCTCAGTCGGCAGCCGCGCGTGCTGTTGGGCGAACGCGTGCTGTGGCCGCGGCAGATCGCCCAGCACACCTATGAGGTGCATGTGCCGCTGGGGGAAGAGCCGGGCGATCGCATCGAGGCGGTAGTCGCGCTAGGCGACCGGCGGCGTTCTATTGAACTAGACCAGGTCGCCGTGCGGCCGGGCGCGGCGCAGCGCATCGAGTTGGCCGATCGAGAAGTGGCGTTGGACGTTGCCCAACGCAGCGCTTACGATATCGTCTTTCCGCAGGCCGAGCGCTTTGTGCCGCAGGTGCCGGAGGGACTGGTCGCTGTTGGCCAAGGCTATGCGCTCGGTCCGGAAGACGTGCCGTTTGACGCGCGCGTGGGCGTGTGGCTGCGCTGCGCGCCAACTGCCTGTCAGGACGCGCGCGTAGGGCTGTACCAAGAGATGGGTGAGGTGCAGTGGGGCTTGGTCGGCAGCGAGCGCCAAGAGGGCTCCGTCGGCGCGTCATTGCGTCGATTGGGTCGCTTTGCGCTTCTGCGCGACGGGATCGCACCCGAAGTCGATGGGCTGCGACCGCGCCGGGCGGCCAAGACAAGAGACCGGCAACCCCAGCTGAGCGCGCGGATCGACGACGCGGGCAGCGGCATTGGTCGCGAAGAAGATATTGCGATTGAGCTGAATGGTCAGGCGTTGATCGCCGAATACGATCCCGAAGCGAAGACGGTGCGTGCACGGCCGCCGCAAGAGCTAGCGCTGGGGGCGCACGAGTGGACGGTGCGCGTGCGCGATATGGCCGGCAATGAGCGCCAGGTGCGCAGCGCGTTTCGCGTCGTCAAATAAGCGAAACGGGGGCGCCGCCCTGCGTCAACGAGCGCTGCGCCGCGTCCAAGACGCGCACGACCCGCAGGCCATCGCGCCCGTCGCTGCGCGGCGTCTTATCCTCGCCAATGCAGTCTACGAAGTGCTGGCACTCGATGCGCAGCGGCTCGGCCATGTCGATGTGGGGAATGGTGATGTCGCCAAAGCGCAGCGTGATGGAGTCGCCGTAGGACGCATACTGGCGCGGCTCGGCGGCCTTGTCGTAGACGCGAATTTTCTCCGCGCTTTCCACGTCATCAAATACCGCCATTTTGCGGCTGCCGACCACCGTGAGCTTGCGCACCTTATGCGGGTCGAGCCACGACAGCTGCAGCTGCGCCATCTTACCGTCGGCAAAGTGCAAATTGGCAAAGACGACGTCTTCGATGCCCTCCTGTAAATAGCACTCGCCGCGTGCGCTGACGGCGTCGGGCTCTCCGTCGAGCAGGTGCAGCACGACAGAAATATCGTGCGGCGCCAGACTCCACAGGGCATTTTCGTCGCGCCGGACGATGCCCAGATTGACCCGCTGTGCATAGAGGTAGTAAATGTCGCCGAGTTGGCCGCTCTGCACCAGCTCGCGGAGCTTTTGCACTCCGGGGTGATAGAGCAAGAGATGTCCGACCATCAGCTTGAGGCCGCGCGCATCGGCCAGCGCGCAGAGTGCTTCGGCGTGCTCTACCTGTAGCGTTAGTGGTTTTTCTACATAGACGTGCTTGCCTTTTTCCAGCGCTGCGCGCGCCGTTTCGTAATGGGCATTGGCCGGCACGGCCAGCACGACGGCGTCGATCGATGGGTCGTCCAATAGCGCCGCGTAGTCGTCGGTAACGGCCGCATGGGGATAGAGACCCTCCATGCGCGCGCGTATTTCGGGGCTGGCGTCGCAAATATGCGTCAGGTGTGCCGAGGGCAGGCTGTCAAAGACGCGGACTAGGTTTTTCCCCCAGTATCCGGCCCCCACGCAGGCGATAGATAGAGGGCTCAAGGGCTTCCGTCTCCCAGCTGTTGGCGCAGGCAGTCAAAGGCCTGCGCCGGGGTGTCGGCGCGGTAAAAGAGCTGCAGGTCGTCCTCGCTGATGGTGCCCCAACGGGCCAGCGCCTCCATATTGAGCACCTCGTCCCAGAACGCGCGGCCATACAGTACGATGGGCATGGATGCGGCGCGGCCCGTTTGCACTAGCGTCAGCACTTCGGCCAACTCGTCGAGCGTGCCGAACCCACCGGGAAAGACGACGACGGCGCGCGCCAGATGGACAAACCACAGCTTGCGCATAAAAAAGTAGTGGAACTCGAAGTTGAGTTCCTCCGTTATATACGGATTGGGCTGCTGTTCAAAGGGCAGGCTGATATTGAGTCCGATGGATCGGCCACCGGCCTCCAGCGCGCCGCGATTGGTCGCCTCCATAATGCCGGGTCCGCCGCCCGAGCACAGCACGAAGGCCTCCTGCCCGTCGCGGCGCGCCCAGTTCGTCAGCAAGCGCGACAGCTCGCAGGCGTCCTCGTAATACTGGGCCAGGCGCTTGCGAGTCTGTAGACGCTCCATTTCGCGCGGCGATGTCTGCTGGCCGGCAGCGCTTTCGAGCGCTCTATCCGCCTCCTCGAGCGAGGGGGCGCGGGCCGAGCCAAAGAACACGACGATATCGCGGACGTTTTCGCGCTCAAAGCGGCTTTCCGGCTCTAAGTATTCGGCTAGAATGCGCAGCGTGCGGGCGTCGGGACTGGCGAGAAACTCTAGATTGCGGTAGGCTTTGACGGGCGGCATGAATACTTCAGGAAAGCTGAGCGGCTACGCGCTCGGCCAGCGCGCTCAGGGCCTGGCTACTGGCCGCTTGGGGATGAGTGCGCACGGCCGGTTGGCCGCGGTCGGCACTCTCGCGCAGCGCGGTGTCGAGCGGGATCTGGCCGAGCAGGGGAATGGCCAACTGGTCGGCCGTCTGCGCGCCGCCTCCTTCGCCAAAGAGCGCGGCCTGGTGACCGCACTCTGCACAGCTAAAGGTACTCATATTTTCGACCAGACCTAGCAGTGGTACATCCGTTTGCCGGAACATTTCGACGCCGCGGCGCACGTCCTCGAGGGCGATGGCCGAGGGCGTTGTGACAATCAGGGCGCCGGTTAGCGGCGCCGACTGCGTCAGGGTGATTTGCACGTCGCCGGTGCCTGGCGGCAGGTCGAGCACGAGCACGTCGAGATCGCCCCAGTCGGTATTGAAGAGAAATTGGTTGATCATTTTGGCTAGCATTGGACCGCGCCAAATGACCGGGACGCCCTCCTCGATGAGCAGGCCCATGGAGAGAAACTTCAGCCCGTGCGCCTCGATCGGCTGAATGCGCCCCGTCTGCGGGTCGGCCTGCGGGCGCTCGTTGACGCCGAGCATACCCGGAATATTGGGTCCGTAGATATCGGCGTCCATCAGGCCCACGCGCAGACCGCGTTGGGCCAGAGCGACGGCGAGGTTGGCGCTTAGGGTAGATTTGCCGACGCCCCCCTTGCCGCTCGATACGGCGAGCATATCTTTAATTCCGGGGATGGTCTGGCGATCGTGTGTCTGTACTTGGGTCACGGTTGCGGACTTTCCAAAGGCGTTTATCGTTAACGATAATAGGGGATTGCGCGACCTTCTGCAAGGTGCCGCAGCGCGCGTCCGGGAGTTTAAACGATGGGTTGGATACTGCTGCTGCCGCTGCTAGCACTGGCTGGTTGCACGAATATAAACCAGATGCATCAGAAGTATCAGCAGGGCGACGAGGCGCAATTCGATCGGATCGCGGAAATTGTCTCGCGCCCTGACTACCCCTATGCTACGCGGCGCAAAGCGGCTCAGATCCTAGGCGAGATCGGCGATCCGCGCGCCGTGCCTATTCTGCGCCGTGCCCTGCACGACTACGAGCAGCGCACGACGCTCAAGCAGGACGTCGTGCGCTCTCTGGCGCAGATCGGCGATACGAGCGCGGTGACCGACATAGGTCGCCTGTTGGATCGCTCGCTCAATACGGCCGATGCCGATATCCGCATGGCCGCCGTTGCTGCGCTCGGCGATTTGGGCGGCGATAAGTCGGCCGAGATCCTCATCAATGCGCTGCGCTACTACGATTTGCTCATGATGCGCGAAGAGCAGCGTGCCTTCCGCGGCGTGTTCACCGGCGAAGAGCAAACCTATCCCTTTGCGCCCGGGATGGTCGACTCGCTGGGGCGGTCGCAGCGCGGCTTTGCCAACCCGAGCATGGGGGGGCTATTAGGCGACGAACAGTATCCGCAGATTAGCATGTTCGGCACGCAGATCGACCCGCGCGAAATGCAGTACAATCCGACGCCGGATGAGCGCGAAAAGACGCACGAAGCCCTCGTTAACGTGGGTGAAGATGCCGTGCCGGTCATCGAGCGTTTTATCTCTGATACCGGCATGATGACGCAGACGCTGCGCCAGGAATTGCTGTCCATCGTCGGCGAAATAAACGGCGTGTCGCCGATCGATGAACCGTGAGTTGACAAAAGTATGGGCTTAGTCTATAATAGGGCCGATCTCGTCTCAGACTGCGCCTTAAACGTCGTTTTTTTTAGGGTTTTTACCACGCATGGATAACGACATTAGCCCCATTTTGAGCGGTTGGGAATACGCGCCGGGCGAGCTGCGCGTGCGCAAGACAGAGGGGCGCGACGGGCTGGATAAGATCCAGATTCGCATGGATTTGGGCGTGATGCAGTTGGAGTGGGAAGGGCGTCCCGACGGAGAGCGACCGCACGGCCATCGCTCGCTGCTCGAATACTACCGCGACAGGCTGGAGCGCTGGGAGGTTGATCACGGCCCCGGCTCGTTTGCGCTGTCGCGCGAAGACTGCTGGGCGTTGGCGCAGGAAGCCATGAAATTTTACTGGCGGCGCATCAGCTTTTTTGAGCTCAAGGAATACGCCCTAGCCGAGCGCGATGCGCGCCACAATCTGGCCATTCTCGACATGTGCTACCAGTATGCCGAAGCCGAAGAAGATCGCCAGATGGCCGAGCAGCACACTCCCTTTGTCACGGCGCACCGCATTCAGGCGCGCGTGCTTTCACACCTAGACGGCAAAGAGCACAAGAAGGCGCTGGGGGTGATCCGCGGCGGCATTGTCGAAATAGAGGATTACCTGCGCAAGACCGGGCGTTTTGATCAACTGGACGAATGCCCCGAGCTGCATTTTCTGCGCGAGTGGGAAAGCGAGGTGGAGAGCGCGCGGCCCATGAGCAAATTAGAGCAGCTGCGCGAGGAACTGCGCGCCGCCGTCGAAGGCGACCAGTTTGAGCGCGCGGCCGATCTGCGCGATCGCCTGCGCGACCTAGAGCGCGAGCAAACTATCGGCACCCAAGAATAGTCCCAGAGAAAGCGCCAAAGAGGTTTTAGCCGAATGGGAGCGATCCCTCGGCTATTTGTTTAGCCCGATCAGCAGTGTGTAGCGTAGACTGGGTATCATTGAAACGAGAGGATCATGGCCAAGAAGACCGCGCTGAACAAAAGAGAACGAGAAAAAGTCAAGAAGCTGTTGCTGGAGCGCCGCGCCGCGCTGATGAGCGATTTGGACGGCACGGAGCAAGAGATCGACGAGCTGCAGGATCCCAAGGCCGATGACCTAGACCGCGCCGTCGAGGCGGGGGCTATGGAGCTGCTGGTTGCGCTGGGCGATACGGAGCGCCGCGAGTTAGAAGAAGTAACGGTTGCCTTGGAGAAGTTGGAAAACGGTTCGTACGGCCACTGCGAAGCCTGTATAGAAACCGAGTTGAAGCTCTGCGCAACCTGCCCCTTTATTCCCAAAGCGCGGTTGGAGGCCCTGCCGACGGCTCGGCTCTGCGTGGCTTGCCAAGAGGCCGAAGAGCAGCACCGCATACCCTCCTACACGCGCCAGCGCCCGCGGCGTTGGTTTGGCGAAGACGAGGGCGAATTTTCTCATCCATTAATGAATCAGGACGACGACAACTAGTCCGTCCCTATTCTGCAGCGCTGGCAAACTCCCCTAAGTCGGCCATCGTCGCTATGCGGAGGTCTTTTAGGCGCCGCTGATAGTCGATGATGGCCCCCAGCGCGTCGATGCGCGATTGGGTCAGTTGGCTCTGCGCGTCGAGTAGGTCTTGGCTTTGGGCCAGACCGAGCTCAAAGCGGCTCTGTTCGACCTCGTAGGTTCGCTCCGACACCTTCAGTCCCGCTTGGCGGATGGCGATCTGGCGCTCGGCCTCTTTGAGGTTGCGCACGGCGTCGCGAATCTGCCGCACCACCTGCTGGCGCTGTAGCTCGCGCGTGAGTCGGCTCTGTTCGAGGGCGATGCGCGCTTGGTTCATGCTGCTGCGCCGCGCCCCGCTGTCGATCAATGGCATGGTCACCTGCACGCCGATACCCCACTGGTTGCGCTCGAGGGTGCCGCTTATATCGCCGACTTCGTCCCCGCGACCGCGCAGGCTGACATTGGCGTTGAGTGTGGCGTTGATGCCGTTGCGGCGGTCGGCGTCCTCTAGGTCGAGCCGGCGCAGCTTTTCGGAGATTTCGGCCTGCCGCATGTCGGTGCGCTTTTGCAGGCCCAGCTGCATGGCCAACTCGGCGTCGATGGCGTAGAGGCGGTGTTCGACCTCGGTGCTGATGTTGAGTGGGTCTTCTGGGTTGAGGCCCAGCGTCTGGCGCAGTTGGTCGCGCTGGCTCTCAATGGCCGTTTCGGCCAGGGCAAAGCTCGACTCGGCCTGCAGCAGTTCTACCTGCAGGCGCAGTGCCTCAACTTCGGCGATTAGGCCGACCTCGAATTTGCGCTGGGCCAGCTCGAGGTTGGCGCGCGATAGGTCGAGGCGCTGTTTCTGTATTTCCAGTTGGCGCAGGCGCTGGACGAGGGTGTAGTAATCGTCGATGACCTGGCCCTCGAGCTGTAAACCTTGCTGTTCAAAGTTGAGGTGCGCGTTGGCGAAAGTGTGTCGGGCGCGCTGCAGCGTCACTTCTTCGGGGGCGCGGTTGAGGATGTCGTGCTGGTAGTCCAGGCGCATATCGCCGGAAAAATCGAGGAAGTCGGCGCGGCGGTTGGAGGAAAAGTCGCGCCGCTCGGCATTGGTCGTCAGCTGCAGCGAGCCGAAGTAGGGCAGGCGCTGCGCCATGCGCAGGCTGCCGTTGTAGGTAAAGTTGGTGCTCTCGTCGCGCACGCGCGTGGCCAGCGCGACGCTCTCCTGCGTGTCGCGCACCTCCGTAAACGTGGGCGCGGTGAAGTTGGCGTCCATATTGAAGGCGAAGGGCGCCTGCGCCGATTCGAGGCTGGTGCGGCTGGCCGCCAGCGTTTGTTCGTTGCGCTGGTGCTGCAGGTTGCGGTTCAGCGCCAGTTCGATGCAGTCCTGCAGGGAGAGGGATTGCTGGGCCGAGAGGGAGGTGGCGAGTAGGATAAATACAGTTGAACAGGTGTGGAGTATGAGTCTCATTGTTTAAAGCCCTGCGTGTTTTGCTGATTATATTTATAATGATAATATCTGTAAATGAGACTAAACAATTTGGTGGACCTTTTCAAGCCTGTTCACAGTTTTTGGACATTAATTTAATGCGAGACCTTATTGGCATTGAGCACATCCATTAATTGCAAGAAGAAATGGGGTGTTCTATGTAGTTTTAGGAGCCTCTTAGTTTATTTGATGGGTTGGCATTGTATTTTAGAGGAGTGCAAATGGCGAGTTATTTAGTTACTGGTGGTGCTGGTTTTATCGGGTCGCATTTAGTTGAAGAGTTACTAAAGCGCGGACAACACGTGCGAGTGCTGGACAATTTCTCCACGGGTAAAAGAGAAAATATTCGCAAAGTGATAGATCAAATCGAATTGATCGAAGGAGATATACGCAGTTATCATATTGTGCGTGAAGCCGTTCAAGGAGTCGATTTTGTGCTGCACCAGGGTGCTCTCCCCTCGGTTCCTCGGTCTATAAATGACCCGATTACAACTAATGATGTCAATGTGGGGGGGACTCTCAATGTGCTCGATGCGTCAAAAGACGCTGGTGTAAAGAGAGTCGTTTATGCTTCTTCGTCTTCCGTTTATGGGCCAGACCCCGAATTGCCCGTGAGAGAGGAGATGACACCTAGACCTGTATCTCCTTATGCTGTGGCAAAGCTGACAGGGGAGAAATACTGTCACGTTTTTTCCCGAGTCTATGGGTTGGAGACGGTGGCATTGCGTTATTTCAATATCTTTGGACCACGCCAAGATCCCAACACCCAATATTCGGCATTCATACCCAAATTTGTAGTAGGCATTATAGAGGGACATTCTCTAATCATTGACGGTGATGGTGGGCAGGCTAAGGATTTTACCTACGTGAGCAATGTAGTTGATGCTAATTTGCTTGCGGTAGAAGCTGAGGGGGTTAGTGGTGAGGTTTTTAATGTTGGATGTGGGCACAATACTAGCGTGAATGAAGTGGTAGCCCATATACGAGAAATTGTAAAATTAGAGGGCAATATAACGTATGGTCCTCCTCGGGCTGGCGATGTGCCCCGGTCTCTTGCAGATATTAGCAGTGCGAAAGCTAAATTGGGATATCATCCCCAAGTGCTTCTACGCGAGGGATTAGAGAGCGTAGCCCAAACATTTTGCTTGGCGGCCAGTCAATGAGTATGCATCGTATGCTAATTGACAAAATTGAGCGCAAGCAGGCAAAGGTTGGTGTTATTGGTCTCGGGTATGTAGGGTTGCCATTGGCTGTGGAGTTCGCTGAAGCTGGTCTTGAAACGATCGGTGTAGATCTCGACTCCGACAAGGTTGCTCAGGTAAATGCTGGGCAGTCGTATATCAATGATATAGCAAGTGAAGTTGTTGCTCAGGTGGTCTCGGATGCGAGACTGCGAGCAGTTACAGATTTTGCAGTATTAGCTGAGGTCGATTGTATTTGTATCAGTGTACCGACGCCTTTGAGCAAAACAAAAGATCCAGATATTTCTTATATCGTTGCGGCCTGCGATGCGATTGTGCAGCATTTTCAACCGGGGCAGCTAATTGTTTTGGAAAGTACAACGTATCCTGGGACTACTGAAGAGGTAATCTTGCCTCGTCTTAGTGAGGGAAGTGCTACGGTTGGCGTAGATTTCTTTTTGGCTTTTTCTCCCGAGCGAGTCGACCCGGGAAACCCCATTTGGAAAACGCGTAATACTCCTAAGGTAATTGGGGGAGTAACGGCTAACTGTACAGAGGTCGCTATAGCTCTTTATCGGCATGCAGTAGATACTTTAGTCCCTGTATCATCACCTTCAGCTGCAGAGATGGTGAAGATATTAGAAAATACGTTTCGTGCTGTTAATATTGGTTTGGTTAATGAAATAGCTCTTATTTGCAATCGATTAGAACTGGATGTTTGGGAAATTATTGAGGCTGCGGATAGTAAGCCCTTTGGGTTTATGAAATTTACACCTGGACCTGGGTTGGGTGGCCATTGTATTCCTATTGATCCGTTGTATTTGTCTTGGAAAATGCGTGGCCTTGACTATGAAGCTCGTTTTATAGACTTAGCTGACAAGGTTAATTCCGAAATGCCACATCACGTAGTTTACAAAGTGATGGATGCGCTAAACGATGAAGGGAAGGCTTTGATGGGTGCGCGCATATTGGTGTTGGGAGTTGCTTATAAAGCGAATATCAGTGATGTGCGTGAAAGTCCCGCGCTACTGATTATAGAGCAGTTGCGCAAGAAGGGGGCCGATGTCGTTTATCACGACCCTTATGTGCCTGATTTGGAGGGCGAAATTGAGGGTGAGCTGTGCTCGGTCGAATTGACGGAAGAGGAAGTCGTTATTGCAGACTGTGTTGTAGTGCTAACGGCACATAGTGTTTTTGATTGGGCTTGGATTGGCGCGCGAGCAGAGTTGATTGTGGATACGAGAAATGCCCTATCTGGGGTTGAAGGTAAGAAGAGAATTATAGGCTTGTAAGGCGGAGCGCATGTCGACAATATTTGTTTTCTGCCGTATTTTTTATACCAGGTTATTCAATTTAGTGGGGAGTTGAGTTATGAAGTCAAATGTTTCTGCAGTAGACCTCAAAGTCAAAATATTTGCAGATGGTGCCGACCGAGAGAGCATGCTTGAAAGCTATGCAAATCCACTTGTTTCGGGTTTTACTACCAACCCAACGCTAATGCGTCGGGCTGGCATCAGCGATTATGTAGGTTTTGCTAAGGAGATTCTCAAAGAGATACCCGATCGCCCGATTTCCTTTGAGGTTTTCTCCGATGAATTCGACGATATGGAACGCCAGGCTAGAGAGATTGCTACCTGGGGTGATAATGTGTATGTAAAGATCCCCGTGAGCAATACGAAAGGCGAGACGAGTTATGATTTGGCTAAACGGCTGTCACGAGAAGGGGTTAAAGTAAATATCACGGCTATTTTCACTATAGACCAGGTGCGTCGAGTCGCCGAGGCTGTAGATGGAGGTGCTCCGTGCTGCGTATCGGTCTTCGCCGGCCGAATTGCCGATGCTGGGGTTGAGTATATGCCGACTATGACTGAGTCAATGAAAATTTTGCAGCCAAACCCCAAGGCCGAGCTTATTTGGGCCAGCCCGCGCGAAGTATATAATGTTGTAGAGGCTGATTCTATTGGTTGCCATATTATTACATGTACTAGTGACATCATTAAGAAACTACCTACTCTAGGTAAGGATTTGACGGAGTTCTCGCTGGAGACGGTAAAACTTTTCTACGAAGATGCTACAGCGGCAGGGTATTCTATATAATGAGTTATACAGAGCAGTACCTCAATGAGGCAACACAAGTAATTGCAGGATTTGATCGGGCGGTCATTGATCGAATGGTGCAGTTATTTATTGAAACTCGCAAAGTGGGCGGGCGGCTTTTTATATTGGGCGTTGGAGGTAGCGCTGGTAACGCTGGCCACGCAGTCAACGATTTTCGCAAGATTGCCGGAATGGAAGCTTATGCTCCTACGGACAATGTCTCGGAATTAACTGCGCGGATTAATGATGAGGGGTGGGATACGGCTTTTGCTAAGTGGCTCGAAGGTAGTCGTTTGAAAAAAGAAGATCTCATTTTTGTCTTTTCCGTGGGGGGAGGTAATCGAGAGATGAATGTGAGCGTTAATTTAGTTAAAGCATTAGAATACGCTAAGGAAGTAGGGGCAACGATATGTGGGATAGTTGGGCGCGATGGTGGGTTTACTGCCCAAGTAGCTGACGCTTGTGTGATTGTTCCCACGGTTAATCCCGAAACGGTTACGCCATTATCGGAGTCATTCCAAGCAGTTATATGGCATCTCATAGTCTCACATCCTGAAGTGCAGGTTGGTGAGATGAAATGGGAGTCGGTATCAGTCTAACTCGGCAATATAAAGCTTTTAATAGTATAAAACGCACCTGAAACACGAGTTTCGGGTGCGTTTTATTGTAAGGTAGATGGTAGATAGGGGCCCAATTACACTATGCCGTAGCTCGCTTTTATCTTTTCTAATAAAGAGTTGACTGCGATGGAGTTTGTTGGCGGATTTTCCATAATCCAATATAGGTGATACTGCTGAAATCTCGCCTGCCAATAATCTGATGATTTGAGTATCTTTCTCGTTTTTTCAAGCTGTATTTCGGCATTTGGCATTTCTTGGTTGGTGACATATCCCAAATAAAGGAAAATGCTCATTATGGGATGGGTGGGATAGGTAAGTTGGGT
>JAYOYH010000042.1:33831-41629 GCA_038153405.1 Gemmatimonadota bacterium | reverse complement strand
GCCGATTGGCGTGCGCGCCACGGGAAAGGGATCTTCGTTATAATCGGCCAGATCGTGCGGGCTGGCATGCACCTCCCAAGGAATCCACGGATTGACCTTGCGATAGGTGTATAGAATACCCTCAGGGCCTATCAAACAGGTCGAGTTGAATACTTTTCCCGGCCAATGGGGATCCTCTTCCAAGAAGGTTCCCGTCTGAATATAGACTCCAAGCTCTTGGGCCTTGTCGTGATATTGCTGAGTGTACTCGTTCGGAATGGGCAGCGTTAGGTGCTTGCACAGCGCACGAGCAGTCGGATAAATCGGGGCAGCATGTGCGAACTCGGGAAAAACCAATAGGCGCACGTCCATAAAGGGACCGTAGCCCTCTACGGCCATATCGACCATTTCGATCATGCGCTGCGCGTTGGCAGCAATTTCTTGACGCCGCGTCGGGTTCGGTCGGTCGACCTGACACGCTGCGGCCGCATAGCGAAGCGGTTGCTCAGCCATCAGATATGGGTGTCCTGTTTTTTTGTTTTCCATATTTTTCGAACGCCTCGGCGCACCTTAACAAGCTCGGCCACGATACTTACGGCGATTTCTTCCGGCGTATCGGCACCAATATTGGCCCCCACCGGCGCAAAGACGCGCTCGAGCTGCGGCTCCGAAATACCGCGCTGGAGCAGGCGCTTCCAAAGAAGCAATTTTTTGCGCTCACTGCCGAGCATACCAATGTAGCGCGCCCGGCTCGCAACGGCCTGCTCGACAACCACTTCATCGTATTGGTGGCCGCGCGTTAGCGCCAAAATATAGGACTGTTCATCAATCGCAAGCTGCGGAAAAATATCCAATATTTCACCCGCCATGCAGGTGTCGGCACTGGGGTGGCGCTCGCGGTTGGCAAATGCGGGCCTATCGTCAATTAACACCACGCGAAAGCCCACATTTTTGGCCAATGCTGCCACCTGCCCGCCGACGTGGCCCCCGCCAAATACGTAGAGGACCGGATCCGGCCAAAAGGGTTCGACAAAGAACTCGCGCTGTCCATCTTCGGCGGCAATGGTGCGTCCCCGGCCGCGCTGGATGATCTCATCCAATACATCCGCCGACAGGGCATTGCCGCAGTCTTCCACTGCGCCGGCCAGCGGCTGACGCCCTTCATCCCACAGCGCACGCGCTGTTCCGTTGAGCTCTGTTGCCAGCACACAGCCCTTCCTGTCATGGCGAGCCTGTCGCACTTTGGTATACAACCGGCCCGCTCCGTTGGCATCGATAAGCTCCGTGTAAATGCGCACCGTTCCGCCGCAGTTTAGCCCACTTTCTCCCGCCTGTTTTTCCGTCATAGTATAGCGCATATCGCTGGCCTGACCGCTCCGCAGAACCTGCTGGCCAGCCGCATAGACATCGGCCTCTAAGCAGCCACCACCAATCGTCCCAACCAATTCACCGCTTTCAAGCACCAGCATTTTGGCGCGGTCGCTCATAGGGATTGATCCACTGCTCCACACCAGCGATGCCAGCGCGACTGGCTTCCCGCATGCCGTCTCTTCTACCAATCGATCTAAAACGTCTTCCATCTTCATCGCCTCTTTGCGCTGCCGCGGGCCATTTCGCGCCGATAATCGTCCGGGGTATCCATATCTTCCAAAATCTCCTGCCGGTCGACGGGGACTTCGAGCGTATCGTGTGGATGCGCGCGCGTGATAGCGTTCAAGCCAACCCCATCGGGCAAATCGACAATGGCCTGATAGTAGCGCCGATGCAGAAAGAGGGGGTGGCCCCTCTTACCTCGGCAGGTGGGCACCACAATACCGTGAGCGGCCCCTTGCGCCGCGGCTAAAACCGCACGAACTGTATCCTGCTGCAAGGAGGGCTGATCGCCTAAACACATGAGGTAGTGGATTCCCTCTCCCAATGCGCGCACGGCGCACTGCACCGAACTGAGCATACCATCGCGATAGTGTTCGTTGCGCAGGCATACTGCCGTTCGCTGGCCAAGGGCCCGCTCGACCTCATCGGCTCGATGGCCCACCACGACTACCACGCGCTCGAATATCGGCACCAGCACATCGACAATTCCACACACGGCCGGCACCCCCCCTAGGGGCAAAAGCTGCTTGAACTCACCCATCCGCGACGATAGGCCGGCCGCCAAGACGATGGCTGCTGTATCCCCTGTCTTCTTCATACTCTTTGATAGTAGTGTTCCCCGTTCTTATGTCAACGCACTCAGGCGCCCAACCGCTTGCCTGCGAGTACGCCACTGGCCCATGCCCACTGAAAATTATAGCCCCCCAGGTCGCCGTGCACTTCTAGTACTTCTCCTGCAAAATAGAGCCCTGGAACAATGTAGGATTCGAGCGAATCGGGGTTAATTGCATTGGTCTTTATGCCGCCTATCGTCACTTCTGCATGGTCAAAACTGCGAGGCGCGTGCACGGGTATGCGCCAGTCGGTCAGTAGGCGCGCGAGATCCCAGCGCGTCGCTTTGCCGATTGTTCCCACCTTTTGCTCCCTGTCGAACTGGCCGTGATCGAGCAGATGGCGCACGAGTTTAGCATTCATCAAACCGGCAAAACTACCTTCCAATTCGCGGTGGGCATTGCGCTCCCAGCGCTCTTTTAGCATTTCGCTGACGAATTCTGGACTGCGCTGGGGAAAGAGATTTAGACCTAACTCCACCGGTCCGCGCTGCAAAAGCGGTACAAGCTGAGCGCTGAGGTTTAATATGGCAAAACCCGACAGGCCATATTGCGCGAGCAAAATGTCATCGATATCAACTACGCGCCCGCGGCCCGGCACGTGCGCCTCGACAGCGGCGACGACCTTAACCCCCTGCATTCTTGCCAGATAGGTCGCATTACTTTCCAGTGCTACTAGACCAGGCAATAGAGGCGATGCCTCATGCCCCATTTTACAGACCAAGTCCATTCCCACCCGATCCGCCCCCAATTTGGGCGCGCTAATGCCGCCACTGGCCACTACCAGCCGGGTCGCCCTAACCGCCTTGCCGTCGCCTGTTTGCACTGCAAAGCGATCGCCTTCCCGTTCTACTCGCTCCACTTCCGCGCCCAAGCACACTTCTACTCCAAGCCTTTTCATCCGATCGGCTAATACATCGACTACGGACTGCGCTTGGTTGGATTGGGGAAACAACCGCCCGCGCTTTTCCTCGTGCACTTCTACGCCCAAATCGGAAAAAAAACCCAGCGTCTCATCCAACCGCATATGTCCCAGGACCGAGCGCAAAAACGCCGGCGGCGCCCCGTGGTAATGTTCGACGATATCGGCATCGCGGTTTGTCAAATTGCAGCGACCGTTTCCAGAGATTAAAATCTTTCGCCCCAGTTTGTCGCCCTTTTCCAGCAGCAAGACCCTCTCCCCCAAACCGGCCGCGGTAATTGCCGCCACCATACCTGCTGCTCCCCCGCCAATGACCGCTGTATCACACAATTCCATTTTTTCCATATGATATTAAAAAATAATAAGTTAAGCCCTAAATAACGAAAGAGGTCGACCCGGTAAACGATCTTGACACTATTCGCTTTATTACATACTTTAATAGCTCTTTCTATTAATATTATGTCACATTCAGTCCTTTACGTCATTTCGGAGTTTCACATTCTTCTATGGACAATCAAACAGTAGATCCCGCTTCCAATCAAGCACAGGTTTTGAGTTCACTGCGCTCCCCCCTTAAAGAAGAGGTGGAGACGTCTATTCGCAAAGAAGGCATCTCCTATATTTTCGAGAGTCGCTCGGTATCGGCCGTACTGAACTTCGTATACACGCCTATCGATGGAACCTTTGCCGATATAGAGCTGGAAATAAACGGAACGCCTCCTATCAAACCCGCCGAAGAAGGCGGCCTGCTCGTCGATATGGGTGGCCGCATTCACCCTTCGAACAGCGAAGAAGTTGAGCGTCACTTTATCTCGTGCGAACAGTTAGAAAACTGTGTAGAAGCGCGCTGGCAGTGGGTCGTCGATGAGGAAATGGCCAATTTTCTCTACCGCTTTCGCATACTCGGCAAATCGCTGGTAGTTGAAGTCGAAGGAGGCAATGGCAAGGCGGCGGGCCTGTCACTCGGGCGCGTTACCAACGCGCCCAGCACCAAGCTCATCACCGTGCCGTATTTTAACCTTGGCGATACCTATCCGCGACTGATGCGCACCTCTGGTCTATTTATTTCCAGCTTTATCGACTGGCAGTACACGCATTCAACTTCCCTTCACTCGGTTGACGAAGCGGCCGCCGTTCGCGAATCGCGCCTCAACGGCGGATGCACCTACGAAAAAAACAGCAACGGTCAACGCGTATCTCTGCAGGAGCGCTGGCTGCTAACGGCATCCAACGATTTTGCAGAGGCCTTCCCCAATGTGCAAATGGCCTCACAGCCACACTCATCCGATCGGTCTCTTTCCGACAAGGCCTGGTTTAACATACCCCACATCGAGGCTTCGGAGGAGAGCTACGTAGAAATCTACGAAAATCTGCTCACCCTAAAGCAATTCGGTATCGACGACCTGATCGTCAACCATCCCAGCGATACTTGGCACGACGGCGATAGCAGCGGCACTTTTACGCTTGAAGCGGCGCCCTTAAAGGGAGGCGACGATGCCCTAAGCGAGTATATCGACGCGCTCAAAGACCTGAAATATAGCACCAGCCTGCAGACCAGCTTTCGCGACATTTCGGCCGACAGCTCCGATTGGAGCCCCTCGGTTGGAGCCCAAACAGCCGATGGCCAACCCGTTGTGACGGGGACGGGGACCTATCTCTTTAAGCCGTCCCTTGCCCTACAAAGGGCGGAGGGACACTCGGCTGCAGTGGTTGAGAAGTACAAGCCCGACGCCCTCTACCTCGATGCACATGCCGCTCGTCCGCCCTGGGATTTTACCGATTGCGATGGCCAACTATCCGGCTCAACAACCCTCTCGCACTCGCTGCAAACTCAGCGCGACCTGCTCAGACTGCTAGCCGCCCAAAATCCCCTCATCGGCCAGGGAGGTAGCCACTGGCTCTACGCGGGTATTTTGCAGGGCCACTTAGCGAGCATGCCCGGAAAAAACCCAAGTCAATTACCCCCCGTAGTCGACTTCGACCTGCGCAAAATGCACCCGCTGCAAAGCGATGCCGGCGTCGGTTCCATCGATCATTTTTTCGGCCAGACGGTACCAGCAACGGAAAAACATGGCCGCTCTGCCTTTCTCAGCCGATATATAGCTGCGACAGCTGCTTTCGGCCATGCCGCGCTGCTGCCGGACCCCAATGAATGGGGCATTTCTTCGGCCCTGAAATCCTATTTCATGCTGAGAATGCTGCAAAGCCAGTACTTACGCGTCGCGGTTTCCTCGATACTTTATCATAGCAACGGCAAGTTTTCTTCGCTAGAAGACGCCATGCACAACGACGCGTACGAACAGGGTCAAATTAAAGTGGAGTATGCCAACGGGACGCTTATCTATGCCAACCTAGGCCCCGAATCGTGGCAAATAGAAGAAAACGGCCAGGACTATGCGCTTCCCAGCGGCAGCTTTTGGGGCCGAGCGGAACAGGGCAATGTACTCGCATACTCGGCTGAAGACGCAATTGGGCGCATTGATCTTTCTTCCTGTGACGAATACGTACTTATCGATGCGCACGGTCAGCAAAGAACGCATGGGGCGATCCAAGTCGATGGACTGGCGCTGGTCAAAGAGCGCAAGTGGGAGATCGACGTAATTACCATGGATTGTCAAGCTGAGACCACAATAGACGTGGGGCAGCTCTGGCCCGATCGAAAACTGCCCCCGCTGCGCCTATTGGTCTTTAAACCCAACGAGGAAACCCCAGAAGTCCATCGAGCCGAAATGGACGGAGACAAGGTGCGCTTACCCGATATCGACGGGGCTTATATGTATCGCATTACCCTGCCGGAGTGGATGGTAGAACCGGGAAAATAACGAAGCGTTCGCCTAAATCGAAAAAACGACGCCCGATTGACCATGTCGAATACAGATCAATCAGAATCCTCTACTCTACCCGACTCTAGCAGTCGAGAGGAACTGCTATACCTCGCTCAGCAGATCAATGCGCTGACGAATGCGCAGGCCAACAAAATTGAGGACATTGGCCTGGCCCAAGAATCGGCCATGGCCGTAAAGCCGCTGATTGATCGACTCGTTTCGTTGAACTACCTGGTAGACCCCATAGGTAGAATCATCGATAAAAGTCGACAAATGGACGACCTCCGCGACGATTTAGAAGGCGATATCGAAACGGTCGAGAACCTATCAGTAGGGCTCAAAGACGCCTCGCCTCAATTGGCAAGCGAAATTGGCACCGGCATTGCGCAGGTAAAACGCGACCGCAAACTCTTTGTGTCCCAAAGCGAAACGGCCGATCGCAGAAAAGAGAAAGGCGCCCATTCCAAATCTAAGGGCCTTTTGTCGCTGCCCGTAGAAGAGCGTTTTGCTTGCATCTTTTCCGATCGATTCCTCTCTCTCAAGCAAATTGAATCGATCTTTTCCATCAGCTTCTCACCCAGCGAACAAACGCGCTACGCAAAAAGTTTAGAGCAGCTTTGGAGCCTCCTATTCGAGCGCAGCGAGTTCCGACCACACGTTGAAAAAAATCGAGTCGAAGCGCTTGCAAAGGCCTTTAACGACTACGTGGTTATCTTTCGCAGTCCAAAGATCAATAACGGTGAAACGACTTCCGTTTCCACGCTGCGCGATCGCTTCCCCGCTTTCTTCGTTCAAGCTAATGTGAAGAGCCTTTGGTATAGCAAACTAGACTTTTATAACCAGCCATTGGGAGCAACCCAATGGGCACTCATCGATAAGCAATACCTCAACTGCACATTTAAAAAGCCCAGTTATCGCCTGCTTATGTATGCCCGGGCCAATGGCCTCCCGGGAAAGTCGGTCCGTCAGAAAACACTGGTTGAAGATCTCTACGATCGCATTGCAACGGAAATCGCCCTGACTCAGCGATTTTTCGACAATTGCAATAGCATTACACAGACCGTGTACCAAGAATCTCCAAAATCACCACTTAAGCAAGTCTACCTTTACTACAAAGAACAGACCATACGCATTTCCGGCAAAAGTGGAACACCGCATTGGAAGCCCACGCGCCCGAGGTGGCCGGGACTCCTACCCTCTATTGTTGTTGCTCGGTAAAGAGGCCCCTTTTAAAATTTGGAAAACAACGGCCATGGGGTATTTTCAGTGTGGCGCGTAACCGTATGTGTAATCTTTAAGCGAAATTAATACACTTGGACCAGATAGCCGAAAAATTAAGACAAGAAATCGATTCTTTGGAAGGAAGTATTCAACTGACCGAAGAAACGGCCATTCTGCGCCATTTGATCCAGTCCATCCTAGAGCCACTCGAAAGAGACGGCCACCAGATTCCCCAAGCCGAACTGAACCAGGTCATTGAAATCCTCCAACAAGCTCGTCAACAGTATAATCTCGATGGCGAATTGGGCGATCGCCTTGAAACGCTCATCGACCGACATGTAAATGGAAGTAGCGAGCGTTTACGTCGTGCCGATACCACCGTCAAAGATCCCGAAGCCGATCCGTTCGATTTCCTCGATGAAGACGACGAAGAGGAAGCCGATGATGGTTTTTGGGGTGATGAAAATGGCCATTTAGAACCTATTTCCTCGCCGGACCCAGGCGATGAGACCAGCGTAGATGGGCAGAAGTCTCGTTCCAACAGCCTCTTGGACAGTGACCAGAGCAGCGACGAGGAGGCCGATTACGATGACTTCGTCGAATTCGGCAAGGACGAGGAGGAAGAAGACGGCAACCACTTCGCCGAT
>JAYOYH010000042.1:0-33731 GCA_038153405.1 Gemmatimonadota bacterium | reverse complement strand
TTCGGCAAGGACGAGGACGAAGAGCACACACCCAGCCGCCTTGGCGAGGAAGAAAATGGCACGGACGGTAATGAGGAACCAAGCCTTTCGTCCCGAAGCAGTGCTGCTGAGGCGCTATCGACTGACCCCAACGACCTCTTTGGCGGCAGCAAAGACAAAGACGACGACGACGATGACTACGGCGAAGAAGAGGAACATGGCATTCAAGACGGTCTCTTTATAGCGAGTGAGTCCTCCCCCGAAAGCAGTGGCAATCCTCTTGATCTGGAGCCCGTTCACCATCCGCAGCGCACCAATACAATTGGCGCGCGAGCCCCTGATGTAGCCTCGGGCTCAAGGGGCAAGGTTCCGCAGCGATCTTCTGCCGAAGAGGACTCAAAGATTCGCGATCAGCACTCCATAGAATCCGAATTAGAACAACCTGCCGTTGATATATTTGCAGCGAAAATTAGCCTTAAAGAGCTGTTAACTCGTTTGGACATACAGCTGCCCAAGCAAGATATCACCCAGCTTAATCACGCCTTGAAGAACAAATTTCAGAGCAAGCCCCTCATTGCATTGCAGAACAACCCTGCCTCAAAGGGTCAGTACGTCCTCATACCGCGCATATCGCGCTTTATTCATAAAGGCCAGCTCTATTCGTGCACCGTCAAGAATTTAGCGCGCACCTATTTCAGCCTTTTTGCCGATATCAAAGACCTAACCCAGTTTAAGGGCGCGTCCTTTATCAATGCCGAAGCACCCAAGTTGGGTTGGACGGTTGTCATGCCGGAGGCCATGCGCGATAGCCTAGACAAAACTTTTATGCAGCAAAACCAGTGCCTGCGGCAGCTGGCCACTTCGATCAATACCCCCTCCCACTTCGTGCGGCGGCGCTCGCTACCGGAAGCAGTCTACGACCTCATCGTCGGGCGACTTGTTCTCGATGAAACCTTTTTGACACAGACTATTGATTGGACGAATTCTGGCCCAAGTAATTCTGAATTCGTTTGCACCTATTTCTCTGAAGAAGGCATTCGCCTGCGACATTTACCTCGCACCCAACACAATCGCGCCCTAGGTGTTTGTCCCAACTGGTAACTTTTCTCCGACCCCCTTTAAATCATCTATGAGCAATACATCACATGACCTTTTTATGCGCGCCTGTCGCGGCCAAGCCGTATCCCAAACACCCATTTGGATCATGCGCCAGGCGGGTAGAGTGCTAAAACCCTACCGCGATCTACGCGAACAGCACTCCTCTATTCAAACCCTTTTTACCACCCCCGATTTGGCCGCCCAAATTACCCTAATGCCCATAGACCTATTGGGCGTCGATGCCGCCATTCTCTTTACTGACTTAGTGACCCCTCTAGAGCCGCTCGGCTGCCCCTTCACCTATGCGCCCGGACCTGTTTTCGCGTCTCCGGTGCGCAGCCAGAGCGATATCGATTCCCTCCGCCCAGTCGATCCCGAAACCGATTTGAGCTATGTGCTTGAAACGATAGATTTGGTCTGTTCCAGCCTGCCGAAACACATACCGCTCATTGGCTACGCTGGTTCGCCGTTTACCCTGGCCACCTGGTTGGTCGAGGGGCGCAGTTCAAAAGACTTCAGCGCATTTCGCGCCATGATGCACAGCGCGCCGGAAGCGGCCCACCAGTTAATGCAGCACCTTACTGATTTGGTAATCTCTTTTTTAAGCGCCCAAGTGGCGCATGGCGCTCAAGCGGTGCAAATTTTCGACACGTCCGTTGGCGTGTTATCGGCAAACAGTTTTAGCCAGTTTGTGCTCCCCTATATAAAACGCATAAACGAAGCACTCGCCCCATTAAACGTGCCGCGCATCTACTTTCCGCTCGCCGCCACGCACTGCCTCCCCCTGTTTTCGCAAACAGGTGCTGATGTGTTGAGCATAGATTGGCGCGTTGATATAGACGCGGCCTATGGCGCTTTGGGAACAAATGCCGTACTGCAGGGCAACCTAGACCCGAGCGTGCTCTATGCCGACCAAAAAACCATTGCTAACGAGGTAGGTAAAACGCTACAAAAAGTCGCCCATCGCCCGCATATTTTTAACTTAGGGCACGGCTTACAGCCCGATATGCCCTATGAAAACGTAGCGTTTTTAGTTTCCGAAGTACATCGACAGTCGAGCAATGAATACTAATGCAGAGCGCGGCACCACTCGCCGCCATACCTTTTTTTGCACGAGAAAAGAACGGCATACGACAACGTCAAAAGTAGTCGAAGTCGAACCCAAAGAAATCGTAGTATTTGGAGAAAAAGTGCGGGGGTGGCTCATTACAACGGAAGAGCCGGTCATCGACAAGCTAATTCCGCTAAGCGAGTCGCTGCACGGCGACGTGATGGAGCACGACCCGGAATAGGCGCACTGCCCCGTTATTTTTCGTATAGCAGTGCGCGATAGGTTTCGATGATCGACGACTCAAAGAGCACGCGCTGGCTGGCATCAAAGACTCCTGCTCGGACCCGCACCAGCGTTTCGCCACTAGGTCCCAACTCAAGTGCCGCATCAAACGGTCTGTCCAAAGCCAAATAGGGAGACAGTAAGAGCGCTTCCATGGCAGCAAGGCGTGCGCGGGTTTCATCGCGGTCGCCATATACCGGCAAGTGCATTTCAATGCCCTGAGACCCCGAGTCGGCGACGGTTTGCACCACGGGTTGACCACTGACCAACGCATTGGCGACTGAAATTAGGTCTCCAGACGTGCCGCGTAGCTGAACGGCCTGCCAACCGATTTTTTCAACGCGCCCTCCCACGCCGCCGATACTCACGTAGTCGCCGGGCTGGAATGGCATTTTGAAATGCCACACCAAGCGAGTAAAGGCGTTCCGCAAAACACCGGTGGAACACCAAACGAGTAGGGCCAACGCCAAAAGCAGAGCATAGATGGTCATTGCACAATATTCCTGCGCTTTAACTCGACGACAATGGGGTGATATAAAAGCGGGTTCACGGAGTATTCTCTCTTGTCCGATCCAAGCTCGCTTTGCTGCACCATGCCCATGCGCTGTAGATGAGCCAGTCGCGCATTGGCCTCTATTAGCGGCATGTGAAAAATTGCCGCGTAGTGCTCCGCGCTAAGCGATCCATGCTGAATCACCATGCCTAGGCTCAACATGCCTTCAACCGTCAGCGAACTGAGAAAATCCAATTTGAGCTCTTCTATTGAGGCAATTTCCACGGCATTATCGGCTACGGTCTGCACCGACTGCAGCCAGTAGTAAATCGCCGAGAAAACATTGCCCGCACAGACGCGGCTCATGGCATTAAAAAACTCCTCGCGCGCAGCTTCTTGCTCTTGAGAACGCTTCCCCTGTTTATCGAGGAAGTACAGTTCATACCCCGTCGCTTGGTGTCGGGCCATAATGGCGCCCTCTAGTTCGCCCCTGCTCAGCCTGCCGGTCTCAATCAAAAAGGCAAAATGCCTCGATAGAGACAGGGCGTGGTTGAGGTACTGCCAGGCATATTGGTCAATGGTGACGATCCACAGCACGTTGCCACCGGTTGCATCGATAAACTCGAGCAGGGCCCGCAGCAAATCTAGCCCTCCCCTCGCTCGCAAGTAGAGCTGGTGCACATCTTCGAGAATGACAATACGCCGCGTGTTTGAACGTTCAACCTCGCTCCGCAGCGTCTCCAAATCATCGGCGCGTCCGTCGAGGAGGTTCTTTAACACCGGAACAAACTCTTCCATTTGGGTTAACGATGAGCGGATGCGGTGCCGCACGATGGGAATTCCCGCCAACTTCTCTTCCATCGCACAGTTGATCAAACTCGTCTTTCCACTCCCTTGCTCACCCACTAATGCGATGGCAGAAAACCCGCCCTGCGACCATCGCCTCACAGCGCTTTCTATTGCACCGAGAGCCAGCGAGCGACCGCGCAAAAAGTCGCTGACCTCCAACGGCGCCGTGCGGAACAATCGCCTATAAGCAAAGGGTACTTTTTCATCTATTCTCTGTTGTAAATCCAAAATTACTTCATAGCCCAACACCGCCGCTTTACCGTATTCCTCTTCCTCAGCTCGCGCTTTCTCTTTTGGCTTAGGGGGACTACCTTGGGGCTGCGTAACGCTTGGTTTTGCCTTGCGGACTGCGCCTTTCTTGCCGCTGGAGCGGTTGATTTGGCGCTGCATTTCAACCACGCTCTCATCGAGTATCATCTGGCGCAAACGCCGCGCAACGTCCGCAACAGATGCAATGGTCTTCTTTTCGACGTCGGCGTTTAATGCTTCGGTTTTCTTTACGTCAGCTACGAGTTTCTCCTCTGCCCGCCGCAGCCGACTGAGGGCTACACCTACGAGTTCTTCTGGCTGCTTACCCACCTCGCGCATTTCGACCGAAACGGTTCCCAAGCTAAAGTCGACGGTTTGTCCCAACTGTTCGACGGATTGCAATACCGCCTCGACCTGGGCAATCATGGACTGATTGACATCGGCTAGTCGGTGAGTTAATTCGCGTTCGATATAGGTGCGCACAACGGCCCTCATCGGCGCACTTTTTAGAGGCACTTCGCCTGGTACAAAGCCCTCACGCATCGGCAAATCATCCAATTCAATGATCTGAAACTTGTCGACGGTTCCTTCGACGAGTTTGCGAAAGCGCTCGGCCAACACATCCATTAGTTGGCTGATTTCCCCGCTGGCAGCAATGGAGCGCAGCCGACGCTGAGTATCGGTATTGCAAAGGGTTACCAGCTGCTCGCGGTGGTCGTCCACCTCTTTACGCACCTGCTCCGAACTAACCCCTCCTCGCGTACACTGGCGCAGGGCCTCCAGCGTTTGTCCCAGCGCTTCCCGCACCGGCCGGCACTCGTCTTGCAACCGTTGGAACAAACGCTTGTTGATGCGCAAAACCGTTTCATCGATGGCGTGGCGCAGCTCGTTCTGCACCCGCGCCACCTCCAACTCCATCGTGTACACACCCGCATAGCCAACCAGATACCCTCCCCACCGATTAAGCCGCAGGTCCAACTCCCCCTTTGCCTCCTGCCCCATGCGCTCGTCGGCACGCATCCTCCGCCCCTGACCAATCGCCCCGCGCCGAGCGGCTGCATCAATCCAACGGAGCAGGACGTCGTCTTCCTGCCTGCCCAACGCACGGCGAATATCTTCGTAGTACTTCATCACTTCCGCGCCTACCAGTTTAAAACTCTCATCGATTTCGTCTCGCACTCGACGGGCGCTTGCAACCCACTCTTCACTGTTGGTCTCGCTCTGTTTTTCATCCAATTCGGCCAGAAAGAGATTATACAGGCTGGCCAGTTCTTCATAGAGCGACTTTACGCGACGCAGCAAAAAGAACTCGGCCTCTCCCACCATATTGGCGATGCCCAGTAAGTGTCTTGGCAAATCGACGAGAAGATAAAATTGCGCGAGCTCGCTCGGAGCAAATTCGCGGGTGAAGCGCATGCCCATATGGGTGCGCAACGGCCTTTTAATGCCCTTTGCCAATAGGACCGCCCAGCTATCGCCGCGAGCTGGAGCAAAGAGGGCATCGTGCTGCTCTACAATTAGCATCGCGCTAGGGCTTTCCCGGCAGATGTGCTCGAGTGCCTGCAGGTAATTTGCGAAAGCGCGGCGTGCTCCTCCGTTGGGATCCTGCCCCATGGCGATATCTTTAAAGCGGTTAAACAACCAGTCACCAATGGCGATACGGCCTTCACGAACGCATTCTTTGATCGCATCGCGCGACTCTCCGGCGCGAATGTGATCGGCGACTTCATCAAAAAGCTGGTGGTGTTTTATGCCGATATTTTGCAGCAAATCAACAGAGGACCACAGCTCCTCGTCGAGCAACTGTTCTTCCAAATCGCCGTTTGCTATTTGCAGTTTTTCAGCCAGTCCATCGGCGAGCTTGCCGACCTCCTCTGGAAGTCCGATTAGGGCCCGCTGCAATTCACCCTTGACCACAATACACCTCTCTTATCAGGGAGACCAAGAAAAGGCATCGTCGCTCCACTCGCCAATTAGCCGCGGTGGGTCGCTCCATTCTTCTCCAGGGCCCATAAATAGACCGCGAATATCGCCCTTCGCATCAAAGGTTGCAGAAAGCGCGGGAAACTCCCTCTCTATAAGCTGTTCTATCTGGTCGCGGATGCCGCGTGCGTGATAGGCAATGACCTCTTCGGCCTGTTCGCGACTGGTATCCTCTGTAAGGTGCTTTGCCATACCCCCACTCGCTACAAACGTAAACAGGATATCGGGCTCATCCCCCATTTCCAGAGAAACCCTATAGGCCGGATAGCTCAACCGCAGACCTAAGACATCGAGCTGTAGGCGCAGCCAATCCGCGGTTAAAACCGTTCGTTCGGCGTTGAGGTCTCCCCAACGCAGCTCGGCAGTAGCTGCCTTGGGCTGGATCATCACGGCCCCAAGTAGGCCAATTAAGAGCGCACTCCATCGACAAGAGAGCATATTTTCCCCCTAAAAAAAAGCCGACCAACTAAGGCCGGCTCTTTTGCTTAAGTATCCAAGGCGCTCCGATGGCGCACTGCGCATCGGATATTCAGGAACGCGGTGCAAAATGGCGTTCGATAAGGCCGACTACGTCGCGAAAAGAGATCACGCCCACTGGCCTATTTTCTTCGTCTACTAGCGGTATGTGGCGAAATCCATGCACGCTCATCAGGTGCAGGGCGTGCTGAATAGCCATATCGGGGCGCAATGCGGTGGGGTTGGGCGTCATCAAGCTCTCGACGACGATCTGATCGGGATCCTTTATTAGGCCCGCCACTTTATTTAGCACATCGCGCTCAGTGAAAATACCGACGAGTTTGCCCGCTTCATCGACGACCTGCAGCGAACCGACATTCTTGCCCTTGAGGCGCGCCAACACTTCAGTCATGGCCGCATTCAAGGGGATGCACTCAGGGACTCGCTGCTGAAGGCTGGACAGCGGCTTGGACAAAACCCCGAGCGAGCCTTCCTCGTGCTCTACGCTATCCAGCTCCACGCTCGTACCGCACTCGGCACAGGTATCCGAACCACGCATGTTGTCGTGGCCACAGGATGGACAGATCACGGGCAACCTCCTTATTCTACGGTCCAGGTATCTCCGCTGGTGAAGAGATCGTGCAGATCGCCCTCTCCACGCTGTTGAATTGCGCCGTTCACCTGGTCCACCATCATATCGGTGTAGGACGGGCGCGATACCGCACGCAACACGCCAAAGGGCAGCGGCATCTCCGGGTTTTCCATGCGACTGAGCATATAGGCATAACTGGCATTGTCGACGTCTTCTCGATGCACGACCAATTCGCTTTCGTCAACTTCAGCCAGGTCGACGACTTCAGGCTCCATGCCATTCATGCGTATTCCCTTATCGCTCTCGCGACCAAAGACCAGCGGTTTGCCGTCTTCTAGGAAAACGATATTGTCGTCGCGCACTTCGGAATCGGTCGTGTGATCCCAGGCAGTCGGATTAAAGACCACGCAGTTTTGGTAAATTTCGACAAAGGCGGTGCCCCGGTGCGCAGCGGCCCGCTGCAATACTTCACTGAGGTGCTTTGTATTGGTATCCTGAGTGCGAGCGACAAATGTAGCCTCTGCACTGATGGCGACAGATACCGGATGCAGCGGATAGTCGATCGAACCCATCGGCGAAGACTTGGTGCGATGTCCAGGCAGCGAAGTGGGCGAGTATTGACCTTTAGTCAACCCGTAGATGCGGTTGTTGAATAGGATGACCTTCAGGTCGACATTGCGGCGCAGGCAGTGGAGGAAGTGATTGCCACCGATAGACAGTGCATCGCCGTCGCCGGTGATAACCCAGACGCTCAGATCGGGATTAGCGGCCTTGACGCCGGTAGCAATGGTGGGCGCCCGCCCGTGGATTGAGTGAATTCCGTAGGTATTCATGTAGTACGGAAAACGGCTTGAACAGCCGATCCCCGAAACAAACACAATATTTTCTCTGGGCACGCCGATTTCCGGCAACACTTTCTGCATTTGTGCTAGTATGGCGTAATCGCCACAGCCTGGACACCAGCGCACTTCCTGATCGGATACAAAATCTTTGCGCGTCAGGGGTTGTTGCTCTACTACTTCGCTCATTTTTTTTACTCTCCTGGTCCTAGCCTAGCATTTCCTCAATCTTGGCTGTGATTTCGCGTATTTGAAAGGGCCTTCCTTGCACCTTGTTCAGCTTTTCAACTCGCATGGCAAAAAGAGCCTGTAGAAGAAAGGATAGCTGGCCCATATTTAGCTCGGGAACAAGTATTTGTTTGTATCTGCCCAGCACGTCGGCAAGATTAGGCGGAAAGGGATTCAGGTAGCGCAAATGTCCGCGCGCTACGCTGTAGCCACTGGCCTGGCTGCGCGCGACCGCTTCGCGTATCGCCCCGTAGGTGCCCCCCCACCCCAGCACGAGCAGATCGCCTTCTTCCGGACCGTCAATGCTCAAGTCGGGTATGAAATTGGCCACGCGCGCCACCTTCGCGGCGCGGGTTTTGACGATGTGTTCGTGGTCTTCCGGCGCGTAGGACACATTGCCCGTCACATCCTGTTTACCCAGCCCACCAATGCGGTGTTCCATGCCGAGCGTACCCGGGACAACCCAGGGCCGCGCCAGCGTTTCGCCGTTGCGCATGTAAGGCTGATATCCCTCCGGATCGGTGCGATAGGTCACCGCAAAATCTTCGATTTCATCTACGGCGGGAATTTTCCACGGCTCCGAGCTATTGGCGATATAGCCATCGGTCAGCAAGAAAACCGGTGTCATGTGGCGAATGGCAATGCGGCATGCTTCAACCGTGTAGGCAAAGCACTCGCTGGGCGTTGCCGGAGCAATAATGGGAATGGGACTTTCGCCGTTGCGGCCGAACATCACTTCGAGTAAATCGGCCTGCTCCGTCTTGGTCGGCAACCCCGTGCTCGGCCCGCCGCGCTGGACGTTGATGATAACCATCGGCAGTTCCATCACCACGCCTAAGTTGATGGCTTCGCTTTTGAGGGCGATACCCGGTCCACTGCTGGCCGTCGCCGCGAGCGAACCCGCAAAGGCCGCACCAATAACCGACCCCATGGCGGCGATTTCGTCTTCAGCCTGAAACGTGCGCACGTTGAAATTCTTCAGGGCAGCCAGCCCCTCTAAGATCGGACTAGCTGGGGTGATGGGATACGAGCCGTAGAAGAGGGGGATATGCGCCTTTTTAGCGGCCGTTACCAACCCGTAGACCACGGCCTCGTTGCCCGTTATGCGCCGATAAACCCCCGGCTCCACCACGGCTCGGCTCGGCACGCTAACGCGCGCGCTGAAGGTCTCGGCCGTCAGACCGTAATTGTAGCCCGCCTTAAGTGCGCGCGTATTCGCTTCGACGATATCGGGGTTTTTGGCGAACTTGGTCTCGTAAAATCGCACGGTCGTCTCTAGCGGCCGAGAAAACATCCAGTATACCAAGCCGAGGGCAAAGGCATTCTTGCACTTATCGCGCGCCTGCGTCGACAAGCTGTCGATGTCTTCTAGCGCATTGCGGGTCAGCGTCGTAAGCGGAACTTGGTGCAAATCATACCCGCTAAAAGCGCCCGGTCCATCGAGAGGATTGGCATCGTAGCCGGCCTTGCGCAAGTTGTTGCGCGTAAAGGCATCGGTATTGACGATAATGACCCCCCCAGGCTCGAGTTCAGACAGATTCGCTTTAAGAGCGGCGGGGTTCATCGCCACCAAAACCTGCGGTGAATCGCCCGCGGTATAGAGCTCGTCAGAAGAAAAATTGACCTGAAAACCACTCAGACCTGGAATCGTCCCAGCAGGAGCGCGTATCTCAGCGGGAAAATCGGGAAAGGTGCTGACGTCGTTGCCCAAAACGGCAGAGGTATTGGTAAATTGGTCGCCCGTCAACTGCATGCCGTCTCCCGAGTCGCCGGAAAACAGAATGACGACGGACTTCCGCTCGTCTATGGGCTGGTGTTCATCGGAAAGCGCCGAAGGGGCCGTAGTCTCGGCCATTAATTCAGGACCTCCTGTATAGGTGGACGTTGCAAGGGAAAAAACTGGCAAAAATCGGTTGGGCGACAGCGCGACATGCCCGTTTATGCCCCTTCTTTGGTAGTAGCTACGCGGTCGGGGTCGGGCGGTAAATTATAGACTTCTCGGGGAAACTGGTCGGCCAGAAAACGGATGACTTCGATATGCGGTAAATTGCCCGTGACGCGACCGTCGGCGTCGGTGATGGGCAAATTGCGATAGTGGCCATCGTTCATCAGGCGCAGCGCCTCGCTGATCGGCCGATCGCTGCCTATGACCTGGGGCGAAGGGGTCATAAACTCCGCAACGGGGCGTCGCCAGGTGTCTGGCGCATCGGCGATCTTGGTGAGCACGTCGCGCTCGGTAAATACGCCTAGCAGTTTGTCGTTTTCAACTATAAAGACGGCGCTGATTTTTTCCGTGCGCATGAGTTTGAGGACATCGGCCACGGCGCGGTCAGCTGCACAGCTGGCGAAGTGACTCAAATCGAGCCTAGACACGTTTTCTTGGCGAAGCCTGTCAACGATCTGCATGGGCGTTCCGATCGGTCAAAAAGCAGTGGCACAATCGTTTAATTATACACATGCAGTTCCCATATAGTCAAGAAGCCTACGCTCCCTCTTCCCCCAACAAAACCCAAGTTCGCCACTTGCCCTTCAGATGGTTCTTGCGGTGCGCTGACCATTTTCTCTCCCGATGCGAACCAGCGCAGCGCAGGCACTGAGCACGTGGGGATGCGCATCTGCTACCAATACGGTTCCGCCCATCAGCGCAATGCGCTTTAGCAGGGAGACGATTTGCTCGACCTCTCGCGGATGCATACCGGGCGTCAGATGGTCTATTAAAATGAGGTCGCGATCTGAGGCCTTTCCCTTCAGGGCCATTGCCAACTGAAGGCGCAGGGACTCCCCCCACTCCAACTGATCCGTGTCGACGCCGAGTGGAAGATAGTCCAAATCGCTGTGCTCTACCCAGCGCAGGCGATTGGCGATATTCTTTTGCCGAGCAAATACCTGACGCGCTCTACCCAGATTCATTTCCAGCACGTGCCCCACGTGTAATCCGCGGTAGGTCACCTGCAGCACCTCGTCGCGAAAGCGGGAACCCGCACAGACCGAACAGATTGATTCCACATCTTCGATAAAATCTAGGTCGAGCGCTGTTCGACCGCGCCCAGAACAGGCCGGACAGCGCCCACCGGATTTGTCGGTGCGATAAAATTCGCTGGGATATCCCAACTCGACGCCCATTGGGGCAGTCGCAAAGAGTTCGGCTACAGGAACGTGGATCCCGAGCGCTTCGAGCAGCGTTTGCCGCCCTAGCGCGCGCAGAGGGACGTGCACCCGCGGCTTGCGCGCGGAGAGTAGGGCCCGATAGGGGGTATTCTTCTCGCGCAGGGCCGGTTCGACCGCGTCCAGCAAAAAACGGGTTTTACCGCTACCGGATTCTCCCACAATGCCGATGATGGCGCCCTGTGGAAGTCTAATGTCGATTTTACCCCAAGCGCCCTCACCGGCCAACTGCCAGCAGACGCCATCGCCCGCATGCAGTTCGTCCTCTATCCCGCCGAGATGTAGCAGGTCGCCCAGCGCGCGACACCGCCCCTCGGAGAACTCCCAGACCCTACTAGCGATACGCTGCGCTTCGGATGCCGCATCGACCAGAACGACCGCATTGCCCCCCTCGACCAAGCGCTGCAAAGCCCCGAGTACGGCGCTGCGCAGCGCGCCTTCCACGCAGCTAACCACCCCTTCAAAAACGTAGAGAATCCCCGCCATGCGCGAACACAGACAGAAAGCAAGGCGCAGACGCTGCCATTCGCTGTGCGACAGCGTCGAAAGCGGTTGTCCAAGTGGTAGGTGGTGCAAACCGAGTTGACACAATTCGGCGAGGACTAAACGCACTATTTGCTCCCCCGTTGCAGCGAGCACGGCATCGACGATGCGCACCGTCTCTTTTCGGGTTTGGGACCACGGATGCTCTTCTATATATAGGTGCTCGGCACGCGGATCCTCGCGCAGCAGCATATCCTGTGAAATATCGCCGAGTTCCCGTGCACACACCTGGCAGGTTAGCGACTGATTCATGGGCCATATGCGCTCATTTGAGTCGAGGATCAGACTGGCCCCCCGCGATATGGCGCGAGCCGATCGAATGGCTTCGAGAAAGCGGCGCCCACTATCTCCTCCCGTTCGCAGGCGGTCTACGACCACTTCCACCCGTTCGGGGCTCCAACTACTCGTATCCCCGTCGAGGCGGCTGATTTCTCCGTCGATGCGAACTCGGACGAAGCCGGCGCGGCGCAGTTCCCCCCAAAGGGATGGCCCACCACTAGCCGCCGATTCCCGTAGGGGAGCGAGAACCGTCACCTGCCCATCTCCAACCTGCGCTCGCACTGCGCCCTCGACTTCCTCCGCCCTATAAGCAGCACAGCGGCCACCGCAGGATGGGCAACGCCAGTGCCCGCGCGTAAGAAAGTGATGTGCGAGTAGCCGCTCGATTCCCATGTAGGAGGCGACAGTACCCGAAGGGATTTTATTACCGTGCAAATAGTTTATTACTGGCGGCAGTCCTGAAACGGAGTCGACATCGACGCGAAAACCCCCAACTAACCCTTCGCGCTGGGACGGGGCCAGGGCCTGCATATAGCGCGCGCGACTCTCTCCGCTTAGTATGCGCTCCAGCACTACCCGATGACCGCTGCCGCTGGGGCCGAGTACACAGCTGATCGCGCCGAGTGGAATGTCGACATCAACCGCCTGCAGTCCCCCTTCGCGCGCACCCCGGATTCGAATAAAAGGGCCTGCGGGCTCTCCGGTATTCACCGAGCAATCCCTTTCAAAGAATCTATTTTTGATCGCAGCGTTTCATCCTGTCCCACCAACGAGAGCAAATTCTCCCAGCGTGAAAGAGCCCGTGCAGTATCGCCTGCGATGGCGGCGAGCTCACCACTCTTGTACAGAGCCTGTCCGTAATTCGGTTCGCCTTCGAGGGCCTTATCGAGCAGCGAGTCGGCCCGTGCGAGTGCGCCATTAGCTATACACACCAGAGCCAAGTTGTAGTATGCCTTTACATATTCTTCACGCCGAGCGAGGGCCTCCTCAAACGCAGCCTCGGCCGCTGAAAGATCGCCTAATTTGTAGTGGGCCAGCCCCAAGTTATTGAATATTTCCGGCTGGACATTGCCTTTCTCGACGGCGTTCAAATAGAGATCGCGCGCGTGCTCATAGTCTCCGTTTGCATAGGCCCGACTCCCCTCTTCCATCCAATTATCCCTGCGGCTTGCTCCGGCCTGCAGCCGGTCCGCAGCCGCTCGGGCCGGCCTAAAGGCTGGGTCAATTTGCAGCGATTGAGCAAAGAGAGCAGCGGCGATATTGCGGTCGCCACGGCGCTCATACAGCACGCCGTAATTGTAGTAGTCCACCCGGCGAAGCATGAGCCGAGCGGCATCGCTATCCACATAGAGGACGGGAACCATAAAGGCGACAAGCAGCACTAAACGGCTTCCCAATGATGGCACACCGCTCTTTCTGGCTCGCTCAACCCCGTCGAGCATAAACCGCGCCGCATAGAGTGCCAAAGCAGGAGCAGCCGGCAGCCTATATTCAGAAGAGACAAAGAACAGCAAACACGCCGCTAAATAGCTCAGCAGATACAACTCCAGCACCGGGCAACGCGCTGAACGACAGAATATCAATCCGCCCAACCCCATAGGCAGGACGAGCCACCAACCCGCCTTAACCCAGTGGAGTACGGGTGCAAAATCGCGGGTAAAGTAAAAGCTGAGGTTGTTTTGCGACTCTACCCGATTGACAAACATATACACTTTGCGCAGGAGCAGACTGGCATAGTCCAGCGGCTGTGAGCGGATAAACTCCAAGCCCTGCATCAGCCAATAGCGCGAGGCTCCACTCGGCCCCAAATCGCACTGGCAGCGGCGCTCGGCTTCGCGGACAAATTCGTCGCGCTCTCGATCGGGTTCGGCTGAAGTGAGGAAGGGCACTTGGGCATAAATGCCCGTGGCCTGCTGGTGGTTACCCACGTAGAAGTTCATACCCGCAGAGGAGGTCGTAAGACCCCATTCTCCTCCAAGGGCATAGTTGCGCAGCACCACGGGTAAAACGATCAATAAAATTCCACACCACAGCAGCAGTCCCTGTTTTAAAAGGCGGTAGCGTCCTTCGACGTAAAACCAAAGCAGCAGGAAAACGGCAAAGAGCATGACCGAAGGACGCGCCGCAGTCGAAAGTCCCAGCAAAAGGCCCGCACTCAAGCAGCGAACCGGGGTCGCCTCACCGCGCCCGATCAATAGGTAGAGCGCAAACAGGTTTAGAAATCCGATGGGCGACGCCGTCAACAACGCGCCATCGTAGAAAATGAGCACTCCGTAGCCTGCCAGCAGCGCGGCGGCGAGCAGCCCCACGCGCTCGCCCCAAAGGGTGTGCCCGATCGCATAGACAAACCAGCATAGCGCCGTTCCCATACCCACCTGCACGAGGCCAACCCAAAGGGTCGACTCGCCCAAGAGGACGTAAATAAGGGCGAGGAAGTAAGGGTAGAACGGATTCATAAAAAACACCCGATCTCCCAGCCAATCCCCGCCCACAATGCGCAATGCTTCTAAGTGATAGTATTCCGAATCGATCAGCAGCGCATCGCCCGGCGGCGTTCCCTGTATCTGATACAGATAGACCAAGCGCAGCGCAGCGGCCACCAACAAAACCCACTGTATCGGCTTACCTAGCATGCCATTTATTGCAAGAACCAATAGTGGAAGGAAAGAAAGGGACGCACGACACCGCCGACCTCTTCTGTAACGACTTCAATTAGCGCCTCCCCCCTGTGCAATTCGGGCGGTATGACCGCTATCCGCTGCTCGAGCCAGGCCCGTCCAGGCCCTCGCGGAAACTGCACTCGCCCCACCTGCTTTCCGTTGCAAAAGACGACCAACTGCTGGGCAACACCGGTCGCAGTACGCATATGCATATACGCGTTGCGATCGGGGCGCAAACGCACAGAAAAACGCTCTTTTCCCGTCACCATTCGCCCACCATCAATTAACAATCCATCGTCGGCCCCTAGTGCCAGTAACAAATTCGTCTCTTTTTCTCCGACTACGCGCACCGTGGACACATAGGCGTGGGCCTCTTCGTCCTGCAAGTCGGCGACATCGAGCTGCGCAACGACTTCCAATCCCCCCATGCTAGCGGGCTTATCACCTAAGGCAATCGTAGCGCTCGTACTCACGCGCTGCCAATCCGCCCGGTAGAGCACTTGCTCTGCGTCCACAATAGAGGGACGCTGCAGCCGCACCGAATGTACCGGCCGCAGAAATTCTCCCGAGGGAAAGTTGAACCAGTTTGGAAAAACGGCAAAATACGTCGGGCGCGCTGACTCGGGCATGCGCTCGAGTGCTTCGTATATCGATCCGCTGCCATTGCGCCATGCCTTGGCCATGCCTTTTGAAGTCAAGCCCACCAAATCGATTGTTCGGTGCTGGCCAAAGTAGCGCAGGACGCCGGCATCGTTAATGGCTAAGCGCTCTCCGGAAGGCACATTTTGACCTATGAATTCTCCCATGCGCATTTGCATGTGATGTATGTCTGAAGCATTCTCTCCGTAGGCGATTGCAAAATAGCTGGTCGAAAGTCCTCCCCATAGCACAAAGAAAACACCCAAACCGCGCGCCGCCGCGGCCCCCCCCTGACCACCAAGGGTGCGCAAGCGGGCAACACCTATGGCAGTAAACAGTAAAAAGAGCGAGAAAAAAGGTTGTTGGTAGCGGTTGAAATGGGCATCGTATTCCACCAAAGTGCACGTGGAAAGCACGCCGAGTGACAACCACAGTGCGGCGAGTAATCCTCCCCCCACGGCCCGTTCCTTACATTCCGTGGCCGTGCGACCGGCCAGTTCGAATGCAAAGAACAAAAACATGAGTGGAGCAAAAATCACCCTGCGAGCATTGCTATCGTAGGCATGGAGATTGACACTAGTTTGCGCACCTAAGGACCCGCCCAACATCCCCTTGATAAACTCGGTGAAGTTAAATAGAATCTCCCGAACTGCTTCAGGCCATGAAAAATGTGGCCCACTCGGAAGCCATTTAACCGCCATACCCGCCGATCCCCAATCGCCCGTAAGCACCCTGTACAGAACCGCCTGACCTGCAATCAACAGCAGCGGCACCAAAAGCGGACCATCCAACCTCCATTGCATACCGCTTTTTAGGCCCTTCCACAGCAGCGCCAAGCCATAGAGCAATACACCCTCCGGGCGCCCCAATACCAACAAGCTCAGTGCGACGACTTTCCAGCGACCATCCGTTACCAATTGGCGGAATGAAAATAGGATGGCAAAACTGAACAAACCTATTTCCATACCGCTCAGGATGCCCCAGAGCAGGGGCCCACACAGCGCAAAGAGCAAACCCGCCAACTCCCCGGCAAAGGGGTCGGCGAAAAGACGGCCCAATAAGCGCATTTCGCGCGTGCAGAGCGCGAGGAAAACCCCCCCCCACAGCAAGCTGTACACAACAACCTGTATGCCATCTAGGCCAATCCAGAAGGCGGGAACGAGCAGCAGCATATATAGGAGACTGGTAGCACCTGCCGTCGGCGCATCGCCCGTATTGTATTGGAGCACATATCCAGACGCAGCCTGGCGCGCATACTGGAAATAAATAAAGGGATCGTCTAGGGGAAGACTGAAATGCCCACCGGTGTAATAGAGGCCAGAAGCACCATACAAACACACACTCACCAGTGCGGACCCAATGTGCCAATTTTCTCGCATCGACTGTATATTCATAGTAGCAAAAAGGAGTACAATTCCATGCCACACCACATCGCCATCCCACGGCCCCCCTCTACACTGCCTGCGTTAATATACCGCATTGGGCTGGCCTTAGTTTGCCTATTCCCCCACGCCCTTCCGGCACAAGAGGCATTTTCCCATCGCCTTTTAGACGACGTCCTTAGCGCCCATGTAAATGGGCAAGGCCTTGTAGACTACGTCCAACTCAAGGCAAACCGGGATGCTCTAGACGCCTATATCGAACAGCTAGCCACCGTCAGTCCCCAATCCCATCCGGCTCTCTTTCCCACGCCTCCTCATGCCTTAGCATACTGGATCAACGCCTACAACGCGCTGGTACTGCGCGGAGTGGTCGATGCCTACCCCGTAACCAGCGTCAAAGAGATCGCGCTGTTCAACGGGTTCTTTAATCGCCAGCAGTGGAATGTCGGCGGTCGAGCGCTCACCCTAGACCAGCTAGAAAACGAAATTATTCGCCCGCAGTTTAAAGATCCGCGCATTCACTTTGTCCTTAATTGCGGCGCCCTCAGTTGCCCACCCCTCCCCAATAGGGCCTTTGACAGCGCCACGCTAGACGAGACCTTGGAGCATGCAGCGCGGCGCTTTGCCGGCAATGATAAATATCTGCGCATTGAGGGCGAGGTGCTCTTCTTGTCAAAAATACTCGACTGGTACGGCCAAGATTTTCGCGACTGGTTTCCCGACCAGCGCGCCAATCCACCCGCCCGCCATCCGCTGGTAAACTACTTCATCCCCTTACTAGAAGGCGAGCGAGCACAGCAGGTGCAAAAGCCCCACCTCGAGCTGGCGTTCATGCCTTACGATTGGCGCCTCAACGAACAACCGCCCCCTCCGCTCACCCCACTGCAGCCGTGATTCCGCGCATAAAACCCAGCGTATGGGTCAGGTCGCGATCGACCTGTGCCCCCTCTCCCGGGGCAACGCATTCGACATAGCTCGGACCGGAAAAACCGCCCTCGCGCAGGCGCCGCCAGACAAGGGCAAAATCGACGAGCCCTCGGCCCGGTGTCACCATCACATCGGGCTTGCCACCTTCTACTACGCAATCTTTGACGATCAGCGTGGAAACACGTGGCGCAATATCGGCTATATCGTCGCCGGGATGCCGTTCGCCGGCGGTGTAATAGATTATATTCCCCGGATCATAGGAAATGGCAAACGCTGGATGATCGACTCGGCGCACCGCCTCCAACAAATGCTCCGTCGTCAGGCTTATGCCTCCGTGCGGTTTCATGGTTATGTGGACGCCGGCCTCCTGAGCATAAGGTGCCACTTGGCGCATCAGCTCAAAATACACCTCGTAAAGCGCCTCCTTACCCGTCCCCAGATCGAGCAACCAGCCTGCTCCCAAATCAGCCACGCGATCGATCAAGCGCCGGTAGTCGGCCACCGCATGGTCTACCCCCCCATCGAGCTGCGTGCGCCCCAAAACCATTGAGGGGACAACCCCAGCGTCGGCCGCAGCGCGCCGCAGCTGGGCCATTTCAGCGGCCGTACAGTCACTGCGCACGGGCAGCACACCTCGATGAGCAAAAAGGGCGGCATGGGCGTAACCCGCTCGAGCGATACGCACAAGCGCTTCCTCACAGCCCAGTTCGTTGTAGGGTCGCGTAGTACAGCCCAAAATCCACTGGTCCAATCAGCTCCTCCTCTATAATCTTGACAGGTGAATTACATTTCGTATCCTAGGGTGAATTCGTGTGCCGCGCAACCACTTTTCGCCGGACCGCTTTATGAACGAGCAGGCCCCAACCATACTGATTGTCGAAGACGAGCTGCTCGTGCGCGAAGCCATCAGCACGGTGCTAGCAGAGGAATCATTTAACATCCTTTTGGCCAGCAACGGCGACGAAGCTGTCGAGATATTTATCGAGCATTACGAAGAGATCGACCTGGTCCTACTCGACATGCAAATGCCGGGCAAAAACGGCGACGATGCGCTGGAAGAAATGCAGTTTATCGACCCCGATATAAAAGTTATTTTTGTCACGGGCGTGCTCGTCGAATGGGAGGAACTCGGCGCGATTGGCGTTATTCAGAAACCCTTTTTAATCCGGGAAATTATTACCACGGTTCGCAAGGTGCTCGACCTGCCCACCTGATTCTTCCTCCTGCAAGCGCCCTAGGTTCGAAAAGAGGGCATAACTTCCTCGGCGAATAGCTCCAAGCCATCCCCCTCTGGCGCGTCCATAAACCAAAGCATAAAGTGGTCAATACCGATCTCGGCATAGGCCTCGATCTGTTTTACCACCTCGTCTGGCGTGCCGATGAGAAAGCGCTCGGTCAGCCCAACGGGCAGCGTTGGGATGCGTCCTTCAACAAAATCAGCCAACTGGGGATCCGGACTGTTTTCGCTAAGGGCGAGCATGCGCTTCACCTTTGACCGCAGCTGTGTGCGATCGGAGGCAACGAGTATCTGGGTTTCGTAGCTGCATTCCAACTCGTCCATATCGCGGCCATTGCGCCGGCAGGCTGCCTCCAATTCGCCCAACCGCTCAGCCAATACACGGCGGCCAACCGGCACTGAATTCCACCCTTGGGCACGGCGCGCACACAGATCGAGCAAGCCAGCTTTGCACTCGCCCACCCATATGGGAGGATGCGGCTGTTGTAGCGGTTGGGGACGACAGACTGCTTCTTCCACTGAATAATAGTCGCCGCGAAGGCTGATTGGACCCTCTGCCGTCCACAGCGCCACGATGTATTCGAGCGCTTCTTCCATCATTTCTACGCGCCGAACGTCCTCTTCTATCCAATCAAACCCATAGGCGCGGTGCTCGCGCGCATTGTTGCCCAAGTCAAAAAAGTGAATCAATCGCCCTGCGGACAGCTGATCCAGCGTTGCGGCCATCTTGGCTGCCAAGGGCGGGTGGCGCAGTACATTGGACTGATGAATCATGCCCAAGCGGATATGCTGGGTAGCGCCGGCCAGCACGGAGAGCGTAGTCCACCCCTCTAAAATGGCCTCGTCTTTGCCCAACATAAGGTGGTCTGCAACCCACAGCGAGTCATATCCCAGCGCATCGGCCCGCCGGGCTAACGACCGCACTGCCACAGCATCGAGTTCGGGGCAATTGGGGGTGCGAAAGTTCAGATTGCCAGGGGCTGCAAATATCGGAGCACAAAAGCCAAATCGCAGGGCACTCATTGTCCACATACCATTTTGCGCACGGCGCGCATATAGCCAATTGTATAGGCGGCCTGCTGGCTACCTCCCGGAACGTGGTCGGGTAAAATAGCGCCGTCAAACTCGACGGCAGCCAGGCCTTCCATAACCCGCACCATATCGATATAGCCATCGTCTACCAGCGTCTCGCGAAAAACGGGCAGTGGTTTATCGACGTTGCGAAAGTGGATCTTGAAGAGCTTTTTCTCCCGGCCAAAATAGTCGATCATCTCGTACACATCGCAGCCCAGGCGCTGGCCACCTTCAGCCCAACTCCCAACGCAAAAACACAGCCCGAAATAATCGCTATCGGCCAAATCGACGATTTGTTCGTAATGGGCGAAGGAGCGCACGACGCGCCCTACACCGCCCAGCGTCGGCACCGGCGGATCGTCTGGGTGCAAACCGATGCGCACGCCAGCCTCTTCGGCTACCGGGATGACCTCGCGCAGAAAGCGCAGAAGCGTCTTCCACACCTCACTCTCCCCGTACGCCCTTTCATGCGAGAACGGCAACCTTAGCGCGCGCTCCAGATCGAACTGGCGAGTCGGTATACCCCGCGTCGATCCCAACTCGGTTTGATAATAGTCGAGCATTTTGATATTGGCCATGTGCGCATAGGTCGTGTAGGTAATGCCCGCCTTGCCCAAATTGATAATATACGCCTTATATTGCGCCAATTTTTCGTCAAAGCCCTCCAAACCCAACACCATATCGGGATCGCAGTGCAGATCGAGGATGCCGATGTTCCACAGCTCGATTCCCCTTTCTGCCAGCTGCTGCTTTGTAGTGACCATATAGTCTAGATGCGCATCTTCGATCGTCGTCCAGATCGTCGCCGCATCAATCCCCATCTGCTCGAAGTAGGTCAACTCGTCTTCTGAAGGCCGAGGGCTCATGCGCTCGGCGATGCGTATCTTTGCCGCCAACTGTGTTAGCTCCTATATCTTTTTTAGCTTTTTCAGCACTGACTGGACCATCTTTTCATGCCCCCGCCGCTCTTCTTTCGACCTCTTCCTATATTCTGCACTTTGTATATACAGATGCAGGTCGCGGTACGTTTGCTTTGCCAAGCGCAAATCGCGCATGGCCTCTCCATAGCGCCCTTCGTATAGGATAGCCAGTTGGTACTTTGCTTCCACTGAGCGCTCTTGCCACGCCGCATCGAGCAGCTCCACCGCAGCCTCGTAATGCGCGCCGCTCCCCTGCGTGCTAGTCTGCACAGCCGTCGCCCGCCCCATGATATTCATTGCCACGTCGAACTTTACCTTGGCGCTGCCGACCAGAGCCCGCTTTTTTTCCTCATCGAGCAGCAATAACTGAGGGGAGCGCTCAGCAGGAGCGACACGCGCTGGGCTGCGACCAAAATACTTGAACTGTAAGAAGAGATGTAGAAGCGATACGCAGGCATTGATCGCCGTAGCCATCCAACCGACCAGCGCACCGAATGATCCAAGGTATTCCCCGAGCAGGGCGAGCAGAGCAACCAGCGCAGCGCCGCTTCCAATGACCACGGCCTGCGGCCACTGACCCCGATGCGCCAGCACGGCATACCCAGCAATGAGCAAGTTCATCAGCGCCCAGAATATATCGGCGGCTGAGTCGACGCCGCGCCCAAGTTGGCCGCGTGCATTAAAGAAATCGACAACAGCGGCTACAACAACGCCTATCCACGCAATGGCGTGAATGTAATTGTACACAACATCATTACGTCGCGAAGCCATACCGTACTCTCCCGTGCGGGCGCAAGACATCTCGGGTATGTACATAGCCAAAAACAGACCCTTTCGTCAACGCATGATATCGCCCTGCATAATTTGCCTTTCTCCCTAGCCAAGCGGAAAAGCCTCCATCGCTTATGATCAAACGCCTGCGCGTCTCCTCCTAGCTTTAGGTTAGCCCTAAACGTAGATTGACTTCGATCATCCCCCACATACATTCCGCGCATAGAGATGGGTATATCGCCCGCTTCCATTTGGCCATCGAGCTAACTATTCTTCGCGACGATTAACATGAAGCGATCTAAGAAAAAAGCTATACGGCTGGGTTATCCCTGCCAAAATCTGTCCATTCCAGCAACGACCAACCGCGGCATCAAACTCGTCAGCTTAGCGGATGCCGATAAAGTGCGCCTCAAGGTTGAAGAAAACCTCGGCGACCTCGAGCGCATTATGCACTGGAACAGCGCGCACGGCATCGACCTTTTTCGCGTAGGACAGCACCTTGTACCCTTTGCGTCGCACCCTGACTTCCCCTACGATTGGACTGGCCAACACGGCCAACGCCTACAGGAACTAGGCGCACTCGCCAGCCAATTAGGCCAGCGCCTGTCCATGCATCCGGGCCAGTTTATCAATCCGGGCAGTCCAGATCCAGACGTGGTCGAGCGCAGCCTGGCCGAACTCCGCTACACGGCGAAGGTGCTGGATGGTCTGCAAGCCGTTGACGGAGTAATTGTGTTACATCTGGGTGGAGCCTACGGCGACAAACCGGGCGCCATGCAGCGCTTTATAGAGGTTATGAGCAGAGAAACCGAAGTTAATCGCTATTTGGCGCTCGAAGTCGACGAACGCGTATGGACGCTAGCCGAAGTTGTCCAGGTCGCCTGTGCACTGGGCGTCGGCGCCATCGTCGACAATTTACACCACCGCCTCAACCCGGGCTCTCTATCGCTTCGCGAAGCGATTGCCTTGGCCCTGCCTACTTGGCGGCATCGCCCCAAACTGCACCTCTCTAGCCAAGACAAGACCAAGCAGGCCGGAGCCCATGCACGCTACATTGCCCCAGAAGACTGGTGCGAATTAGTGGATGCCCTCGACGGGGCGGTAGTCGATGTTATGGTGGAAGCGAAAGGCAAGGAAGAGGCTGTATTTCCGCTACAAAGCTGACCTTCTTCGTTACTACCAAACGAGAAAAGGCCAGTACCCTAATAGGGTACTGGCCTTTTTTGAACCTGCGAACAGACTGTTACTCGGTATCCAATCCCAAAGCCGAACGGTCTATGACTTCGTCGATAGAAGGTTGGTTACCCTCATTGTCTTTGGTGCCGTTGTAGGTGATACCAATTCCGGGAGGCGGCACATCGGCTGTTTCCCCATTGGCATTGTGGGTTCCGTAGGAGTAAAAAGAGGTGATTTGTTGCCCGCCTTTGATTGAAGAGCCGAGCAGGTCATACTGACCAGCGACGAGCAATCCCTCGTCTTCTAAGGCTGCCAAGATGGCGTCGACCTCGTTGTCCAGATCGCGACCGGCGCTATCATTCCAATCATCGACCTTTATCGTATAATAACCGTCGTTATCGATCCCGCTACAGTTGGGACAGGAATCCACGGTAAAAACGAGAATGATGTGGGAAATCGCCTGAGCCCAGGTCGGAAAGTCGCCACCGCCGCCGCCGCCGCCGCCGCAGCCCGGCGCTTGCGGATCGATTTCGCATGGATCGACCGGACCGGAGGGCGGACAGAAGCCGAAATTGACATGTGTCAGATCGGCATCCAGGCCGCTGATGACCACGCCCTCACTATTTTCCGAGGCCGAGTAATCTACCGGCGTCTCGACCTGTATCCCGTAGTCACCGCCGCCGCGGACATCTTCAAAAAGATAGGTCCCGTTGGCATCCGTCGTCGCCACCGACACTTCACTGCCCTCTCCGTCGTATAGGGTTACTGTGACGCCGGCCAGGCCGACATCTTCCTGCGTAACACTACTGTCGCAATCGTCATCCTCGTAGACCGAGCCCGAGATATCGTAGACCGGAACATAGCCAAAGTCTACACCTTCAACGCAGTCGTCCAGAGGTTCAATATCTGCGCCACCCACGTTTTCGTTGGCGATATGATCGGCTGGGCCGTCAATAACTTCAACGCTATATTCGCCGAAACGAGGCAGGTGCTCGAACAGATAGTCACCATGCGCATCGGTCGTCGTCGTTGCGACGATGTTTTCATTGGCATCTTTCAGAACCACTTCTATCCCAGCAAAACCGTTCTCTCCGCTCTCTAGATCTCCGCTGTCGTCGGCGTCGAGATAGACCGTACCCGCTAGGTCGAAATAGCAGTCGACCGAATACGTTACATAGCCCCACCAAGCTCCCTTGCCGTTTTCGAACCCACCGGGCGTATTTGACCCGCCAGCGTAGGCCGTCTCGCCGTCGTTGGAGGTTCCGGTCCCGTCATCGGCGTCGTCGCCATCGGTAGCATCTCCAACCAGCGCAGCATGCGTAGCAATATAATAGGTTTCACCGCACGCATTGGTCTGCGGTATGACGATGGTATGGCTATCAGCGTAAATATCTTCGGCCTTGTGGGCCGCTTGACCCGGAGCCGGCCGCTTGTCGGGAATCTGAGACAGGTCGTCCCAGATATATACGTGCACCTCTTTTAGATCGGCTGTGCCGTTCGTATTGTAGGTGACATATACATTTTCGTCGTCGTTGGTAATGGACACCGAGCCTGCATCATTCGTCTTGCCTGCCCAGAGCGTATACTCTGCTATGCCGTAGTCGGGGCAATTGGTCTCGTTGTAGCCTGCAAACGCCCCATTACCCGCATCGCTCGAATAGGCCGTCTCGCTACTGCTACCGTCCGAGTCCGCGCCATCACCGGAACGGGTAGCCGATGCCGCACCGCCCTTTTTGGCAGCAGGCCCCACCATCTCATCGCCGGTGCTGACCATTGGATTTTTTCCATCGCCACAGGCCACTATCGCTGATGCAATGAGCAGATAACCCAACGAACGTAGCCCCATTCCGAGCAACCCGTCTTTTTTCTTGGCGACCTTCATCATGCTTAATCCATTTCTCTATGTTTTTACCTATAAGATCTTGTGAAGCCTAATATAATTGCCTTTTTTATTTAAAACAAGTCTTTTTTTCTGATTTTTTACAAAAAAAAGTGATTATTGGCTCTTTTAAGTAATAGGCGCTTGTTTTTTATCTAAAATAGGCAATAAAGGCTCATATTCCTATAATATTGTCTGGCTACGACCGCAGAGAAGCTATACGATGGACGCTTTTAATTATAATTACGCATTCACAGACAAAAACGCGCCGCAACAAGTATATGGCACTTGCTGCGGCGCGATCGGACACCGGTGAGTTCACCCTCTGTTGAACAGGGTCGTAGGCGATCAGCTGCCTATACTAATCTTTTCACAGCTCTTTGCAATAACAAAGGGAACGTTATCACGTAGCGAGTCCCCCCTTGGGAGCCATTGATATCCAATGTTCCGCGCAGTTGGCGCGTGAGTATGCGGATCAACTGTAGACCGAGTTTACTCGATTTTTTTTCTTCGAATTCTGCAGGCAGACCTACTCCATCATCGGATACTTTAAGCACTACCCTCTCGTCTTCAGTGCAATTAAGGGCAATGCGAATATGGCCACTGCGCTCATCGGGAAAGGCATATTTCAACGAGTTTGTCACCATTTCATTTATCATGAGCCCACAGGGAATGGCCTGATCCAGTTCAAGTTTGATGTCTGCGACTTCTACGCAGAGTTCAATGTGTTGATCTGTAGCCTTATACGATTTGAAAATATTTTCAGCTAATGATGGAATGTAATCGGAGAAATCGACTTGAGACATATCGTCAGACTGATACAGACGCTCGTGAATAAGCGCCATCGTTTGAACTCGATTCTGGCTATTGAGAAATAACTGCCGATCGCGTTCCCCTTTGGTCTCCATGGCCTGTAGACTTAACATGCTCGAAATAATCTGTAGATTATTCTTAACGCGATGGTGGATCTCTTTAAGCAGAACATCTTTTTCTGCGAGCGAACCCTTCAGGAGAGTATTGGCATCGACCAAATCTTTCGATCGGGCTTCAACTACTCTTTGCCCAGCCATCAGTTGAGCGATCAGCTTTTCGAAGTTGGCACGGAGTTGGTCCATTTCCTCAATATCAATCGATACACTGGAAAAAAAACCATTTTTTATCGCCGACTCAGCGTTTTCCTTAAGCCTCATAATGGGCCGGGCGAGTTTTCGCGTTTGCGCGTACCAACTAATAAAAATCAATACCAAAAGCCCGAGAATGGTGGCGCCAGTAAGTAGAAAAAACTGATCCCAGAGGTCCTTCTCGTATGTTTTGCGATCGTTTGCGGTCTTAATCATTTGCTCATACATGGCATCGTAATGTTCTACTAGCCTCTCTGTGGCATCGTCATAGGCTCGTTGCTGTGTGTTTGACCTGATTAGACTGATCGCAGACGAATTATCTACAGCATTACGGACCGTAGTAAATTCGCGTATAGTCTCATTTACTATGCTGAAGTCAGATTGGGGCGACACGGACTGAAGGTCGATCGGATAAATGGGGCTTTGTTGAAGAGTGGCAAGTAGCCCATTGGACTGCTCGACGTAATCGTAGACGATTTTAATCAGGTAGGTATTCCCGCCTGACAGCACTAAATCGGCCACGAGCAGTGCATTTGACATGGTACTGCCATACTCTTGCAGCACCAAGAGCGTTTGCTGATCATCGTCAATGACATCGCCGTAATCGAGAATCTTAAACAAATGCCACTGAACAAACCCGATCATTAACAAGCTCAGAGCGACTTGGACAATACTCTGCAGAGCGACGTACTGACTTATGCGAAAGCGCACAATAATGCATTTCCCATGGAAAAATTCACAAACGACGCGAGACGAGGATAGAAAAACTAATTTGCGCGCCGCCTTAAATACAAATGGGGAGCAGAGACCTACAGTACGCTAATTACGGCTTCAGTCGGGCGATCTCTTCCCCCCAGGCAACCTGTGTAACAACGAGGGTTTTCAACGCATTGAGCAACAGCGTATTGGCCAATTCGGTGGCATGATCGGGAACGGTGACCTTGGTGCTGTCTAAAGCAAAGGCCCCTTGCACCATTTTATCCCGTAAACTATCAATGTTTGCATGCAGAAAAATTTCTCGTGCCGCCGACTCGCCCTGGAACGCTTTTTTCGAGCGATCTCGGCACCGCATAAATGCGAAGTCTTTTATGGTTAAATCGAGGTCTAGCGCCCAGGCGATTTCTACGATACCCCATTTGCCCAATTCCGGTCGGGCATGGACTAGCCCAATAGGCGTTTCTCCCGTATACACTACGTACACCGTGTGTTTACCCAGTTCACTAAAGTGCAACGGCGTGCCCAGTTGGCGGGCAATCCGTTCGCTGATCTCTTTGTTGGATATATCGTTGACGATGGAGCGATAGGAATCGCCGGCCGGGAAAAGAGAAAAAATTTCAGTATCCGGATCGCGTAGGGCACAAAAGGCCTGATCGAGGGCAACCGCTTGAGGAACGTGCAGCGCTAAAGCGATAAAAGTGCAGGTGATCAATCGTACCATGGCTTAATACCTATATCGGAGTTGCAACAGAAAGTCGTTGCTTGTGATTGGTTCCATATGGCGGGTGAGTTGGGCGGAAGCAGTAACTCTGCGCAACAGTAGCCATTCTGCTCCTATCAGCGCGGCGCGCGAAGTGGATTTATCTACGCTCCGATCGACTACCTGCACCCAGGCTAGCACCGTCTCGCGCGGCGTTCGCCAGTTGAATTCTGCAATGAATTGGCGCACGTCCGAATCATTTGCAGGGGGCCCACCAAAACCCGTACCCAAGGCGAATTCGCCAATGGCTCCAAACGCACCATAATAGTACTGCAGATCCAGCGCATACCGCGTGCGCTCAACGGCCCCATCCGATGGCGTTAGCAGTGTGCCATTCAATAGACTTAGTCCCCAGACAAAGTCGGCACTGCGATCCGACCCGAAACGCCCGCTGACAAAGAAGGGACTCTCGCCCGTTAAGGCCTCGCTTGCGTAGCGGTTTCCAGAGCCGCGAAGGGCGGCCACCTCGTATTCGTAGCCCCTCCAAACCCCGTTGAGCGAAGCGCCCCAATCCGCTTTAATACCGACCCAATTGGCCTGATGGGCATAATTCAAAGCCGTGCCATTAGTGGGAATAATGTGCTCAATGCCAAAGGGAACTTCGATATGTCCAAGGCGAAGGTTCAACAGTCCGTTTTGCATCAGTTTGAAGTTTGCATTGAAAACGCGCCACTGCATCCCCCAATCGGATGACCCGTCAAAAATGGGATGCTTGCGCGGAGGCTTATCCCACCCTGCCGGACCGTTGCGCACAAAGGCCACGTAGGGCTGTAGCGTAAAGGTAACGAGGTCACGTCGCGTCGATGAAAATATTTTGTGAAGATCTACACCGACAAAAGCCAACTGCATGGGGTCACTCTCACCCATTTTCACAAAGCGCGAACTCACATCGGCCGAGTAGCGAAAATTGTCGCCGACATCGGCTACAGATGCAACCGCTCCTGTTCCTATGGCCAACAAAAATGTACACAGAATTCGACTCATTCTACCACCTGTGGGTTAGAATTAGTTTTGCCTAAAAAAGGATACACTTTGGCTAATATATGGAAAACTTGTCAGATGTAATATAAAAAATCCTGAGCCAATAGCATACCCCGGGTCGATTTCTCTGGTTAGGCTCATAGCTGACCCGTATACTATGCGCAAACCCACGTGGAAAATCGGCTCTAAACCGTTTATGACCACGCCATTATGAGGTTATAGCCCGATGAAAGTTATCGATATCGACATCCGCAGCGTGACGCTCCCCTATGATCCCGACCGGGCAGACGAACTCTCGCGCTATCCCGATCTTACGCAGCGCACGATTTACATTGCACGCACCGACAATGGGCTCACGGGGCTTGGAGAATCAGAGGGCGTCGAAAAGCCGGAAATACTAAACCGCTATATCGGCACTAATCCCTTCGACTGGGTTGGTGACCAGACTTCGCTGGGCCTGGGCACTGCCATGTATGATTTGATGGGTAAGGCGGCCGGCGTGCCCGTCTATAAGCTGTTTGGGCAGAAGCAGCGCTCGTGGGTTTCCGTATCGGCCTGGACCGTAAGCACGCACCCAGACCGCATGGCCAAAGCCGTTCAAACCTATGCGCAACGCGGCCATCGCTGGATGAAGTTTCACCTCTCGCCTTTTGAAAATGTCTTCGACCAAACGGAAGCCATGCAGGCCGTGGCCCCACCGGGCTTCAAGATACACTACGACTTTACTATGCACGGCACCGAAGACCACATGCCAAGCCTATTAGATCAGCTATCAGAATACGAAATAGCCGGCTGTTTTGAGGACCCGCTTCCCGGCGAGGATATCGACGGATATATTGAACTGCGCCAACGTGCGCGTCGTCCCATTGTTTTGCACCACTTTCCCACGGCGGCCACCTACGAGGTGCTGCGCCGTCCCGCTGATGCTTATATGCTGGGCCACTCCAAGATTGGCGATGCAGTGCGCAGGGCCGGCCTATTTGCCGCGAGCAACAGCCCCTTTATGTTGCAAAATACCGGCAGCGATATTACTCGCGCGATGACCGTGCATATGATGGCGGCGTTCCCCTCGGCCCACTTCCACTTCGTCAATGCGACCACCGAAGTCTCCTCCGCGCGCTTTGTCACCGAACCGCTCAACCCCATCAACGGCTCAATCCGCGTGTCCGAAAAGCCAGGGTTGGGCATTGAGCTCGATATGGATGCGGTTGAGCGCCTCGAACGCATCGACCCGCCCGCCAAACCGGTGTTTGTTCTCAAATCCACCTATGCTAACGGCAGCAAACTGTACACGCGACCCGACCCGAGCAATCCCCACTTTATGGTGCGCCCGGACTGGAGCCGCTCATTGATGCCTCTCAGCTTTTGTGCTCCGCTGAAAACGCAGTACTGGGACGATGACGGCTCGGACCAATTTCGCGCTATAGTGGAGGGCATTGAGCGCGACGGTGCGGTACTGGAGAATGCTAAGGCCTAATGTTAAGGGTATATGTGACTGGAATAAATAGGACGCCGCTAGCGCAGATACACAATACTCATCCCGTAGGCAATAAGCCGCTCCAGAGTGAAGCTCACCCGCTGCCCGCGCATAGCGAAATCGACCTCTTGCGGTGCGCGCATTTCCGGGTAGCGCCACTCGACGCGCTCCGCGATGGACCCATCCGGCAACCTGCACTGCACAGTAAAAGGCCCGACGGGGATGGGCACTTCGATGGCCGCAGCCTCGTCTTGCATATAATTGATCCAATGAATCACCAAGGCATGGCCCGATTCGACCCACCAGGCCCGCACGCGCACATACGGGGGGGCGTCCACACTGAGCCAAGCCGGACCGACACAGTTCGATAGTTCGCGTAGAAAGTTTTTACCGAAGGAATCGACCTCGAGCATGGGAAAGGTCGGCATCTCTGCGCCGATTGTCCCCCCCAAGGCCACGCGCTCCGGCTGCCAGGGCCCGTCGGCCAAATAGAGCACTCGGCCGCGGCCCCACGCCTTATGCCCGCCAATGGCACCCGGCGGCCCATCGGGCTGTAAAGCGCGTAGCAAAGAGCGTTCATAGGGCACCCCGTCTTCGTTAGAGCATCCCGTCGCACCGGTGTATACCAACGTGCCTCCCGCCTCGACATAAGCGCGTATATGCTGCCCTTCCTCCTCGCTTAGTCGCGCAATTCCGGGCAAAATCAGCGCGGGGTAGGTATTGGCTCGCTCGAGCAGTTGTTCATCGAGTATGATATCGAATAGCCAGTGGTCGTCTTCCAGTAGGTGCCCCAGCCTCTTTAACCCATCGAGGCAGTCCATTTCGGCCTGCATTTCAGCGCGGCGCGGATAGACCAAGGCCACTTGCGAATATGGCGTCGCGGGGTGGAGCAGCGCCTCGTGTTCGGCCATAAAGCGCTGGTAGCGTATAACGGGGCCGTAATAGTCCTCTGGGGCAACGCGGCCCATCTCTTCTTGTTCCAAGCGGGGCGGCCCCGCGTGAAAGGCAATCGCCGCGCCGTGATGGGCCATGGCCTCCCCAGCCCAAATTCGCCAGCGGCGATAGTCATACTTGTTTATAACAAAGGGGCGTCCCTGACCCGCCGCGTATATAAAGCGTGACGGTAGGCCCATATCGGCCAAATACCCTCGAGCTAGATCGCTGCCCCACTTGTTGGGGCCCTGGCTATACCAGATGTAATCCTCCCCCTTTGCCCACAGTTCGGCTGGGAGCAGGCTGCGTTCGTCGTGCGGCCTGAAATCGTATTTGTGGTTCCACTGCGCCAGCAGCAGACCGGTTTTTAGCGAACGCCCATAGGTTGCGAAGACCTCATCAAACGACTCCTTGCGGCGCAGCCCCGCTCCCTGGGCAAGCATCAATTCAAGCCGCTGTCGCAGAGGTTCAGGGCAGACCGCGAGCGGCGCAAAGGGATCGATGGTATCTAGCTGATCCCGTCCGTATAATTGAGCGCATTCTGCACGGCTTAACCGCGGGCTTAGATACGAGCAGGCCCAGTCGCAACAGTAGCTACACCGACAAAACGATTCGTAGTGATGGGTAGCATTAAAGCCGTCCAAACCCACTTCGAGCCCTTTGCGCACCATGGCTCTGAGGATCTCCCCCCAGTGCGGATTGCACATGCACCCGCGGTAGGTCCGGTAGGGTCGTCCCGCAATCGTGCGCCAGACCAGCGATCCATCGGCCTGGCGCTGCGATGCCTGTTCAATGCCCAGACACGGGGCCGCCCCCAACACTTCGTCTGCCCACATCGCGCCCCATGCATCACCGAACAGTCCCAATCTCTTCTCGTGGTCGCCAAAGTGCATCGTTGTCGACAATTGCCCGACGACGCGGGCACCGGCCGCCTGGATCTGCGGAATGACTTCAGCCGCCAATGCCAAGTTGGCGCGAATGCCATGCAGCGGCATGCCTGCCCAAGAGCGCGCGATCTCTGCGTCTTCGGCCACCGAGTAAAAGTCCAAACCAAAATTGCCCACCTGCACGATTTGGATTTGCGCTCGACGAACGTGGTCGAGTATTTGATCGGCCGTCGGCAGCGTCCAGTGTTCGATAATTCGGCTTATGCGTTCCATAATCGCCAGCCTTTCCCATTTCAACCAGACCTATATGAGCAAAAAGAGCGCTCGTTAAAGATTAGACTCAATCTAAAAAGCGCCGCAAAAATTGCCATATTTTAATGGTGAGCCCGGCGGGAATTGAAAGTCGGGGGAACTCTGTCTAAATACAAGCAATCCCGAGTTAGAAACCGTACAACGCCCTGCAAATCAAAGCATTACTCTAGTAAAATATCTGCCGAATATAAGCCAAACACATCTGTGCATTCACCAGACACATCATAGCACTCGAAAAGAGTATCCGAAGAGTAGCGAGAGTTCTCTAATAAGGACATGGGACTTCATATTCGATTGAACCGACCAAGGCAGCACACTCAAAATGCTGACGATGTTAGACGAGTATACCCGCCACAGGTTAGCTATCCGTGTCGAGCGTCCGTTGCGCTATGAGCAGGTGTTAGCCACCCTTTGGTAAACCATGACCACGTACGGTATCCCCAGCACATCCGCAGCGATAACGGTATGCAGTTTATCGCCCAGAAAATCCAGCAATGGCTGAAAAAGCCACCGACGCTACCTATATATAGAAGCGCGTAATCAGCGCGTGGCCGAGAAGACGAAAAGAAGAAGCAAGGCGTGGAAAAAGCACCGTGGCGATCATCGACGATCATTGGTCGAAACGGCGATGGCCCGATTTAAACGGATCGTCGGTGCCCAACTTATAGCACCCTATTTACAATGGCAGTTCCCGAAATAGAGCATGCCGCGCCGCCTTGCGATCTAGCGTAATCGTATATTCAGCTGCGGCTGAGCTATTCAGATGGGCAATAATGTAGTCGGCGAACTCGGCAGGCCCTATCCGATAATCGCGCAGTGCACGCCAAGCCATGGCTGACTGTTCGACCTCAAGTTCTGCCGCTGTCAGCAGCACTTCTAACACGTGTCCTATCGCATCGCGTTCATAGTGATACGCTCTAGCCAATACCCAAGAAAGTTCGCAGAGGACTACTAAACAGATTCGTCCAGGTTCTTCTGCGGTGCACGTACTCTCTATAAATGCCGTTGCCGCACGTGCTTGTTTGGGTTCGTCCTGAACGATATAGCGGACCAGCACATTGGTGTCAATCCCAATCACGCACCGCTCCCCTCAGCAATAGCTGCGTCCATTTCTTCTAGCGGCACAGGCCGCTTGGGTTTGGGTACGCACCCCTTGAGCATAGTGATACTACCACGCACCGGGACGACTTCAATATGCCCATCTTCGCGGAGAACAAAATCGAGTCGATCCCCCGGTTGCAATTTGAGTTGCTTGCGGATAGCACTCGGCACCGTAATTTGCCCCTTGCTCGTCAACGTCGAAAGCATCTATGCCTATCTCCTTACTTTTATTCCTTACTTAAAGGTAAGGGATTGCGGTACGATCAGCAAACGAATAGGCGGCAGGAATCGATACGCATACCAGTGATTATGGAATTTCTGCAAAAGATTGAAGAAAGTGCGGCATTTCCCCTGTAAATTACAGATTTTGGGGATCTTAAGAAAAGTGAGATTGATTAAGAATCCGCATTCTCGTGGCAGAAATTGGACATAACGCCGAACGGGATCTAGACCAGCACCATATCTTGCCAAATTGTTTAACGAACAATATTAGAAATCATCGAAACGCACATCAATCCTGGATAATTTGCCGTGGTTAAAGGAGGCGGATAGAATATCGATACGACAAAAGCTACAGTTGTTATCTCCTAATAATTTTGCAACAAAAAAGCCACTTATCAATTGTAATAAGTGGCTTTTTTAAATGGCGAGCCCGGTGGGAATCGAACCCACGACCAACGGATTAAAAGTC
>JAYOYH010000041.1:0-43086 GCA_038153405.1 Gemmatimonadota bacterium | reverse complement strand
ATAGAAGACGAAGGCATAATCGCCCTACAACTCTCGCAAACGGTTGAGAACGCAGGAGACTACCGCGTCAGCGTCGCCATGGACGGGCGCGAAGGCGTCGAGATCCACGACGAGGATCCGGCTGATCTTATTGTAACGGATCTCAACATGCCCGAATTGGATGGCTTTGGCGTCATCGAACACGTGCGTGCCCATACCCCTGCCGTACAGGTGATCGTGCTCTCCGGCGCCTCGCAGCAAACGGAGGATCGAGCGATGGAAATGGGCGCGCTCTGCACGCTGTCTAAACCTGTGCAGGCAGAGGATTTACTGGCGGCCATACGCAGGGCGTTTGACGAAGGCGACGCATGAAAAAACCGCCGTTACAAGGCAATTGATTTCCGAAACGTATCGACGTATATTGTAGCCACTCGCCTCAGAGCGAAATGTTCAACATAGTTGGCAGCCGTTCCAACCCGAGTAGTAGATTCCTAACCGAAGGTCAGAAGTAGATCCTACCAGCCGTAGATCTGATCCGCCTGAAGTAGATCCCCTACCGATCGTTGGTTTGAACGCCCAACACACTCATTTAATGGGAGGTGATTTGCTCATGGCAGATCGCGAAACTGGCACCGTTAAGTGGTTCAATGAATCCAAGGGATTTGGGTTCATCGAGCGCGAAAACGACAGCGACGTCTTCGTCCACTACAGCGCTATTCGCGGCGATGGATTCCGCACGCTAGCCGAAGGACAAAAAGTGGAATTTGAAGTGGTGCAGGGCCAGAAGGGTCCGGCCGCCGATGGAGTCATAGTGCTCCAATAAGAGACGCCTTACGATGCGCAAAAGGGGCAACGCACGGCCGGTGCGTTGCCCCTTTTTATTAGCGGCCCAGGTGCGACCACTCCGCTTTTGGAGCGCCCGTCGCCCGATCCCACTGCCACCCTTCTAGGTAGGGTATGCGCGCGCCGAGGCCAAACACCTTAACGCCCTCCTCACCGGCTCGCTCCAATACATCGGGATTGACCATCGAAGCCAAGTCGTATTCGCCGCGCAGCCAACAGCGCCGCCACGGTGTGAGCAACGCATAACGATTGGCGCTCCCCCGATGAGCAGAAGGACCATGCCAGGTGTTGATATTAAACACCAGCGCCGAACCGCGCGGCGCTTCCACTACGCGCAAGCCGGGCACCGGAGGCGAGGGAATGTCGAGCGTTGGCCACTTGCAGCTGCCGGGCACGACGTGCGTCGCACCATTTTCGCGGCTAAACTCGCTAATACAGGTGATGATATTAAGGCCGAGAACGTGGCTAATAATGCGCTGTCCCCCATCACCGTCGGCCATCGACTGGCGGCGATTATGGCCCGTAATGGCGCCGTCCGAATGCAGGCCGCCATCGCCGTCACCCGGCCGGCGGATGCTGCCATAGCAGCCGCTCAACACGGCATCCGCACCGAGAAAGTAACGGATGAACTGCAGCAGGTGCGGCACCTGATAGACCCGCTCAAAAATGCGCGCCTTGTTGAAAAGACACTCTAGTGAAGGGGCATCACCCTCCGCGGCTAAGCGCTCCAGCTCCTCTTGCGCCCGGTCGCACTCTTCGGCACTAAATACATCCGGCAACACGGTGTAGCCATCCAGCTGCATGCGCAGCACGTGCGCGTCAAACGCTTCCTGTTGCATGGCGATCACGCCGCCTGAATGCCGGCGGTATGCAGATGCGCCAGACCGTGCTCGTACACCTCGAAATGCTCGCCCTCGGCCTCTTCGGGGTCGACGTATTTGAGCCACATCGCCTGCTCGGGCCTATCACCAGACAGTTTGCGCCGACTGCCTTTTAGATCGCTTACCCTATCGTGCCAGCGCACCTGCCCCTCCTGCAAGAGGACGTATTGGCCGGCATAGCGCTCGACAAAGTGTTCCATATTGTCGCGGTAGTAGAGTCCCTGCTCGCAGGTCGTGCGACGCCAGGACACGACCATTTCATGCGTGTCTGTCGCATTGGAATAGAACGCGCCGACCGGTCCCTCGACCTCTGAGTGGAAGTCGATCTCACCCAGATCGACCGTGCCAAAGCCGCCCTCAGCAGCCACCAGCAGCGAATTGCGATCGCGCAGAAACGGCGGCGTGAGCCAGTCGCTCAGCGGATCGTGGCCCATCAGATGGGCGGTGCAAGCATCGGTGGCTATGGTGTGATTGCCGGCCACCAGCGTATTGGCCGTGCGCGCGGGACCCTCTTCAAGGCCGTTGCCCCACTCTTGGCCAGCCTGTCCGACCAGCCCGTCGACAATGTTGAGCACTGGGTTGAAGATGCGCCCCAGATCAGCGAGCATATAGGGCATGCGCACGAGGTGGTGAAAGTAGGTGCGCGTATGCCACTCGGGTTCGGCCGGCATTAGGCCAAAGAGGTTTTTTAGGCTCAGCGTGATTCCCATAAAGGCGTGGTTCTTCATCTTGGCCAGCGAGATGAACTCGTCGACGTCGAGCGCGCTTTCGGGCAGCACATAGTGCTTGAACATTTGACCACCGCCCGGCACCTCTTGGACGCGGTAGGGCGGCTTGGTGCAGTCTACGTACTCGACGCCAAATTCCTTCAGCAGCGGCAGGGCCGTGCTCGTCTGCTGCGGATCGGTGCCCTGATACATCGCGTAAAAGCTCACGTCGGAGCAGACGATATCTGCCGAGGTGCGCTCGCGCAGCAGGCGCAAACAGGCGCGCACGACCTTTTCGCTGACGAGCTGCTGCAGCTGTCCCTCGTGACGCACCCAGCGATCGACCGGCTTGTCTTGGTTTATCTTGATGCCAATGCGCTTTGCCTTAGCCAGACGCTCCCAGCTGTCGATGAGGGGATCGGTAGCGCGAACGAGGGCCTGATAAACCTCTTCATCGCTGGCCGTATAGCTACAGTGCGCGGCGCGAACGGTGTAGTCGGACATGAGAACCTCCCTGTTGTGCTCGTTGTACAACAATGAGCGGCATTCACATAAATGTGGGGCATTAAACTACAATGAGAGACGGACGGCGAAAAGGCCCGGAAAAAACTCGGGGACCGGTCCCGTCCAAACCCACTAGAGCGAATTGCCGCGCAGCATGGTAAGGAAGGAGTCGCGCAGCGCCGGACTCAGTTCACGCCGCGCCGCATAGCGGCCGGCCTGTTCGGGGGCCGATGGATCTAGGTAAATGCCCCAGAGCGGTTCGAGACTGTTCGGCAGCATGGCGTAGCGCACATCGCCGAAGAAATTTGGCTCGCTACGAGAAACGACGACAAAGCGACGAGCAAAGCGGGTAAAGCGCTCCAGATCACTGCGCGAACGCGAGTCCTTTGGCGACCACAGCCCGTCGCGTTCGACATCCAAGAGGCGCGTCGCTCCCCCGCGGTATATGCGCGGTGGATCGCCAGCGTGGAGCGCATCGACGTAGACGCTATCGCCCGCGGTGTAGAGGCTGCGCCACAGCAGCAAATTGCCCACGGTCGGCTTGACGATCAACTGCTGGGACACGTGCTGGCGCTGGCTGATTACTTCGCGCGCAATGACCAGCGCGCGCTGGTGCTGGACAACGCCAAAGGTTAGATAGGCAACACCCAGCACGAGCCCTATGCGCATCGGCTGCAGCCGGCGCAGTCCAATGGCGAGCGGGACGGCTAAGGCCAAGCTAAAGGCGGGATCGACGATGGCAATAATGCTCCAGGCGACGGGTTCGGCAGAAAAGGGCCAGAGCAGATGGGTCCCGTAGCTCGTGCAGGCATCGAGCAAGCCGCCCGGCGCATAGCCACAGCAAGCATATACATAGAGTTCTTTGAGGGTCAGTTGACGGCGCAGAAAGGGCCACAGCAGCAGGGCGGCCAGCGCGGCACCGAGTGGAATAAAGACCAAGGCGTGTGTAAAGTGACGATGGTACTCCAACTGCAGCAAGGAATCGCTTGCGCTGTAGATGAGCGCGTCGGCATCGGGCAAGACACCTGCACACAGACCGACTAAAGCGGCGCGACGACCGAGGTGGGCAGGCGCTATGGCCTGGGCGACGGCCGCTCCGGCTATGCCCTGCGTAATCAGATCCATTTCGGGCGGCCTACGAGCCGCCTTTCTTATACTGGGAACTCAATCGCTTGAATGCTTCGGGCTCGGTGCGGCTATTTACCAGATTTTTGATCTGCTCGGCCATTGTGTTGGGTGGCTTACCTTCGGTGTTAATCTTGAGGTCGTAAATGCTATGTTTGTGCACGTGACGCGCCTGCTGCAGGGCGATGTTAACCATGCTCTCCCCGCGTTCTGCGGCGCGCTTTCTCAGCACTTCGTCGCTGCAAAACAGACCGATAAAGAAGGCGCGGTTGCGCGCCAGAGCGTGCGCACATTCACCGACGCTGACCCGGTTGACCATTACGGTATCGACGATGACGCTGTTGCCGGCATCCGCCATTACGGCGGCACTGCGGTGCATGCCGGTGATCGCATCGCGCACCATGCGCTCGCTTTGTGCATCGCGACGGTCGCGAAAGTGATCGGGCAGCATGGCGTGTACGATATCGGTCCCAAGGCGCAAGTAGGGTTCTTCAAATATGTTTTGTAGCGCGCGCGCCAGCGACGTCTTACCGGAAGAAGATGCCCCGTTTAGCACGATGATATTTATTTTGTTTTTCGGCATATCGTCTGCAGCATGACGTACAGATATCGAATGTATTCCCGTCAAAAATAACCCAACTGCAAGCATATAGAAAGGTGGAGGGTGCTGCGACTCCTCTGAGCGGCCGATATGCGCTGCCCGTGGCCTGCGCACGGCTTGCAATTCATCCGCAGACCACTACACCTGACGCTGCACCCAGCGCGCGGCGTTTTGCTGCATTTTCACATATTCGGAATTCCACAGTGCTTCGATCGTATGGCCCGGTGCGAGGTAGCACACCCGCCCTTTGCCGTAGTCGTAGGCCCAAGCGGCCTGACAGCGCGCTCCCAACGCATTGAAAGTGTGGCCGTCGTCGTTGACACTGTGCGCCAGAACGCACTCGGGGTCTTTATCGTAGACCATGTAGTGCTGTTCGTCCGTGACGACAAAATCGCGCACGCCCCGCGTGATCGGATGATCGCCATGGGCGATTTCGACGCGATAGGGCCGCACGGGGGGATGGCCCTCCGTTGCCGCACCCAGCACGTGGCGAAAGTCGGGGCAGTTGGGCGCGATATAGGTCGAGTTGTGGTACAAGAGCGCCGCCCCCCCCGCCTCTACAAACGCGCGCACGGCGAGGCCTTGTTCATCTGACATCCAGTAGACGATGCGCGCCGGCGTAGGCTCGACGGGCGGATGGGATTGCAAGTCACTGCCGTCGTATCCGGGATATTGTGCTCCCGCGCCATACCCATCGGGCCACTGCATGCCGTCGCGGAAAGTAATGAGCATCGCGTAGCGCGACAGCGTGCTTGCGTTGAGCTGTTTTACGTCATCGCAAAAATCGATGGACAGGCCGATCCCCTCGACCAGCGTCCTGGTCAACGCGGTGCGAATATAGTCGGAATTGTGATAGCGATCGCCAATCAGAGCGAATGCGCTAGCCTGCGGTGCGTCCGTCATATGCCCCTCCTCTTTGATAGCCACACAGCCGTCTGTTGCTGCGTAATACTACGGCGCTCCAATGACGGCGGCAAACAGGGGGCAACCGCACGGCCATATCCCCATCGCGCCGATATCTTCCACACTAGGGCCGGTCAACCTTCGCTAATCGACACGCGTTTTGCCGCCGCATATGAGCGTATGTCTACCCACAGCGCATCGAGCCGATCTGCGCCTTGCTCGCCGTCCAGCGCCAGAGGCGACAAGAGCACATGCGCACCGTTCTTCAAGCGCGCTTCGACGCGCGGCCCACTGCGCTCAATCTCGTCAATATGATCCCAGGGCACGGCGCGTGCACGGGTGGGCCCTTCTTCGATGACGAGGCCCACGTCGCCAATGGAAATCCGATGGCGGTTAAAGCGGTGCACGACGACGACGGCTGCACTGAAGGCAATGATGCCGAACAACAGCACACCGAGACCGTAGGCAAAGTCTACGCGCTGAAAGGCGATCGAACTGGCAACCAATTGCACCACACCCCAAAGGGCAAAAAAGATGCGCTGAAGGGAACCGACAGCGCGGGAAAAGTCATAGGTCTTCACGTCGGCCGTCGGTGGGCTCGCGCCAGCCCCGCATACTTCTGCGCCCACCGACAGTGGGTATCGTAGGTCGACTCGGGCAAGGTGCGAATACGCCGAGCCGGCACGCCGACGACGAGGCTAAACGGTTCGACGACTTCGCCCTCGCGTACGACGGCTCCGGCGCCGACGATGCTGCCGCGACCGATGTGGGCGCCGGAAAGTACGATGGCACCGATGCCAATTAGGCACCCTTCCTCCACGCTGCATGCATGCAGATTAGCGCCGTGTCCGGCCGTTACATCGGCTCCGATAACGCAGGGCTGGGCATTGGTCACGTGCACAATACAGCCGTCCTGAATATTGCTGCGCGCACCAACCTCAACGTAGTTGATATCGCCGCGCACGACGGCGTTGTACCAAATTGAGCACTCCGGTCCTAGGCGCACATCGCCGATAACGCGGGCGCCGGGTGCGACAAAGACCGAATCGGGAATCGGCGCGAGGTCGGTGTGTAACGTCGGGGGCAGGTCGGTCGGATCCATGTCGATGGGCCTTCTACTGTTCGCCGTCGAGGGTCGGGCCACACCGCCGCATGCGGGAGGGCAGCCGTCGGGGATACAGCGTTGGAGTGATGCCATTTACTTGACCATTGTCCAAGCGGATGCTCCTGTGCTCCTCCGCCTCCGGCACGATGGCCTCGGCCTCACACATGGGACTGCATAGCCTGATACTGTTGGCGTCCCAACTCCACCACGCGCGCATCATCCCACTTTTCCAGCGGGCGATAGCTTGGATGCCCCGGCCTGTCTTCGCAGGGATTGTGGCGCGTGTTGTAACAGCAAATGAGCGACCAGCGCGGATCCCCGCTCTCGTTAGCGTCGGAGCAATGCAGTAAGTTGGCGTGAAAAAACAGCGCCGCACCCGGTTGCATCTCGCAGTAAACCCGTTCGAGATGCTGCTCGGCCAGCGCTACGCGTTCGGGATGAGCACCCGTTTGCGTGCCGTAGCGTCCGTGTTCAATCCGGCCAATCTTGTGCGATCCCCTGAGGACCTGCAGACAGCCGTTTCCCCTGTGGGCGAGATCAACGGCGATCATGCAGGATGCCATATCGGGGTAGAGCGCGCCGTTGTTGTACCAATAGCCGTAATCCTGATGCCACTCCCAAGCACCGCCGATGCGCGGCTCCTTCACCATCATCTTATAGTGATACAGATACACTTCGTCGCCCATCAGAGCTTCCATCGCGTCGACCATGCGGTGACCGTGGCAGATCGCGTTGTAAATATCGCTGCGCTCCGTATCGGAAGTCAGCCAGAGTTTGCTCTCGCGTCCCTGCGCATCGCGCGGCGCGTGCACCATCTCGCTCTTCTCCGTATCGGTTTTGCCGATCTGCAGTAAGAGATCCATTTCCTCGGTATTGTACAACGCCTCGACGAGGAGAAAGCCGTCTGCACGAAACTGCTCGATCTGCTGCTGAGTGACGTTAAAAGACATGGGGGAACTCCGCATTACAGGGTTGATAAATAAACGGTCGATGCCTAGCGGGCATAGCCATCGGCACGCGTGCCGGACCAGTCGGGCACATACCCCTCTTCGGGCTCAAAACCGGGCGAGGGACCGATCTGATTGGGTGAACGCCAGGGCCATGCCTGACCGCCGAGCGTGCGAAATACATCGGCGCGCCCACAGAGCCAGTAGTACATATGTGCCGCATAGCGCGCCTGCTCGTGCCCGCCGAAATCCGCGGTGCGCACATCAAATTCGTCTTCTACTATCCAGTCGCGTCGCGGAGCTGCCGTCCGCCAGTAGTTGTACTTGAGCATATGGCGGATACCGCTGGCCTTCGACGCGCCGCGTCGATGCAGAATGCTCTGGTGATGAATACCCAGGGTGCCGGCAGGGCCATCGGAAAAGACGCCTTCATCTTCAGCGCGACGCGACGCGTAGCGAACGTGCGTGCCGGGCACCAACTCGGTCGGGCCGAGTTCAACGGGGGTATCCTGAGGAAAGTAGAACACTTCGACAAAGTGCAACTCGGGACCAAAGACCCGATCGGCATCGTGGTGCCATCCCTGCGCCGGCTGGGGGCACTGCGTGCCGTGGTGACTGGCCAACACGGGCAGTGCGACGTGCGCACCCAGCAGCGAGCGCATTACGCCGACCAGCTCTTGGTTGAGCAGCACATCGCGCAGAAACCACTCTTCCAAAAAGATCGAACTGGGCTCGTGGGTCGCGCGAATGCGCTGCAAGTCTTGCGCACTCATTCCCGCCGGCACCGAGGTGGGATTCGCCGGCAACTCGCCAGCGAGCCAAGCGATGGTGCGGCGATTTGTTTCCTCGGGCACGACGCCGCGCAGCAGCAAGTAGCCATCGCGACAAAAATCTACTACCTGTGCATCGCCCAGCGACGGCGGGCAGTCAAACGTGCGATCGTGCGGATTGTATTCGATCATAGGTGCTGCTCCCACTGCGCGTTGTGCGCTCTGCCCATGTAGCGATCGAACGCTGCATCGAGCGAAATAGGGTTCTCTTTTTTCCAGCGCTCGTAGCAGTTGAGAAAGGGAACAATCTGCTGCGATGCCGACATCAGCTCACGCAAAAAAAGCTCGGCAATCGGACCGCACTCTGCCAGATACCCCGTATCGTAAAAGCGCGCAATGGCCGCATCGCGGTCATAGGGAACCGATTGGTGATGGACATCCCAACCGTCGGCCGTGCGTTCCAATAGCGCGTACTGCGCCGTCGGATTGCCGTCCATCGGCAGTCCGACCGAGCCGACGGTGACGATGCGTCCACCCGCCCACAGCTGCATCTGCGCATAGTGGTTATGGCCGCGCACGACGAGCCGAGGCGGCGCGTCGCAAAACATGCGCTGTAGCTCGTCGGCATCCATATAGGGGCGCACCGTATCGCGATCCGAGCGCTGCGAGGCATGCACGACGAGCACGTCCTCCGCCGGTCGGATCTGCATGGGAAGATCGACCAATCCGCAACACGCATCCACACCCAGCTGATCGCAGCTCCAGCGCGCCGGCGCAAACTGGTCTTCCTGCCAAACCGGGTCGGCTTGACCGCGTGCGAGTTCGCAGAGGTAGCGCTCGTGGTTGCCGCGCAAAATCGCGCAATCCAAGTCGAGTGCGCGCTGCCAGCATAAATCGGAGTCGGCGCATCCCACGACGATATCGCCGGCGATAATAAGCGCGTCGGGCGTTTGGCGAGCAACGCGCGCAAGCACCGCCTCAAAAGCGTGAATATTCCCGTGAATATCACACAGTATTGCTATGCGCATAGAAAAAAAAGCGGCGAATGGCCATCTCGTGCAAGAGCCGCGAAAATAGGCCATGTGCACGTGGTTGGCGGACCCGTGGTCCCACAAACGAACTGCGCGGCATTGCTACGTTGTGGAAGCGGGCGGCAGGTAGAGGGTAAAGCAGGCGCCTTGGCCCGGCTCTGATGAGACGGTGACATGACCGCCGTAGCACCTTGCGATATGGTGCACTGCACTGAGACCAAGCCCAGCGTGCTGAGCAGTATTGCGGGTGGTAAAAAAGGGCTCAAAAATGCGCTGCTGTATGGCGTTGTCAATGCCTTCTCCACTATCGCGCACGGATAGGAGCACAAACCCATCCGAAGAAGACTCTACCCCAATGTCGACCTTCCCACCTTCTTTACCCTGCGCTGCAATCGCCTCGTGCGCATTGAACAGCAGGTTATACAAGGCCTCTTGCAACGAGGATGGCACGGCGCAGACCTTGGCTACGGGTGCACTGATATCGACGTTCAAACCAATACCACGCGAACCAAACTGAACCCCCAAGATGTCGACGATGCTCGCCACGACGCGCCCCACTTCGATATCCTCGGGCTCGGAGCGGATATCGGGGCGGCTAAAGCGCTGATGTGATCGAATCATCTCTACCATTCTGAGGCTCTGCGCGATGATTGCACCGATATTCTCCATCAGCTGGTCACGGGGAATATCCTTCCCCGATTCGCCGTATAACTGCAGATACTCTGCCATGCCGAGTATGCCCGTCAGCGGCTGGCTGAGTTCGTGCATCACGCTGTTCCCTAAATGGCCAGCAGTATACGCCCGCATGGAATGCGCAATCCGCTCGAAAAGGGCATGAACATCCACTTCGCCCTTTGAGAAATTGTTTTCTTCCAAGTTATCCATTAGCGTTCAAAGCATTATCCATTTTTAGTTAAGTATAGACCGTTGAGCAACTTCACCTGTGTTCGGCACAAAGCAACACAATGTCTCTTTTTACAGCACTGCGTAATGTAGATACATAATCGATCCTACACCAACCCTTGAAAATGTCGGTCGGCAAAGTCTAGAAAGTAGCGCCAGTCGAGCTCGGTCACATCGTGTCCACCAGAGCGTATGTGGTAACCAATGCGCCCCATGCTCGCTGCATTGAGTGCCGGCATGGCATTGGTAGGCAAACCATCGTCGCACAGCAGGCGATACACCGGATCGGCGTGCAGAGCACCGAGAAACTCGCCGCGGGGATCTGACCAGCGATCTTCGACGGCACTCGCCACGTATACGGGACGCGGCGCAGCTAGGGCGATGAGCATGTGCTGATCGACGGGCAGTGCCTCTTCCCGACCGCTGTATCGACGAAAATTATGGCAAAACCAGTGGGGAAACGCTCCGTTGATGCGCTCGACGGTTTCTCCGTAGCAGCGCCGCGACAGCGCCGCACCGCCGCACCCCGATTCATTGGAAATGACCAGCGCAAAGCGCTCGTCAAGTGCCCCAGCCCATAGCGCGGTCTTACCCAAGCGCGAATGGCCCATAACGGCCACGCGCCGAGCGTCGATCTGCTCGTCGAGCTGGCAATAGTCGAGTGCGCGACTAAGGCCCCAAGCCCAAGCACCTATAGCGCCCCATTCGTTGTCCCTTGGCTGCGTCTGACCCTCATCGTAGAATAGTGGATGAATGCCGTTGGCATAGCCGTCGTCGTAGTCCGGATCAAGGTCGCCGCAATAAGCCGTGGCCAGGCCATAGCCTCGCGAGAGAATCGCATCTAGGGCCCAGCGCGAGCTGAGCACACCGCGTGCCGCTTCGGTTGCCCGGTGGTCTACTACCCCCGGTCCCGTTTCGCGCATCCAATGGGTCGAAAGGCGAATGGCCGGATCGGCGTGCACGCTGTGGTTGCCACAGAAATTGAGCCCTAAAAAGAGCGGCACGGGTGCGCGCTGGCCGGCGGGCAAAAAGACGAGAAGATCCATTTGAGGCCCGTCGGTGCCGAAGCGAAGGGCGATTTGGCGCCGCAGGGCTTTTCCGCCGAGCGCCGCGCCTTCTTCGAAGACGTCTACGCGCATGGCCGGCTGAGCGCTGGGCGTAGAGCCGTATACGTGTTCGGCAAACAACCCGAGCAGTTCGCCGCGCCGCTTTGACCTCCAGATCTGCGCATCGCAGATAGGCGTGCCGTCCGAACAGACCAACGGATCCGGCAGCTGGTACTCCGGCACCTGTGCTTCGTCGTAATTCGTCACAAAAGTGCTCCTTTTCATAGTCTACAGTAGGCAATATAGCAGGTGGAGTAACAATGGGCGACTGCGCGCGCAATCTGCAGGCGAATCAACCCAACGCAGTTCGTATCGCCGGTGGTTGGCAAGGGCGCTTTTCCATACTTTACTGTGCATCATTAACAGTCGATCATGCGTGCATGGATGCCCACTCGACGGTCGGCGCGGCGCGATAGCTTCCCACCCCTTTACTTTTCTACCGGCGCAGCGCATGGCGCCCACGCTCAAGCGAGGAATGCAGCAGGGCATAACCGTATTGACATGGGACGCCGACTCGGCCGAGGAAAGCCGCCACTACTTTGTCAACCAGGCCACCTACGAGGATATTGGCAGCGGCCTCGTGGATATTATGGCCGAACAAATAGGCGGCGAAGGCGATGTAGCCATCGTCACGGGATCGCTGACGGCGGCCAACCAAAACATCTGGATGGAGTGGATGGACAAGCACTTAGCGGCAGCGGCGCCCGGACTCAATATCGTCGCCGTGCGCCCATCCGAGGAAGACCAGCAGTTGGCCTACCAAGTTGCGCAGGACCTGCTCAAGGCCCATCCCAATATACGCGGACTGTGGGGCATCACCTCGGTCGCCTTTCCCGGTGCAGCGGCGGCCGTGCGCGGCGGCGCGCTAGGCGAACCGCTAGGCGCCGGGCGATTAGGCGATGTGCGCGTGCACGGTGACGAAGTCCTACTGGGCGCGCCCATGCACTTTAACCGCGACAACATAGAGCAGTTCGACTTTTGAACAGAATGGCTGCCTTGACCTCTCCCGCCAACCCTGTCCATATCCCCAATGACCCCACAGCCCGTCGCAGGCCCTAGCATATCCCCCCTGCGCTTGGGCTTTTTAGCCTCGCACAGCGGTTCAAACGCCCAGGCTATTTTCGACGCCTGCCGGCGGGGAGTGCTATACGGCGAAGCGCGCGTGCTCATCAGCAACAATTCGCGCGCCGGCGTGCGCAGTCGCGCAGAGCGCGCCGGTGTTCCGTTCTACCACCTAAGCAGCGCCACGCATCCCGACCCAGTTGAACTCGACGCAGCCATAGTCAGCGTTCTCGAACACCACGCTGTAGAGGTCGTATGCCTGACGGGATACATGAAAAAATTGGGCGCGCAGACACTGGCAAACTACCGCGGTCGCATCCTCAATATCCACCCGTCGCTGCTGCCCAAATTCGGCGGGCACGGCATGTACGGAAACCGCGTGCACGAGGCGGTGCTAGCCGCCGGCGAAGCGGAGAGCGGTGCCACAGTGCACCTAATTGACGATGAATACGATCAGGGGACCATTCTGGCTCAGCAGCGCGTAGCCGTGTGCACCGGCGACTCAACCGAAGCGCTGCAGGCACGCGTTTTGGCCGTCGAACACCGCATCTACGCCGAGACGCTGCAGCGCATCGCTACCGGCTCACTGCCCCTTAAAGAACTGACTAGACAACGGCAATAACCGCTATTTTCAATTGGCCTACAACGATCCTTTTTACTACTGTTGTCTAAGAGTCACCATTCAAAAATACAACCATCGCCTCCAACCCAGATTTTACTCAGATCATAAAAGAGCGCGCTAGCGCTACTGAAATAGGCTCATAATGGGTTATCCCTGATGCTTAATACCAAAGGAAAAATACGATGACCTACCTGCGTATCCTCATTATGACCGCGTTGCTCGTAGCCAGCCATGCTCAGGCAGACGAACAATCCCTCGTTCTATTCGGAAACTTTAGGGGATCGCTCAACATCATAGACGATCCGCGCTGTGGTGCTGCCTACTGTGAAGAGCAGAATGACCATGATGGCATCAGCTTTCGCAATAATGCATCAATCCTAGGCCTGCGCGGTTCGCGTGCGCACGAAGATAAGACGGCCTACTTCAAGTATATACTGCGCGCTCATAACGACGAAATCTTTGGCCGCGGTGCACTCAGCACAATCATCTACCAAGTTGGCGCGAAAGGCTTCTGGGGCGATATTTCGATCGGAGTTGGTTCTACGCCGTACAAAGCTACGGGCATGGCGCTCGACCCGTTCTGGGACACTTCGGCTTCAGCGCGCGGTTTTGACGGCCCGTCGGTCGGCTTTTCAGACCTCACGTGGGGCTTCACCAAAAACTTAATTCAGTGGAACAGCGCCCAGTTGTGGGGTTCGCTGAACATCTCTGCGGCTGTTGTCGTCGACGATAGCAATGCCAATGCGCACGACATGAATATCGGTGCAAAGAAGCGCGTTGGGCCTGTGGACCTCGGCCTGCAGTTCCTGCGCATGAGCAGCAGCCATCCAACTGCTAAAAGCCTTCGCGCCGGCAGCGCGGTGCGCGTATGGAGCCAGTGGCTGCTTTCTGAGCCCCTAACCTTAGGCGCCTCGCTAGAGCGCGTTGCGTACGAGCGCGAAGCGAGTAATGCCGCAGACCCATTGCAGCTGCACTACGCGCTAACCCTCACCTATAAGCACGGCGTCAATCGTTGGGCGCTAGCCCTCGGACACTCTTCGGCCGAAGAACAGCCCTATCTGCACGGTTCGGGCGGGTCGGTTGGTTGGTTCCACCAGTTTATGCCGGGAGTAGAACTGCATGTGCTCACTAGTTATATTCAACGCACCGACAGAGAAGAGGCACGGCGCATATCCGCTTTGGGAGTGACGTACAATTACGCCAACTAACGCAGCGCGTTAGACGAGTTCCTACAGATCACAACCGTTGCCGACTGTCAAACCATAGATGATTAAATCCATTCTACGTTCGACCTATTTTTCCGGTCACATTTCGACCTATATGCCCGCCGTAGTTCTGCTGGTCGGTATTCTACTCTCTCTTTCGCTAGCAAAAATTGACTATGAGCAAATAGAAGGCGATACCAAAGCGCTCACCAACGAGCGGCTGTATCGCGCGAAGAGTCAGCTTGAACAAGCACTCAACGAACGGCTCAACACGACCTATGCGTTAGAAGCATTCGTCAAAACAAACTCGAACGCTTCTTTAGATAACGCGGCACAAGAGGCCGATTTCAAGCACAAATTTCTGCAGCATGCCACTGCGCTTTCAGCGCGCACGCGCGGACTTCTATCCATCCAGCTAGCCCCACAGGCTGTCGTTAGCTACCTGACGAACGAAGAGCGCAACAAGGCAGCCATCGGACACGATTTACTGATGGACCCCAACCGGCGCGAACAGACACTGCGCGCCATCAAAGACCACAAACTCATTCTTTCAGGGCCCGTCGTACTCAAACAGGGAGGTGAGGCGTTTATTGCGCGCCTATCCGTATTTACCGAGCCAAATACCTTTGACCCCGCCGAATACATGCGCCGACGTGGCATGTCAGAAAAACCCCACTGGCTGGACGAAATACCCGACAATTTCTGGGGAATAGCCACGGTCCTGGTTGATGTGAGCGTGCTGTATGAAGAAGCGGATCTGGACACCGTACAAGAAGGCGGGCTAATCGCCCTGCGCGGACGCCATGGGCTCGGCGAACGCGGCGAGGTTTTTTGGGGAAACGAAAGCGTGTTTGATCATCCCACGGCAGCGATTCCGATCCGGTTGCCAGCCGGCGAATGGGTTATCGCCGCATCGTCTCCAATTAGGTTGGGCTGGTCGTTTTACATCAAAATTTTTATCAGTCTCTTTGCAAGCTTGCTGCTATATATGCTGATCTCGGTCCAGCGGCAACAGGTACAAGCACAGGTAGCCTCTGAAATAAAAGGAGTCATCCTAGCCAATATAAGCCACGAAATGCGCACGCCGATAAATGGCATCGTCGGCATGAGTGAATCGCTGATAGAGAGTTCTTCGGTTCCAGCTCATTGCGAAAAGATAGAGATAATCAAGCGCAGTGCATTAAACATAGCAGACATGGTCAACGACATCGTCGATATGGCTGAGATAGAGGTTGACCATCTGCAGCTAGCTTCCGAACCGTTCGAACTGGTCGCCGAGCTACAGTCGATCGGCACCTATATGACTACTCAAGCCCAGTATCACGAAACGCAACTCATCTGTCCCGTTACCCAATTCGATGTCCTACTCGTTCGAGCTGATCAAAAACGGATACGTCAGGTGCTCATTAAACTCATCGATAACGCCATTCGCTTTTCAAACGGAACCCGTGTAGAAGTTGAGTGCAGTGAAATTGCCCGCTCGTCAGATTCCATCCAAGTGCGCTTTGCAGTGCGCGACAACGGCGTTGGAATTGAGCGAAAAAAACAGCTCCTTCTATTTCAAGCTTTTGTGAAAGAGGATATGAGCGCCACGAGCCGGCACAGCGGATTGGGGATTGGAATTAGCTTGAGCAACGCCATTATCAAAGCGATGGGGGGCACGCTCGAAATCGACAGCGAAGAGGGCGCTGGATCAGCCTTCTTTTTCACGCTCGATCTACCCATTGCAATAGAGGAGGATCGCGCACAGTACAGCGACGTTGTCGCAACCATAGCAAACGATGCGCTCACCCCACTACGCCTTGCACTCGTAGTAGATGATAACCCCGTCAACAATATCGTTATGGCATCCGCAGTTAAGTCGTTGGGTTTTGAAGTCGAAACAGCAACCAACGGCGCGCAGGCCGTGGAAAAGACGGATAAGGGATCGTACGAACTGATTCTGATGGACTGTCAGATGCCCGTTATGGATGGCTACGAAGCGACGGAACGCATCCGTCAGCGAGCGACGAAAACCGAAGGTGGAAATCGCCCACTTATTATCGCCTGTACGGCGAATGCCCTCGAGACAAACCGCACAAAGTGTCTCGAGGTAGGCATGGATGACTTTTTGGCCAAACCCATTCAACGCGAAGAGCTGGAACAGATGCTCCGCCAGCACGGCTTACTGAGCGCTTGAACGCGCTCAGTCTTCCATAGCGCCGCAGTACGAGCCTTGATGAACGAATCCGAGCGTCAAACGGACTTCTACTTTTCAGGGCGATCTTTCACCGGTAACAGAATAGAATCTAAGTCCGGAAATAACGCGCGCTGAAAGTCGCGCGATACGGCGCGCTGGTGCAAGTGCAGATCAATGAAATCCAGCAGCGCCGCAAAGTCCGTCGCGCTGTGCGCGTGCCCTCCCTCGCGGAAAGACCAGCCGATGTGATCGGCCGCGCCAAGCAGTTGGTAAGCGGCGCGCGCTGCCTGACAGGCGGCATACGTTCCCGGTGGATTGGCGGCGCGATCTTCGTACGCCTCTGTTAGCAGGAGCGGGCGCGGCGCAATTAGCGCATGCATAAAGTGCTGATCGTACGGCAGCGTGCCGTCGCGGTGGCGGTGCTCGGCAAACGGCGCGGCGAACCAAAAAATATTGCCCGAGTGAAAGAAGCTATCGACGGTCTCAGACCCAACCGCCTTCCAGCGGTTGAGTCCGGCGCCGCCAATGCCAGAGTTATTGGGATTGACCAGCGCAATCCGCTCGTCGGTCGCCCCGGCTAGCAGCACCGCCTTGCCGCCGCGCGAATGGCCGCTTATGGCAATGGCATCGGCGCGCACGCAGGGCATTTGCAAGAGCGCATCGACGCAGCGATGGTAGGCCCACGCCCAGGCCGATAGCGCGCCAAAGTGCGCCTCGGGAAAGAGGCGATAGAGCCCCGTTTCCCGGTAGCAATCCTTGTTGTCGGCAGCGGCGACCGTGCGATCAAAGGAAGCGGCAATATTGCCGCGCGCCAGCACCTGACCAACGACATTGTCGTCGAACGTGCGCCAACACCCATCGCCGCACAGCACGACGGGAAAGGGGCCCTTACCGGGCGGTATCCACAGAGACAGCATCAGGCTGTGCTCTTCCCCACCAGCAAAGGCCGAACGCACTTCGTAGGTGGCATACGTCACCCCATCCCAAGTGCGCATTCTATTGGAACAATATTCGAACGGTGCGACCTCCTCGACTTGCGGCGGCATGCCGCCGTATTCGTGGGGAATTATCGCATCGGAGAGCTCTGCGCGGCGGCGCGACCACTGCTGAGGCGTCGCCGGCGATCCATCGCACAGCGTTAGTATATTGGGCTGTATATGCATGCCGTCTTCTCCATGCGTTTATACTGCGCTCGTGCCATCCATCGGCTAACAAATAAAAAGGGGGTCGCGCGGACTGCTAGCTCGACCAATGCTGGCTAGGCTCGACAGCAGCGTCAGCACGCCGCTGACGCCCTGCATCGGGTTGGCGCGCCGAATGTCGATTTCTACCCCCTGACCGCGCGCGCGGAGCTCGATGAGCGATACGTCAAGCTGCGGGTCGGCCACCAGCACCGATCGCGTGCGCTCAAAACCGATGCCGGCCAGTGCCGTGGCCGCGTGCGAATTGACGTTGCGCGGAAACAGCGCGCAAACCTGGCGCGTCGGCCCGTCGTAGAGCACGGTTTCACCCTCTATATCCTCGGCACTGTAGTCTGGGCAGTCGGAAAAATCGATACTGCGCGGCGGCTTTTTCATGGTGATGGACACGTCTTCCCACATCGTGCGCCCCTCGCTGAGCGCATCCAGGCCGATAACGGCACCGTGCGGCACACACAGGCGCGTGCCGCTGCTGCGCGCAGCGGCGAGCAAGCGCTGTTCCAACTGGGCATCGGCCAGACAGGTGAGCGAGAGCGGCATGTAGTCGGCCCTGGCCAAAAAGGCAGCGCCGTGCTGGCGGCTGACATCGGGATGGGCCAATTCGACGACCAGATCGGGAGCGCGTTCGGCAAAAGCGGCCAAATCGCCGAGAATGTGCTCGGGCGGCACGGCTTGCAGGCGCGCCGGCGAGCGGTTGTAGACAAAGGCAATATCCAACCCCAACTCGGGGCGCGTGCTAATCTGTTCGTATATAAACGAGCCGAGATAGCCAAAGCCGACGATGCCAATGCGCGCCATAGGTTCCTCCTAGTAGAGACACATCCACGGAAAGGATCGACGAGGCAGCAAGTGCCCAACCGCGCTCACCGCTATACCTGATGATCCCTTATATAATCCCAGTTGATGTCGTAGCCCATCCCCGGCAGCGATGGTAGATGGACGTAGCCCTCTGCGTCGAGCGGATCGCCCAAGGCGTTCAGGTAGGGCGGCGGCTCGTTGCAGTCGATACCGGGAGCGACCAACCCGCGTTCGTAGTACTCGCAGACGTCTTCGCTAGTCGAGCCAAGCAGCTGCAAGTTGGCAAAACCGCTCATATGCACTTCACACTTGATGCCGTAGGCCTCGGCGATGGCCGCCATCTTTTTTACGCCCGTCACGCCGCCGCGCAGCACGTCAATGCGCGTCATATCAGACGCGCCGCGCAGGATCCAATCGGCGCGCGAATAGATGCTGCCGTTGACGATTTCCGGCGAGAGAATGGGAATCTCTAGCTCGCTGCACAGCTTTTCGTAGGGCGCGACGCGGTATTCGGGCATCGGGTGCTCGTACCAGTAAAAATCGAGCTCTTCGAGCACGCGCCCAACCTTATAGGCCTCTTCGTAAGTGCGGTAAGTACCCCACGGATCGTAACTGAGCACCATGTCGGGTCCGACGGCATCGCGCACCAATCGGCACACTTCAAGGTCTTGCTTGATATGCGAAGGGCGACCGGGATCGGGCTTGCCGGTCTCCGGGTCCCAGAAGTAGTAGGGGTGTATCTTATAGTGCCGATAGCCCTCCTGTTGGCAGGCGACGGCGTGATCGGCATAGTCCTGCGGACTGCCCATATTGGGGTAGGTGCTGGCGTAGGCCTTTACCTTGTCGCGGCAGCCGCCCAGCAGTTTGTGGAGCGGCACGCCAAACAGGCGCGCCTGCAAATCCCACAGTGCCATATCGAGCACGCTCATCAGATTTTCGGGAATCAGATGGGCCGTCCACATCCAGTGCCAAAATTTCTCGCGGTCAAAGGGATCGTGCCCGACGACGAGGTTTTTCAGGCGCCCCTCGAGCACGGCGCGCTGCTCCGGTGACATCCCATCCATATCGCCGTGCCCAGAACCGCCAAAATAATAGCCCTCGGCCCCCTCATCGGTAACGACCTTGGTCAGCGTCTGGGTAATGGTTGTCTCGGGCAGCAGCTTGCCGGCGTGGAAGGGCCGGCGCGGAACGCTAAATGGAACGACGTTTATATCGACTATCTTCACGGTAGACCTCGCAGAAGGAGTACGGGCGACAATAAGACAAATGCGCTGGCATCTGTCCAGCGGTGGATAGAATCTAATCCGGCGAGTGGGAGCGACCGCACCGTCCAAAGCGATGGCGCAGCGGATCGCCCAGACGCGCATCTAACGCTTTGCGATCTAGGGCGCCATGCTCGAGCACCCAGTCGACCTCGCTTTCCAACGTGCAGCCAAAGACGCCGGGGTCGTCGGCGCCTACCACCAGCGGCACGCGGGACTGGAGAAAGCGCTGCACCGGATGCACATCGGCCGAAGGTACGGCGCCAATGCGCAGATTGGAGGTGGGACAAGTCTCGACGACGACCGCCATTTCGGCCAGCTGATCGAGAACAAAGGATTGGCGACGGCGCACGTCCTCCAGGCGCTCCTGTGTATAGGGACGGCGGTGCACTCGCTCTGGGTTTTCAGCCAGCACACTCCGCTCGGCTCTTAGCCCATCGTCGTCAACGGCAATACCATAGCCGCGCAGCGCACCGATATGGCGCAGATCGTAGTCTATCTGCGCCACGCGCTCGGACGCCCTTTCGCTCACATGGGCCCCGGGCTGACGCGCCACGGCGCTGGCTGGATCCAATCCGAGGGCCGTGCAATGCCCCAGGCGGGCGGCGCCCAGTTCGGCTGCCTCGTGACACCAGCGCACAGCGCTCTCTAGCGACTTATCAAAAAACACTTCGCCGACGTGATAGGCTACGTCGAGATGGTGGCCGGGCCGCGCGGCGTTGTCTTCGTGCAGCTGGCGAAAAAACGGGCGCGTCGAATCCGGGGGATAGCCCTCTTCAACATGGCAGAGATCGAGCCCAACGACGACTTCCTGCAAGTCGGCCTGTTCGGCCAGCCATCGACGCACCAGCGCGTACGATTCCAGCGGCTGCCAGCGCGGCAAGCTAATCAGGTAACGCGCCGTAAAGCCGTCACCGCACGCCTTGCCTATGGCATGAGCCATCGTCGCATGGAAATTAATAAATCCCTCGGGGTTTTCCGCGCCAAAGGGCGCCATCGCTCGGTATTCGACGTAGCGCACGCCCTCGCGCCGGTGCTGTTCAAAAATCCGCGTAAGCACTTCTCCTTCGCGGGAAAGAACGTGCCACCAGTGGCGAAATACGCAGATGCTGAAATTGAACTTCGCTTGAAAACGCGCAAAGTCACCGCCTTCTTCTGCGCCGTATACGCAGTAGGGACGCAGCGCGTCAGCGCCGCTGCCGTCAAGACCACGGCGATAGATCGCAGCGGGATCCGGCCGCTCACCGTAGGCTTTTTCAAAGCCGTCGACAAAGAGCGTCCAGTCGATCTGCTCAAACGCATCGCGCCCCAACTCAAACAGATCTTCTGCCGTTAAACACCCACCGATGTGAACGTGTAGCTCACCCGTTTTAGCGCGCATAGCCTCACGCATAGATGCGTTTTCTCAATGTATTGGATAAAAGCGGATGGCCGTGCGGGCGCACCCCCCTACTCGCAGGCTTCGGCATCTTCGCGACAATCAATACCGTTGATCAGGCGATTGTCGTCCCAAAGCTGCACCAGGCGCTTTTCGCCGGAAGAGGAATAATTGGTCCACGTGCCGTTTTTGAGGTTGCGATTATACGTGCCTTCCCACTGGATTTGACCGCTGGGATAGTACGACACATAAGACCCGCTGAGCAGTCCCTGGGCGTAGGAGGCGCGAATGGAGAGCGCGCCCGTGCGGGTAAACGTCTGCCAAACGCCCTGCTTGCGGCCGTTGCTGTTGATGCCCGTCTCGCGCACGACGCCGTTATCCCAGTATATCACGCTCTCGCCGTGGCGAATGCCGCGCACGTACACCGTCTCTTCTTTGCGCGCGCCGCTGGGCCAGTACTCGCTGTAGACGCCGTCGATATCGCCATCGGTCAGCGGGGCGGTCGACTTTATGGTACCGTCTTCATAGGTCTCGATGCGCGTCTGCTCGACCTGCTGCAGCTGGCCGCCTTCGTAGCGCTCGCGCAGCGTGACGTTGCCAACCTCGTCGTAGTGCGTCCACAGACCGCTCTTGAATCCGTTATCATACGAGCCGACCAGCTTGCGCGTGCCCGATTGATAGAACTCGATATACGTGCCGTGCAGCTGGTCTTCTACATATTGGGTGCGTATTTCGATTTGCCCGCTTTGAAAGTAGCTGGTATAGGCACCGTGCCAGAGCCCCTCGCGATAAAAACCATACTCGCTGATCTGCCCGTTGGGCCAGTATAGAATAAACGGCCCGTTCCAGCGCCGACCTCTATTCCACGTGTGCTGCAGCGTCTTGCGACCCGTCGCATCAAAAAAAGACCACGTGCTATCTCGTTGCCCGTGGGCGTAAAAACCGATCACTTCGACAGCGCCGTCTTCGTAAAAGGCGCTGTATGCCCCGTGCCAAATGGACTCGTCGTCCTGCAAGAAATACTGGTACTGCTCGCGCAGCGCCCCGCCCGGATAGCTCGTCGTCGCCGTGGCCGGAAAGTCGGGCGTGGGAACGGAGTCGGGCGATGCGGTTGGCGCGTCGCCGCCGGTGCTGCATCCTACGGCGGCGCAAAAGGCAATCGCGCACAAGAGAACAAGACGCAGCCCACCGAACAAACGCATATTCACCAGTGATTTAAAAGGGTCCATACCATCAAAGTACGCGCGTTAACAGGCGGCGCAATAGCGCTACAGAGCCACCGTATTCATCCTCTCGTTGGCGCCGCTTGACCATCAGGCACTTAGGCCCCCGTCGACCAGAAAGTGCGCCCCGTTGGCGTAGCGCGCATCGTCTGAAGCCAGAAACGTCACCCATGGAGCGATGTCCTCCGGCGTGCCGGTCCTGCCGAGCGGTATGGCGGCTTTGAGCCGGGCAGCGCGCCCATCGGGATCGGGATGAATATCGTGATTGGGCGTCTTTTCCAGCGCGCCGGGACAAATGCAGTTGCAGCGAATTCCGCGCGCGCCGTAGTGGCGCCCAATGTGCCGGTTGAGGCCGAGCAAGCCGTGTTTACCCGTAAGGTACGATACGTTGGGCGAGGCGCCGTCCATCGCCGTAACCGAGGAAATGATAATCAGCGAACCGCCGTCGCCCTGCGCCAGCATCTGCGCTATGGCGTATTTACAGGTTAGCATCACGCCGCGAAAATTAACGGCATGGGTTTCGTCCCAAACGGCTTCATCAAGGGCGTGGAGCGTGTGATCGCGATCGTGATATTGCACGGCGGCAGAGGCCACGGCAATATCGAGACGGCCAAAGGCCTCGACCGCTTGCCGCACGGCCGACTCGATCTGACCCGCGTCGGCCACATCGGTGGGAATGGCCATCGCCCTGTAGCCATCGCGCCGCAGTCCAGTCGCTCGCTCCTCTACGCCGTCGGCGGGAATGCCCGCCAGCGCTACGGCGGCCCCTTCGCCGGCCATATGACGGGCCGAAGCGGCGCCGATACCCGAACCGGCGCCCGTTACCAGCGCAACTTTGTTGGCGAGTCGCATAAATCTTTTACAGCGAAGGCATATCGACGGCATCGTTGCGCCGCTCGTGCATATTTTCTTCCATCGCGCGCGGATAGCGCGGCGACAGGGCAGAAACGGCATTTAGGCGCTGCAGGTGATCGCCCTCCAGCGCAAACGAACCGGCCAGCATGTTGTCGCGCGCCTGTTCGACGGTGCGCGCACCGATGATCACCGAAGTAATGGCCGGTTGTTCCAGCACCCAGCGCAGGGCAATCTGCGCCGGCGAACGCTGCAGCGCCTCAGCCACCTCGAGCAGCGCCGCCAGCGAATCGTCGGCGCTGGGTGCGAAGTAGCGCTGCGGATACGCCCAGCCCTCTTCGGAGCGACTGCCGGCCACCGAGCGCTCACCCGGCCGGTACTTGCCGGAGAGGAACCCACCGCCTAGCGGACTCCACACCACCACGCCGAGTCCCTTGAGCTGACATACGGGAATCAGTTCTTCCTCAATATCGCGCACGACCAAGCTGTACTGCGGCTGGTAGCAGTCAAAGCGCGTCCAGCCCTCCGAGTCACTAATCCACAGCGCCTCCATCAGACGCCAGGCCTCGTAGTTGGAACAGGCCGTGTAGCGCACCTTGCCCTGGCGCACTAGGTCATCGAGCGCGCGCAGCATCTCCTCGAGCGGAGTCTGCGTATCGACGTGGTGGATGTAATACAGATCGAGATGATCGGTCTGCAGACGGCGCAGCGAATCTTCGACGGCGTTCATAATGTGCACCCGCGACATACCCGAATCGTTGGGACCGGGGCCAAACGGATTGAAGAACTTGCTGGCTACAACGGCATCTCGACGGCGTCCCTTGAGCGCCTTGCCCAGCAGGACTTCCGACTCGCCGTCGCCGTACGTATTGGCCGTGTCGAAAAAGTTAATGCCAGCCTCAAACGCCAAGTCGACGATTTTCTTCGACTCTGCTTCGTCGGTGCCGTGGCCAAAGGTCATGGTGCCGAGGCAAACTTCCGAAACTTTTAGGCCGGTGCGACCCATCGTGCGATAGTGCATGACGCGCTCCTATTCAGTAGGTTGGCGTTAGACCGATTAGAGTAGTACATAGACCGCGGCGCAGCAAGATAGCCATCGCTTATACGACGCCCGATTCGGCGCACCCGGCACCATGCGGTCCGCGCACGTGTCGTATGGTACCGCCTAACACAGTGCCTTGTGCCCCAAGGACAAAGCCGTTGTCGCTAGTGCAGCGGAATGCCGTTTTCTTCAATAATTCTCAGCGTATTGGCCGCCGCGTGCGGATAGCGCTCGTTGGGCAAGTGCTCGAGCAGCATATAGCCATCTGGATGGGCCTCATGCCACAGGCGCAGCGCCGTCGCTAGGTCGAGTTCGCCATCGCCGGGCACTTCTTCGTCGATATGCAACACCAAACCGGGGCTCATCTTGATATCCTTGCAGTGGCCGAGTATGGCAATGGGATTCATAATGGAAAAAATATGCTCCAGTCGAGCCGTGCTGTCATAGACTTGGTCGAGATTTTGAAAGTGGTTGACGTAATCCATAACGACGCTCATCCGCGCCGAGCCGACGTCTGCCAAAATATCTCTGTTGATTTCGGGCGATCCCATAATCGTCAGCACGTGCGTCTCAATGACGATATCGACACCTTCTGCTTCGGCTTTGACAGCGACTTTTTTGAGCGTATCCACCAACTGTGCGCGGGCTTCCGGCGTGCGGTTGGCCCTGTCCGGCACATAGGATCCAGCGGGATTGAGGCTGCCGGTGCGAATGAGGCATCCTATGGCATCGAGCTGGCGTGCCACCTCAATGCCGCGCTCTATTTTGTCGATGACGCGCTGGCGCACTTCGGCGCTCGGATCGAAAAGGCACTCGCCAAAGCCGATACCAAACTGCACGAGATCCATCTCGGCGTCGGCAAAGGTTTGGTGCACGCCGCGCAGATCGTCCGCGCTGAGTTGGGCTAGTTTGTCGCCGCCGTAGTGAAATGCCGCTCCGCTGAGGCCCAACGCCTTGATCGCCTCCAAGTCGCGGACGCTAGTTTCGACAAATTCGCTGGGAATCATACCGCAGACGCCGAGTCGCATAGGATTTTCCTTTCGAATAAGGGGGTCGTAAAAGAAACTATACGGACGCGCACTAGCAAGAGAATACCTTGCCGCAGGCCGCCATCTGGCCTAATATCTATGCGTTAGCCAACCTAGAGAAACCGCATGTCATTTGCCATACAATTTATCGTCATTGTCGTATCGGGTTTGTACACATCGCTGTGGGGCGCCTTTAAAGACGGGCCGTACGAGGGCTTCAAGCCAAAGACCTTTCCGCGCAGCGTCTACTTCCACATCGCCATTTTTTTGCCGCTCTACTTCCTACCCCATTTCCAAGCGCGCGTGCAACACCTCGACTTGGTGCAGCTATTTTTTTTGGTGATGGGCATTGAGCGCTTTCTCGCCGAAATCTACAAGGGGTTTTTTCGCACCGAAGACCAAGACAAGTACTTTGTTCCATCGCGCATAACCTTCTTCGGGCGCCATGTCGAAAGTGACCTGCTGCGCCACGGCGTCGGCATAGTCATCGTCGCTGTCGTATTCGCCTTTCTGCTCGTCGACTATGCGATCAGTGGATTTTGGGGCTACCTGGCCGTCGCCTACGGCACGGGCTGCATCGTAGCGCTAGGCGGCGCCTATAAAGACGCGCCGTTTGAGGGATTTAAGCCACTCAAGTTTCAGCGCTCCGGCATGGTATTGGCGTTGCTTAGCCCGCTATTCTACGTTCTTGCCGACCCGGAAAACCCCCTGCCGCTAGGCTTTCTCATCTATATGAACGGCGGCTTAGAGCGCTTCTCTGTCGAGTACTACAAAACCTACATCCAGCGCAATATGTCGGGTAAATTTCGCCCAGACCTGCCGCGCATCCAGCAGCAATTGGATACGCGCGAGCGCTTTCACTACGCGGCGCTGGCCATCATCACAGCGCTGGTGCTGCTCTACGCCCATGAACTCGGCGTCCTATGATGCGGTAGTTGTCGGTTCGGGGTTTGGCGGTGCACTCGTCGCATCCGCGCTAACCGATGCCGGACGCCGCGTGTTGCTGCTAGAGCGCGGCCGCTGGCCGCACCGCGACGAGGGCGATTGGAACCAGCGGCAGATCCTCATCGAGCAGCGCTACCGCGGCCGCACTCCGATTCGCGTCAAACAGTACGGCGCCCGCCGTTTTAGCGACGTCTATCCCAACGAGACCGTGGGCGGCAAGTCGGTCTTTTACGGCGGTGCTTCGCTGCGCCTGCGCGAGAAGGACTTTGAGCGCTGGCCCATTTCCTACGCCGACTTGGCGCCCTACTACGCGCGCGCCGAAACACTGTTGGGCGTACACGGCGCAGTTGGAGCCGATCCGTTTGAACCGCCCGGCCTGAAATCGTATCCCTTTGCGCCAATCGAGTTGAGCGAGCCGGCACATCGCCTGCAGCGCGCGGCGGCTGATCTCGGCTACCGACCCTTTCCCATTCCACTGGCCATAAACTTTCGCGATGAGCGCCGTCCGCGCTGCGTGTTATGCAATACCTGTGACGGCTTCCCCTGCCGCATCGAGGCCAAAAACGATCTGGCGACGGCGATCTTGCAGGAAGCACAGCAGCGCGGTCTGCACCTGGCCAGCGGAGCCGTTGCCCAACGCCTGCATATAGAGAGAGGGCGCGTGCACACGGTAGAATATGTCGACGCGGCCAGCGGCCAGCAGCGCAGCGCACGGGGCGATTTAGTGGTCGTCGCCGCTGGAGCGATACAGAGCCCAGCGCTGCTTATGCGCTCGGGATTGGAGCACCCGCTTATGGGACGCAACCTCATGCGCCACTGCAATGCGGTGTGCAGCTATGTCTTTCCCTTTCGCACCAATCCGCAGCAAGTCTTCCACAAACAGCTTTGCTTTGGCGATTTCTACGAGGACTTGCGCAGCGAGTTGGGCACGGCCGTCGGCGTTATCCAAGATATCTACACGCCGTCGCCGGAAATTATCCGCCATCATGCACCGGCGGGCAGCCGCTGGATAGCCGGCCTCTTCGCTCCTCTTATGCAAAATCTGCTCTGCATAGCCGAAGACGAGCCGCAAATGCAAAACCGCGTGCGTCTGGGCACGCGCGAGGACGCGTGGGGGGTGCCCATGGTAGAAGTCGAACACGCCTACAGCCGCGCCGACGTGCAGCGCCGCAACTACTTACTCAAGCGCGCGCGGCAGGTCCTGCGCAAAGCCGGTGGGCTGGCCTCCTACACCTATGCGATCGATTCGTTCTCACACGCCGTTGGCACCTTGCGCAGCGCCAATACGCCTGAAGATGGCGTGGTGGACAAAAATGGCCGCGTGTGGGACGTAGACAATCTATTCGTCGCCGACGGCTCATTTATGCCGACTTCAGGCGGCGTAAATCCCAGCCTGACGATCGCCGCCAATGCCCTGCGCTTGGCAGAAACCATGCTAAAACACTGAGCGACGCGAGTCCCTATTGAACACCACCGCGCAAAAAAAAATCTGTATCGTCGGCTGCGGCGCCATCGCCAACGTCCACGCTAAACACCTGCGCGCACGCGCCGAACTGCACTTTGTCAGCCGCCGTCGCGAAAGCGCCGAGGCCTTTTGTGCATCCTTTGGCGGCACCGCAGTCTACGACAACTACGAGCAAGCCCTCGACGCCAATATCGATGGCGTGGTGCTCTGCACGCCCCCCGAATACCACGTCGCCTTTGCCACGGCTGCCCTGCAGCGCGGCAAAGGCGTGCTCGTAGAAAAACCGCTATGCGCCAACCCGAACGAACTATCCGCCATGGGACAAGCAATAGCGGCCCACCCCAACATTCCTTTTCTCGTGGCCGAAAACTACTACTACAAGCCCTCTCTAAGGCTGCTGCAGTGGATTATCGCACAGGGGTTTATCGGCGCGCTGCAGTCCATCCACGTGCGCAAGTGCTTTACCCAGCACGCCTCGGGATGGAAGAGCGGCTATGGCGCACTGCTCGAAGGTGGCATACACTTTGTGGCACTTATATCGGCTCTTGTCGGACAAGAGCCACAGCGCGTCGCCGCGCGGTTTCCCGGCGGCAATGCAGATAGAGCCGAACGGCGCTCCGAAGTGCGCATGGAATACGCCGACGGACTCTGCGCCCAACTGCACTATGCGTGGAACGCATTTAGCCCGACCAAAGGCGTGCTGCAGCACTCTCGTATCGACGGCGAGAGCGGTTACATTGTATTCGAGAGCAACGGGCTCTACGTGCGCCTCAAATCGCGCGCGCGCAAGCGAATCTATTTTCCAGGCCTGCGCGACCTGATGGGATACGCAGGACAAGCGCGCGATTTTTTGGCCTGTTTACACGACCCAGCGCGCGCGCCCATTTCGGGTTTCGTGCAGGCGCAGCGCGACCTATCTATAGTATTTGAAGCCTACAGAGAACTTCAGGAGAAACGGCGATGAGCGAGGCGGAAAAAATCATTTACTCGATGCGGCGTGTGAGCAAGCACTACAATCGCAAAAAAATCATAGAAGACATTTCACTTTCCTACTTCTACGGCGCCAAAATAGGCGTTCTCGGCCTAAACGGTTCTGGCAAGAGCACCCTGCTGCGCATTATGGCTGGCGTCGACGGCGAGTTTGAGGGCAACGCCGACCTCTCCCCCGGCTACACGGTCGGCTATATGGAACAAGAGCCGCAGTTGGAAAGTGGCAAGACGGTGCGCCAGATTGTCGAGCAGGGCGTGCAGGCAACGGTCGATCTCGTGCGCGAATACGAGGAGATCAACAATAAGTTTGCCGAACCGATGGACGACGACGCCATGAACGCGCTGATCGAGCGCCAATCGACCGTCGCCGAAAAGCTCGATGCGACCGGTGCCTGGGACTTGGACAGCCGCCTGCAGATGGCCATGGACGCCCTGCGTTGCCCGCCCGAAGACCAAGTCGTAGACAACCTGTCCGGCGGTGAGAAGCGCCGCGTGGCGCTGTGCCGGCTGCTGCTGAAAAAGCCGGATATTTTGCTGCTAGACGAGCCTACCAACCACCTCGACGCCGAAACGGTAGCCTGGCTAGAAGGGCACTTGCAGCAGTACCAAGGCACGGTCATCGCGGTTACGCACGATCGCTATTTTCTCGACAACGTCGCCGGGTGGATACTGGAATTGGATCAAGGACGCGGCATACCTTGGAAGGGCAACTACTCGTCATGGCTCGAACAAAAGCAGGAGCGATTGCGCTTGGAAGAGAAGAGCGAGAGCGCACGCCAGAAAACGTTAGAGCGCGAATTGGAATGGGTGCGCATGACGCCGCGCGCCAAGCAGCAGAAAAACAAGGCGCGCCTGCGCGCCTACGATGAGTTGCTCAATCAAGACCGCGTGCGGCGCAACGAAGAGCTGCAGATCTACATCCCACCAGGCCCGCGTTTGGGCGCCGCCGTCGTGGATGCCGAGGGCCTGAAAAAGACCTATGGCGACCGCATCATTTTCGAAAGTATGTCCTTTAGGATGCCGCCCGGTGGCATTGTCGGCATCATCGGTCCCAACGGCGCCGGCAAGACCACGCTGTTCCGCCTGATTACCGGCCAAGAGCAGCCCGATGAAGGTACGCTAAAACTGGGCGATACCGCTCAACTAGCCTATGTAGACCAAACGCGCGAGACCCTCGATCCCAACAAAACAGTCTGGCAGGAAATCTCCGGTGGAGAGGAGGAAATCGAACTGGGCGAGCGCACCGTCAACTCGCGCGCTTACGTAGGTCGATTTAACTTCAGCGGCGCTGATCAGCAGCAAAAAGTCGGTGAGCTTTCAGGGGGGCAGCGCAACCGCGTCAACATCGCCAAGATGCTCAAAGAAGGTGCCAACGTCATCCTGCTTGACGAGCCGACCAACGACCTAGACGTCAATACGCTGCGCGCCTTGGAGGAGGGGCTGGAAAACTTCGCCGGCTGCGCGCTGGTCATCAGCCACGACCGCTGGTTTTTGGACCGCCTAGCTACCCATATTCTCGCCTTTGAAGGGGACAGCCAGGTCTACTGGTTTGAAGGGAACTACTCAGAATACGAGGAAAACCGCCGCCAGCGCCTCGGCGTGGATGCCGAGATACCCAAGCGCGTGCACTACCGCCAGCTGACGCGCACGTAGAACGGCGCGCTACTCTTTGGCGGCCTCAGGCGTAGCATTGAGCAGTTTTTTGACGGCGTCCTGGAATTCCGCCATGCGGAAAGGCTTGGTTAGAACGGCGGCGGCGCCCAAGAAACGCGCCGATTTTAGGTAGTTGCTGTGTATGTGCACCGCTCCGCCGGAAATGGCCAGCGTGTTGAGGGTGTGCGGCGTCTTGCGGACCATGCGAATAAATTCGATCCCATCGACGCCGGGCATAAAGATATCGACCACCGCCACATTGATATCCCCCTGCTCTTCTACGATGCGCAGGGCCTCTTTGCCATCACCGGCGATTAGGACCTCCATGGGGGGATCAGCACACGTCCTCAGCGCGAGAGCCAAGCTTTCGCGCAATGCCTCGTCATCTTCGACGATCAATACCTTGGCAACCATACAACACCCAATCTTCCTGTGAGAAGCCGCGTTCTACCCATGGAGTGAAACATGCGCAAATTACTGTAAAAATTTGCTTTATGTCCTGAAAATACTGCTTTCGATAAAAAAACCGAGCGAGCGAAGGCTCGCGCTCCCCGATAATATACGTAAAACAGTTGCCTATGCACTTTCTCATTGTAAAACGGCGCGCTGCCCCTCCGCATGTCCACGCCTAAAAATTGCTCCAACGCCTAGAATACCTATATTCAAAAATCTAGTTTCAATCTGTTTATCGGACAGCATACACCACGGCTACCTCTGAACCATACCACTTTGGAAAACACTCTCATCGACCGCCTACAGCGCCCAATGCGCAGCCTGCGCTTATCGGTCATCGATCGCTGCGACCTGCGCTGTCGCTACTGCATGCCCGAAGAAAGCTACGCATGGCTACCTAAAAGCGATATACTCAGCTTTGACGAAATTGAGCGAGCGGTGAGCCTATTCGCCGAACTCGGCGTCGACCGCGTGCGCATCACGGGCGGCGAACCCCTGCTGCGCCCACATCTGGAAGAGCTCGTAGCGCGCATAGCCGACATGCCGTCGATTCGCGATCTAGCCCTGACGACTAATGGCACGCAGCTGGCGCAGCGCGCCGTTGCCCTGCGCCATGCCGGATTACAGCGCATCACCATTAGCTTAGATTCGCTGCGACGGGATCGCCTAGAGCAGTTGACGCGCCGCGATCCGCTGGCATCCGTGCTCTCGGGTATCGATGCGGCCGCCGCCGCGGGATTCGACGCACTAAAAATCAATACGGTGGTGATGCGCGGTTTTAACGACGATGAGATCATCGACCTGCTCGAGTACGGCAAGCGCGTCGGCGGCGAGGTGCGCTTTATTGAATACATGGACGTCGGCGGAGCGACCCACTGGTCGCAGGGTGAAGTAGTCACTCGGCGCGATTTACTCGCCTTATTAGAGCAGCACTACGGCCCAATCGCAGCCGACGGCCCACAGGGCGCGGCTCCAGCCGCGCGCTTCCGGCTGCAGGACGGCACGCGCTTTGGCATCATCGCCTCGGTCAGCCAGCCATTTTGCGGCACGTGCGACCGCAGTCGCCTTACGGCTGACGGCATGTGGTATCTGTGCCTGTACGCCAGCGCAGGCCACGACCTGCGCACGCATCTGCGCGCACACCAACAGCCCGAAGCACTGCTCGATTACCTGCGCGCCACGTGGAACGGCCGCCAAGAGCGCGGTGCCGAACAGCGCTTGGAAGATCCTGCGCGCGGCGCACTCTTTGCAATAGAAGACCTACGCGAAGACCCGCATAGGGAGATGCATACGCGCGGCGGATGAGCGCCGTCGGCAGCAGAGTAATTAGAGGGGCTCGGGGCGACCGTTCAGGTCTCCCCTTTTTCTGTGCATAGGGGAAACGTGAGTATGGATTATTTCCGCGCCAAGCGCTTTCTCGACACGCTGCCCGACTGGGAGACGGGCCGGCCACCGAGCGGCCCCTTGGAAGACTACCTGCCGCGCATGCGTGCGCTCTTGGCGCGCTTAGGCGACCCACAGCATTCCTTTCATACCCTTATCGTCGGCGGCACCAACGGCAAGGGCACGGCGTCTAGTCTACTGGCCGCGCTCGCCCAGCAGTCGGGACTGCGCGTCGGACTCTATACCTCTCCCCACCTGCACACGCAGCGCGAGCGCATCCGCGTCAACGGAGAGATCTTAGGCAAAGACGAATGGGCTGCCGCCGTAGACAGTCTATACGATGCCACGCGCGACTTTGAGCGCGAAGGACTCGGCACATTCAGCAAATTTGAAGCACTGACCGCGTTGGCAGCTCACTTCTTTAGGACAGCGCGCTGCGAATGGGCCGTATTCGAAGTAGGCCTGGGAGGACGCTATGATGCGACTAACGCCTGGGATGCTCGAGCCGCCGTGCTGACGCGAGTTGGCTTAGACCACGTCAACATCCTGGGCGATACCCTAGAGCAAATCGCCGCCGACAAGGTGCACATAGCGCGCAGCGGACATCCGCTATATACGACGTCGGCTCAGGCCCCCGAGGTGATGCAGCTACTCCAGCGCACGTGTGCCGAGCGCGCAATCGCGCTGCATACGGCCCCAATCCGCACCGTGCCGGGTCGTCCCAGCTACTACGGTGAAAACGCCGAACTGGCGCTGATGGCTGCGCGCGGCCTGGGCCTGGCTCCAGCGCAAGCATGCGCCGAACGCACCGTCGCCGAGCACGCTTGGCCCGGGCGCTTTGAGCGAGCCAGTACGCAGCCTCTGGTCATATTAGACGGCGCCCACAACCCGCAGGCAGGACGGGCATTGGCCGATTCCCTGCGCGTCCTGCGCACGCGCTGGACGCTGGTCGTTGGCATGGGCATGGGACACGAGGCGGGGGCGTTTCTACGCGCGCTGGCACCGCTGGCCGATCGCATCGTGCTCACGGCCTCTGACCATCCCAAAGCTGTACCGGCAGCCGAGTTAGCCCAACACCTGCCCGACGGCATAGTGGCCGAGATCATTCCCTCTTTTTCTGCAGCACTCCGTCGCAGTCGCCAGCTAGTAGGAGTAGAGGGCGCGCTGTGCGTCACCGGATCGCTGTTCCTCGTCGCGCGCGCGCGCGAGTTTTTCGATTTGCCCTGCGAACGCGACGGCATTACCGAGGACATGGCGCTGGAAAATTTAGAGTGCCTTAAAATGGCCTGCGGTGAATTGGGGCTGCCGTGCGAACCCTACAGCGACGAGGGTGCGCTCATGCGCCTAACCCATGGTGGGCGACCGCTGTATTTTTGGCGCAACAAGCATCCGTTCAACGACTATATGGGGGCGCGCATCGCCGAGGACAAGGCATTCCAATACGAGATTTTTGCGCGCGTCGGCCTACCCATACCACACACACAGCAGGTCTTTAACCCGCTGGCCGATCCGCGCTTTGACCGCTATAAAACGCACCGCACCATCGACGAGATCGTCGCTGATATAGATCGCCACTTCGCCTTCCCTCTCGTAGTAAAAAAGTACCGCAGTTCGCTGGCGCAGGGCGTGTTCCTCGAACACAGCGCACAGGCTTTAGCACACCGCCTCCGCCATCTCTTTGAAAACAGCAACTACCTCGACAATATCGTCCTGATACAGGAGTACGTCTCCGGCGCAGAGTTCCGCGCGGTAGCGACGGAGGGCGAATTGCTCTTGGCCTACGGCAAGGAAAGCGAAGCGCGCGGCGGAACCGACCTCAATCCGCTGCACCAAGACGACGGGCGCGCCGTGCGCGTAGCCGAGGGGCCCGTGCTCGAATCCATGCGCGCGCTGGTCGCCGCCATCGCACCCGTCGTCGATTTGGGCTTTTACGCCGTCGATTTAATCAACGGCGCCGACGGCCTGCGCATCTTAGAACTGAATCCAAACCCATTCTGTTACTTCTATAACAAGGATAACGGGCGCGCCGACTTTGCGGCCATTTACCGCCAATTATTAGAGAAATACGTCCTTTAAACCCGTGGCTCTTGGAGCTATCACTCCAACCCAAGCGCTACGACCTATCGGCATGCGCCCCCCTTGTCGATCGCGCACTTGCGCATCATATTGGCCAAAATGATCGACGCTATGGGCTATAGACACCTCTTTTTAGATCTGCAGGACGTGACGCGCATGGAACATTTACACCGTCGCATACACGCCCCGCACCGCCATCCCAACAACCCCGTCCTACAAGGTGAATATCCTTGGGAGCGCTTTGCCTCACTCTACGGAACGGTCCTGCGCGACCCGCGCGATGGACTGTTCAAAATGTGGTACCTAACCGGACCGCAGACCGATGACTTCGTGCAGATTCGCGGACGGCGCGCGCTGGGCAACTGCACGCTGCTGGGTTACGCCGAATCGCGCGACGGGGTGCACTGGGACAAACCAACGCTCAACCAGGTCGACTTTGCCGGCTCAACGGCCAATAATTTGATCGACGTCGGTCGCAGCAACTGCGAGGGCTTTGCCTTGCTCTACGACGAGCGCGACGCCGATCCTGCGCGACGCTATAAAGCCTTCTATTGGGAGCACGGCGGCACGGATACCTTTGTAGAGCACCAAGGACGCCTGATCTGGGGACAGGGCGATGGCGACGGCATGTGGATGTCCTTTTCGCCAGACGGCATTCACTGGCAAAACTGCGCGGAAAATCCGGTGATCGCTCTAGGCAGCGATACCACGCAGTCGCTGGTTTGGGACGAGCGCCTCCAAACCTATGTCGCCTTTGGAAGAATGGGATCGGGGGGACGCCGAATCGCTCGCTCCGAGAGCCGCGATGGCGTGCACTTTGACCAGCCACGTACGGTTTTTGCCGCCGATGAGTGGGACGAAGAGGGCACCCAGTTCTACGGCATGCCGCTCAGCATGTACGAGGGCATGTATTTGGGCATGGTATGGGTCTACCGCGAGGGCGTCGACGGCTGTATCGACACTTCGCTAGCCTGCAGTCGCGACGGCATCCACTGGCAGCGCGTGCTCGACCGGCAGACCTTTCTCGGCTTGGGCGAACGCGGATCATGGGAAGACGGCATGGTGCGCATCAGCCAACACTTCATCGCCGTCGGCGACGAGATATATCTCTATTACGGCGGCGTGCAGGGCCCGCACACTGGCCGCAAATTCGCCCGAGTAGAGCGCACCGACCGTTCGGCCATAGGGCTGGCGACGCTGCGCCGCGACGGCTTCGCGTCTGTGGAGGCGGGCGATGAAGAGGGTTCACTGCTGACCAAACCCATATACGTAGAAGGTGACCAACTCTGCGTCAACGCCGACAGCCGCGGCTATCTCCAAGTGGAAGTGACCGACGATGTGGGATCGCCGCTACCCGGCTATACGTCGCTGCCGATGGTAAAGGATCGCACGGAGACGGCGCTGCGCTTTGATCGTCCGCTGGCCGCGCTCCGCGGCCATGCGGTGCGCTTGCGCTTTCGCATGAAACGCGCCAATCTATTCTCCTATTGGCTCGCCTAAACACCGCTGCCACGCCGCACCGATATCGCACGCAGACGGCGGGCCAACAAGCTGACAGATTACCGTGTTTGCTTATATTTGTACGTTCACTAAAGAAATGTACTGCGAAACCCATGTCCAAAGCACCCAGTGACGTACTCGTACAGGTCATCGGCAGAATCGACCTATTCAACGGCGTTTCGGCTAGTGCCCTGCGCGCGCTGCTGTCCGTAAGCGAACACCGCGTCCAAGACGCGGAGCAGGTGCTGTGCTCGACCGGTGATGCACCCACTGAGCTGCTGATCCTCTGTGCTGGGGAGTGCTCGCGCCGACGCGCCGACACAGTAGAGTCCGGCAGCCTGCGCGCGTTCGCCCTTTTAGGCGGCGTGGAAATTCTGTCCGAACAGCGCTTCTCAAGCAACGTGCAAACGCTGAGTACCTGTCATATACTGTCCATCGCGCGCCAGCTCTTTCTCGACGTCCTCGACAACGATAAAGAAGCCCAATTGGTCATGTACCGCAATCTGGCGCAGATACTCACTCGACAGCGTCAGCAGCGCACCCATCAGGGCGAGATAGAACAGCAACAGCACCTGAGAGATCGGATCGGGTCGTTGGAAGAAGAACTGCGCACAGTGGCTGCACAACTGCAGTCGGCTCAAGCGGCTGAACAGCCCAAGGTATTGGTCGTGGACGACGAGCCCGAGTGCCGCTGGCTAGTCCGGCACATCCTGTCGAACTACGAAGTCTACGAAGCCAGCAGCGGCAGCGAAGCGCTCGACATTATGCGCTCGCGTTCGCTCGATCTGGTCATCACCGATATTCGCATGCCGCAAATGGACGGATGCACGCTCTTGATGAATTTGCGCACCCTCTACCCCGACCTGCCCATTGTCGCCACGTCGGGTGCGCTCGACATCGACTCGCTGAGCCACTACGACTTCAATGCATTCGTCGGCAAGCCCATCGACCCCAAACAGCTACGCGACGCGGTGGACTCGCTAACCCGCGCGCGTTGATAACGCGCAGCTCCGCTACCCATCTGAGCACACCGGCGCGCTCAAAGGATGCCGTATTCGTCGAATACCTCGCGCGGTGAGCGCCCTGATGCCAGTTCGTCACGCACAGTATTCTCGCCCTCCAATTTTTCCATCGACTTCTTGTATACTTCGTCCTTTATCGCCGCAGGGATAACGGCGACACCGTCGTAATCGGCCAGTACGAAATCGCCGGGATACACCTGTACACCACCGCAGAGAATCGGTTCATTAACCGATTCCGGCACAATGCGCCCAGCCGAGTCGAGCGGCGAACACCCCTTGCTGAAACAGTTGAATCCCATGCTGTTCATCTGGCGAATATCGCGCACTAGACCGTCGGTGATCACCGACTCGACGCCTCTGGCCTTGGCCGCAGTCGACAGTAGTTCGCCCCACAGACCCGAACGACACTCGCCGTTGGTCGCCACGACAAATACGTCACCCGCCTTGACCACATCGTAGGCGGCAAAGATCTGACCGTAGGGATCTTCGTGCGCCTGATGATTGGTGTAGGCGTCGAGCGTGACCGCCGTGCCGGCAATATGTGCGTGCGGATGGCTTGGCCGTATATCGTAGCTCATCGCCTGATCGCGCCGACCAAGCTGGTCCATTATATCGCAGGCCAGCGCTGTATAAATCGGTTTCCATTCTTCGTACATGAGGTTCTCCTATGGGCTAATATGCATGAGCAGTATGTAGGCCTGCGCGCCGATCGCGCCGACAACGAGCGCGACGTTCACACTCGACTCGCGACTGGAACACTTTCCACGATGATCGCCAAGTGCAGACCACGCCACACCGCAACAGGTACGGGGACTGCTGCCGCATATCATGCAGTCGCGACGCGCGGCATAAGCAACCGGCGGCTGCGCGTCAGCGGCAGACCCGCAAAGGCACAGCGATTGTTCCACTGGTCAATCGCTTCGGCCGTCTTGTACTCGTTTATTATAGCATGGCGCGCGCGCGGCGTATAGTTGTGGCCAGCCCGGTGCACGACCAATACGTGAATGACCAACACGTCGCCCGGTTCGGCGCGCACCACGACGTGCTCGCCGTCGGGAACGGCCGCATCCGAAATCGTGTGGCTCCCCTCCTGCGTTGGCCACTCGCCCTTCAGATGGCTTCCCGGCACGGCTTCGGTCGCTCCGGCCTCAAAGTCCGTCGGGTCGAGATAGGTAATGGCAGCAGCCAACTCGGGACGCGAATGGCGCTCGTAGGGCCAGTCCTGATGCCAACCCTGCGTGCAGGTATAGCCCGGCGGCTTGTTGCGCACCTTGCCATTGTGAAAATCGATATTGGGGCCCAGCAGGTCGCACATCACCGATACAATGCGCGGCTCGGTAAACTGATCAAACCAATAGTCGTTGGCCAGCGTTTGGTCCATCATACCCACTACGTTCTTGGGATTATACGCATCGGCCTGATAACCTTCTGGGCTTTCCATAAAGGCGTAACTCATATTCTTTGGACGCCCTTCTGGCTGACAGACCAATTCGCCAAACTGGCGGCGCATCTCTTCCATCTCCGCGGCATCGTAAAAACCCTTCAGGTGCAAAAAACCATCGGCATCAAAGGATTCCTTCTGTTCGCGCGTCAGTAAGAGCAGTTCATCAGCCATATCAGCTCCTGTTTGCAGAGGGCAAAAATAGGGCAAGTGCGCCCGTCAATACGGGCAGCAGTGCGAGGTACTTCAGCGTTTCGGCGACGCCGATCTGGTCGGCCATGCCGCCGATAATCGGCAGGCTGGTACTGGCCAACCCCCAGCTCAACCCCAGTGGCAGACTCGAGGCCAGTCCAGAATTTTCCGGCGCGAGTTCCTGCGCGAGAGCCACCATAATCGAATTGGAAGCCAGCAGCAACCCGCCACCCACCGCCAGCAGCACGTATCCGGTCAGCACATCGCCCGTCGACACAAAGGCGTAGAGCGGCGGCGCGGATAGAAAGAGCGAGGTGCACACAATGACCTTAGGCGCTATGCGATCGGCCATGTAGCCAGCGATCAGCGCGCCGACGACGCCGGCTATATTGTAGACGCCCAGCGCGACCCCACCCATGATCAGGTCCAGCCCGCGCTCCTCGCCAAGCAGCGATAGGAAGGTGCCAAAGCCCAAGCCCGTTATCGAGCGCATCACCACGATGAGCGTAATCAGCGCCAACGGTCCGGCATGCCGACCCAAGAGGCGCCAGTTGGCCGCCGTGCGCCCCTCGTTAAAGTGCGGGTTGTCCAACGGCACAAAGCGAACCAGCAGGAGCACGAAGATGAGACCGGGTATGGAAACCAGCGGCAGAGCCTGCAGACCGATCCTCTCGGCATAGAGCGGCAACCACAGCGGTGCCAAGCCCAAGCCCATTGTGCCGCCAAAGATAAAGAGCGCCAGTCCGAACGAGCGGCGCTCGCCGCTCAGTTCGCCGGCCAGCGAGAAAACCTGTGGATGGAAGGCGGCCACGCCGATGCCGCCGAGGGCCAATGCAACCACCAACAGCGCATAGCTAGGAGCTACGCCCATCAGCGGCGAGAAAATGGAGCACAGCAGCAGCCCTGCTATGACCAGATAGCGCCGTCCCATGCGGTCGGCCCACAGGCCCATCAACGGCTGGCTAATATTGCATATCGAAACGATGGTGCCCAGAAAGCCCGTCTGTGCGAGCGTGAGCCCGAGATTGGCTTTGAGCAGAGGCAGCACCGGCTGCAGCAGGGTGGCATAGCTATCGACGCAGAAGTGCGATAGCGTGACCAATAATAAGCGAAGTTTTTGCATGGCCGTGCGCCCGTTTCGCCGGGGAGCAAAGGAGCGTTGCGCTCACTTTGGTTAACGCGGTCTCCTATTCTAAGCCCCGCTGTGCCTGCTGTCCAGATAGGCGCATAGGCGCCAGGCGCCAAACGTTCCGCCAGCGGCCAACAGCGCGCCAATGGCAAAGGGCAGCGCCGGGTGCAGGTCGATTAAATAGCCGCCGATCAGACTGCCGCTGACCATGGAGGCGCTCCACGCCATGTGCCCCAGTCCGACGAGGCGATTCTTTTCGTCGGGGCCGGCCACATCGTTGATTAACTTTGGAATCAGCGTGGATACGGCCCACGCCGTGCCCGTTAGCGCCGTGCCGCAAACAAAGAGCCCCAGCAGCGAATCGCGAAAGAGGGCCATTCCTAGCGCGCTCAAACATATGCCACTAGCGGCAAACAGCAGCGGCTTCCTATGGCCCAGTCGGTCGTTGAGCACGCCGGTGCCCAACTGGCATCCAGCGGCGACGACCAGCGAAACGGAGGCGAAGTAGGCCGGCAGTGCCTCGCTCTGTCCCACGCGATAAATCAGCAGCGGCATGGCCAGCGTCGCCATGCCCCAGAAGGTGGTAATGGTCAGGCGCAGGCTCAACAGCAACCAAATCTCACCGCGCAGCAGCAGCGGTCTGTAGGCCGTCCACAGCGAAGAATCATCTCTTGTCTGGCCGCCCCCTGTAGACTCCCTATCGCCGGGCAGCAGCAAACCCGCCAAAGCGATGACAACCAACATACCTACGCTCATCGCCACGCCGATCTGTGCAAAAGACCAGTCCGCCTTGACCAGTCCCGTGCACAGGCTGCCCAGCGAATTGCCCAGCGTGTTACTGAGGAAGTAGAGCGCCCCGCCCAAGCCCAGATGCGCTGGCTTGACGGCACGAATGAGGATGCTCTGCCCCGCCGTCGACCAAGGACCGCTGGCCGCCCCCATAACAAAGAGCAGCAGCGACAGGCCGGCTGGATCTCCCGTGCGAAACACGAGACCGGTCAATGCCGAGCCGGCCAGGCCGATGATCAGCGTCACCTTGAGGCCCAAGCGATCACAGAGGCGCCCGGCAATCACCGCAAAGATGCCGCCCAACAGCAGCATCAGGGCGCGCAAATAGCCGGTAAACCACGGCGGGCGCGCTAGGTCTGCCTCTATGTAAACGGGGAAGAGAGCGGAAAAAGGCGCCGATAGGAAGCTGTTGAGAAAGTAGACGAGGCAGAGGACCACAAAAGCGCGGCTCAGCAGGCCGCTAGCGACCTCTGCCTCGTGTTGCTCATCGTCCAAGTAGGACTATTTCTTGCTGGCGGCCACGCTGTTTTTCAGCACGCCAATCCGAGATATTTCCACTTGTACTTTGTCACCGGGCTGCATAAAGGTGCCGGTGGTCGCGCCGACTCCGGAGATGGTGCCGGTGCTAATCAAGTCGCCGGGCTCAAGGGTAATGATCGCCGAAATATATTCGATGACTTTGTCGACCGGATAGAGCATCTGGCCCGTGTTGTTGTGCTGTTTGCGCTCGCCGTTGATAAAGGTGCTGATATCGAGCACCTGCGGATCGGGAATCTCGTCGCGCGTAACCAGCCACGGCCCCTGCGGCGCGAAGGTATCCAGCCACTTGCCGTTAAGCCAGTCAAACCACTCGTCGCGCGGCCGGCTATCCGTGCGCTTTTTGATGCGCAGCGCGCGCTCTGAAACGTCGTTCATTACGGTGTAGCCGGCGACGTATTTCAGCGCGTCCTTGGCCTTGACCCCCTTGCACGTGCGGCCCATGACAACGGCCAACTCGCCTTCCCAATCGATCGAGTTGGCTATCGGCGGAATGAGAATCTTATCGCCGGGCCCAACGACCGTCGTGGTCGGCGGCTTCATAAAGACGCGCGGCGTCTCCTTGTCCTGAATGGCGAGTTTGGCGCGGCCGCCTTCTTCGATGTGGTCTTGGTAGTTACCGGCTAGGCAGAATACCTTGCGCGGATTGGGCACGGGCGCGCGCAGCCGAACGCGCGAAAGGGCAAACGACGTCTTGCCGTCGGGCTTGCCCAGCTTGGCCTCGGCCGCCTTGGCCGCCTTCTTAGCTGCACTAATGCCTTTGCTACCCGCTTCCAGCAGGGTCAGCATATCGCCGAAAAAGTCGTGCGCTTTGCGCTTCTCGCTGCGCGCCAGCGCCTGCTCGGCGCGTGCCAAATCAATGGCGACGGCATCGCCGGCAACGATCGCTCCCAAGCGCTGTTGACCGCCGGCGCTAAATGTGGCCAGTTTCATACTGCATCCTCCCTTTACCTGTGCGTATATTTGGTGTGCACCGCGTCTCCGATGCACTTCATCCGAATGGAGCCCATATGTCCGCTGAGTATTTCGTCCACGAGACGGCCCAGGTAGACAACCCCGTGCACATCGGCACACAAACGTCTATCTGGCACTTTTGCCACATCATGCCCGGCGCCCAGATCGGCACGGGGTGCAATATCGGCCAAAACGTCTATATCGACCGCGATGTACAGATCGGCAACGGCTGCAAAATACAGAACAACGTCTCCGTCTACAAGGGCGTTACGCTGGAAGACGACGTATTCTGCGGACCCTCTATGGTCTTCACCAACGTCATCAACCCGCGCGCCTTTATCGAACGCAAAAACGAGTTTCGCCAGACGCGCGTCGGACGCGGAGCCACGTTGGGCGCCAACTGCACCATTGTCTGCGGCTGGAATATCGGTGAATACGCTATGGTGGGGGCCGGCGCCGTCGTCACATCCGACATTCCCGCATACGGCCTGGTCGTCGGCGTGCCGGGGCGCCGGATCGGCTGGGTGTGCCGCTGCGGCGTGCGCCTGCCCGATCCACTAGGCGAAACGGCGTGCCCTGCCTGTGCGGCGCGCTACCGCGTAGATAGCGAGACCGTAACACCGCTTTAAGGGAGCAATACGGCGCCCTCTACACCCCCACTCAGTCCGTCGGAAACGACAGCGGGAACGTCGGAGGCATCGCCTGCTTGGGCGCGCGCTGCATGATCTCCATTCCGTGGTATTCCTCGACAAATCCGGCTAAATTCTTGCTCGCTTCCTCAAACGCGCGGCGTCCCTTTTCCGCGGTGGCCTTCTCCGCTTCGCCCATGACGCCGCTCTCCGAATACTGACTCGTCCACTCGACGATATTCATCGGCCCCGAAGCAAAGAGATCCGTCCACAAGTATTTCGAACCCAGCTTGTTGGTGCGCGCAATCTCGCTCTTGATCTTGTCCTTGCGCACGCTCTCAGGCGACAGATAGAGCAGCATCGACGTCTCCAATTCGCCGGCGTGCGAGCAGCCGCCGGGATAGACGCTTTCGCGCCACCCTTCCAGAAACTCGGGATTGACCTTTAGCATTTGCCACCACGAGCAGTAGGCACAGCTGGCATCCGTCTCAACGATCGTGCGCCGCGAGACCATATCGACCAAATTGTGGTTGGAACCGTGGCCGTTGACGATGATCATTTTCTTAAAACCGTGATAGGCCAAGCTCTTGGTGATATCGAGCACATACTGCACAAAGTGCTCGTGGTGAATATTGAGCGAGCCGGGAAAGTCCATCACGTGGTGCACGTAGCC